>NZ_DCLL01000006.1 GCF_002321025.1 Acinetobacter lwoffii
CTTTCGCAAGAGGTCTAATATAAAAAACAAGTAGATAAAATAAAAAGAATCCTGCGGCTAATTTATAAAGGATAGAATTTGCCTGTTTAAGTAAGTCATGGGTGGGTTGTTGGGAAACCACGATCCAGTTTGAAGTCGGAATATGAGAAAAACCCGCCAGATTATCAGTGCCCTGGCTATTGATTAAACGAATTTGACCATTTTTATGCGCATGCATATATTCCAGACCTGTATTATTGCTGGCCCATTGACCGATTCTTTCGCGATCGGGATGGAAAATAATTTTATTTTCATTGTTAATCACATACATATAACTATTTTTATAATTTTTATAAGTGGTTAGAAGCTGATTAATCACATTTTTTTCTTTTAAGTAAATCGCTGAACCGATGAAGCCCTGATAGTGATTTGACTTGTCAAAAATAGGTTGAGATATAAACACGATCATGTTTTTTTGTACAGAAAAATAGGGTGAGGATATATAAGTCGATTTTTTATGGAGAGAGTCAATAATCCCTTGAGTATGTTGTATTTTGCTTTTATCAATATGCAGAATATTAGGCGAAAAATTGATTAGTCTGCCTTGAGTATCACTGATCACGACACTGTTATAGTGTTCAGACTGATATTTTAATTTATTGACCTCGGCTTCTCTTAGCTCATTGTTATTAAAGTCTTGACCTAATATCTTGGCACTATAGTCCAGCTCAAGAAGCATATTTCTAAAATGGTTGTCTGTGCTTGATGCAATTTTATGTGCATGATCAGAGTTTAAGGCAAGAGAATTGTCGATTAACTGATTTTTTACGATCTGATAGCTAATAATGAGAGAAATAATAAAAAGGCTAGACACACTAAAAATAGCCAATAAAAGTATTAACTGCCTTAAATTGAGATCAAGGTATTTCCTAAAATTATTAGCTGACATAAAAAATTAGATATATCTCGATGTATTTATGAGCATTGTATTGCATTTATATTCAATGTTTAAGGTTGATATAAAATTAAATTTCCATTAGGTGGGAGTTTTTATTTCGATCAAATTCAGAATTTATAGGTCGCTTGGCTGTAAATAGGGTGGATTTGAAAAGCTGAGTAAGATTCTGAATATTTGACTATGCTGCAAATAAAAAAATGGTATTTAACGTTCAGAAAATCAATTGAATAATTTTGATTTCCTTATGTAAGTAATTAAATACTCAGACAAAAATATGGTTAATTGATCTTGATGTGAGATTAAATTGTTGCCATTTTTTGAAAAATAATCATTTTAAAATTAGTTGTATCGATTCTATGACAGTAGTTTCTTTGAATATTGCGTCCTTTTCCGGAAGTATTTTTTCATAAAAAATCATATTCGAGTTTAAATTTTGAAGCGCTTATCAAGGTTATGAAAGAAAGTGTTGAGCCCGCTATGCAACAAGAATTCGTATGCTTAATAAGGTATTTTTCTAAAAATCAATGAATTAAATAAAGACGATATGAATGCAGAAGTCTTCGGATAACAAGCCAGAAATATTCTAATCTGCTTTAAAAAAATGACAATTGAAATCTTGTATAAGTCTTCTTTTAGAAGTGTAAAAGAGTATTGTCGGCTAAAAAAATACTGTTATATTCAACTCATGGTAGGTCGTAAAATCAATAAGACGCTACCGATAAGTTGGACGGATCAATGACAGTTAGTTGAGTTTGATGTTTATCACCAGACAATAAATCTAGCACTAGCCATCCAACACAGAGCTCGCAGAAATGCGAGCTTTTTTAATGTCTGCGCAATTCATTCAGTGTAATATTCTTTTTCTTATAATCCATCCAGATAAAAAAGTTTACATTGCCAAATTCGCTAACATCTTGAAGATTAATCGCTTGGCTAATTATGGTATAAAAAACTGAAAATTGGATAATGAGAGAGGAAGGAAAAATGTCAAAGATGATTGATATCAAGGTGAAAGATCAATTTAGCCAAGTGATTGAGGCGAAAGCTATGCTGCGTTCCTTTGCAGAGCACAACATTCATCATGCAGCTGAGTTGGTCAAAAAAATTGAACATATCGTGGTGGATGGTGAAACGATTCTGCCGAGTATTGAGTTGTTGTTTGAAAGCCAAAAATCTTCAAATATTTATCGCGTTGTCGAATAATTTAATCAGTGAACTTCAGATAGGTAGAAAAAAATTGAACTTATTTATCCGAAATCACCGATTTAACACATAAAAAACTCACCATTTAGGTGAGTTTTTTATGTGTTGGTATTTACTAGCTTGGATACTAATGTATGCAGCTATAATCAGCTTCTGATTCAATATCTAAGAGAAGACAACGTGCTAATGGGCCTTGATTGGCCGAATAAATTTCCCATAACAATAAAAAAGCTCGCTGGAGTGAGCAAGTATTTAAATCTGTTTAAGCTGCACATTCACATCATATTTTTCAAATTCTTTTAGAATCTGCGCTAAAGTTTGCTGTGCGGTTGTATGCTCAGGGTTTAAAGAAATTTCCTGACGAGTCGTGCTGTCAAAACATTCAATGGCCTGAATTAGCCAATGATGCTCAATGGGACTTTTTTGAATCAATATACGGCCCGGTTGCAAGCTGTCACTGATCTGGCGGGGAAGCACATAGGTAATCGCCAGTTGTACAAATTGCAGTTCTTCAACCGGACTTAAAAAGGTGATCACCCAGTTGCCAACTTTACTCAGTTGCATGGGATTATCGAACGCATCGAATTCTAAATAATGTGACATATACATGATCCTACCGGATGTCTATGCTCACTATATGGCGGGATTGTAATTATTTTTTCTATCACGCTTAAGTCGGATATTCCGAGCTTTAAATTTTGCTTAAATATAAATATATCAAATAACCAATTAGTTATCTTGAATAATCAAAGCTAGCTTATTGTTAAACTTGCTCATTTAAGAGTTTTAAAGACTAAGATCTTATTAGTCTTCAGCTTTATTTTGCTGTAATTGATCTAAAGCAAAATTGATCTGCTTCAGAATGTGATTCAATTCTTGGGGAGCAATACGGCTTTCCTGAAGGGACGTGATCCATTGCATTTGGCACAGTTTTAAACTGCGCGTATCCGGCGCCTGTAAAATCTGATGAATTTGCTGCTTGGCCATCAAGCCACAATATTTTTGTAAGCTTTCCATCATCATATATTTAAGGTCTTCAAAAGACATAGGTTGCAGTTCAGGCAGCTTTTTTGCATGGCTTGAATCCGTTTCAGCAGATGGAATGTCCTGCACTACTTTAATGGATTCCATCTCAGGATGGAGTTCTTTTGTCGCAGAAGCTGCTGCTATCGATGAGTCCAACGATCGGTGAATCTCGGAGTGTGCCAGGTCAACTTTTGTATCTGTTCTTGCATCAGCCTGCTTTTGACTGATGGCTACCTCGCCCGTTTCAGCTGGAATAATTAAATCCATGGCATAAAGCTGATCTAAGAGTTCGGCAGGAGCAAGCTGTTGTTTTAAGCCATCATTTAATAAGTTGAAATCCTGGCTGCCGATCAGAACCAGTAAGCGGCGTTGGCGTGCGGTCAGTGGGATGGAGCGATCCTGTAGCACCTCGATCCCACGTTGAGTTTTATAAAAATGCATCATAGCTGAATAGATTGTTGCTAAAATTCAGCTAGAGCATAGTCTGTGAAAATTACATTAATATGAAGTATTTATTAAAATACTGAGGTTTGTTTTGATAAAACCTATAATGTCGTGATCGCCGTATTTTCAAGGGCCTTACGTAAATAAGGATCCAGTTCATCCTGACGCAATAGCCATTGCACATAGTCAGTAGGAAGTTCGGCGATGGTAGTACCGCGATGTTTGCCAAAATTAATCGTACGTGGAATTCGGGCATCTTCAGAAGCGTCGAATAATTCCTGCATGCTGTTGATTTTTAAATGATGCACAATATGCATCAAAATATTGGCAGTTAAAATAATATCCATATCGGCACGATGTGCTTTACGGATCATTTCACGCGCTCTTTCGCTGCCTTTGGTGATCATATAGATCAGTGCAGAAATATTGTGTGCTTCCGCATCTGGCCAGACCCGACGAGCTAAAGCCAAGGTGCAAATTACCTTGATTTTTGAAGTATCTACGCCACATTTTTCGATGGCACGGACGTCATAATCAATATTATGGCCGATCATGTAGACGGTTTCATCAGGTAGGCGAAAGGTAGTGTAATGCGGCTGACCTTCCAGATCCGATTCCAGAATATGATGCACGGCCATGGCAGCAAAAGAAATGGCTTCGTCACATGAATAAAGCTGATCAAACAGGCGGCTTTTATCCAGACTGATTTTATGCTCTACAATTTCGACAGGCGCATAAGCAATTTCGATGGGTTGACCATTTAAAGTATGCGTTTCGGTATCAAGAATAATGGCCAGCATGTTGGAAATGTGCCTGAAAAGAGAAGAGAGTAAAATCTAACATTATTGTTTTGCAACTGACAATTTAATTACTTTATTTCTGTAGTAATTGCAGGCTTTTTAACTTATGACGACTATTTGTATAGTTCTGAAAAGGGGAAATTCTCTATTTTTAAGTTTGCTGATTTCAGAATAAATCTAAACCGGTGCGAATTTAACAGAAAAAATAACGAATTCTTTTCTTGATATTGTTTAGATAAATTGGGAAATTACATGTGGTTTTATCGTTTGTTAAAGATAAAACCAGAAAAACTCATTAGAGATGATAATAAATAAGATAAGGATAAGATCGATGAAACGTCAAGTATTGACCTGTACTCTTCTCACATTAAGTGTGGCCTTAACTGCTTGTAACGATGATAGTGATAATGATCGTTTTTACGAGTCCAAACCTGCTCTTCCTGTAAATGATATAGACAATCCGGTGGTGGCAACCCCGGTGGCCTATACTGAAACGGATTTCGCCGGGATCGCTGACGAAAGTGTGATCATGACTTATAAGATGTTAGGGATTAATGGTAAAGAAACACAAGCGACTGCATTGGTGTTCACCCCTGAGGGGACACCACCAGCAAAGGGATGGCCGATCGTCGCATGGGCTCATGGCACGACTGGCGTTGCTGACCAATGTGCACCAAGTCGAAATGCACTGAATCCTTTTATCAGGAATATGATTGCTGGATTTCTTCAAGCGGGATATGTGGTCGTTGCACCCGATTATGAAGGTTTAGGAGAGCCGAGTGGAAAAGAGCTCCATCCTTTCCTGAATCTCAAGAGTGAAGCCTATTCGATTACCGATGCCGTTGTCGCTGCAAAAGATTATTTAGGGACAGATGCATCTAGTCAATGGATGGCTGTTGGGCATTCTCAAGGGGGACAGGCAGCTTTAGGTGCTGCACAATATGCAGCACGAGCTGCTCAAATGACTTATAAGGGGACAGTGGCTCTAGCACCTGCTTCTAATTTTAGCCTGATTTTGTCAGGTGGTGAGGCGCAAGCTGGACAAGAAACCAATCTGGGTAAAAAGATTGAAACTTTGGCGTCTTTAGATACGTTCACGGCATTGATTACTGCCGGTTTACGTAATCCAAACCCAAATCTGCAATATAGCCAGATTTTTAAAACACCGACTGACCAGATCGCCAAGAATGCGGAAACTGATTGCTATGATGTACTGGGTAATAAATTTGGTGCTGCAATGGGACAGTATGCTCAAAATAACGGAACTTTAGAAGGATATCCGCGTACTCAAACCAACTTCATGAGTATTCCGGTGGTGAAAAACTTCCTGGATAAAGATTCTCAGCCTTTACAGGTCAAAGTGTCTACGCCAGTGATTATTTATCAGGGTTCAGCAGATAGTACCGTTCCGAAAGCAGCAACAGATGTTTTGGTTGCACTCGCCAATCAGAAACAAACTTCAGTACGTTATATTACGGATGAGTCAAATGCGACTAAATGGGATCATGGTAGTGTCTATGCACTGAATATTCCTAATATTATTTCAGATGTAAAATCTCTAATGCCAATTCAATAACTTATTTTTATCTGAATGGCTCATGTTTTTTTAGATATGAGCCATTTTTATTGCAAACTGAATAAAGTTCATGATCGAAAATTTAAAACTTCATGCTACAATACGCGCCAATCTTAGCACGGCTTAAAAGCCCTAAATCAATAGGACCTCGCTAATGTTTGCCAATATCTCTATCGCTGAATTTGATCCAGAATTAGCTCAAGCAATCTCGAATGAAGATGCTCGTCAAGAAGCTCATATTGAGCTAATCGCTTCTGAAAACTACTGCTCACCAGCAGTTATGGAAGCTCAAGGTTCAAAACTTACTAACAAATATGCGGAAGGCTACCCAGGTAAACGCTACTATGGCGGTTGCGAGTATGTAGACGTTATCGAACAATTGGCGATTGACCGTGCTAAAGAACTCTTTGGTGCTGATTATGCTAACGTTCAGCCACATGCTGGTTCACAAGCAAACTCAGCAGTTTACTTAGCGCTTCTGAACCCGGGCGATACAGTTCTGGGTATGAGCCTTGCTCACGGTGGTCACTTGACTCACGGTGCAAAAGTAAGCTTCTCTGGTAAAACATATAATGCGATTCAGTACGGTTTAAACCCTGAAACTGGCGAGATCGATTACGAAGAAGTTGAGCGTTTAGCGCTTGAGCATAAGCCACGCATGATCGTTGCTGGTTTCTCTGCATACAGCCAGATCGTTGACTGGCAGCGTTTCCGTGAAATCGCGGACAAAGTTGGCGCTTATCTGTTTGTTGATATGGCTCACGTTGCAGGTTTAGTTGCTGCTGGCGTTTACCCAAGCCCGGTGCAAATTGCTGACGTTACGACGACGACGACTCACAAAACACTTCGTGGTCCACGTTCTGGTCTTATTCTTGCGAAAGCAAACGAAGAAATCGAGAAGAAACTTCAATCGGCTGTATTCCCAGGCAACCAGGGTGGTCCTTTGGTTCACGCAATTGCTGCAAAAGCAATCTGCTTTAAAGAAGCAATGGCACCTGAATACAAAGCTTACCAACAACAAGTTGTGGTAAATGCGAAAGCAATGGCTGAAGTATTGATCGCTCGTGGTTATGACGTAGTTTCTGGCGGTACTGAAAACCACTTGTTCTTGTTGTCTTTAATCAAACAAGACATTACAGGTAAAGAAGCTGATGCTTGGTTAGGTGCTGCTCACATTACTGTGAACAAAAACTCTGTACCAAACGATCCACGTTCTCCGTTCGTGACTTCAGGTATCCGTATCGGTACACCTGCAGTAACAACGCGTGGTTTTGGCGAAGCTGAAGTACGTGAACTTGCAGGCTGGATCGCTGATATCCTAGATGCTAAAGGCGATGAAGCTGTTATCAACGCGGTGAAAGAGAAAGTTGCAGCGGTATGTGCTAAATTCCCAGTTTATGCATAATCGCTTATAAACGGAAAGGAGCTCCCAACCGGGAGCTTTTTTTATAGCTGTAAAAATAACGATGTAAAAGATGTTTAGACTTGATCGGGCTTATATAGATCAATTTCCATGCCGTAAGAGATTGAGTCATCAATAAAATCATATTGAGTTTTTCTCAATCTGGCTTAAAGTCTTTTATCAACTATTTGTATTTTTAAATGCTTTAAAAGAATGAATGCATTCGTTGCATGCTTTGCTTGAAATTATTTACAGGAATTATTTTCAGAACCTGACACTTTAAAAATAATAGGTTATTGAGCTGAAGATCATGGTAGATGAAGCGCTTGAGTGAATCCCATGTTACTGTAAGGTGGTGCTGATATAAGCGCCGTGAATGACATCATTCTTTTTATTTAAACGTTATATGGATCGGTATCATTTGAATATGGGTAAATCCTGTATTTAAAAATGCTGCTGGCGGTTGATTGATTAATTTTTCATTTATGCATTAAACAAGGTAATAAGGATGACTAAACCCAACATTATTTTATCTGAGCAAGATTTACATCGTCTGGAAACGATGCTGGAGAATCAGAGCAAGCTGAGCGAAACCATGATCCGCTTAGAGGATGAATTGGCACGTGCCGAAGTGGTCGAGCCGCAAGCGATCGCAAGCAATATCGTGACCATGCATTCCCGTGTGTTGTTGACCATTGCACCTTCTACGGAAGCTGTTGAGGTGACACTAGTTTACCCACACGAATTTAAAGGTGAAAAGGGGCAGGTCAATGTCATCGCACCGATAGGTGCAGCCATTTTGGGCTTAGCAGAAGGTCAAACCATTGAATGGCCACAACCGGATGGTAATACCATGAAAGTGACCATTGAAAAAGTGCTGTTTCAGCCGGAGAGCGAAGGGGATTATCTTTAAGCCAGCGTTGGATCATCCTTGAAAGCCATAGCAATATGGCTTTTTTTGTATATGGATTTTAAGTAAAACCTGATGTTGTAAGCATTTAGATCAGATTGAATACATTTTAAAGTTCTAAATGCTTAAAGTTAAATAATTCTCAAAATGCAATGTAGTCATTTATCTCTGCAATTGAATCGTATTGCCAAAATCATAATTAAAATAAAGATAAAACATGGATTTAGTTAAAGTGATGTAACGAATTTCTGGATAAATATACACAACGCGGTCTGTTTTTTTGCTACATTCGAAGATGTTCTAGACTTCTTTGTTTCACTTTTTTAAAGGATATCGCCTCAACCATGTCGCGCTTTGAAGCTCTACCTGCCTTGACTGACATGATGCTTGATCGTGAGGAAATTCTGGCGATTAAGCGTAATGAGCTTGTGCCTGTACTGGATAATCAATATGGGCTGAATCATTATGCAGATGCTCTGATTCAGGCACAGTCCGTTCTACTGAATGGTGTAGATCCGCACTTGACCCAACAGTTAAGCCAGACCATTGAGCAATTGATTCATGCCTTGGCAGAATCTAAAAAATATCTGAAAAAACGTAAATTTAATGCTCTACAGAAATGGCTGGGCATCGATCTGGATTATGGCTCAAGTCAGGTGGAATATTATCAACGGCTGGACCGTTTGCTGGATCAGGCCGATCACTTAAGCCGTAAATTGCAGATTGAAATTCAGAAATCGCAGTCACGTTTTCAGCAGCTTTTGGGGTTGCGCGAACAGATGGCCAAGCACATTGTCGCAGCAGACGAGTTTCTGTCTGAATATCCGCTATTCGTCAAAAACCAGCATCCCTTGGATAATTTTTCAGAACGCCTCTCCAAGAAAATTAATACCTTACGTACCTTGCAAAGCAGTAATGACATCGCCATTACCCAGATGCAGCTTTCGCAGCAGCTTTCCTTTAGCCTGCTGGATCGCTTTAAGGAAGCACAGCAGGTCTTGATTCCGGCCTGGCAATATCATGTCAAACAAAGCCAGACGAAACACTCGACAAGTGATCTGGAAAAACTTGATAATAGCCGTGAGAGTCTGATTAAAACGTTAAAAAAATCCCTCGAGAAACCCTCGAAAACATAACAATATAAGGTGAACTATGACCAAGTCTGATTTAGTAAATTTACCTGTTGAAAGCTCGAATGAACTGGTCGAACAAAAATTCCAGCAAATGGACCTGAAAGAACTGGGCTTACAGTCTGCTGACTTTCAGGAGGTGCTGGCTGCACGTAAAGAGTTGCAGAACATGAGTCATAACAGCGTGGCTGAATATGGCAAAAATATTGCGACCAAAACTTCGACCTATACCGATGAATTACTGAATCTGGTGCAAAATAGAGATCTGGATGCGACAGGACAGAAGCTGAATCAGGTGGTACAGGTGGCTCAGCAGCTGAATACCAGCAGTATTCTCAATAAAAAGAAAAGTTCGGGTTTTTTTGGCAATATCATTAGCAAATTCAAAGGTGCGAAAGATAACTTTGATGCGCATTTCAATACCACTAAAGAGCAGCTAGATGTACTGGTGAAAGAGATTGAAACCTCGCAATCCGGTTTGAAAGCACGTGTTGATACCCTGGATAAAATGTTTGACGGGGTACAGGATGAATATAAACAGCTCGGGGTACATATCGCCGCAGGCCGTTTACGCGAACAGGAGCTGCAGCAGGAAATTTCCACTTTAACCGCCTTGCCGCAAGATCAGAGCACCACCCAGAAAATTTATGACCTGAACCATCTGGCCAATAATCTGGAAAAACGTGTCAGTGATTTACAGGTATTGCAGCAATCTGCGATGCAGACCTTGCCAATGATCCGGATTATCCAGTCGAATAACCTGATGTTGGTCGACAAGTTCTATGCGATCAAAAACATTACTTTACCGGCGTGGAAAAACCAGATCAGTCTGGCGATTTCGTTGAGTGAACAGAAGAACAGTGTACAGCTGGCCAATACCATTGATGATGCTACCAACGAGCTGCTGCGCCGTAATGCTGACCTGTTACATCAGAACTCGGTCGACACGGCTAAAGCCAATCAACGCTCGGTGATTGACATTGAAACGCTTGAACATGTGCAAAACACCCTCATTAAAACTGTAAACGATGTGATTCAGATCCAGAAAGAAGGTGTACAAAAACGTACACAAGCAACCGTGCGTTTGAAAGCTTTGCAGGATAATCTGAATCATTTGGTGATTGAATCAAGTACCAGTGGATCCAAGCCCAACTAAATCAGGTAGGGCCAAAATCTGAAAGAAGGAGTAGAGATTGCCGCCCTTAGATGAATACGCCGTTAAGCCTCAGGACATCAAGCAGGGGGTAGTTGCACTCAAGAAACGTCAACGCAATTTGATGCTATTGGGTTTGACTACTTCTACCATATTTATAGCCTCATTGATCAGCCTATTTTTCCAGCAGGAACTGGTCTATGGCTTTTTTGGCCTGAGTACCCAAGTACAGCAATTGCATTTACCGGTCAGTGTAGATGCCACACTGGCCAGCATTGGTGATAGTCCGGATTATTTTTTTAGTTTGCTGAGCTGGTTTGGCTGGCTGATTATTAAAATTTTTGCCTCTTTTATCGGCGCATTTTTTGTGATTGGCTTACTGAAAAAGTTGCGTTTCTTTTATGTACGCTTTCAGTCTTTTGTGCTGAAATTTGTCGCTTGGCTGATTGCTTTTATCGTGATCTGGTCAGGATTGACTTACTGGCAGCATGATCTACGTAATGATCGGGATGATGCTTATCAGCAAGTGGTGTATTATGACAGCAATATTAATGACAGTGAAATTGCCCGTTATCTGGCTGATTCAGAGATTGCAGCACCGGTGAAATCTTATTTACTGGCGCAAACGGCATTGCTGCATAAGCCGCAGGATTTATCTGCCGCAAAACCTTATGTTTTAAACCTGGTTGAAGCAGAAAAACAGGATCCTAAATTTGAACAATATGGTTTCAAGCCTGAACAAATCTGGACCATGCAGCAACAGGTCTATGGTCAAGCCATGACACCAGTCGCCAAGAGTGTAAATACACAGGTGCAACAGGCGGATCAGTTAAATCAGATCACGAATCTGGTTATTATTGGTGTTGCTATTTTATCGGCACTAGTTAGCCTAATCTTGTTTTTCTTGGCCAACTCAATCAAGGGTCGTTCTCTGCGTATCGAACAGCGGATTCATTAATTTCCCAAAATGCTCCTGAATAGGGTAATGCTGATCAGTTAAGGAATTTAGAAATAGACTCTTTAGCTTTTCAGTCGTTTATGAAAGAGTCTTAACTTTTTAAATCAAATACTTGCAATATCACTTGTTACTTTGGTTTCGCCCAAAGTAACCAAAAGCATTTGTCATCCGCAAAACTCGTCAGCCACTATCCCTTAGTAAATTTGTCGCAAAAACAATCATTTTTTAATGTAGTCCTGCCTCAAACAGTTGCGGATGACTTTGCTACCTATCAAATATAATCTTGAATTTAAAAAAGGCTCTAGACTAGCAGATT
>NZ_DCLL01000005.1 GCF_002321025.1 Acinetobacter lwoffii
ACAAACCCGGTACGGTTCAATCCTGAGATAGCGAGAAAGCGACACTCAGAAGGCAAGAAATTAAACTATTTGATTCAACTGAATCCTGATGGATCTTATGTAGTAGAAGATCGCTTAGAGTGGATGCATCCGAGAGTTAAGAAAAAAGAAAAGCGACCCGGACTGATCTATGCCATTTTATATGGTTTAGGCCCAAGGCAATAATGCTGCATGGCTTAGTGCAATTTTCCGAATAATTGCCACGATGCGGTACCAGAAAGTTTGAATCTGTGACTTTAAGAAATTGAGCTCGCAGCATATTACATTTTTTTTGACACGATTCCCTTAGGTAACCCTCCAAATTCATGCTAAAAAAAATGTAAGGTTTGTTGGCTTGGAAATTGGTTGTCTCAAGCATTAGTCCCTAAAACTATTACATTTTTTGATACTATCTTCTAAGATTACCTAATAATGTATATGGCTAAATGTATTGCTAGGTTTGAATTTTTTTTACTGGGCATTTGAATAAGATTAAAGGGTAGATTGCCCTAAGCAATATTGAATAATCCTTCTGGGAAAAACGTTAAATGAATGACTTGCATGAATTGAATGGCCTAAAAAATATTTATCTCTATGATTCATACTTACCAAATAATTCTACAAAAATTGAATTAGGTGAAGGGAATTCTAATTTAACGGGTGCAAATGGTGCAGGAAAAACCTCTACCTTAAATTTAATCCCAATATTTTATGGGACCCGTCCAGACAGATTAATGGATCGCTCTGCCAATAAACTCAATTTTACAGATTATTATCTCCCTCATGCGCGTAGCATGATAGTGTTTGAATACAACACACCGATGGGACTTTGCTGTGCTGTTTTTTACCGTAATCAGGATAAACAATGCTATCGCTTTATTCAGGGCAGCGCATCTGAGACTGTTTTTTCAAAATCTTCTATCGAATTCCATAAGCAACACAAGACGGTAAAAAGTCTGTTGCAAGAAATTGAAATGAAAGGTTATTACGTCAGTAAACAGATCGACAATAGCCTGGATTATGTAGCGGTTCTAACTAGCGATAAAAAACGTCTGAATCGTGATTTCAAACTCAGGGATCTTGCTTCTATTTTCTCTCTTAGCGGCAAAGGCCATGAATTAAAGCATATTGGGGCATCCACCCAGATCACCCTAAATAAAACCAACCTGTTAGATAACTTTAAGCTCATGTTGGTTGATGCTTTTTTAGAAAATGAGCAGATGATGAATCAGCGCTCAAATACGCTGAATTCTTCCAGCCTCATTGCTGATGTTCAGACATTACGGGAGTTTGATAAGGAAAAGCCAAAACTGCAACTGGGGATCGAGCAGCGACATGCTTTAATGCAGACTTACTCTTTGCTGGAGGCTTATCGAGGTCAGGCACTCAATAAACTAGAGTTTAATAATACGACAATCGCACAGCTTCGTTATCAGAGAAGCCAAGCTATTGAACATGCCAAAGCTGGATTAAAGGTGATTGAAAATGAGATTATTGCGAATAGCTCCAATGAATCACGGGCGAAAGGTGAGTTGGAAGGTTTACAACATAGTTTAGCTTTAATAGAGGAAAACGAGCAGAAATATAAAAATGCAGACATTCTGAAAAAACAGGAAGAATTCAGTAATCTTGCTAAGTACAAGCAGGAAGCTGAAGATGCGCGCCGTTATGTGGATGAGTTAGAGAAGAACCAGAAAGAAATTGTTCATAAATTTGAAAAACTTAAAAATAATGCCTTGGAAGAAAAAGACCGAGATTTAGCTGCTATTCATGAACGTAAGAATGAGGTTTCTAATTTAATACACAATTTGCAACAGGATAGGTCTCATGCAGTAGATCAACTGGCTTTGGATGAAAAAAATGAGCTTAATGCTTTCGAGCAAAGCAAACAGAATGAACGCAAATTTTATGAAGATGAGGTTGATCACTGCAACAATTTGATTGCTGAAGCATCTAATCATACTCAGGAAGAGCAACAGCAAATCGAAGAGTACCAGCTGAATCTACACACTCACCAAAAAGCGATACGGAATAAGGAACAGCAACTCAACACAGCAAACGCTGATTTATCACGCCTAAAAAGCGAGCACACTCGAGCTAATGTAGATTTTGATTCAGCTAAACACCATTTAGATAAATCTACACAAACGGAACATCAGTTAAGAGATATCTTGTATCAGAAAAATACATTATTGAGCTTTCTGAAACAATGTCCTGAAGACGATTGGAAACACAACATTGCCAAACTGATTAATCCTAAATTATTTTTGCATACCGGGTTGAAGCCTTCTTGGGACTCAGAACAACAAAGCGGACATGTTAGTTTCTATGGCCTTCATCTTGATACTTCCAAGCTGGATCTTCCGGTTGAAGCCGAATCACTCAATGAATTGGAGCAGCGCCTTGCAAAGGCAACCACTATTTTGGAAGAGGCTAAAGAGAAATACAGCCATACTGAAAAAGCAGTGGCTGCAGCTGCCAAAGCAGTTCAGAATTTTGAGCTAAACCTCATTAAATTACAGAATGAGCTGCGTCAATGCCGAGAAACATTTGATAGTACCCAGCGTATATTTGAGCAATATAAGCAAAAGATCCAAACAAATGTAATGGATCGGAGAAAATTAGCTGAAGGACAACGTGATCAGGCTCGTCAGCGATTAAAATTATTCAATCAACAAGTAAATGTAGAACGCCAAATGATTCATGATCGTTTTGGCAATGAAAAAAACCAAATTCAGCAGAGTTATGATTTCAAAATTAAAGAACAATTAGAACGTAAAGCAATGTTGGATGAAAGATCTAAATCTGTGATTCATAAATGTGATAATAAACTCATAGATCTTGAATCTTTACGTAATAGTGAATTGCAGCAAAAAGGTTTGGATACTACGCTTTATCAAAAGGCACAGGATCAGCTAAAACAACTGAACCATAAATGTCATATCGTGAAAGATTATGAAATCATCTTGATGCAGTACAAGATTTGGTTCGAGCAGGAATACTCTCGTAAAACGGGGATCTGCACCTTAATCGGAAATCTCGAACAAGAAATTTATGCTTTCCGACAAAATTTTGACAAACTGAATGTCAAAACCGAAAAACTTAAAGAACAATCACGTCATGAAGTTAACCTTATTGAAAGCAATCTTCAGCAGGTTGAAGAGGAAAATACCAAGATAGCCTCTTTAAGAAACCGTATTAATTCAGTACTGGAAGGTATTCCGCATATTGAACAGCTTGAGGTTGCTGAGCCGGTTAGTTTTGAATGGTTTTACCGGAATACTGAGGATCATCTTAATCGTCAGAAAGAACAGCTCAAGGAGCTGAAACAATCCCTCAATACAGTACTAAGTATTTTACGCCAGAATAGTGATTTCGAGCTCTACAAGCAGTGGGAAAACCGTATGGCGCTGTTAGGTAATGTGAACACCACCACATATGATCTTTACGGTATGAAAGAAATCGAAAATATGCTGTTGGTGGATATTCCCACTAAAGAAAACCTCACGATCAATAGTTTTAAACTGGCTGCTTATGATTTACGTAATTATGGGCAATCTTTGGCTAAATTCCGCCGTAAGCTGAATGCGATATCTAAGGATCTTACGGAGCAAACCAATACAACCAATCCATTTACAGCGTTAGGTAATATTCAGATTGAATTACTTTCTGTACTTGATGGCCTCAATGTCTATGAGCAGTTAGATCGCTTTGAAAAAGATCTGGATGAAGAATCAATCCAGAAATCATCTCAGCTCATACTACCGAGTGAGAAGCTAATACGGTCATTTGAATCAGCTGTTAAAGCATTAGAAAAGTCGAATGTTCAGACTGACGATATCCGCTCTTTAGTCAAACTGCGTATCAGCTATGAGGAAAATAACCGTAAGGTTTATGTGAACAATGATTCTGATTTGCTTTCCGGCAGTAGTACTGGTTTATCACGATTAATTGTCATTATTATCTTTACGGCTTTAACACGAAAACTATGTCCAGATATCAATACAGTCATTCATGTACCACTCGATGAAATCGGCCAGTTTGATTCACAAAATACAATGCGATTATTCGAGTTGATGCAAAAGCAGAATATTTATCTGGTCTGCGCTCAGCCGAACTTATCCAGTGAATTAAGTGAAAGCTTTGTGCATAAGAATGATATCGACCGAAACTTCGGTATACGCAAGTTTAAAACCCAGAAAAACGAAAAACCTAATCCGCTTTTAGCCTAGTGGGGACCTATTATGCAAATTGCTAAATCAATTTTTTCTGACATTGTAAATGTTTTAATTTCTGGGGGAATTATTGATGAACATGTCCACAAAGATCTCTACCACAAGCTCCAAGATGATCTGGTCTTGGAGGAAATAAATAATTATCTCGATTGGATGGGAAAAAAGTGCGTCCGTACCAAAGATAATTATGGGTTCTACTGTGTCTTTAGTGAAAGTCGCAAGAACAAAGCAACCCGTGAACTTCTAAGAAAACAGTTCAGCGAAATTGTGTCGAAAATGGAGCCCTTGAATGACTGGCTTCGCTTATGTCGTTCAATAAAAGACAATAGCCGTATCATGCAATGTGGGGATACGGTGACTTATGGTGAACTCATCACTGAGGTTGAACGATCTCCACTTATTATGTCGCAACTCAAAGAGTTAGTCATCAAATTAGGTAAGGCATCCACCTCACCCAAAGAGCAGATTAGCTCTGTGCTTCAATACCTTGTCAGCAATCAATATCTGCATCCAACCGGTAACACTGGCACGACTTATATTGCGACAGCTAAGTGGTCTGTTTTCTATGATGAGCTAGAATACATTTGTACTTTTAATGGCATCAATTACGATGAAATACCTGAACCGGAGCAGGGCGAGCTGATATGAGTGAGTTGGAATATCCAGCAGCCAAAGCGGCAAAAGCGCTCAACAACTACATTGAGCATATCGGTAATGCGATTGTATTTAACAACGCAATTGTGCCTGTAACTGATGACAATGAGTATTTAATCAAAGTATTGAATAAAGCAGAACTTGGCTATTTCAACACTGAAAAAAATGGCTTTAACTTATACAACCACGTGATTTCATTCGTAACGTATTATGAGAAAAAACGTAGGGTTACTGACAGCTCTAAACAGATTCATAAACTTATTTCAGATATTCGTGCCAATATCAGTGAATTTGAAACGACCAAACTCAAAAGTGTAGAAGATGCTGAAATTTATAAGGATGAAATTAGTGAAGGTATTGTTGAATTAGCCAATACTATTTTTGAGAGCTGCTATGATTTCTCCACCCAAGCACTTCAAGACCTGGCATTGTTTAACAATCTTGAGGTCCGTATTCAACGCATTGAAAAAACCATCAGGATTTTAAGTTCATTGACTGAAGTGATGGGCGCACTTTCAACCAACGCAATGCTTGAGCTTGGTGCTTCAGATAAAGATCTTGAAAGTTTGGTGGTAAATAAGCTGATCCCCGTATTCATTATCTGTAGTAAAGAGGTGAAATACAGTGCTTCTAAATTAAACAAGCAGTTGTTTGATTGGAAACAAGAATTATCTTCGCAGAAAAAAAGCAACATGGTGGATGCTTTCCACCGCTTTTTAAAAGGAAAATCTACATTAAACCTGGAGTTTGATGAAGCGACGGCGTCAGAAGTTTTTTATCATGTGCCATGCAGTGAACTCATCAGCTATGCAGATCTGGATGCTGATGAAGAACAGGAAATGCTACGTGAACTTGGCTCAAAAGTATTTGCCAAGCGTGAAAAACGGATAGAGCAGAATAAAAATCAAGAAAATCTGCCAGATGTTAGAGAAGGGAGTGAGGTTGTTGAACAGCCTTTAACTGCTTTAGAAATTGCTACAAGTAATTTCTTTGATGCATTGCTTGTGGATGGGGTAAAACATCAACAATTGAGTGGCGTTGAAACATATGAGCTGCTAATGCCAGGATGCGATATCGATTTTTGGCTGATCGCTTTAACCAGCCACTATAGAAACCGATTCAAAGATAAATTGAACATGGAATTTGTCGAAACTATAGATCCTATATTTGATGGAAATAGTTGTGTATCTGATGTCATCATTTCTCGAACTGATAAATTGCAACAGATTGCCTGATAGGAGAACATGAGTGACATTTGGTATACGTGAACTATCGGTAATTCAGACGGCATTGCAATTAAAAAAGCGGTCTATGGCATTCAATAAAACCTGGCAAAAAGTTCATCAGGATTATCAGATTGGAACGGTCCATGGTAAGGAGCTTCACCTTACATCCAAAGAACTGGAGTATTTGGAGCGCTGTATCTATGCAAAACAGGTTAAAGTCGCTCCTGAACAGTCTCTGAATTTAGAATCTGATCGTATGGATTTGTTAAACTTTTTGAAAGATGAAAAGTCTGGTGGATATTCTGTATTCGGCGATCAACTTGTATTTGCATCGGTGCATGCAAAATTGCCATTAAAACAGGAAGAGGTAACGATTGGATATAAGGGCTTAGTGCCCACGGTTCATGCCCATGTGTTGTGTTGCAATAAGATTGAAAAACTGATTATTGTTGAAAATGGAACGATGTTGACGAGACTGTTTGATTGGTATGAACAGCTACCTGAAAAATGGCAAGACAGTCTATTTTTATATCGTGGTCAGGGTCAAAATGCACGTCAGGTGTTTGAATTACTAGCCAAACTTCCCGAACATGCTGAAATTGCATTTTATGGTGATTTTGATCCATTTGGGTTGAACATCGCTGCTCATTTCCTTAAACGTAGAACAATGTCGATATTAATTCCTGAATGCTGGAATGAAATCAACCGAAACCATGTGGACAATAACACTACGAAATTTTTTGAACAGATCCATAAAAGTCATGATCTTTATACTGATACTGTTCAGCCTTTAGCTATTAGAAATTTGTATAGGCATATACACATCAATCAAATTGCTCTCATGCAAGAAAATGTGAATCGGTTAGGGCCTTTAATTGAGTTAAAGGTTGATTGAAATTCAGTTAATATCTATTTTAAAGAAATAGATCTCTTGCGAAAGT
>NZ_DCLL01000030.1 GCF_002321025.1 Acinetobacter lwoffii
TTCTTAACTGACTGGCATTACCGCATTAAGCGAGGTTTTTATAACACGAAATCAATTGATTAGCGAATAAATCAACCAATCAATTTCTTCATCAATTCATTCACTTGAGCAGGGTTGGCTTTACCCTTAGACGCTTTCATCACTTGACCAACCAGACCGTTGAAAGCTTTCTCTTTACCAGATTTATACTCTTCCACCATCTTTTCGTTAGCAGCAAGTACTTCCTTAATAATTGCTTCAATCGCGCCTGTATCAGTTTCCTGTTTCAAGCCTTTTTCCGCAATAATTTCGTCCGCAGTTTTGCCTTCTTCCCACATAAAGCCAAACACCTGTTTCGCGATCTTACCGCTAATGGTGTTATCAACAATACGTGCAATCATGCCACCCAGTTTCTCACTCGACACAGGAGAGTCAGCAAGGTCTAGGCCAGCTTTATTTAAAGCACCTGAGAATTCACCCATCACCCAGTTCGCAGCAATCTTACCTTGCGCAGCGCCACCAGCAGCTTTCACCACTTCTTCGTAGAACTCTGACATTTCACGAGTCAGTGTCAGTACGTGAGCATCATACTCAGTCACACCGAAGTCAGCTACGAAACGCGCACGACGTGCAGCAGGCAGCTCAGGCATTTGCGCTTTAATCGCTTCGATTTGCGCATCTGGAATCACCACAGGCAACAAGTCTGGATCAGGGAAGTAGCGGTAATCGTTCGCTTCTTCTTTAGAACGCATTGAACGGGTTTCCATCTTCACAGGGTCGAACAGACGAGTTTCTTGGTCGATGGTGCCATCCCAGTCCAGAATTTCCATTTGACGTTCAATTTCAACATTGATCGCCTGTTCAATGAAACGGAATGAGTTGAGGTTTTTCAATTCACAACGCGTACCGAAGGGTTGACCCGGACGACGTAAAGACACGTTACAGTCACAACGGAATGAACCTTCCGCCATGTTACCGTCAGAAATACCTAACCAGCGTACCAGCGTGTGAATTGCCTTGATATAAGCAACCGCTTCTTCAACCGAACGCATATCTGGTTCGGAAACAATTTCAAGTAACGGTGTACCAGCGCGGTTCAAGTCGATACCTGACATGCCTTCAAACTGGTCATGAATCGATTTGCCTGCATCTTCCTCTAAATGTGCACGGGTTACGCCAATGCGTTTAACCGTGCCATCTTCAAGCTGGATGTCGATATGACCCAAGCCCACAATCGGGTTGTCCATCTGGCTGATCTGGTAGCCTTTTGGAGAATCCGGGTAGAAATAGTTTTTACGGGCAAACACCGAAGCCTGATCTATGTAAGCGTCGATACCTAAACCAAAGCGAATCGCAAGATCAACCACTTCTTTGTTTAATACCGGCAATACGCCCGGCATGGCTAAATCAACCAGGCTGGCTTGGGTGTTTGGATCATTACCGAATACAGTCGATGAGCCCGAGAAAATTTTGGTATTGGTGGCAAGCTGAGTGTGAATCTCGATACCAATAACGACTTCCCAACCATCAATCAGGTTGGACTTCGGTTTAGCCGATTTTTGAGCTTGAGCCATTATGCATTCTCCTCAGCAATTGCAGCGCGTTTTGTATGCCAATCTGTGGCCTGTTGATACTGATGTACCACAGATAACAATTGAGATTCTGACCAGTAATTCCCAATCAGCTGTAAGCCAACTGGCAAGTTGTTCTGGTCAAAACCGACAGGCGCGTTAATCGCAGGAAGACCTGCTAGGTTGACAGCAAGTGTATAAATATCGCCTAAGTACATTTCAACTGGCGTCAGATCCGCACCAATTTTATAGGCAGTCGTTGGCGCAGAAGGTGCTGCAATGACATCGACCGATTCAAATGCTTTAAGGAAATCTTGCTGGATCAGGCGACGTACTTTCTGTGCTTTTACATAGTAAGCATCGTAATAACCTGCAGACAGGGCATACGTACCAATCAGGATACGGCGTTGCACTTCTGCACCAAAACCTTCTGAACGTGAACGCTTGTACAGGTCCATCAGGTCCACAGGATTTTCTGCGCGATAGCCATAACGTACGCCATCAAAACGTGATAGGTTCGAAGAAGCTTCGGCAGGTGCGATCAGGTAATAAGTCGGAACATAGCTTTCAGTCATGTTGAGGTCGATCTCAACAAGCGTAGCGCCCATTTCTTCTAACTTTTTAAGTGATTCTTCGACACGTGCTTTAACATCTTCAGCTAGGCCGGCAACATTAAAATACTGTTTTGGAATACCAATGCGTAAACCTTTTACTGAGGTAGCGTTCAGGTTCGCGACATAGTTATCTACCACTTGATCCATTGAAGTTGAATCTTTTGCATCATGACCGGCCATGACATTCATCAGGTAAGCACAGTCTTCTGCAGAACGTGCCATTGGACCACCTTGGTCTAGTGATGATGCATAAGCAATCATACCGAAGCGCGATACACGACCGTAAGTCGGTTTAAGACCGGTCAGACCACAGAATGATGCAGGTTGACGGATTGAACCACCGGTATCCGTACCGGTTGCAAATGGTGCCAGATCAGCAGCAACAACTGCAGCAGAACCACCTGAAGAACCGCCCGGAACGTGATCCAGTGCCCAAGGGTTTTTGGTCGAGCCAAAATAAGAAGACTCGGAAGTAGAACCCATGGCGAATTCGTCCATGTTCACTTTACCAAGTGTGACTAAGCCCGCAGCTTTACCTTTCGCTACAACGGTCGCGTCGTAAGGAGAGATAAAATTTTCCAGCATTTTAGAACCGGCTGTGGTTTTAATGCCTTGGGTACAGAAAATATCTTTATGTGCAATGGGCACGCCAGTCAGGGCAGTGGCATTGCCAGCTTTGATTGCAGCATCGGCAGCATCAGCTTGAGCTAATGCCTGTTCAGCAGTCACGGTCACATAAGCTTTGACCTGTGCATCAATTTTTTCGATGCGCTTTAAATAGTGTTGAGTCAATTCGCGGGATGAAAATTGAGCATTTGCCAAACCTTCAGTCAGTTCACGAATGGATAAGCGGTGTAAATCTGTCATGAGAAATAATTCTTTACGTTTAATTTAATAAAAAGAATGAACTGGGTAATAATTACTCAATCACGCGTGGGACGAGATACAAACCGTCCTGTACAGCAGGTGCAACTGCTTGGTATTCCTCACGATGATTGCTTTCCGACACGACATCTTCACGTAAAGGCTGTGGGTGGTCGAAAGGGCTTTTCAGTGGTTCAACACCGTCGGTATTGATGCCTTTCAGGGTTTCCATCATGCCTAAAATTTTATTTAAACTTTGAGCATATTCAGCAGATTGCGTATCATTGAGAGATAACCTTGCAAGGTTGGCAATAGCTGAAACTGTTTCTGCACTTAAATCTGCAGAATGCTGTGCATCCGATGTAGACATAATATTACCTAATCAGTATTAAAAAAATTCAAATTATCATGCGTTATGATAAGCGATTGACTTGTCCAAATCATCACATTTAGTTAAAGTGGCGACCTTGCGTCCATATAAAGTTTAACTGAGAACGTCCCCGTGATTCTAAAACGACTAATAGGCTTGTTTTCGCCCGATCTTGCCATTGATTTAGGTACAGCAAATACACTTATTTATGCGCCAGGACGAGGCATTATATTAAATGAACCAACGGTTGTAGCCATCCGTCATAGTGGTTCACATAAAATTGTTGCGGCAGTCGGTCTTGAAGCGAAGCAAATGCTAGGTCGTACCCCAGCCAATATCTCAGCGATCCGTCCTATGAAAGACGGTGTGATTGCGGATTTTGAAGTCACTGAGACCATGCTGAATCAGTTCATTCGCAAAGTACATGAAAACCGTTTATTTACTCCGGCACCGCGTGTCGTGGTTTGCGTGCCATGTAAATCGACTCTGGTTGAGCGCCGTGCCATTCGTGAAGCCGTGTTTAATGCGGGCGCACGTGATGTACGTTTAATCGAAGAGCCAATGGCAGCAGCGATTGGTGCAGGTATGCCAGTTGAGCAGGCTTGTGGTTCGATGGTGGTCGATGTAGGTGGGGGTACCACTGAAATTGCAATCATTTCCCTACAAGGTTGTGTTTATGCAGACTCTTTACGGATTGGCGGTGATGTCTTTGATGAGCAGATCATTAACTATGTGCGTAAAGCGCATGGCTGTGTGATCGGCGAAACCACTGCTGAAGTGATCAAAAAAGAAGTGGGTATGGCGTTGCCAGATGAAGGTGCTAAACCGCTTGAAATTGAAGTTCGTGGCCGTAACCTCGCAGAAGGTGTGCCTCGCGCAATCGTGGTTAATTCTGACGAAGTCACCCAAGCGATTTCTGATCCATTGCAAAACATCGTGTCTGCTGTGAAATCTGCGCTAGAACACACACCTCCTGAGCTTTCTTCGGACATCGCTGAACGCGGTATCGTGTTAACTGGTGGTGGTGCATTGCTACGTAACCTGGACAAGCTGCTTGCCAAAGAAACTGGCCTGCCAGTGGTAGTGGCAGAAGATCCACTATCATGTGTGACTCGTGGTGGCGGCAAGGTACTCGAATTTTTCGACAACCCAAATCATGACATGTTATTCGTAGGCTAAGAAAAGGATTCGGCGGGTGCAAGCACATCTGTTTTCTCGACAACCGCCATCTTTTCGCTCTTTTATCATTGCATTGGTAACATGCCTGGTGGTGCTTTTCTTTGATTGGCGCATGCCGCATGTTGTTCAACCTGCAAGGGATGTCCTGTACGCTGCTTATAATCCTATTTATGCGGTGGCCAGTTATCCGGTATTGTCGCGAGAGTGGTTGAATCAACAAACCAAGTCTGAAGCTCAGTTGCGCCGGGAAAATACCGCGATGCAGGCCGAGTTGCTACAGGCACAGGTACGCTTACAAAAAATCTCTGAACTTTCTGCTGAAAATACCCGTTTGCGCGGTCTATTGGACACGCCACTGATCATTGATGGACGTATTGAAATTGCCGAAGTGATTGGTACCGATGCCGATCCATTACGGCATATTATCGTGATCAACCGGGGTTCGAATAACGAGCTGAAAGTCGGGCAAACCGTACTGGATGACAAGGGTATCATGGGGCAGATTATCAATGTCTATCCGCATAGTAGTCGGGTCATGCTGTTGTCTGATAAAGAACATTCACTGTCAGTGCGCCTGGAACATACCGGGATGCGTGCCATTGTTTCAGGCACGGGCGATCTGGGACGTTTAAAAATGGAATATGTACCGACCAGCGCCAATATCAAGGTCGGTGAAAAAGTCTATAGTTCGGGCTTGGGACAACATTTCCCGGCAGGTTATCTGGTGGGGCAGGTATCTAAAGTACAACGGCATAATTCTGGTGAATTTGCCCAGATTGATGTGACGCCTGCGGCTCAGCTGGCCGGTGGACATCATGTGGTGGTGTTATTTTCCGATTCATTAGCGATGGAGCAACCGCATGTCAATCGCTAAGATGAAATCCAGAAAGCATCGTGATCCTTTAATGGCTATTGTCATTTCGGTGATTGTGGCTTCTATTTTAATGGTCTATCCACTTTCCTATAATCTCTCGGGCTGGCGTCCGCTGTTTATGCTGATGATCATGCTTTTCTGGGTGCTGTGCCAGCCGACCTGGTGTGGGATCTGGTTTGCCTTTGGTACCGGTATTTTTATTGATCTGCTGCTGGATGCACCTTTGGGTCTGAATGCGCTGAGCTTTATCATTATTGCCTTTTTAGCCCGCTTTCTAACCCGTGAGCGCCGTATCCTGACCTTTAATAATCTCTGGGTGATTATGGGGCTGGCGATTGTCGCGCATCTGCTAATGATCTTTTTTTCCCAGATTGTGGCTGGCGTGCAATTTTCTTATGCAAGGCACTGGATTCCGATGCTGACCAGTATTCTGGTTTGGCCTGCTATTTATTATGTGCTCAAAAAATGGCGCGTATAATTCTTGCTTCGAGCTCACCCCGGCGCCGCGAGTTGTTACAGCAACTCGGGCTGAGCTTCGATATTTGCAGCCCAGAAATTGACGAATCGGTACAAGCAGGCGAGTCGGTTGCAGCCTATGTTGAACGTCTGGCACGAGCCAAAGCGGATGCCGTGGCAGAGCTTTATCCTGATGCAATTATTATTGCTGCGGATACCAGTCTGGGGGTGGATCAGGAGATTCTGGGTAAGCCTGAATCCAAACAACATGCGATTGAAATGTGGACAAAAATCTCTGGTCGGTGGCATGATGTCTATAGCGGTGTCTGTGTTCGTACAAAGCATGAAAAATGCAGTATAGTGGTACGCACACAGGTCGAATTTCAAATCCTGAGCGCTGCAGATATGGAAAGTTACTGGGCGACAGGTGAGCCACTGGGTAAAGCAGGGGCTTATGCAATTCAAGGAATTGCAGCACGTTATATTCCAAAAATACAGGGCAGTTATTCCAATGTGGTTGGCTTGCCTTTATATGAGACAGTACAGTTATTACAGACGGTTAAGGCACTAAATTAACTGCTGAAAAGAATTCTTATAATGTTTTGAGTGTAATTATGTCTGACGAGTTGTTGATTAACGTCACGCCGATGGAATGTCGGGTCGCGTTAATTGAAAACGGCACGGTCAATGAACTGTTTGTCGAGCGTACGGCCAAGCGTGGCCTGGTAGGGAATGTCTATAAAGGAAAAGTGGTGCGGGTCTTACCCGGCATGCAGGCTGCTTTCGTGGATATCGGCCTCTCTCGCACTGCGTTTTTGCATATCAATGATATGGTCTGGCCTCGCAATCAGCCAACCCCGAATGTCTTTGAGCTACTTCAACCGGGACAAGTCCTCACGGTTCAGGTGATGAAAGATATGCTCGGTACCAAAGGCGCACGCCTGTCTACCGATCTGTCGATTCCTTCGCGTTATTTGGTGCTGATGCCATATGGCAATCATATCGGGGTATCGCAACGGATTGAATCCGAGGAAGAGCGGAATCGCTTGCGATCACTTATTGAGCGTATTCAGGCGGAACATAAGCTGCCAGGTTCAGTGATTGTACGTACTGCGGCAGAAGGGATTGAAGAAGAAGCCATTGCACAGGATATGGCTTATCTGGCCAAGCTTTGGGAATACATCCAGCGTAAGCAAAAGATTATTGCAGTACCGTCTTTGATCTTTGAAGAATTGCCTTTGCCGCAACGGGTGATTCGTGATCTGGCCAATGAAGAAACCGCCAAAATTTACGTCGATTCACGTGAAATTCATGCCAAGTTACAGGAATTTGTCGAAGAATTTGTCCCGAACATGAAAGACCGTTTGCTGCATTATCCGGGCGAGCGGCCAATTTTTGACTTGTATAATGTCGAAGAAGACCTGCAAAAGGCATTGCAAACTCGTGTCGCATTGAAGTCTGGCGGTTATCTGATGATTGACCAGACTGAAGCCATGGCCACAATTGATGTCAATACCGGCTCTTATGTTGGTGGCCGTTCGCTGGAAGATACGGTTTTTAAAACCAATATGGAGGCGACGGATGTCATCGCACGTCAGTTACGTCTGCGCAATCTCGGCGGCATCATTATCATCGACTTCATTGATATGCAGGAAGCGCAGCATCGTGAAGAAGTGATGAAACAGTTTGAGCGCATGTTAGAACGTGACCACGCCAAGACCAAGATTACTCAGGTATCAGAACTGGGCTTGGTGGAAATGACCCGGAAACGCACCCGTGAGTCGCTGGAACATCTGCTGTGCGAGTCTTGTCCGACCTGTCAGGGACGCGGTTATGTCAAAACAGCCGAGTCGGTATGTTATGAAATATTCAGGGAGATTCTGCGTTATGCTCGTGCTTATGAGTCACAGAGTGGCTTTACTGTCGTCGCGCATCTGGCTGTCATTGATCGATTATTGACGGCAGAAGCGCCTGCAGTCGCTGATCTGGAACATTTCATTAATCGCGTGATTAAGTTCCAAGTGGAAAATCTGTATACGCAAGAGCAATACGATATCATTCTCAGCTGAAATTGTAACAGAATATCGTTAAACACTTGTTACATCTGAAATTTTACAATAGGGCCTTTATTTACAATACTAGATGCATGAATTAGCCAAAGCCGTTTCTCCCAGTTTCAGGCTTAGCAAAAGGAGTGTGTGATGAGTATGAGTAAAGCAGTAATCCATAAAGGCCTAAAACACGTATTAGAACCAAAGACTGTACATGCGGGATATATCGTTGATGAGCGCGGTAATGAAGTTCAAATTACCGCGAGCATGATCCGTAACGTCTGCCATCAATTATTACAACAGTGCCGTACCATTAAAAGCTGATTGCATTTGTGCATTGTTTCTAACTTGTCAAAAATAATTTGGTAGACGTTTAAATCGAGAAGTCTTCCAAAAGTTCTAAAATAATTTAAAAAGATTTCAAAAATAAAGAAAAGGGACCAGATCGGTCCCTTTATTCTGTGCTCAAAGACTGGCAAAAATGATCAGCACCTTTGGCAGCCCATCTATCTTATTTATTCATCCGTGGCTAGCTTACCGCCCGTAACTTTGGGACAGGTTCGCCATCTACAATAAGTTCAAAACGTTGAATTTCTTCTTCCAGATGCGTCAGCAAGTTCTGCATTTTCGGCAGAGCATTACGACATGCGGTCAAGCCGACTTCCAGTTTGTCTAGATAGCTGGTCATGGTGATATTCAAGGCCTGACCATCCAGTACGATAGAAGCCGGATAAAGTGCTTCAAGACGGGCACCATTCCAGTAAAGGGGCTCTTGTGGTCCAGGTACATTGGAAATAATCACGTTAAACGCCTGACGTGTCGGCATTAAACCGGAGGCAATATTCAGACCTGCTGCACCATAGACAAAGGCACTATAGTTCAAAATCTGGTTGGCATTCATGCGTTTGAAGCGCTCTTTGGCACTCAGCACACTGCGGCGTACGATCTTGAGACGTTCTAGCGGATCTTCTTTATGCGTGCCCAGATTGGCCAGAATCATGGTAATACGGTTGGATATATCTGAATCGTCACTGCGAACAGAAGCTGGAACCATAGCAATTAACGGTTTTTTCGGTAAGGCATTTTGCGATAATAAATATTCACGTAATGCACCTGAACAAATGGCCAAGACAATATCATTAATGGTCACGCCCAATGCCTTAGAAATATGACGTAAACGTGAAAATTCGAAAGACTGGGCTGCAAAGCGACGTGAAGCACTGACGCGTTGATTCAGAATACTGCTTGGCGCCTGAAAGCTGGATACATAATCCGGATTGCGTCCCATATCTTTCATGACGGTTTGCGACAGTTCATAAGCAACTCGTGGCGCACATTCCAGTTGCCCCTTAATGGTCTGCAGGACATTTTTAAACCTGTTCACTTTAGGTGCTTTAAGGCGTTTGGCACGTGGCCCTTCCACACACCATGGCGGTACAATACTCTTGGCATTTGGATCATGTGAAAGCGACTTTTCTACCAGACGCATGCCAGCGATTCCATCCACCATAGCATGGTGAATTTTGAAATACATGGCAAAACGATTACCTTCAATGCCCTCAATGATATGACAGGTCCATAAAGGTTTGGCACGATCAATCAGGGCACTATGTTCTTGTGAAATATAGGTCAGCAATTCACGGATACGGCCCGGTTTTGGCAGGGCAATATGACGAAAATGATGATCTAAATCAAATTCCTGGTCTTCATCCCAAAACAGGCCGTTTAAATAATTGTTAAAAGGTGGGATTGGAGAGCATTTCGAATTCTGGATATCCGTGACTAGATCCTGAATAAAGGAAGCTGACGCATTGTCGGGAATTTGGAATAAAAATAGTCCACCTACATGCATAGGCTGCTGCCGTTTCTCTAAAGTTAAGAAAATAAAATCAATTGGATGTAATGGACGCATAGCGTGGATTGCCTCACTGCATTCTCTATGGCTTTTTTGCTAAAAGGCCTTGTTAGAATTATTACTTTAGTTTTTAAAGTATATCTTTTTTAGCATATAAATGAACTGCTTTATCTTGCCTCAACTGTGAAAAAGTGGCTATTGACAAGAACAAAATATCTTCCTAAGTTTATGAAATGTGAAAATTTTAGTTTTAAAATAGATTTCTAAAAATAGTATTTTCTAGGCGAAGTGGAGTGTAACTTAATAATTATGTGTTATTAGAAGAATAGCATTGTGTTCAATTTCACATTTTATGCAAATAAATCAATGAGCTAAAATTTTATCAATTCTTTAATTAAAATAATATTATCCCGATAAAAGGTAATTTCTATCTTGTCACTAAATGTAAAATTATCAATTAAAAAAGACTATCTTTATTAAAAAATAGTCTTTCAATCAATAGGAACGATAAAACTTAACTTTATTTTTTTAGATTGCCAGCATGTAAGCCACATTCTTTATGGGTGGCTTCTTCCCACCACCAGCGGCCTTCGCGTTCATGCTGATTTGGCAGCACAGGGCGGGTGCAAGGCTCACAGCCGATAGAAACAAAACCTTTCTCATGCAGGGCATTATAAGGGACTTCCATCATACGGATATAACTCCAGACATCTGCACTGGACCAGTTGGCTAGAGGATTGTACTTGATCAATTGTTTTCCCGGACCGGAAAAACCTGAATCTGCCTGAACCACAGGAATTTCATTGCGTGTACCCGGACTTTGGTCTTTGCGCTGACCAGTAATCCAGCCATCCAGCGTCGCCAGTTTTTTACGTAGCGGTTGAACCTTGCGTATACCGCAACATTCCTGATGGCCATCTTCAAAGAAACTGAATAAACCTTTGGTGGTCACTAAATTTTGTACTGCATCCGTTTCAGGGAAGCAGATTTCAATCTCGATGTTGTAATGCTTACGTACCCGTTCAATAAACTGATACGTCTCTGCATGTAGACGGCCAGTATCCAGACTGAATACCCGGAACGGTTTACCGAGATGCGATGCCATATCAATCAATACAATATCTTCAGCACCAGAAAATGAAATCGCAATTTCACCTTGCTGGCTCAGTGCAAGTGCCAAAATTTCATTGGGCGATTTATCTGCATATTCAGATGCAAGTGCATCAATACGATCAATAGTAGGAATGATGGTCATGAGAATCCTGGCGATATAGGCTTGGAAAGGACATGGCCTATATTAGTTAATTTCACATCTATTTTAATAGAATTGATTTAATTGACTTATCACTAAAAAATAAATACTTATGAAAAAAATAGATTTAAAAAAGTACAGTACAAAATCTGTTGCTTCAGCTATGATAGTGCAAAATTTTTTCAATACAACTTAGAGGGAATGTTCATGGAAGTCGTATGTCTAGATTTAGAAGGTGTGTTGGTTCCAGAAATCTGGATTAACTTTGCCAAAAAAACCGGTATTAAAGAGCTTGAAGCGACGACTCGTGACATTCCTGACTATGATGTACTGATGACCCAACGTCTGAATATTTTAAAACAGCACGGTTTAGGCTTGAATGATATTCAGGAAGTGATTGCAGAAATGGGTCCATTCCCAGGAGCAAAAGAATTTGTGAAATGGGTGAGTACGCATTTTCAATTAATTATTCTTTCAGATACTTTCTATGAATTTGCACATCCATTGATGAAGCAACTGGATTGGCCGACGATTTTCTGTCATAAACTGGAAACGGATGAAGCGGGCATGATCTCGGCTTATAAACTTCGTCAGCCAGATCAAAAACGTCAGGCTGTTAAAGCACTGCATGGTTTGAATTTCCGTGTGATTGCGGCAGGGGATTCTTATAACGATACTACAATGTTAGGTGAGGCAGACCATGGTTTCCTATTTGATGCGCCTGAAAATGTGATTGCTGAATTCCCGCAATTCCCGCCAATTCGTGGTTATGATGCGTTAAAAGAAGCAATTCGTAATGCTTCAGTGCGTGATATCCCTGCTTAAAGAATTTAAGTAAATAAAAAGGCGCTATAAGCGCCTTTTTTATTGAATCTATCAAAAAATCAGAAGCGGTAACCGATTTTCATGCCATATGCGATTGCAGTGTTATCGGTGAACTCTCCTACAACATTAGGGCCTGCTTTAGCCTCAGCGTCACCTAACCACATATAGCGAACACCTGCTTGAATAAAGTAATTTTCGGCTGGGCTATATTGTCCACCTAAACCTACACCCCAGTAACCTTCGGTTGGTCCTAGTGTTGTTACAGGATTACCTGCACCTGAGTCATAACTTACTAAAGCAGAGCCAGACCATTTGTCGCTAAATTTACGGCCAACACCAACAGTTGCAGACCATTGATCATCTAAGTAGTCAATCAAATTACTACCTGAGCGTAATTTTAATAAATTAGGTGTTACTGCAAATTGGCTCCAATTTACCCAGCGTACGTTAGCAAAGGCTAAAGTATTTGCTGCAATACCTGTTTGAAGATCTAAATTTACAGATTGAGGTGTTGTAGCTGTAACATCTGGTGAAAGAGGCGATGCAATAGTTCCAAATCCAAAGCTCTCTGTTGAATTTGCCTCATGATCGATTTCTGAACGATAAGTAATAGCTGCTTTTAAAGCAATTTCAGGGATTTGATAAGCGAAACCAGCAAGCCAGCCCCAAGCTTCTTCTTCATCAAGTTTAATATCATAGCCCGAATTTCCATAAGCTGCACCTCGTAATGCAATTTTAGCTTCTACAGTTTGCCAAACAGGTCCAGCATAAAAATTCCAGTTTTCAGTTGGTTGATAACCAATTAAAGCTGTAAGGTTATTAGTTTTTACTTCTACTTGAGTGCTTTCTCGTTGAGTACTAAGAGGATTTACTTGTGAAAAACTTACATTATTTGTTGGATAAATTGAATCGGCACCATAAGGTTGATCATAAATCAGACCTAAAGATATTTTATCAGTTGCTTGAACTTTAATAGCAGCAGATGGAAAGTAGTAGTCTTCTGCCATGTCGCTGATAGATTCATTACCTAGTTGAGGAATAGATTTTCCAGATACGCTAGGATCAATCACAGTAATACCTGCTTCAGCATAATTACCCGGCTGTAAAAAAGCAGAAATAGATTGACCAGAACGGTCTAGGCCAGCTGCTTGAACTGCAGAAAGAGGTAAAGTGCTAAGTAAAATAGCAGAATAAATTTTATTGAGCTTCATGGTACGTTCCCTGATGCCATCTGTAACAAAAATGTGAAGGAAAAGTAACATAATTTTAAAAAGAGTAAATACTCAGCTCTGTTGAAGAAATGAACTAAGGCGGTTAAGGAAAGAGCTTGATTAGAGTTTTTATACTAATTTTATTGGTATAAATATATGAAAAATATCAGATTAAATTAACTTTAAATAATGTGAAAGGATTGAAGTTCTGTTAATTTTAATTGGTGCTAAAATAATCGAATGATATGCAAGTGAATAAAAATAGAGTAAAAAAGTTAAAAAAACCACCCGAAGGTGGTTTTTTTATTAAGGATATCTTAGAAACGGTAACCCATTTTTAAGCCATATGCCCATGCTTTATTGTCTTCAAATTCAGCGACGTATTCAGAACTACCAGCTTGCGCGCCTGTTTGTGCTTTTGCATCACCTAACATGAAGTATTTAACACCACCCGCGATGAAAGTAGCTGGTGTTGGACTGTACTGAAGACCTAAGCCTACATTCCAATAACCTTCAGTTGGACCAAGTGTAGATACAGGGTTACCTGCACCAGAGTCCCAACCTACAGATACGTTACCAGCCCATAGATCATTAAATTTACGACCCACACCTACAGTTGCTGAAATTTGGTCATCTTCATATTCAACAAGATTGAAGCCATCTGGGCGATCCACAATAGGGCCAACTGCTTCTGATATTAGACCAAATTTATAAGGTTGAATTGAGAATTTAGACCATTCAACCCAGCGAACATTCGCAAAAGCTACAGTATTCGCCATAATACCTGTTTGGAAATCAAGGTTTACAGACTGTGGAGTAGTAATTTTTGTCTCACCACTTGCTGCTGCAATAGCTGCTGCTGCTGCTGCCCCATTTGGGAGCAAAGCTAAAGCTGGTAAGGTTGGAATACTTTCATTCATATTAACATCATGGTCAATTTCAGAACGATAAGTAATAGATGCTTTTAATGCAATTTCAGGAATTTGGTAAGCAAGACCGGCTAACCAACCTACAGAACTATCTTCTGGAATAGACGTATCGTAACCATTGTATAAGCTGTAAGCCTGACCACGTAATGAAACATTACCTTTGATCGTTTGGTAAACTGCGCCACCGTAAATATTCCAATTCTCAGTTGGTTGGAAACCTGCAATAAATGATAAATTTTGAGTATCTACTTCTACGCTTGTACTACCAGTTCCTAATAAGCCGTTGACATCAGCTAAACCAGCATCTACGCGTGCAGTTACCCCTGCAAGTACACCAGCATCAATTTGTGCTCTTACTGCATCAACAGTATTATACGCATTTAAAGTCCCAGTATACTGTGCTTGACCAATTGGAGTGGTTAAGTCAACACCCTGCGCTTGTAAAGCCGCTCCAACTCTTTGCTCTGGAGTCAACGCATTAAAGTTGGTATTAATTGTATTTTGACGAATTCCTGCTAACGCGTCAGGAGCTAAAATTGTATTCGTAGAATCGGAAACAAATACGTTATTACCTGTATAGGTAGCATCTGCTCCAAACGGTTGGTCATATAAAATACCAACTGAAAATTTGCTGGTTGGCTGAAATTTTAAAGCAGCACTTGGAAAATAATAATCACCCGCCATATCACTAATATTACGGCGAGTATCACTTGTTCCAGCTTCTTTACCAGATACATCTGGGTCTAGGACAGAAATACCTGCTTCAAAGTAATTACCTGGTTGTAGGAAGGCTGCAATAGATTGGCCTGAACGATCTAAAGCTGCTGCAAAAGCACCCGTCATTGGTACAGTTGCAAGAATCATTGCAGTAGTTAATGTTTTTAATTTCATTTACGTCTTTCCTTGAGGTACAAATTTATATCTAGCGTTGTTGTTTGCACTTATTAAATTCTTGGAGATTTCGGGTATTTATCCGCAATCATTTGTTACTCCATGTGACAAAAATAGCACAATTAAAATAAGAGTAAATGCTCTAGAAAAAACTAATTAGTCTAAAAAAGCATCAAAATAGAGTTTTTACACCAAAAAATAGCCTCATTTTGAAATAAGTATTTGAAAGTAATAGAAATAAAATAATGAAGAAAAAATGATTTTTTGTATAAAAAATATTCTAAAAATATGAAGATTAACGCTAATTTTTTGAAGTATAGATCACATTTTGAAAGGATGGTGCGCCCTGCGGGACTCGAACCCACGTCGGTCGCTTAGGAGGCAACTGCTCTATCCAGTTAAGCTAAGGGCGCGAAAAGAAGGCTATTGTACTGTAAAAAATACAAAAAAAAGTTATTGCCGAAGCAATAACTTTTAAGGACTCATAGCTACAGGAGTTGTCTAGGTATTTTTAGGCTTAAGTAACTTAAACAGACCGAACATGACCACGATCCAAAGCGGGATCATCAAAATAGATTCCTGGAATCCTTGCGTCCACATGATGTAAAGAATCGTAAGAATGAAACCTAGAACCAGAATATTACCCGCCGGAGACCAAAGCGCAGGGAAGGAAGTATTCTGTCCTAGCTTTTTCATGCTTTGAATGAACTTGAGATGGGTCAGGGTAATCATGGCCCAGTTCAATACCAATGCACCGACTACGATGTAAATCAGATGACTTAAGGCATCTTCAGGCACGAAGTAATTAAGTAGTACACAGCCAAAAATCAGTACAGCAGAGAATAATACGGCAGGAATCGGCGTACCTTGCTTATTCACTTTCATGAAGACTTTAGGTGCATTTCCTTGTTGAGCCAGACCATAGAGCATACGGCTGTTGGCGTACATGCCACTGTTATACACAGACAGTGCTGCTGTCAGGATAATAAAGTTCAGTAAGTGTGCTGCCCAGCCAATTCCCAATTGACTGAAAATCATCACAAAAGGACTTTTGTCCAGACCACCAAGCTCAAGCTGATTCCAAGGCACGAGTGACAACAGAATTGTCAAGGCACCAACATAGAAAATCAGAATACGGAACACCACCTGATTAATGGCTTTCGGAATGGTTTTTTCCGGATTTTCAGCTTCTGCAGCCGCCATACCAATGAGTTCGATACCACCGAAGGCAAACATTAAGAATGCCAGCATGTAGAACAGACCTTCAAAACCATTCGGGAAGAAACCACCCGCGGTCCAAAGATTGCTAAAAGATGCGCCTGAAGAAGGATCAGCAGTCAGGATCAGATACAGGCCAAAGACAATCATCGAGATGACCGCAGTCACTTTAATGATGGAAAGCCAGAATTCTGATTCACCGTAGAATTTCACATTGCCGAGGTTGACCAGTGTAATCACGATAAAGAAAAACAATACCGATGCCCAGGCTGGAATATGAGGCCACCAGTAGTTAATATATTTCGCAACCGCAGTAAGTTCGGTCATGGCCACCAGGATATACAAAATCCAGTAGTTCCAACCCGCAAGGAAACCAGGGAATTTGCCCCAGTATTTATAAGCAAAATGGCTGAATGAACCTGCGACAGGTTCATGAACAATCATCTCACCCAATTGACGCATGATTAAAAATGCAATCAGGCCCCCAATGGCATAGCCTAAAATAATAGAAGGACCCGCAGATTGGATCACCTGTGCGGAACCTAAGAATAAGCCTGTGCCAATTGCACCGCCCATGGCGATCAACTGAATATGACGGTTCTTTAAGCCACGCTGAAGTTGTGAAGACTCGTTATTCAAAGTGTTCAGCCCGACAATGGAAAATGATAAGTGGCTGATTGTAATTGATCAGACTAAAGAAGCCTAGTCCATCCTAAGAATGAAATATTGTTGAAGGAATGATAAAAAATATTCATATAAATAACTGAAATAAAATATAAATGAATCAATATATTAATTTTATTGAAAGTGTAACTGACGAGTTCTCTTTTTTCTTGGATAAAACACAAATGCCGTTTTTTTATACTAAGGTCTGGCAGTCAAGCAGTTCTGCTTTCAACATACTATACTTTGAATATAAATATTGAATAACCCGTACGAAAACAAAGACAAGTCAAAGGATGAAATAATTCATGAGTTTTGCCGCCCAAATCAAGATTCCTGCCACCTATATGCGTGGAGGCACCAGTAAAGGTGTTTTCTTTAAGCTGGATGACCTGCCTATAGCAGCACAACAGCCGGGCCGGATTCGTGATCAGCTTTTGCTGCGCGTGATTGGTAGTCCAGACCCTTATGGGAAGCAGATTGATGGTATGGGGGGTGCCAGTTCCAGTACTAGTAAAACGGTCATTCTGTCAAAAAGCCTGCACGCTGATCATGATGTCGATTATTTATTTGGTCAGGTGTCAATTGATCGTCCTTTTGTGGACTGGAGTGGCAACTGTGGCAATCTGACCGCGGCAGTAGGTGCATTTGCCATTTCCAATGGTCTGGTTGATGCCGAACGTATTCCTGAAAATGGGTTGTGCACAGTACGCATCTGGCAGGCCAATATTCAGAAAACCATTATTGCACATGTGCCGATGCAAGATGGTCAAGTGCAGGAGCTGGGTGATTTTGAACTGGATGGCGTAACCTTTCCTGCGGCGGAAGTGCAGATCGAGTTTCTGGATCCAGCTGATGATGATGCTGAAGGTGGTTCGATGTTTCCGACAGGTAATCTGGTCGATACTTTGGAAGTGCCAAATATTGGCAACTTTGAAGTGACCATGATTAATGCCGGCATTCCAACCGTCTTTTTGAATGCTGGAGATCTCGGCTATAAGGGCACAGAGCTTCAGGATCATATCAATAATGACGTAGCAGCCCTGACAAAATTTGAGACAATTCGTGCCTATGCAGCGAAGCAGATGGGAGTGATTCAGGATATTGCCGAAGCCGTAACCCGACAACACACGCCAAAAATTGCCTTTGTTGCACCACCGAGTAACTATACCTGTTCAAGTGGCAAAACCGTCACTGAAGCAGATACCGATATTCTGGTTCGTGCCTTGTCTATGGGTAAACTCCATCATGCCATGATGGGCACGGCTGCAGTGGCTATTGGTACGGCAGCTGCCATTCCCGGAACATTGGTGAACCGGGTCGCAGGTGGGGTAGAGCGTGAAGCGGTGCGTTTCGGTCATCCTTCCGGGACTTTAAGAGTGGGTGCACAAGCAAGTTTTGAAAATGGTGAGTGGAAAGTGAAGAAAGCGATTATGAGCCGTAGTGCCCGCGTATTGATGGAAGGCTGGGTGCGCGTACCAGAAGATGTTCTCGTTTAAATGCCGTGCATACATTTAGCCTGTAAAACCACCGGTTCTGCGGTGGTTTTTTATGGTTTAAAATCTCTGACTTGCTTATTTGATATTGAATAGCAAATTTCAGTAGAACAATTCGATTTATGGCTGAAAATTCAAGGCATTTCTAGGTACAATGCCTGATCACCGTACAGGCATTTATTCGCTTGTCATTTTATTCTTCTGGACTACGTATTCGAGGCGAATGTGTCATCTATCACTGACGTATCAACCCATGCACTCACTCAAGCACAACACCGCATTCAACAGGATTTATTGACCGCTCTGGAAGCCTTTGCCATTCCAGAACCGTTAAGGTCGGCAGTCCATCATGCTGTGATGCTTGGTGGCAAGCGAGTACGTCCAGCGCTATGCTATGCCACTGCTGCATTAAAACCCAATCAGAATAGTGCTGCAGTGCGCCGTGCAGCGGTTGCAATCGAGTTTATTCACTGCTATTCACTGGCCCATGATGATCTGCCGTGTATGGACAATGATTTGCTGCGCCGTGGCCAGCCGACATGTCATGTGGCTTATGGAGAAGATACCGCGCTTTTGGCAGGTGATATCCTGCAATCGATGGCTTTTGAAATTTTGGGTAGCCGTCTGTTTGATCAGGGGCCAGCGGTAGAAGCTTCCATTGTATTGAAACAGATGCAGATTCTGGCGACAGCCTCTTCGAAAATGGTGAATGGTCAGGTTTTAGATTTACAGTCTGAAGGCAAAAAAATCGATCAGCAAGCACTGGAAACCATCCATCGCAATAAAACCGGTGCTTTGATTAGTGCTGCGATCATGATGGCGGCGGTGACAATCTTTGAAGGTACCGATCTGGCCATTCCTAAATTACGTGAGTTTGGACAGGCGATTGGTCTGGCCTTCCAGGTACAGGATGATATTCTGGATATTATTTCCGATACCGAAGTCTTGGGGAAAACTGCAGGTAAAGATGAACAGGTTGAAAAATCAACCTATCCGGCATTGATGGGTCTGGAGCAGGCCAAAGCCTATGCCCAGCAATTACACGATCAAGCCCTAACGGCGCTTGCCCATTTTGAAGGTCAGGCGGAAGAGTTGATGCAAATTACCCGGTTCCTGCTCATGCGAAAAAGCTGATTGGAACATATTTTTCTTCTCAGGTATAAGAACATTCCATAAAAAAGAGGACTTGAAGTCCTCTTTTCTAGTTGTTACAGAATTATTTGCTTTCGTTGTACAGGCGTTCAGCTTCTTCAAAACGGTCAGTCACTTCTGCTGTTGGCGCTTTGCCCATCAGGCTCACCACCACAATCGCCAGCATTGAACAGATAAAGCCAGGAACGATTTCATACAGGCCAGTGTCTGCAAACAGGTTTTTCCAGAAAATAACCACGACTGCACCTATGATCATCCCTGCTAAAGCACCATTCAAGGTCATGCGTTTCCAGAACAGTGACAGGATAATCAGCGGACCAAAGGCGGCACCAAAACCTGCCCAGGCATACGCCACCAGCCCCAGTACTTTGGATTCAGGATTACCCGCCATCCAGATCGCCAGCAAGGCAATCAGCAGTACCATCAAACGGCCAACCCAGACCAGTTCTTTTTGCGAGGCATTTTTACGCAGGAAAGATTTATAGAAGTCTTCTGTCAAGGTGCTTGAACAGACCAATAACTGACAGCTTAAAGTACTCATTACTGCGGCAAGAATCGCCGCCAGAACTACACCTGCAATCCATGGGTTAAACAGGATTTTGGTCAGTTCCATAAATACGGTTTCAGGATTGGCATTCACTGCAGCGGCCAGTTCCGGATGCTGCTGGAAATAGGCGATCCCAAAGAAGCCGGCTGCGACTGCACCGCCCAGACATAGAATCATCCAGGTCATGCCAATACGGCGTGCATTTGGAATCGACTTGACCGAATCGGCTGCCATGAAGCGCACCAAAATATGCGGCTGGCCAAAGTAACCCAGACCCCAGGCGAGCAGAGAAATAATCGCAACAAAGCTCAGATCACCCAGAATATTCATTGCTTGAGGACGAGCAGCTTCCAGTGCCAAAGTTACCTGAGACATATCTGAAAATGCCATCAACGTCACGATTGGTGTCAGCAACAGGGCAAAGATCATCAGCCCCGCCTGAATGGTATCGGTCCAGCTCACAGCCAGGAAGCCACCAATAAACACATAGCTGATGGTGGCAATCGCACTGATCCAGAGCGCGGTGCTATAAGACATGTCAAACATGCTTTCGAACAGACGCGCGCCTGCAACCATGCCGGAAGCACAGTAAATCGCAAAGAAAATCAGAATCACGAAAGCCGAAACAATACGCAGGATTTTCTTCTGGTCGTTAAAACGATTCGAGAAATAATCCGGCAGGGTCAGGGCATTGTGCTGAACTTCGGTATGCACCCTCAGACGGCCAGCAACCAGCAGCCAGTTGAGCCAGGCACCAATAATCAGACCGATGGCAATCCACATCTCAGACAGGCCGGAAAGATAAATCGCACCGGGCAGGCCCATGAGGAGCCAGCCACTCATGTCGGAAGCCCCTGCAGAAAGTGCAGTGACAAAACTCCCTAAACGTCGGCCCCCTAAGATGTAATCGGAAAAGTTGCTTGTCGCGCGATAAGCCATCAGGCCAATCACCACCATTGCGACAATATAGAAAAGAAAAGTAATTAAGGTTGGATTTAGGGAGCTCATACGGTATCCATTTTTAAGTTGGACAGTAGATCGAAACAAGGAATAAGATAGTTGCGAAAAGCTTTAATCCGAAAGCCAGGCAACATCAAATCCAGTAGATTTCAAAAATAAACGCGAAATTTAACCATAAATTCACATTTTTTGCTGAGATTTTCTTGCGCGAATAAAAATAGGCAACCCTCGGGCTGCCTATGTATAAAGTCAAAAGATAAATTAGTTAGGGCGACCCATGACACCGCGGATCGTATTTAACACATCGGCTGGAAGGACCACGGTCTTGGCATTTGGCGACTTGGCCATATCCTGCATGGCTTTAATATACTGTTCACCCAGTAAATAGGCGACCGGAATTTCATTATCGCCAATGGCAGAAGTCACCATGTCAATTGCACGTTGTGAAGACTCAGCCAGTACCACTTGTGCTTCGGCATCACGACGTGAGGCTTCCAGACGGCCATCCGCTTCCAGAATCGCGGCCTGTTTTTCACCGTCAGCTTTGGTGACGGTTGCACGACGCTGACGTTCAGCAGCGGCCTGTTCTTCCATCGCAGTCTGCATGGTAATTGATGGCTTAATATCCTGAATTTCCACAGTCTTTAGGGTAATTCCCCAGTCCGAGATATCATCGGAAATACTGGATTTCAAGCGTGCCTTGATATGGTCACGTGAAGACAGGGCATCATCCAGATCCATTTCACCGACAATCGAACGCAGTGAAGTCTGTACCAGGTTCTGAATCGCCCAGGAATAGTTTTCAATCCCGTACACTGCTTTTTCTGGCGTAGTCAGGTTGATATAGGCCACGGCATTCATCAGCAAAACCGCGTTATCACGGGTAATCACTTCCTGTGAGGGAATATCCAGAACGATATCTTTAGTTGTGACTTTATAGGCGACTTCATCGACATAAGGAATGACAAAATTCAGGCCCGGATTTAGGGTGGTATGGTATTTACCCAGACGCTGTACGATCCATTTGTAGCCTTGCGGCACAATCCGCACACCTTTAAAAATGGTAATCGCAACAAAGGCCAGAAACGCGATAACAATGATAGAACCACCAGACATAGCTTATTCACCTTATTGATTTTGATAATTCGTGCTGTGAGGTTGTACGACCAGGTCATTACCCAGAATATCCACGACGCGAACGCGGTCTCCGACCTGAACTGAGTCCAGAGTTCGGCATTCCCATTCATCCGAACCTAAAACTGGCATCGGAAAGCGCACCCGGATTTGCCCATGATCCAGATTAGTCTGAATCACCATGCCCACCTGACCAATGGTCGCTTCACGCGATAGACCGGCTTTGGTCTTATCAATGGAAAGTGGCTTGATAAACTTAAACCAGAGCAGCGTACACAGAACAGAAAGTACGATCCAGGTCAGGAGCTGGGTCGTCAGTCCCATCATCGGGAACATCCAGTACAGGACGCCAACCATGATGGCACCGATCCCGAACCACAGGGCAGCAAATGCGGGCAGTAGTAATTCCGATAGAATCAGAAGGATGCCTAATACAAACCAGTGCCAAGGTTCAAGAACTAATTCCATATCGTGACCTATATCGCTAAGTATTTAATTAATCATCATCTTTATATGATTGATCTTCAATGTAGCAGATGCGGCCGCAGATGAATATAAAAAATTCATGCATCAAAATTTTGCCGGACGTGGCGGTTTAAATGCCGCGGGAGACTGCTTGAAGTTGCTAATGGCTTTTTCAATAGTACGGATTTTCAGCTGAGCAGCCTTTTCACCTTCCAGAATGGTGGCATTGCTGGCTTTCAGGTCTAAAGTACCGATATGACCGACTTTGGGCTGGATCACCACAGTGGCCTGACTCAGCTCTTCATTAATACTTTGCTGTCCCATAATGTTCAGGGTCTGATCCAGTACACCCCACATGTTCAGGGCTTTATTGCCATCTGGGCGTGCAGAAATATCCACAGCAATCACAATATCTGCCCCCATATCTTTGGCGGTCTTGACCGGAATCGGACTGACCAGACCGCCATCGACATATTTGGTGCCGCCAATCACGGCAGGCACAAACACATTCGGAATACTGCAGGACGCTCGGACCGCCTGTCCGGCATTGCCTTTAATAAAGTCAGCTTTACGGCCGTTGTCTAGGCGAGTGGCAACTGCAGCAAAACGAATCGGGAATTGCTCAATCGGTTTGTTCGCTACATTCTTGTTGACGAAATCCTGCAGTTTTTGTCCGGCAATAATCCCTTGTCGATTTAAAGTTAGGTCACGGATATCCGACTCTTTAAAATTCAGGGCAATCTGCTGTAACTGATAAGGCGATTTGCCACTGGCATACAGGCTACCGACAAAACTGCCGGCACTGGTACCGGTGACGATTTTCGGTTTGATGCCGTGTGATTCGAGCACTTTAATGACGCCAATATGGGCAAAACCTTTGGCACCGCCGCCACCGAGGGCAATGGCGACGACAGGTTCACGGGCTTTTAATGGCGTGGCAGGCGTAGGTGTTTTAGTGGCTTTGTCACAGGCTGCAAGACTGAAACCAAGGCAGCCAATTAAGGCATAACGGGCTAATTTCATTATAAAAACTGGTGATTAAATCAACAAAATTCAGGTTATCACATCAAAAAAAGCCGTATTTGCCTAGTCTTTTTTCAAAAGCTTTTGTAACGGCTTGGCCACCCAGTCCGGATTTTTGGCCGAGAATTTACCTTGATAATGCTGATAAATCTGTTCCAGATCGTATTCATAATCACCGGTCAGATGGTAGACGCCCAGGATATGAATGGTCTTGATATCATAATCAAAGGAAAACATCACAATCGGCAAATGGGCCGCCTTGGCAATATGATAAAAACCGCTTCGAATTTTTTCTGGTGCCTTACGTGAACCTTCCGGTGCCATACCGACCCAGATCTGCTGCGATTTTTCAATGATGTCTACAATCTGTCGGGTATGTTCTTGTGGACTATCTCGGACGACAGGAACCACACCAATCCATTCCAGAACCGGTTTGAGTGGAGTGTGAAACAGGCTGTCTTTACCGAAAATTGTAATCTGAATACCGAGACCAAGCAGGGCATTAAAACCCAGCCATGCATCAATATTGGAAGTGTGCGGGGAAATAATCGCCACAGCTTTAGGTAAGTCTGGAAATTCGCCTTCCAGACGCCAGCCCTGTGCCAAAAAAAGCTGCCTAAAAAAAGTCCGGCTCAGTTTGCTGCCACGAGCCGGGACATGCGGCGGGAGTTGGGGGAAACGTATTTGGGCCATTAGTTTTGTCTCTTCCTGAAACTAATTTTTCTTTATTTTTTATTATATTAGACTGTTGTAAAATCCGGATCATTGGCAAAATGTATAGCATCTTAAATGCTGGTGATGCATTTTCACCTTAAGGACTTGGCCTACATATGCGGAATATCTATATCTTACTGTTTTCGCTGTATTGGGCACAGGGGCTTCCGGTCGGATTTATGACGCATGCCTTGCCGGTCATTCTGCGAGCTGAAGGGGTATCGCTGGCGCATATCGGAGGCTTTGGCCTGTTAATGCTGCCTTGGTCGATTAAAATATTCTGGGCACCTTTAGTTGATCGGCATGGATCGAGCGCCAAAGGTCATTACCGTAGCTGGATTATTCCCTTGCAATGGCTGTCAGTTGCTGTATTGATTGGGCTCTCATTTCTACCGATTCAGGCCTTGAATCAGCCGCTGTATTTAGCACTGCTTTTTATCATGCTTTTGCTGATGAATGGTATTGGGGCCACGCAGGATATTGCCACCGATGCATTAGCGGTGAACATTCTGGATCATGAGCAACAGCATTGGGGCAATACCTTTCAGGTGATCGGTTCGCGTCTGGGGTTCATTGTCGGAGGTGGGGCCATATTATGGTTGCTCGATCTGCTGCAATGGCAAAGTACCTTTCTGTTGCTGGCGGCTCTGGTCTTTCTTAATACTTTACCCATTTTATTTTTTAAAGAACCTGAGCATCTAAAAACCACCACGCAAACTTCTGAACAACCAGCACTCAGCAATATTAAAGCTTATTTCCGTCACTTCTGGTCAGATTCCACCTTGGCTGCCTGGTTACTGGTTTTACTGACCTTTAAAATCGCCGATGGTTTATCCGGGCCTTTATTAAAACCTTTAATGGTGGATCTTGGACTGAGCTTTAGCCAGATTGGCCTTTATGTCACCATGCTGGGAGCCATGGCTGCCTTGATTGGGGCCGGACTGGCGGGCTGGTGCCTGAAATATTGGTCGCGCAGCTCAAGTTTGATCATTTTCTCAATTCTAAAAATATTAAGCTTAATGGCTTATGCCTGGCTGGCTGCCCAGTATGAAGCTCAAAACAAAGTACAAAACTGGATGATATATCTGGTCAATGCAGCCGAAGACATGATCTCAGCCATGCTTTTGGTGGTCATGTTGACTTTGCTCATGCAATACAGCCGCAAGCATCTGGCAGGCACAGATTTTACCTTTCAGGTTGCACTAATGGCTACGGTGAGTGGGGGACTTTATACCCTGAGTGGCATTTTTGGAGATGCTTTAGGCTATCAAAATTATCTGAAGCTCATCGTGATCGTGGCAATTATCTGTTTAATTCCAATTTTCCGATGGATGAAAGTTGCAGAAAAAGTATAAAATTTCCAAATAATCAACTATTTGGTTAAATGTTAGCCTAAAGTACTAAATAGAATATATAAATATTAATTTAATAATTTTGTAACATAAGCGCCGTGTGTATTATTTGTTACAAAATAAATTAAGGATTTTTTTGATGAAAACTAAGTTAGCAACAGCAATTGCATTCAGCCTTTTGGCGGGGACAACTTTTGCAGCACCAACTTTTTATGGTGAGATTGATGCATCAGTAGATTACTTACCTGAAGATAATGCTTCACCTGTGTCTGATCGTGACGTTATTGAATTGAATACTAATAATTCATTCTTGGGTTTAAAAGGTGAGGAGAAACTTACTGACCGTTTAAGTGGGCTTTATCAAGCTGAATTTACATTCTATGTAGACAATGGTGGAAGTACAGATACATTTGTACCGCGTAATCTTTTAGTTGGTCTTAAAGATGAAAAGTTGGGTACAGTAAAGCTGGGTAAAATCGATACGCCTGTAAAACAGCTTTCTTCAGTAGTTGATACTTTTAATAACTATGTTGCAAATAAAGCAGACATGGCAGGTATCTTTACCGGTGAAAACCGTATCGATAATGTTGTAGTTTATGAAGCTCCTGGCTTTGCAGTCGGTGAAGGTAAACTAAAAGCAACTGCACTATTAGCTACAGGTGAAGCCGGTGGTATTAGCTCGTCTAAAGGCGGTTCTAAAGTTGCAGGTCGTGGCTTGGGTGATGCATGGTCAGCATCTGTAGTATATGACAGCAAAGCGGTTGTTTTAGGTCTTGGTTATGACAAAGCAATCCCATCAAACTTTGCAGGTGTAGGTATTTTAAACACACGACAAGGTGAAATTAACCAGCTATATACAGATGGTGATGCAAAAGCTATTTTCGCAGCAGCAAATACCATTCGTGCAATTGGCCGTGTAAATTTGGATGGTGGTTTAGCACTTAAAGCACTTTATCAAACATCAGAAGTTGAAAATGTAGCAGGAAACGCTGCTGGAGCAGCTAATATTGACGATGCCCAAGGTTGGTTAATTGGTGCTGAATACACTCTTCCAAATGCTCAAGCTTGGACAGTAAAAGGTCAATATAGCCAGAATACTACAGAGTTGAAAGTAGGCAGCGATTTCGAAGCACAACAATTTATTCTTGGTGCTGATTATGCATTCTCTAAACAAGTAAAAGCATACGGTTATGCAGGTCTTTTAACACTTGAACAAGGTCCATTAGAGACTAAACAACCAGTTGTTGGTACAGGCTTAGAATACAAATTCTAATTTAGACTTTGTAAGCTAAGAAAAGGCGGTGCTTTGGCATCGCTTTTTTATGCTCAAAACAACAAAACTTAGCAATTTTATGTCTGATCTAACAAGTTTCGGGCTGTTAACATGATTGAAAGTTTCAGCATTTCGTTTTGAAAATTATGCCTATTCAAGCTGTTTTATTTGACCTCGACAATACCTTGACCCATCGTGATCTGACTGCACAGGCCTATAGCCGTTATCTGGCAGAATATTATGCGCCAGCATTGGCACAGGTCGAGCCTGACAAAATTATCGAGATTGTAAGGCGCATCGATAATGGTGGTTATCCTAAAAAAGAATTGCTGACCCATGGTGGTATCGGGGCTTCGGCTGCTTATGCATTATTGCAGGAACTACACTGGTTAAATCCTCCTAGCATAGAAGAACTAGCCCAGTTCTGGTTTAGCCAGTTTGGCCGTTTCGCCGTAGAAATGCCGGCAGCAGAGCAAGTATTAACGCAGCTGAAAGATGAGGGTTATCAGCTAGCCATTGTTTCCAATGGCGGACATGACACCCGTTTGAATACGATTCGGGGTTTGGGTATTGAACCTTATTTTGATGAGATCATCAGTTCGGGACTAGTGGGTTTTAACAAACCACAGCCGGAAATATTCCAGATCACAGCAGAGCGTCTAGGCGTGCAACCTACACAGTGCCTATATATTGGCGACCATCCAATTAATGATGTACAAGGAGCTACAGAGGCCGGAATGCATGCATTATGGATGCAAGGCTTTCATGCAGATGCTGAACATATCCAATATAAAATTCAGCAACTGCCGGAAATTTTTGCGCATTTGCAGTTACTGAATCAGGCTTAAGTTATTCTTAAACAGTCAATCGTTTCGGCCCATTGCGCAGAATCACAGCGCGGACATTGCTGATCGGCGTGCGTAAGGGTTTGCACCTGCCCACAGTAAATACAGGCATATAATTGCCCCGCCTTAACCTGTTGCACTATAGAACAGCTTTTAGGAAAAAGTGGCAGCCCAGGCCGAACCTCATCCGATTTGAAAAACAGGATACTGAACTTACCGTCAGTTTCCAGTAAACCGGTGCGTACCTGACCGAGATGTTCTACACCTTGCTGGCGCATTTCGGCAAAGAATTCATCATGTGACATTTTACCTTTTTTAATTTCTTCAACGACCAGCACGCCATCTTCTACGATATAAATCGGTTTACCTTCCAGTAGGTCTTCAAACCATTGATATTTCATCATGAGCCAGGTGGTCAGGCGGTACATGATAATAATAACCGACATCACCAGAACTGCCTGAATCAGGGGAATATCTTCGGTAAACATCGGGTCACCGGCAATCGAACCCAAGCTCAAAATGATAGCGACTTCGAAGATGGAAAGCTGACGTACCCCGCGTTTTCCGGTCAGACGCAGAAACAGGATAATCATCGTGTACATCAGGGCACAACGCAGCAAAATTTCTGCGGTAAACTCCCAAGTGGTGTCATTTATAAATATGGTCGCCCAGTCCATTTAAATTCTTTATCCTTACTTTGCTCTTTGGCTCGAGTCTAGCAATATCAGTATTTTATTTGCTGCTGTGTTTATGTAAGTTTATGAATAAAGATAGATTCTATTTAAAAAAGAAGCTTGAGCTTAAAAATACAGCTATTTAATTTATTCAAAATAAGATAGAGATTTCATGTAAATAACGCACAAAAAATCAGCAGATTAAATTTGAAGAAGATCACATTCTTTGCTGTCTATTTTTAAATCTATAAAATTATTATCCATTTGAAATCTATCAATATAAATTCTGAATAATGTGTTTTGAATACCTGGGAGTGTTTAGAAATTTGTAAGCAAATCACTTCATTTCTATAAACATCTGTAGTTTGTGGCCTGAAAAATAGAGTGATTACACCAGGTTAATAAATTGTTTTTAAAATAGAAATTTGATTTTGATTTCCAACAAGGGATGTATTGTGAAAAAAATATTCACGCTTTTAACGGTTATGGGTTTAAGTACAGCGGTCTGGGCAGATGCGGATTGGGATTATACTCAGCCTGAACAATGGTCGACTTTGAGCCAGAAATATTCGGCCTGTAATGGTCTGAACCAGTCGCCAATCAATATTGAGCGAACAGTGAAAGCAGAACTGGAACCGCTCAAGTTCAGCTATAACACCATGATTCATGCGATCGAAAATAAAGGTCATACTGTTCAGGTGGATTTTGCGCAAGGTGGTGAATTGCAGCTGGATGGCGATACCTTTGTACTGAAGCAGTTTCATTTGCACAGCCCGAGTGAAAACCTGATTAAAGGCAAAAGCTATCCACTGGAAATTCATTTTGTCCATGCCAATGCCAAAGGTGAGCTGGCTGTCGTGGGGATGATGTTCGAGCAGGGACAGGAAAGCCAGATGCTCAAACGCATGTGGAAGCGTTTACCGAAAAAGCAGGGCGAGAAAGTGGTTTTGAAAACGCCACAAGCTGTGAATCAGATGTTGCCTAAGAATCTGGATTATTATCGTTTTAGCGGCTCGCTGACCACACCTCCGTGTTCAGAAGGGGTACGCTGGCTGATTCTGAAAGATATTCAGCAGGCCTCTGCGCAACAGATTTCGGAATTTGCAAAACTGATGGGACACCCAAATAACCGTCCGGTCCAGTCCTTGAATGGCCGTGTAGTGCTGGAATAATCAATATGAGAGTGAAAAAGCAGACTTTGGTCTGCTTTTTTTAATTCTGATACAAATTTCGAAAGGGCACACTGAAAAGGACTTTGTGACGAAAGCTGAAAGATTTAAGATAGATATTATTTATTCTTTGACCTTCTCCTGCCATGCTCTTTGACTTGAAAACCATGATTCAGCCATTCACAGCACTTTCGCCACAGCAGAAGAAGCTGGATCATCTGATTGATAAAATCGAGCAACAGAAACAGGAATTACAACAATGGCAACAGGCTGAAGAAGAGCTGCAGCAATATACCCATAAAACCTTCATGCCGGTCTACCATGAATTGCATGGCGTACTGTTCAAGCAGCTGGAACAGCTCTGGAAGCACCTGCAGGAAACTACATTTTCCAAGGCAGAACTGGTGGTGCTGGATGAAAAGATTCAGTACCTTGCAAATTATCTAAAAGACTCTCAGGCAATGTCAGCGCAACAAGCTCATAAAGTGAATGAAATCTTCACTTACTATCAGCAACGTGCCGAACATGCCCAATTCAGAAAAAGCCAAAAGAAAATAAATGAACTGGAAACATTCTTTAAAAATGAAAATCCCTCAGATCTTGCAGATGCAGAAGTATTTGAAGAATGGGAATCAGATCATTTTCAGCAGGCACGTGAGCAAGCCAGATTAAAACGCCAGCAGGAAAAACAGGAGCAGGCAACAGCGATGGCAGAGCAGTCATTGAAAACCGTTTATTTAAAAATTGCTGCCATCATTCACCCTGACCGTGAAGTGAATGATGTCAAAAAAATCAAGAAAACTGAATTATTGCAACGTGCCAATGAGGCTTATGCAGAACAAGACCTGTTTACGTTACTGAAAATGCAACTGCAGATCGAGCAAGATCAGGATATTTCACAAAAAGGTTTAAGTGCGGAGCAACTAAGATTCTATCAATTGGCTTTGGATGCACAAAGCCGGAAATTACAAGAACAGATCGATACCTTGATCCATAGATTGGTCTGGTCATCGAAAACCAGAATTGCCGTGAAAAAGGCGAAAGGGAAAGTTCAAATTGCTGACCTGTATAAGCAGATTGATGAAGATACTTCAGCCATTAAACAGCAGATTAAAGTCGAAAAAGAACGCTTGATGTATATCAAAAAGGTGAGCGGCTTGGAGATGTTTTTAAGGCATGGGATTTAATGAAGTAAAAAGTTTTTTACTCTCTAAACCAACGGTCTTAGGTATTCGTTATGTTAAAATAATGAGTTGAATAGCATTTGTATTGAAACAAAGTAATGAGCATTTTAGATTTAAGCTTATATCAAGAAACTGGAAATTTATCCCCACAACAAAAGAAGTTTAATCGTCTGATTTTAAAAATTGAGAAACTTCAAGCATCTTTGTTAGAGTGGCAACAAGCACAACAAAAAGTACAGCAGGATGCAAGTGCAGAACTATTGCCATTATATAGCAAATGGCATCAAGTTTTATTTAGTCAATTAGAAGTACTTTGGCAATATAAACAATCGCATAAATTTGCTAAAACCCATTTACAGCGTTTAGATGAAAAAATTTCGATTTTAGCGAGTCTGCTCTTAGATAATCCTAATCTGTCTGAACAGCAACATGAATTGGCGATAGTCATTGCTAAATATTATAACCTTTTAGAAGAGAGCTCTAATTTTCAGACGGTTACATCGCAAGCAGAGAATTATTCTCATCCAGAGCATGATGCTGATGAAATGATGCAGAAACAAGTGATGAAGGGAATTCTTGCAGATCAATTAGGTGTGTCTGAAGACTGGATTGACTTTGATTTTGATCTCGAAAATCTTGAAGAATTTATGCAAAAAGTAAAAGCCAAATTTGATCGAGAAGAAGCCGATTTTATTCAAAATCAACTGAATGATCGTGAGCGTGAAGAATATCAAAAGTTTGCCGAAAAAGAGAAAAAGAAAATTTTAAAGAAGCAAATGCAACTTGAAGATGCAAAAAAAATGGCAGGGCAGTCATTAAAAAGTATCTATTTAAAAATTGCCTCAGTGATCCATCCTGACCGTGAGCGAGATGAGCAAAAACGCATTGAAAAAACTGAATTATTACAGCAAGCCAATACGGCGCTAGAGGAAAAAGATTTACTAGCTCTATTAAAGTTACGTGCTTATACAGAGCAAGGTGATCAAAAACAAGCAGTTAAAATCGCAAATGAACATTTAAAATCTTATAATCTATTGTTAGAAGAGCAAATTGAGCAATTGCAGTTTGAGGTAGATAATATTATTTACTCATTTGATTGGGAGAGTTCAGGTTTCTATAAACAGACCTTTAAACCTGTGGATTTGGCTAAAAAATACCAACGTGATTTGAACGAAATTCAAAAAAAAATATTACGAGATGAACAGTGTTTAAATGATTATAAGGATTTTGATTATTTTAAAATTTTACTTAAAAATAGGGCATTTAGCTGGTCATTTGACTCATTCTAAACTTAATTTTTTTAACCAAAGCATCATAAAGCTATGATGCTCTTTTAAAATAACAATGAAAATAGATCCTCAATTATTAGAATTCGCCAAATCCATGCGCCACACCGCCACCGATGCAGAACATCTGATATGGCAACTGCTACGTGCCAAGCGTTTTATGAGTCTTAAATTCCGTCGTCAGCATGTGATTAAATCCTATATCGTAGATTTTTACTGTCATGAAATTGGTTTAGTGATTGAGTTGGATGGTAGTCAGCATGGAACTGATTATTTTCAAACAGAAAAAAATTATGGGTTCATGTATGAAATTGATTTATACCTTAAGTGGGCTTTGTTGCACAAAGATTTGAAATGTAAAGCGCCCCTAATTGAGCTAAATTTAAGGCGTAACTTGGG
>NZ_DCLL01000012.1 GCF_002321025.1 Acinetobacter lwoffii
CATTTTAATTGGTGAATAACAGCTATTTTTTATTTTATACAAATTATATGTTTAGCGTATAAGTGAAAGCCCAATTCAAGTAAATTGGGCTTTTTTATTCAATTGTTAGGTTCCATGCTGATTATTTAAGCAATGTTCCACGAATTTCTCTAATTTAAATCAATATCATCCTGTTATTTATAAGTCATTATTTCATGTGTTGGAACTGAAATTGGTTTCTAAAAAAATAGAGGACTTGATTAATTATAAGAAAGCAAAAAATGGCACAGAAAGACATTTTTTAGATGGAGATTCAACTTATTCCAATTTGTGCAAAATTTGTACGTGCCTTTCAATAACATTCTATGCATCGCAAATGACAAATAAGTAAGTCGGCTGAAGCATTGATCTTCAGCTTTGAATCCGGTTTAAAACTGATCTTTCAGGGTTCTTAAACGCTGGAATTCTTCCACGCTTTCTGCGCGCAGAAAAGGATTGGTTTGCAATTCATCTTCAATACTACTTGGCAGCGTGCACTGGCCTAGTATACGCAAACGCTCAATATGTTCGAAGCGTTCCAGAATTGCCGAATTGTCCGGTTCAACGTGTTTGGCAAACTGTGCATTCGATAATGTGTATTCATGGGTGCAATAGACTTGGGTGCGCGGTGGCAAGGCAGCCAGACGGGACAGTGAATGATACATCTGTGAATAGGTGCCTTCAAAAACCCGGCCACAACCCATGGCAAATAAGGTATCGCCGCAGAACAGCACATCAATCGCATCAATAAAATAAACAATATGGCCGAGTGTATGCCCGGGTACAGCAATCACCTGGATATCTATTCCATGAAAATTAAACTGTTCTTCATGCTCAAGAGGATGGGTGATAAACGGAATTTTGCTTAGTTCTGCCCGTGGGCCATACACAGGCAGATTTTGTCCTTGGATCAGTTCCGGCACACCGCCAATATGATCTTTATGCCAGTGAGTCAGCCAGATTTGACTTACAGTTAAACCGTGTTCGGCACAATAGTCTTGTACCAATTCTGCTTCGGTTGGATCAATCACAGCCACCTGATGCGACGCGGTATGTTCAAGCAACCAGATATAATTTTGCAGTGAATTCTGGACATCAATACAGTGAATTTTAAAGGGTGTCATAGCACATCACATCAAATGAAGATTATAGATAAAGTAGCATAATTTCGGATACTCTGGTGCTGGTTGATATCGTCTGATCATCCGCGATTACTTTCATTTATTCCAAATTTGAAAAATTTATAATTCCGGATCATCAATGCTCACCGCATTGCCGATGGTGTAAAAATGCCCGCCGGCTATATGATGAATACTTTTCCACTCTTCATCCACTTCATGATAATGCCAGTGGCCGTCGCGGAAGACCCGATCATCGGCATAGACTGCAATCACCTTGCCAATAAACAGGTCATGCATTTGCTGGTTATGCGGCTCAGGAATCAGCTCGCAGAGTATCCAGGCCGCACAGCCTTGTACTACAGGAATATTAGAACCAGGAAAATGAAATAGTTTTACTCCGGATTGTGCCAGTTTGTCCGGCACATCATGCAGGCTCTGTGTACCCAGATGATAGACCATATTCAGCTGTTTCAGTGTCGGAATTTGCAGCGCGAAATAACCTGAATTTTCAATAATATTTCGGGTTTTGGTGCTTTTATCCAGAACCACAGTCACTTTGGCAGGGCTGAATTCCAGTGCGCATGCCCAGGCTCCTGCCATAACATCTGTATCCTGCTGATCTTGAGCAGACACCAGTACAGTAGGGCCATGGGTAATCAGACGATAAGCTTTTTCTAAGGGAACGCTTTGAATAGGGGAGTTTGTCATGCCGCACCATTTACGATATTTATTTAACAGGCTAGATTAATGAGATCATTAACATATTCAAGTTCATTCTTGCAAAAAAGCTTTTAAACTGGATATCGTTATATTCAGGAATTCAAAAAATGAAAATGTACCAGGTCGATGCGTTTACCACGGAACTGTTTAAAGGCAATCCTGCAGCCGTGATTGTGCTGGATGAATGGCTCGAAGATGGTCTGATGCAAAATATCGCCTTGGAAAATAATCTGTCCGAAACGGCTTTTGTTAAAGTCATCGATAGCGATAATTATGCCATCCGCTGGTTTACGCCAACCAAGGAAGTGGATTTTTGTGGTCATGCGACATTGGCCAGCAGCTTTGTACTATTCAATCAATTTGATACGGGGAAAACGATTCATTTTCATGTAAAAGACTTAGGCATTTTTGTAGTCAATCAGGATGCAGATGGTAAGATCAGAATGAACTTTCCAGTTCGTCGTGCAGAGCCAGTTGCTGAATATCCTGAAGCTTTAAGACAGGCCTTGAGCAAACCGTTTAAACAGGTTTATCTGAACGCGCAGGGCTATATTGTTGAATATGAATCGGTACAGGATGTGCTGGATGAAATGCCTGATTTTGAACTGTTAAAACAGTTGAATGGCAAGCGTACAGCCATTACTGCTCAGAATACCTATTTAGACGTCGCGATCACTTCACAAGATACCCAATACGATTGTATTTCACGTTATTTTGCACCGAGTAATGGAATCAATGAAGATCCGGTAACCGGTTCGATTCATACCGGAATTGCGCCGCTGTGGGCCGAGAAGCTCGGTAAAAATGAACTGGTCGCCTATCAGGCATCAGCACGTGGTGGGGTGCTGTATTGTGCCTTGCAAGATCAGGATCGAATTGAAATTTCCGGTTATGGAAAATTATATATGCAAGCTGAAATTTATCTTTAATTTTTTAATTACATAGATATACATGTCGTCAGGTGAGGCGGCATGTTATTTTGATGGTTCGGCTTGGAATAGATTATTCAGAAAAAGAATCATTCTCTAAGAAGGGCGCGAATAAAAATTTATATTTATAATTTGGATGAAGAATGTTGCTACGTTATAAAAATTTAAGTCTGGCTATTATATTGTCTGGCTGTAGTGTACTAAGTTTTGCACAGCCTGTTTTGGTGAAAACGGAACAGAATATTGAAGAATACCGACTGGATAATGGACTGCGCATTATCTTGGCTCCGAATGATAAAGAAAATAAGATTTTTATGAATACGGTCTATCTGACCGGTTCCCTGAACGATCCTCAAGGTAAGGGCGGACTGGCCCATCTGCTGGAACATTTGGCTTTTAAAGGTACAGAAAATGTCAAAGGGGATGAATTCCAGCGTCGATTGGATCAATATACCTTGATGACTAATGCCAGCACCGATTATTACTCTACCAAATATACCAATGTGATCCGTCCTGAAAAAACTGCGCTGAGTGAAGTCATTTTTCTCGAAGCCGAGCGTATGGACAAGCTGGTGCTTCAGGAAAAATATGTACCGACTGAAATCGATATTGTAAAACGTGAACGTGAAATTCGTCTGGATCAGCCATTTTCGGTATTGATCGATCAGGTGTTTAAATCGGCTTACGGTAATCAGTATTTAGGCCGTTTGCCGATTGGTGACCTAAATGAGCTGCAATCAATCAATATGCAGGAACTAAACCGTTTTTACCGTCAATGGTATGCACCGAATAATGCCTTTGTGGTCATTTCGGGCAAATTTGATAAGGCCGAAGTCTTAAAACAGCTGGATACGCATTTCAGTCCGATTCAATCCCGAAATGTACCAGCGCAAGTGAAAGTCCCAGCGCTTAAACCAGAGCAAATCAAACAGCGTGAATTTACAGTAAAGAAAGGCAGTGATCTGGCCAAGTTTAATCTTTATTTGAATCAATCAGAAGAAAGCATTAAAACGGCTTTGGCTGTTTCGCCAACACTCTATACTTTGCAGCCAAGTGGACATCTCTATCAGAATATGGTGGAAACTGGAAAGTCAACTGCAGTGCAATCCAGTACCTGGCTTGATAAAGACTTCAATCTGGTGTTTATGGGGGCAATTTATGCACCGAATCATCAGGCACAAGCGATAGGACAGGGACTGATTCAAGGCGTAGAACAGAGTCAGCCATTTACCGAAGCAGAATTAAACCGGGCTAAAAATCTGACCCGAAATCAGGCCGACAATATTAAAAATAGTGCGACTGCTTTGGGTTCACGTTTAAGTGATTATGTTGTGACGTATTCGGGTGACTGGAGCCAGTATTTTAAAGATCTGAATGCAATTCAGAACCTGAATGTGAGTCAGGTCAATCAGGTCTATAAGAATTTTTTAAAACCTGAATACCGTATTTCTGGCAATATTTTACCGACACCGGAAGATCAGAAAAAAGCGCAGGAACTGGCACAAACAGAAGCACCGGCAAAAACTCTGGATCAACATGCTGAAGCAGAAGAGCCACTGAAAGATGTCAGTGTTTATCAGGCTGAAGTAAAACAATATATACAGCAGTCTAAAGAGTATTTGCATAGTAAAGACACACAGATTCAGCGTGGCAAGTTGAAAAATGGCATTAAATACGCGCTGTTTCCAACGACTACCCGCGATGACAAGGTTTATGCCACAATTTCACTGGATTTTGGTACCGCTCAAAGCCTGATGAATAAAGGCGAGATTCTGGACCTGACAGCTTATTTAATGTTGCGCTCATCGAAAACCCAAAGCTTGCAGCAGATTGCCGATAAAATTATTGAAGTAGGCGGTTCGGCGACTGCCAGTGCATCTGGCAATGGTCTGACCTTGCAGATCAGCGCCAAAAAAGAAAAGTTTGAAGAGTTTTTCCAGTATGTGGTTGATGTACTGAAAACGCCGGCATTTGAGCAAAGCCAGTTTGACTTGATCAAGAGTCAAACTTTATCCAGTCTGGATCGTCCTTACACTGAACCAGATACCGTGTCGAGCTTGACGATGGCGCGAACTCTCGAGATCTATCAGCCTGGCGATCTGCGTTTCCATTTCGAGCCTGAACTGGCCAAAAAACAGTATCAGAAAGCGACTCGCGAACAGGTTATGGCACTGTATCAGCAGTTTTTAAAAACCCAGCATGCACAAATCGCGGTCACAGGTGAGTTTAATCCAAAATCGATGCAAAAAACGCTGAAAAACAGTTTCTCAGACTGGAAAGCTACACAGCCTTATGAGCGTCTGAAATCGGAATATCGAAGCTATCCAGCCCAGAAAATTCATGCGTTGTCTGAGCAGCGTGAATTCGGGAGTTATGAGGCATTCATGAGCATGCCGGTCGGCGCAGATCATGCCGATGCACCTGCATTACAGGTATTTCGATATATTCTGGGTGATTCACAGTTATCGTCACGACTGGCACAAGAGCTACGCGAGAAAAATGCACTAGTCTATGGTTTTAGTGCAGATGTGCAACTCGATGAATGGGCAGATGTGGGCGCCATGATGATTAGTGCCAATTATACGGCTGGAAAATCCGCACAGGTTTCTCAGGCAGTGCATAAGGTACTCAATGAACTGCTGACACGTGGCGTGACTGAACAGGAAGTCGAAGCGGCAAAAGCCAGTATCTTGAAACAGCGTTTAACTGCACTCGAAGATGATCGCCGTATTCACACTATGTTGATTCCACAGCTGGAAAAAGACTGTAATCTGGTTTACCGGGAAAAACGTGATCAGGCGATTGCTCAACTGAGCAAAGCCGATATTGATGCCATGATCAAAAAATACATCAAGCCGGACCAGCTGGTGGAAGTGATGGCTGATCAGTACGGTAAGCAAGTTAAAACATCATAGTGTTGATAAAAAATCCCCTCAAGTGAGTAATGCCAGTCAGTTAA
>NZ_DCLL01000038.1 GCF_002321025.1 Acinetobacter lwoffii
ACAAACCCGGTACGGTTCAAGGGGATATGCATAACGGTACTTGGATTGACCAAGGTAATAGAAGCTACATCGTCGAACTTGGCTTTCTTTGAGTTTGCGAGATAGTTCTTGATTTCAACTACACGAGATTCTGGAACACGCAAAACTTTTGTAGGTTCATCATAAAGAGCTTTACGTCCTGCCCCTTCTCTACTTCCACCATACTGGTTTACCATCTATGTCTCTCCCTGTATAAACTTGATATTGTAACAAAATCAAGTTTATTAATTAGAAGAAGCTAAGACAATGAAATTACGATAAATGGTTAGTCACTTTTATATTAGTATTTCTGCGAAATCAATCTCTAAAAATATAAGGGAAACTATTTCCCTTATATTTCAACCAATCGTGAGAATCAGGTTATCTTATATCCCTAGACCACATATCTTTTACTTAATCCCCATTCTGCCAATATCCGTCTATATGTCGTTGAAGATTTGTCTGCTGCAAAGTGCGCCTCCATTGAAACATCTAATGGAAGTTCTTCCGGTTTTTGACTCTCAACAATATCCTGATCCTCTGCAAAAATTTGTGCATTGAAGTCATATACAGCCTGTAGGTCACCCGTCGTATCAAAATTACGTGTCAACGGAACAAATAGCCTGGTTTGATTATGCGAAACAGGACAACAAGCATTCAAAATTTTTAAAATCCCATTGTTAGGAAAATAGACAGTAAGTGTTGCCGAGAATGGAGGATATACATCAAATTCTCGTTTCCATAAGAAATTCTCTGGCTCTAAATGTCTCAAACTATGAGGAAAGTTACTTACTGTAGAGATATAAATCGTTTTAAGTCCATAATCTGTTCTTTCAGTTTCATATTTTGGCACTACTGGATTATCACGATCAGCGAATGCCTTGTTATGCACCCAGGCAAAATGTGCCACATCGATAAAACCTTCAAGCTGACGACCACTAGAACCTGCTATATCAACAAATGGTGGGAGTATTGATTGATGTTCATCTGAATCCCAAGTTTCAAGAACTGGAAAATTAGCTTCACTTTCATCACGGCTAAATAAGCTGGTCCAAACTAGTCCATATTTCTCAACTACAGGGAATTTAGTTAAGGTGAACCGATCTGAAATTTGGGTAAGTTCTGGTTGAGCAGGGATTTTTACGCACTTACCTTGTGCGTTATAGTTGAGCCCATGATAGGGACAAACAATATTTTCACCTTCTACCCATCCTTTACTTAATGGCACTCCTCGATGTGGACAGATATCTCTTACCAGATGAATTTCTCCACTTTCAGTTTTATAAATAGCCATTTTGACATCAAGAAGCTGAACTTGCTGCGGTTGAGTCGTTACATCCTGGATTTGAACTACCGGATACCAATGCTGCGCTAGAATATTCCAGTCATTTGGGTCAAATTGACTACATTGTGGCTGAGTGAATAAATTGAGAACTGGTATTGCATTCATTTTAGCGCTGCCCCTCTTATAAGTTATTGATTAATTCAAACTTCTTAGCATTGCTGCATCATGACTTTTTCTTTTCTATCTGTCTATTAAAGACTTTAGGAATGGTATTTCTAATTTTTAGAACACTTTTCTTATTATTGTTCTTCTTATCTAAACTTAACGAATAACTAGCATTTTATAACTCATCACAATTCTTAATTGATGCTGAATTACTTGGACTCCTATTACTACTCTGACTTTATTTAGTGTTGCCTTTTTGGCAACGAGTTGAGCGAGATTCTCTGCTATGCACGGAATTAAATTGTCATTAAGTTGATAACAACAAAGTTCAAAGAGCCACAAAAATGTTGATATACACACCACCTTCTACGGCTAAAAGTATTCCAGTAATCGACTTAAGCGACAGTTTTTCCGATAACCTGGAAAACCGGAAATCTGTTGCGTGGGAAATCCATAAAGCATGCAGAACAACAGGTTTCTTCTATATTAAAAATCATGGTATCGCTTCTGAAGTTCTCCAAAAACAATTAGACATTGCAAAACAGTTTTTTGACCTTCCGATTGAAAAGAAACTAGAAATTGATTTCAAAAACTCCAAATGCCTTCGTGGTTATGAACCAATGGCAGCTCAAACACTTGATGAAGGCTCTCCTCCTGACTTAAAAGAAGGGTTCATGTCAGGGAAAAATCTAGATTCAAGTCACCCATATGTCCAAAAAGGCTATCCACAACATGGGCAGAATCAGTGGCTTGAAGATCTTCCTGAAATGAAGACCCAGACCGAAACCTATATTCAACAGACTTTAAAACTGGGTAAGCATCTAGCTGGCCTATTGGCACTTTCTCTTGGGCTTGAAGAAAACTACTTCGAGGCAGGCTATGATGAAACTGTCATTATTACCCGTATGCTTCACTATCCTCCTCAATCTGAAAAAATTGTAAACAATCAGCTAGGGTGCGGTGCGCACACTGATTGGGGGTTACTGACGCTCTTATTGCAAGATGAAGTAGGTGGACTAGAAGTACGCAATAGTGAGGGTGAATGGATACGTGCACCTCACATACCAGATACTTTTATCGTAAACCTCGGTGATTTAGTCCAATTCATGACTAATGGACTCTACCTCTCAAATATGCACCGTGTTTTCAATAGTAAAGCAGGTGTCTCACGTTATTCGGTTCCAACCTTCTTTGACTTGGATTACGAATACAAAATCAAAACGCTGCAAAATTTAGGTGATCAATTTAAGGCTGAACCTAAAGAAATGACTGTAGGTGAGTACCTAGCCTATATGTATCAAAAAACTTACGCATCGAAAAAAGAAGCCGTTTAATTTATTCAACAGTTGGTATCAAAATTATGAAAAAAATGTTTCCTCTAGGTTGTGCTGGTTTAGGCATTCAAAACTCATCAAAAGAACGACCAGTAAGCCTGAATGAGCCTACTATTCTCGAACAGTTCGAAATGCTAAAAGCTGCGGAGGTCTTTGATTTTCTGGATCGTATCCCTCTTGAAGATAGTCAAATAGATGCTTACATCAAGGCAAGTCAGAAAACAAATATCCCTATTTATTCTGGTTGTGGCTTATATGTCATTGGCAAGGATGAGGAAGCATTCAAACAGGATATTAATCGTAGTGCCGCTGTAGGGGCCAAATTCCACAACATGATGATTTGGGCAAAACATGCAGATGGTCATTATGTAACGAACGAAGAAGTTGCTAAAACTTATATCGATTTCTACACCTACGCTCAAAGTAAAGGAATAACGGTTACCTTAGAGTGCCACGTTGATAACTGGTCTGAAGATTATCGTCGAGTAATTCCGGTGGCAGATCTTATAGAAAAAGAAGGTGTGCCGTTTGAGTTTGCAATGGATTACAGCCATTGTATTTTTAAAATTGAAAATGAAATTGAGCTTGCTGTATCACAAATGCGTGATGATCCTGAAGCTATCAGAAAGTTAGATCCTTTTAATAATGATAGTTTTGCAGATGATTGGCTGAATCGAAATTTAGTTACATGGGGGCAGATCCGTCCTGCAGTCCCGAATAATCCAGTTAACTGGTTAGCATTTGAAACAGGACCATATAATGGCTTAGGAACAAATCGTCCTGGCCGAGGAATTCAGTATCCATTTAATCAACCTACGGAAGGTGAATGGCATACAGACTTCTGGCATGCATATAAGCTTGCACCAACCAAAGAAGTCATTCGTAAAATCATTGATAGCTACTTGAACAATCCAAATTCTAAAGTTCAACTTATGACTGTTGATAATATCAATTTAGAGTCGTATGGTTTAAATTGGAAATACAACATGTTTGCCGACAGTTGCAGTGTTGCCCATTATATTCGTGAGATTTATGAGGAGCGACTGGCAATATTTATGGCAAAACAAAATTCAACTGATACTCTTCAAAGAGAATCAGCATGAATAACCTACTTAATTTAAAAAATATTTTCGTAAATGCCAGTCTTTTAGGACTTTTACTCATCAGTGGGGCCAATCCAGCATTGGCCGCTGATCAAGCGGCTTTTGTCTATGTCGCTCATAAAAACGATTATGGTTGGTCTTATTCACACGATATAGGTCGTCTGAAAGCAGAAAAGTCCTTACAGGGTAAATTTAAGACCTCTTATATCGAGAATATTCTAGATAATGCCGACTCTGAACGTACATTTCGGAGACTCGCACAACAAGGAAATAAGGTTATATTTGCTACTACCTTCGGGTATATGAATGCCATTGAAAAGGTAGCTAAACAGTTCCCGAACACCATTTTTATGCATGCGAACGGATATAAAACTGCAAAAAATGTGGGAGTCTATGATATCCGAACCTATGAAGGCTCTTACTTGCAAGGGGTATTGGCAGGCTATAAGACTAAAAGTAATGTTTGGGTGTTGTAGCACCATTCCCAATTCCTGAAGTCATTAGAGACATCAATGCCTATACACTTGGGGCTCAATCTGTAAATCCAAAAATTAAGACCAAGATAGTCTGGATTAACACTTGGTTTGATTCAGGAAAAGAGCATGAGGCTGCACTTGCATTAATATCGCAAAATGCTGATATATTATCACAAGTCACCAACTCACCCGCTGTAGTTAAAGCTGCTCAGGAAAAAGGGAAATTTGGCTTTGGCTGGAACTCAGATATGAGTAAGTTTGCTCCTAAAGGTCACCTAGCTGCATCAGTGTTATATTGGGAAAAAATCTATACTCCTGTTTTGCAGCAAGTGCATAACAAAATATGGAAGTCGGGATCGACATGGTATGGTGTCAAGGAAGGTGCCATCGATATAGCAGGTTTTGGTCCAATGGTCTCTAACAATGAAAAAATGAAGGTTTTGGCAGTCCGAGATAAAATTCGTAACGGTCAATATATTGTGTTTAGTGGACCACTTTACAAACAAGATGGAACATTACTTTTGGGAAAAGGTAAACATCTCTCAAATACGCAATTGATGAGTATGAATTATTTCGTTAAAGGCGTGGATGCTGCTTATCCAAAATAAACAAAGCTAAGCCTTTATTGAGGGATTTCGATAAGGGCTTAGCTTTTTAGTTGTACTTTTCAGGTTATGTTTATTGTCCAGCTTCGCCTCTTTGTAGGATTTCATCTGTAATAAGCCTGGAGAGAGCGTCTGTTGCTGTGGAAAGATAATGCCCTTTACGTGCATACAGACCTAAATCACAGTAGATACCATTGTTATCATTAAGCGGAATATAGCGAAGGCGATTATTAATTATTTCATTTTCCAACCCAAAGAATGTCTGAAAACCAATTCCCTTATTCCTGAGTATTAACTGTTTCATTAATTCCAAAGAACTCGTTTGCATTTTAAAATTTGGAATAGCATGTTGTGCACCCGCAAATAATGGCGCCAACTGTTGATAAATAGATAAATTAGGTTTTGGCATAATCACATCATAGTCGAGGCACTGATGGAATGACACCGTCTTTTGAGAGGCCAAGGGATGCTCAGTCGATACAATTGCACCTAATTTAAAATGGGATATTGCTATTTGGTGCAAATCATTATGCTTTGGCAAGGCAAAAGCCAAGCCTAGATCCACCCTATTTTCAATGATTTCATTAGGGATATCTTTTGAGCCTAAAATTGTAACCCCTACAGTTACATTAGGATATTTGACCTGGAATTTTTCAATAATCTCTGGCAGGAAATTAATTGCCAGTGTTTCAACACTCGCAATTTCTACATGACCTTTATAAAGCCCTTTCAGTGCATCCAATTCATTCTGCAATCGCTTAGTATCTCGCAATACTAAACTGATATGTCTTGAAAATAACTCACCTGCATGAGTAAGTACCATACCCGAAGGCACCCGATTGAATAATGGTGCTCCAACTTCATCTTCGAGTTTTAAAATTTGCCTGTTTACAGCAGAAGATACGACATTTAATTGTCTGGCTGCTTCCCTGATTGAACCGCACCGGCGTACAGCATCAAAATAATGAATTGCTGCTGAGTGAAAGCGAAGACCACGTGTACTCATTTTAACATCACATCCTATTCCAATTTTAAAGCCCCAATCCATTTATAAATTTGAATGAGCTATTGAAATAGAAGCAAAAAACTTGCCATTAAGTAGCAGCCATTTTTTGGACCTAAAGCATTATTTTCAGTGCATCCCGTTGCTTTTTCAGCATCACCACTCATTTGAAAAAGTTTAAGCAATTGTTTTTATTTAATTAATTAAGAATAGCTCTCTTTTTGGCATCAGCTTGCTCGATATTCATTGCTATGCGGTCTCATGATTATTTTATAAAAAAAGAAAACATTATTTTTGAGAGATTGCTACATGACTGCGCTGGAAAACAATCAAAACATTACCTCTATACCCATCATCGATATTTCTGGACTTTTGGATAATGACATACAAACGCACCAAAACATTGCCTCACATATTCGGAAAGCATGCTTAGATAAAGGTTTTTTTTACATTACGGGACATGGAGTTTCTAAAGCATTACAAGATAAGGTTTTTGAATATTCCAAATTATTTTTTAGTCTTCCCCCAGAACAGAAAAAGCAGTGGTCCAAAGAGCTTTCTGAAGCAAATAGAGGCTATGAATCATTAAGAGCACAAACACTTGAACCTAATTCTCCGCCTGATATAAAGGAAGGCTTTTATATCGGGAAGGAACGCTCAGCTTCAGATCCTGTTGTCATCCATAAAGCTTTTAACCAAGGCCCAAACCAATGGCCAGATATTGATGGATTTAAAGAGGTAATGGAGGAATATCAAGTTGAATTGATTAAAGTCTCTGAACGACTCATGCGTGCTATTGCATTATCTCTAAACTTGGAAGCTGACTATTTCACAGAGTTTTGTAAGGATGCAGATTTAGTCACTTTACGCTTATTACACTATCCCCCTCAACCAGCTAATGCTCAACCAAATGAAAAAGGTTGCGGGGCACATACTGATTTCGGCGGGCTTACTCTATTACTTCAAGACCATAATCGTGGTTTACAAGTATGGGATCAGTCAACAAACCAATGGATTTGGGCAGAGCCTATTGAAGATAGTTATGTCGTTAACCTAGGTGACCTAATCTCTATGTGGACGAACAATACATATAGATCCACCCTCCATCGCGTCATCAACATCTCAGGTGGGGAACGATATTCTGTTCCATTCTTCTACAGCGGTAATCACCAGTATCAGATTGAATGCATTCGAGAGTGTTTGGAGGAAAACTCAGAACCGCTATATCCACCAATCAGTGTTGAACAGCATTATCGTAACATGTTCAAAAAAACATATATCTAATAATAAGGAGTTTCCCATGAAAAAATTACCAGTTATCGACATTGCACCTCTTTATGACGTTAACCATCCTGATTATGCAGATATATGCAACCAAATTGACCAAGCATGTCGTGAATGGGGATTCTTCTATATCAGTGGTTATAAACCGAATCACCTTGCAGAAGTTCAAAGTTTAGCTAAAGAGTTTTTTAGTAAGCCTCTACAAGAGAAATTAGAAATAGATATTCAAAAGAATAAAATTGCACATAGAGGATATGGTGCATTAGGAGTAGAACAACTGAACCCTGACTTACCTGAAGACTTTAAAGAAATATATGACATGGGTGTCCATTTAGAAGCTAATCATCCCGAAGTCATTAATCAAGAACCTCTAAGGGGACCAAATGTTTATCCAAATATTGAAGGGTGGAAAGTAGCTACAGAAGAGTATTTTGATGAAATGGTGGATTTAGCAAAAATATTGCTTAATGCCATGTCTCATGCCATTGGTCTTCCACAAAATTATTTTGATTACTGCCTACAAGAAAGTCTGTGTGCACTCCGCCTCATTCATTACCCACCTGCATTAGACAATACGCAATCAGAGAGTTTCAATGCTGGAGCACACACTGATTATGGCTGCGTGACTATTCTTGCTCAAGACGATGTAGGGGGATTGCAGGTTCAGGATGTGAATGGGAATTGGATCGATGCTCCGCCTATTCCTGATACTTATGTTATCAATATCGGCGACATGATGGCCCGTTGGTCCAATGACATCTACAAATCTACACCACATCGTGTTTCAAGTCCTAAAGGCAAACAACGTTTTTCTTTCCCATTCTTCATCCAGCCGAGCCCAAAAACTGTAATCCGTTGCCTGCCTAACTGTTACAGCGAATCCAATCCACCTAAATATTCACCAATTACTAGCATGGAATATCTACAGTCACGCTTTGATGCTACTTACAAACATCGTGCTGACGTTTAAATATCGGGGACATTCAAATGAAAAAAATTATCACTTCATTACTATTAAGTACCTGTGCAGTCAGCACTTACTCTTTTGCAGAAAAACCTTGGTTATATTGGCAATCCAATAGTATTTCTGCACTTTATGGTAAAGGTTTCGAAGTAGAGCCGGATACACATGAAACGATTACTTTTGAACATGCGAGCAGTTGGAGATGGGGAGATCTCTTTCTATTCGTCGACACTTATTGGTTTGACGGTGAAAAGACTGCTTCCCAAGGACATAATGCTGTCTATACAGAAATAGCCCCACGCTTTTCAATAGGAAAACTAACCAATACGAATTTGAGCTTTGGGCCAGTGAAAGATGTCCTAATAGCTACGAGTTTTGACTTAAGTATTCAAGATCAGCCTGGCTATGACGATATGTGGACTTATTTAGTTGGTCCAGGTTTTGACCTAGATATCAAAGGCTTTGATTATTTCACCCTTAATTTTTACTATCGCATTCCAGACGATGGAAACACCCCAAGTGGACAATGGCAAATCACTCCTTCCTGGTCATATACCGTCCCATTTCTTAAATCATCAATCATTTTTGATGGATACATTGATTGGGTAGTCAATTCCAAAGGTAATAACTCTTCCGACTTTCACTTTAACCCACAAATCAAATATGACCTTAGCCCTCATCTAGGCTTAAGCCCAAAAAAATTAGCAGCAGGTATTGAATACGACTATTGGAAAAACAAATTCTTAATCGAAGACACTCCATATTTTAAAACTAATCAAAATGCTACTAGTTTCATCGTCAAATATACCTTTTAGGCTGAAGGAGAAAAACATATATGACTAACACAATCACAGCCAATAACTTAAAACCAAGCTCCATGATTTTTCTCAGTATCCAGCACGTCTTGGTAATGTATGCAGGTGCTGTTTCAATTCCCCTAATTGTTGGAGGAGCTTTAGGGTTAAGCACTGCAGAAATTGCTTTCTTAATTACTGCAGATCTATTTGTTTGTGGCATTGCCACCCTCATTCAAACTATTGGTTTTAAAAATGTAGGTATTCGCTTTCCCATTATGATGGGAGTTACCTTTACTGCAGTAGGCCCAATGATTGCAATTGGGACTAATCCAGATATGGGACTACTAAGTGTATTTGGGGCAATCATTATCGCAGGGATCTTTGGCTTCCTGATTTCACCATTTATTGGAAAGTTAATACGATTCTTCCCTCCTGTGGTGACAGGAACTCAAATTCTTGTGATTGGTCTATCTCTCATTGGTATTGCAGGCACATGGTCCGCTGGCGGATATGGGGTAAAAGACTTTGGAAATCCATTGTACTTATCTATCGCTGCCTGTGTTCTATTAAGCATTATTATCATCAGCCGTTATGTTAAAGGCTTTTTGGGCAACATTTCAGTTCTAATCGGGATGGGAATTGGTTATATCATCGCTGCATTTTCTGGCCTCATCTCTTTAGACAAGATAGATGAAAGCCCATGGTTAGGTTGGGTGATGCCATTTCACTTCGGTATTCCAGAGTTTAACTTTTGGGCTGTCTTGACTATGTGCGTAGTCATGCTGGTTATTTTCATTGAAACAGCTGGGATGTTCATGGCTGTAGGTGAAATTGTTGAAGAAGAGGTGGATCAGGAAAAATTGACTCGCGGTTTTAGAGCTGACAGCCTTGGCACAATGATTGGTGGGATTTTTAATATCTTCCCGTATACATCCTATGCTCAGAACATCGGTTTGCTAGCGATCACAGGTGTTAAGAATCGCAGTGTATGTGCTTTAGCTGGTGTGTTTTTAATCCTTTTAGGTCTATTTCCTAAAATAGCTTACTTTGTTGCGTCTATACCCTCATGTGTTCTAGGTGGAGCCGCATTGTTTATGTTTGGGATGGTGACATCTAATGGTATCAAAGTACTGCAGCGTGTCGACTTTCAAAATGTGAATAATCTCTACATCATTGCAGTCAGTGCCGGCATAGGTATGTTGCCTGTATTCTCACCTACTATTTTCTCACAACTACCATCTTATCTTTCACCTCTGTTAAACAGCCCAATTTTGCTAACGGCTTTTTGTGCTGTGATTTTGAATGCTGTTCTCAATCGAAAACAGCGGATATTGGATGAATAGTATCTTCAGAAATTGAAAGATGCATAAATATCAGATACACAGGGCTTTGTTGCACAAACCTAGCCTATAAGGTTTATTCAGTCCTATAATTTCAAAATGATCAAATCTTTATTTAGACTCTCTTTACGCATGGTCACAGGTTTTGTTCAAAGTCTGATTAAACTTTGTGGATTAAATTGGACCGCACCAGATTACAGTACGCTTTGTCGAAGACAAAAACATATTGATATTGCGATTAGCTATCAAAAAAGTAGTGATGGGCTACATCTACTCGTCGACTCAACTGGCTTAAAGTTTCTAGGTGAAGGTGAGTGGAAACGTAAGAAACATGGACCTGAATATCGTCGCCAATGGCGTAAGCTTCATATTGGCATCGATGCTGAAACCTTGCAAATACGTGCAGTACAGCTTACTACAAATAATGTGAGCGATTCGCAAGTACTCGGTGATTTACTTGCTCAAATTCCCTTAGATGAACGAATTGATTCGGTCTATACCGATGGTGCTTATGACACGAAGCACTGCAGACAAGTCATTCTAGATCGAGATGCACATGCGCTCATTCCGCCAAGAAAAAATGCAAAACCATGGAAAGATCAGAAATTGAGATCTTTAGAGCGGAATGAGTTACTGAAAACAGTTAAACGTTTAGGAAGAACGCTTTGGAAAAAATGGTCTGGTTATCATCGTCGAAGTTTAGTTGAAACCAAGATGCATTGCATCAAACTATTAGGTGATAAATTAACAGCAAGGAGTTTTTCTAGTCAGGTGAATGAGATTCATGCACGCATAGCCGTATTGAACAAATTTACAGAATTAGGTCGTCCTCATACCCAAGTTGTCACTTGAATTCTGTTCAAATGAGCAGAGTGTTATCTTTTAAATCTTTGTGCAACAAAGCCATTTTAAACTGTATAGCGTTTGCTCAATCCCCACTCTGCCAAAATTCGGCGGTAAGTGGTTGATGAACGATCTGCCTCAAAATGTGCCTCCATTGAAATATCTAAAGGAAGTTCTTCTGGTTTTTGGCTTTCCACCATGTCCTGATCTTCAGCGAAGATTTGTGCATTGAAATCATAAACTGCCTGTAAGTCTCCTGTAGTATCAAAGTTACGAGTTAAGGGAACGAATAATCGCGTTTTATTGTGCGAAACTGGACAGCACGCATTTAAAATTTTAAGTAAGCCATTTTCAGGAAAGTCGATAGTCAAAATAGCTGAAAATGGTGGATAGACATCGAAAGTACGTTTCCATAAAAAATCATCTGGTGCTAAATGTTGTAAGCCATGCGGATAGTTACTGACATCACTCACATACTCTGTATGTAAGCCATAATCCGTTCGAACGGTCGAATATTTTTGTACTTTAGGATTTTCACGATCAGCAAAACTTTGGTTATGTACCCATGCAAAGTGCGCAACATCAATAAAGCCTTCAAGCTGACGGCCACTTGATCCAGCAATATCGACAAATGGAGGGAGAATTGACTGATGTTCTTCACTGTCCCACGTGTCTAAATCTGGAAAATTGGCTTTCGATACATCGCGGTTAAATAAACTGGTCCAAATAAGTCCATATTTTTCTACAACTGGAAATTTGGTCAGTGAAAAACGATCTGAAATTTGTGTAAGTTCCGGCTGTGCAGGAATTTTTACACACTTTCCTTCACCGTTATAATGTAGGCCGTGGTATGGGCAAATAATTTCTTCGCCTTTCACCCAGCCTTTGGTTAATGGCACACCACGATGCGGGCAAATATCACGCACGAGATGAATTTTTCCACTTTCAGTTTTATACAATGCCATTTTCACATCAAGTAATTGTACTTGTTGCGGTTGTTCTGAAACGTCCTGTGTACGTGCAACTGGGTACCAATGCTGCGCTAAAATATTCCAATCGTTTGCATCAAATGAACTGCATTGTGGTTGGGTAAATAAATTCAGTACAGGAATCGCATTCATTTTTAAATCTCTACATTCGCATTATTTGCAGAACTTTTATGCCATGTAACTAGGGCTAATTCGTTCTTTTCTAAGTCAAAAATACGTTTGGATAGCATTTCTGTCTATTAGAATGATTTGCATACAATGTTCTGTTTTTTAGAACACAAAAGCAGAATGAATTGAAAAAATCAAAAGTTATGGCATGAAAATCGCTTAAGCATGGATAAGTACTTTGTAAACTGCCCGTGAGATTGAATAGCTGTATGTCGATTACCTTTTCCCGATTTTCTGAATATTTTATGGCTGTTGCCCGTACTGGCAGTTTACGTAAAGCCGCAGAACAGCTTTTTATTTCAGTCTCTGCAGTGCATCGGCAAATTGTTCTTGCTGAAGAAGAGTTAGGCGTTGCTTTATTTGAGCGTTTACCGCAGGGGCTGAAGCTAACGTTAGCAGGTGAATTACTTTATGCTGATTTGCTTAAATGGCAAAAAGAATATCAGCTGACTCGAATTCGATTTGATGAAATTCAAGGATTAAGTCGCGGCAATATTGAAATGGGTTTTATTTCTGCCCTAAATGATGGTTTTGTCGTGGATTGTATTCAACGCATGGCTGAAAGCTATCCATGGATTAATCTCAATATCAGTATGAATAGCAGTGAAGAAATATCGAGAAAAATCATTGATGCAGAATTAGATTTTGGCATTATCTTAAATCCTAAAAGTCACAATCAATTAGAAATCTTATCCTTTATTGAAATTCCTTTAGGCTATGTTTTATCACCACATCACACCTTAGCCGGCATGGATAAAATCTATTTATCTGACACTTTAAATGAGCGTCATATCATGCCAAGTGAGCCCTTAGTCATCAGTGATTATGTACATACACTCTATAAACATCACAAATTTAATCCTATACAAAAGATAGAATGTAATGACATTAGAATGATAACATCATTAATTCAACAACAATTAGGCATTGGCTTAATGTCATATATGGATGCATTACCACTTTTAAACTCAAAAAAGATCGTATTTAAGCCCATTCGTGAAAAAGGTATGCATCGTTTAACCATTGCACTGTGCGTCGCTTCAAAACGTCAAACATCTCGTCTTTCACAAATAATGGTAAATTTATTGGTCGAAAAAATGGAAGAAATCAAATTGCAATTAAAGCAACTTCCTTAAACATTTAATCCTTTGCTCTTCAATCTAATGTTTCTAAATAGCTAAAAAAAGCCAGTGTGAATATTCACACTGGCTGCTGAAAGCTAACCTTTTAGTTTTACATTTCTTTTTGTGTCTTACAGCTTAGTCGAGTGGATTACCGACAATGTTACTAATAATTCCCTTCATAATATGATTGCCTTGTTCTTTACGTAACTCTTCATACCACTCTCGGGTCACCGCTTCATCTTTCATATGTGTCACATCACAGCGCTTACGGGCACGAAGTACCAACTCATTGGCACGTTCATTACGCTTGTTCTGATAGCGACGTAAAGAATCTTGTAAACCTAAGGTATTAATTTGCAATGAACGTGCCAAATAGATAGCATCTTCCATCGCTTGGCAGCCGCCTTGACCAATATCAGGTGTTGTACTGTGCGCTGCATCACCTACAATCACCACTCGACCTTTGTAAAAATTGGCAAATGGTTCGATATCGTGAATTTCTACACGATTGGTCTTTTGCACATCGACTGCATCAATTAACTTTTGGACAGGCTCACACCATCCTTTAAAGTATTGTTTGAATAAAGCTTTGTATTGGCTACGATCATTTTCAAGACCAACAGCTAACGGCACATCAAAAAAGAAATAGAAACGATTATTCGCCACTGGCATCAGTGAAACACGTTTGCCTTCACCTACAAACGTTGTCCATTGATCTGCTGCGGCATAATCGTCTGAGACATCAACGAGACCATTCCAATTGACATAGCCTGCATAGCGTCGCTCAACTTGCTCACCTAAAACATAGGCACGAGTAATTGAGTGTGTACCGTCTGCACCCACCAATAGATCAGATTCTATTTCGCTACCATCTGCAAATTGAATTTTTACACGCTCTCCTTCTTCAACAAAAGAAATCATTTTCTTAGCTAGATGAATATCTTCACGACCAAATTCATCCATTAACATATTCTGAAGTTCCGCACGTGATACCGGATATGGTCGTTGCCCGACTTCTTCAATCAATGGATAAAGGCTAAACTGGGTCATCACATCGCCCGTCAGACCATCAATATAAGCAAGGTTATCCATTTTGCCGCCAAGCTTTTCAACTTGCTCTGTCAAACCCAAATAATTTAGACATTTCACACCGTTAGACCATAACGAAATAGCAGCACCCACCGGTAAAATTTGTTCTGCCTGTTCATAGATGGTTACTTGGTGTCCGAATTTTTTTAGTGCGATGCCTGTAGTTAGACCCGCCATACCTGCACCAATAATTGTAATTTCCATCTATAATTCCCCTGTGTTTTATAAGTTTCTAAGTCATAAAATGCTAAAAGCGTGCCATTTTTTATAAAGCGCCCTGAAAAAAATCCAAAGTTGGCACACGCTGTGCATCTAAACGCGTGTAAATGCTTGTTTTTATCGTTTGTTAAATTTTTTGTAGCACGATAGCGCAAAGCATGAATTTTGAAAGAAAATAGCGAATGGATTTAATATATGGCGACTTTATTAGCACCCGATTTTGATATTCCTGCACAATTACAGACACTTACCAATTTGGCAGATGACCGTATTGGTGCAAAAATTATTGAATGTTCAGATGAATTTTTCGCAGAAGCAAAACGTATGCTTCAATTTGACGCGCCAATTTTTGTTGAAGATAAATTCGATGACCATGGTAAATGGATGGATGGTTGGGAAACGCGCCGTAAACGTCACACAGGTTATGACTGGGCAATTATTCAATTGGGCGTAGCTGGGCATATTAAGGCTTTAGATATTGACACTACCTTCTTCACTGGGAATTACCCTGCTTCAGCTTCAGTTGAAGCCTGCTACGCCCCTGATGGCGATCTTGCTCAAGCTGAATGGTTGAACATATTAGAGAACAACGTACTTGGCCCAAGTCAGCATCATGTTTTGCCGATTACAGCTGACCAAGTTTTTACTCATGTGCGTTTAAATATTTTTCCTGATGGTGGTGTTGCTCGTTTTAAAGTGTATGGTGAAGTGAGCGTTCAACAACAAGATCACACTGCAACAATTGATTTAGTTGCTTTAGAAAATGGTGGACGTGTAATTGCTTATAGCGATGCACATTTTGGTCATCCACGTAATCTGATTAACCCAGGTCGCGGAATTAATATGGGTGATGGTTGGGAAACCAAACGTCGTCGTGCACCGGGCTTTGATTGGTGTATTTTGGCTTTGGGTCAAACTGGTGCAATTGAAAAAATTGATATCGATACGGCACACTTTAAAGGCAACTTTCCAGCCCAAGTCTCGATTCAAGCGGTCTATGTTGAAGATGCAACTGATCCACAATTAATTCCACAAAGTATGTTCTGGCCATTTTTGCTTGAAGCACAAGACATGCAAATGGATCATATTCATAGCTTTGTAAACGAAATTTTGCAACATGAAAAGATCTCGCATATTCGCATTAATATGATTCCAGATGGTGGTATCAGCCGTATTCGTTTGTGGGGTAAAACCAAAAGCTAAATTGAAAGCTTGAATACTTTCTACATCGAGAAGGATAAGTACTGTGGTTTTATCCTTCTTCTCCTACACTTGATATAGACAATAAAAGAATTACACATGGTTCAAACAATTCAGCTACAGCCCCTGAGCATTGAAAACTTTGCCCCTTTTGGTGAGGTGATTTGCTGCGGAGGACAGGATTTTTTTCATATCAATGATGCACATACCGAGCGTTATCATGCCCTTGTAACCACTGAAATCTTCGGTGAAGCACATGCAGGTATTAGTATTTTTCGTAATATTAAACAGACAGAAATTCCTTTTTCGGTTTCGATGCTTGAGCGACATCCGAATGGCTCACAAGCTTTTATCCCGATGCAAGGTCAGGCTTTTTTAATTGTGGTGGCACCTGCATTGGATGATCAAACGCCTGATATTTCAAAACTCTGTGCTTTTATTTCAGATGGTACACAAGGTGTTAACTACCATGCAGGTACATGGCATCACCCTCTATTAACTTTAGAGGCGCCAAGTAACTTTGCCGTGGTTGATCGTATTGGTATTGGACATAATTGTGATGTTTATCAGTTTAATGAAGTACTCAATATCGTGGCATAAATTTAAACTATCATTGAAATTGAAACCTCAATTTAAAATTGTCTCAGAAATTAAAAGCCCCATCCGTGGGGCTTTTAAGTCTTGTGCAGTATGTTGTGTAACGATGTACGGTTTTAACGAATCAATTAGAAGTGATATTTCACTAGCGCACTGACGTTATTTTCATCTTTACCTTTAATATTATATTTATTATTCCAAACTGAATGCTCAACGCCTACATACAGGCGTGTATCTGGGGAAATATGTTGCCCCACATTCCATTTATATTGACTGGTCCAGTTCATCTCACTGGCTGAGCCTTTTTCCGCAGTTGACCAATCCAGAAAAGCATCTGCTAAGAAAGATTCTGAGCCAATTTTAAAAGGTATGGCATAGGTAAGCGTCATTTGATAGTCATCAGCTTTAGTATCATTATTCACTTTATATAAATTTAATTTTGCATATTGAAAATATGGCACATCAAAGTCTAAGCCAATACCATAGAGAAAATTATCCATGTTGCTACCCGCTTCCCAAGTGGTTGCAAGCAATACATCTTTTACAGGGCCAAATTTAAGTTCTTTACCCGTTACAGCGCCTAAACTCAATCGTGGTGATGCTTCAAAATAGGTTTGATCGCCCCTGACGTCATTATGTGTACGGTCGGCAAAAATGAAGAAATCACCATATTTAAGCTTTGACGCGTATTCAAATGTCACAGTGGTTTGTTTGTCTTCTTTTGCAATGAGCTGATAGTCGGTGCCATATAGACCGGTAATGCTGAAGTCTTGCCAGATTGGGGCTGCAAAGATAGAGTTGGCTGAAATAGTGCATAGAATTGCAGCTGAAAGAGGCATAAATTTCATTAAATTGTTTTTCCTAGCGATAAATACGTTTTGAGTAATTTATTTAGCAAAAACAAAGCCAATATTAGATTTTTTAATAAAAAAAGCCCACATTAATGTGAGCTTTTTTTATTTATTTTGAATAGCTTAGTGATGACTATCTATAACAATATTGCTGGTTTTATTCACTTCTTTACTTTTAAAAAAGTTTAGATGGTTAAACACAATATTTAATACGATGGCCATGAGGCACGTTGAACTAATACCTGAATGGAACAGGGTTTGTACCCATTTTGGGAAGTTCGCATAGAATGAGTGATCAATAATTGGAATCATACCTGCGGCAATTGCTGTAGCAACAATGATTAGGTTCTTTTGCTCACTATAATCAATTTTAGCTAAAGTACGAATACCACTTGCAGCCACTGTACCAAACAATACCAAACCTGCGCCACCCAATACCGGTACAGGAATTGCAGCAATCAAACGGCCCATAATTGGTAAAATACCCAATACAACTAAAATTAAGCCACCCGCTGCAACAACAAAACGGCTTTTTACACCAGTAATCGCGACCAAGCCTACATTTTGTGCAAAGGCACTTTGCATGAATGAGCCAAATATTGGTGCTGCCGCACTTGAAAGCATATCGGCACGTAGCCCATTGGTAATACGTTCAGCGTCGACTTTGGTACCGACAATTTCACCAACAGCGATAATATCAGCTGTAGTTTCAGTCATAATCACCAATGTCACAATTAGCATGGCAATAATGGCACTCAGTTCAAATGTTGGCATACCAAAGGCAAAGAAACTTGGGAATTGAATCCAATTGCCATTTGCGACTTTTGAGAAATCGCCAAAGCCCATCGCATATGCCAGCACTGTACCTAGCACAATTGCTAATAAGATGGATAAACGACGAATTGTAGCGTTTCGAGTAATATTCAGCACAATGACAATGGCTAAAGTTAGAAAAGCCAAACTAATATTTTCAGCACTGCCCCAATCAGGCGCTTTGCTATTTCCACCCATCATCCAACGTACTGCGACAGGTAGCAATGACAAACCAATCACGGTAATCACGCAGCCGGTCACGATTGGCGGGAAAAAACGAATAATTTTTGAAAAATATGGTGCTAAAAAGAAACCGATTAATGAAGCAACAATAACCGCACCATATACTGCCGAAAGCCCACCACCTGCAGTGACTATGGCAATCATCGTTGCCACACCAGCAAAGGATACGCCTTGAACTAGGGGTAATTTTGCACCGATGTATTTCACACCGACCGTTTGTAAAATCGTGGCTAAACCACCGACAAATAATGCTGCTGCAATTAATAAACCAATTTGTGCAGGTTCAAGTCCTGCGGCTGTACCAATAATCAGTGGCGGCGCAATAATACCGCCATACATCGTCAATACATGTTGTAAGCCATAAGCTAGGCTTTTCCCTGCACCTAAATATTCATGTTCTGGTGAAACTGTTTGATTTTGTTCTGTCATTTTTATATCCCCCGATCCGTTTTATGATGCTGTTTTTAGCTACCGCGATATGTTGAATAGGCAAAAGGGCTAATCAACAAAGGAATATGAAAATGCTGTGAGGCATCTTTTACTAAGAAATGAATCACTGCTTTTGGGAAAAAAGTTTCGGTATTAAGACTTTCAAAATAGTCCGCTGTGGCAAACTCTAAGCTATAGCTACCCGCAGAAAATTCGCTTAAACCAAAGTCGGTCACACGGCCATCTGCATTGGTTTGCCCTTCACCAAGTAACATACCGTCTGCATTGAATAATTTAATCAAGACATTGGCAGCAGGTTTCCCCAGATTTGTATCTAAAATATGTGAGCTGATCATGCACTTAGCTCCTGTTTTAATCTTAATAAGGCAATTTCAGCCAATTGATGATGGACAATACGCTTTTCAGTTTCTGGATCATTCAGCAGACGGTACTGCAATGCTTGTAATACATTTTCACTGCTTAAGCCTGAAGCTTTAATTAAGAAGATATAGCCGTACTTTTTTTCATAAGCGATGTTGCCTTTGAGCAATGCCATTTGTGTTTCTTCATCGGCTGAAATAGCGGATTGTTCACGGTTGGAAAAATTCTTTTCTAATTCAGAAAGTTCAGCTTGGGCTTTTTTTTCACCAATACGCGGGTGATTATCTAAAGCAGATTTAATTTCTTCCCACGACCATGTACGAGCAGCTTGAGCCGCGTATTCCAAAATACTGTCTAATGATGCATACGGACGCTGACTGAGCAGCTCATTCGCCCAGCTTTCAATTTGCACACAGTGCTTTAAAAATGTTTTTACATCGGCTTCGGATGCTTGATTAAATTCAACAAGTTGCACTATTAAATCGCCTAAAAATATTTAATGTTCGTTCAAAACATGTTTTGCAATATCAATGCCAATCCCTTATTTCTTAGACAAATTGCTTTTTATAGGCACAAAAAAAGAGGCGCTAAGCCTCTCTTTCTTCTTTATTTTTTTTATTACGGTGCATGGTGTTTTATCCAATGTTCTGCAATATCGGCACGACGACAAACCCATACTTTTTCATGCGATTGCACATAATCTAAGAATCTTTGTAGTGCTTTAAAGCGTCCTGGTCGCCCTAAAATACGACAGTGCATACCAATAGATAGCATTTTTGGCGCAGTTTCACCTTCGGCATATAACACATCAAAGGCATCTTTAAGGTATTGATAAAATTGCTCACCACTATTAAAACCACCCGGCGAGCAAAACTTCATATCATTACTTTCAAGTGTATATGGAATGATTAAATGCGGACGTGTTGCACCATCTACATTCGTCACTGTGCTCCAAAATGGTAAGTCATCGCCATAATAGTCACAGTCATATTGAATCTGAGGAAATTCAGCAAGTAATTTTCGAGTATTCGGGCTATCACGTCCGGTATACCAACCGATTGGTGTTTTACCAAATAGCGTTTCAAGCACGCTAATAGCTTGATCCATATGTTGGCGTTCTTGTTCGATTGGCATATCTTGATAATGCAACCAACGTTGACCATGCGATACGACATCATAATTGGCTGCTTTAATCGCTTCCACAATGTAAGGATTGCGTGCCAAAGCCATACCCACACCGAAAATGGTCATGGGGAGTTGGCGTTTTTTAAACTCTTGGTGAATGCGCCAAAAGCCCGCTCGTGAGCCATATTCGTACATGGAATCCATCGACATGTGTTTGTCTGGAAAACTGGCCGCGCCAATAATATCTGACAAAAACTGTTCTGAACCTGCATCACCATGTTCTACATGGTTTTCACCGCCTTCTTCATAGTTCAATACAAACTGAACCGCGACACGAGCACCATTTGGCCATTCCACTTTGGGTGGTTCTCCATGATAGCCAATCAGATCTCTGGAATAGTCTTGTTGTTGAATCTGGTCTATCAGATCTTGCCCACGTAAATATGTTGCTGTCACATCCACTTCCTAATTTGTTATATCAAACAGTCAAAAAATAGAATGAATTAAGCAATTAGTGCGCCAAAACTTAGTATACAAGTTTTATTTCCTTTCTAAAGGAACGACAACTGATGACGCGTGCATATTGAGCATCTAACTTTATAAATTTAATATCTAAAAAATATTTTTTCTTTGGACTGTCTAATGAATACAAAACGGCTTTGTTGCATAAATATGTAAGCATCTGATTTAAATAAATTTAATTTTAGATCAGAAAATAATCAAAACTTTTAAAATCATATAGTTATGAAATCTTTGTGCAACAAAGCCATTTAAAACATAAAATTTTATTAAAAAAACTTTCCCTTGGCTTATTTGATATCTGCATTAATCTTTTAAGACTTGCCTGTGGAATCATGATTTCATTTGTTTTTTTACACTTATTGGTAGATGGGTATAATCATAAATTATTAAATTTTACATTTTTGGGATTGTTAGCCCTTATAGAGGTAGTCGTATTTTCATATTTTAAAGATTATTTACTTTTCAAAAATACTAAAATTTAAAAAAGAGAAGCCTTTCATATTCAGAAAGGCTTTGTGAAATAGTGTTTTGGAAATGATTAAAATAAGAAGTAACGCTGCGCCATTGGTAACACTTCCGCAGGCTCACAAGTCAAATGCACACCATCTGCACGTACTTCATAAATCTCAGGGTCAACCTCCATTACAGGACAATAAGTATTTAACTTCATATCTGCTTTCGAGATATTACGCGTGGCTTTACAAGGACTAATCAACTTCTTTAAAGCCAATTGTTCATGTACGCCTTGCTCTATTGCCACTTGCGATAAAAAGGTAATGCAGGTGTTATGTACGCCACGAGGGTAAGCGCCAAACATCGGACGATAATGCACAGGCTGTGGCGTTGGAATTGAAGCATTAATATCACCCATCGGCGCAGCTGCAATCATTCCGCCTTTAATAATCATCGAGGGCTTAACACCAAAAAATGCAGGCTTCCATAAAACAATATCGGCTAATTTACCCACTTCAATCGAACCAACTTCATGGCTTAATCCATGGGTAATGGCAGGATTAATCGTATATTTAGCAATATAGCGCTTCACACGATTGTTATCGTGATTTTGATTATCACCTTCGAGTGGGCCGCGTTGCACTTTCATTTTATGTGCTGTCTGCCAAGTACGTAATATTACTTCACCCACACGCCCCATCGCTTGCGAGTCGGAAGACATCATGGCAATTGCGCCCATATCCTGCAAGATATCTTCTGCAGCAATAGTTTCACGGCGAATCCGACTTTCAGCAAAAGCAACATCTTCAGAAATTGCAGGGTCTAAATGGTGGCAAACCATCAACATATCTAAATGTTCATCAATGGTATTGACGGTATATGGACGTGTGGGATTGGTTGAAGATGGTAAAACATTGGGTTGACCAATTGCTTTTAAAATATCTGGTGCGTGACCACCGCCCGCACCCTCAGTATGGTAAGTGTGGATGGTCCGGTTATTAAATGCTGCTAAGGTTTCTTCTAGAAAGCCACTTTCATTTAGTGTGTCTGTGTGAATGGCAACTTGTACATCGTATTGATCCGCCACACTTAGACAGTTATCAATCGCGGCTGGCGTCGATCCCCAGTCTTCATGTAATTTTAAACCCACCACACCGGCTTTGATTTGTTCAGCGATTGGTTCTGGCTGACTCAAGTTGCCTTTACCTAACAGACCAATATTCATAGGTAAATCATCAATAGCTTGTAGCATGGTCGCAATATGCCATGGGCCTGGAGTTACTGTGGTTGCAGATGTTCCTGCGGCGGGGCCTGTACCACCACCAATCATTGTAGTTGTGCCTGACATTAGTGCTGTTTCAACTTGTTGTGGGCAAATCCAATGAATGTGAGTATCAATCCCTCCCGCCGTTAAGATTTGTCCTTCACCTGCGATGACTTCAGTTGCTGCACCTAAAGGAATTGTAATGTCAGGTTGAATATCAGGGTTACCTGCTTTACCTATTTTCCAGATACGACCATTTTTAAGTCCAACATCGGCTTTGACAATACCCCACCAATCGACAATTAAAGCATTGGTAATGACGGTATCAGCGACCTCATCAGACAATAATTGTGACTGTCCCATACCATCGCGAATGACCTTGCCACCGCCAAATTTAACTTCTTCACCATAAGTCGTGAGGTCTTGTTCAACTTGAATAAACAATTCTGTATCAGCTAAGCGAACTCTATCACCTACTGTAGGGCCAAACATTTCCGCATAAGCACGGCGAGACATTTTCATTAATATATTTCCTATTCTAGATTTTTTGGCTTTAGCAGCTTTTGCATCGGAATAAATTGAATACCCCATTTCTCCGTTAGCGCACCGACCACTTCAAATCCATATTTTTTATAAATATCGAGTGCATAATGACTTGAATTTATTGTGATTATATCGGGATCATTTTTAAGTATTTCTTGCTCTAAAAAGTCCCACATTTGTCGACCATAAGCTTGACCGTGATATTCAGCTTTTAAGAAATAATGCATGACATGAGATGGAGCGATATACGCCAAATTCCCAACGATTTCTTCATTAATTTCTGCCACAAAATAATGAATAAGTGGTTGTTGGAAGATGTTTTTCAACATATCAGGTTTAAAGCGTTCACGTCCTTTTTCAGTCACGACAACATAATCGACAAAAGGTTCAATAACAGCAGCGATGGCTTCAACATCATCAACAGTTGCTGGGCGTATTTTCATTATTAACATTTAATTCTCTTATGCTTTTTCATGTACTTATTGAACTTATTACTAACAATAATTTAATTGTTCAACAAGACACTTGAGCATAAAAATAGTTAATCCAATTTACCCATAACACGCCCTGCAAACCCATACACCTCACGTTTACCTGCAAGTGCAACCAATTCGATATCTCGACTTTGGCCCGGTTCAAAACGAACTGCTGTTCCAGCAGCGATGTTGAGTCGATAGCCTCTAGCTTGCTCTCGATTAAATTGCAAAGCATCATTGGCTTCAGCAAAGTGAAAATGAGAACCGACTTGAATTGGTCGATCGCCTGCATTAGCAACACGCATTTTCAGTGTTTCTCGTCCGACATTCATTTCAATGTCTGAATCAGGCGTAATAATTTCACCAGGAATCATGGCTTACTCCTTATTTTTATTAGACAATGGGTTGATGAACTGTAACTAACTTTGAACCATCTGGAAAAGTAGCTTCGACCTGCACTTCTGCAATCATTTCCGCGACACCATCCATGACATCTTCACGACTTAACAAGGTTGTGCCGTAATGCATTAACTCGCTCACGGACATGCCATCGCGTGCGCCCTCAAGCAGTGCTGCTGAAATAAATGCAATTGATTCTGGATAATTCAATTTTAATCCACGCGCTTTACGACGCTCAGCAACAAGGCCTGCGGTAAAAATTAATAATTTATCTTTTTCAGTTGGATTAAGTTCCATAACAATTTCCTAATCTTCTAAAATGTAGAATGCAAAATGCGTGCAAATTCTTCTTTCGCTCTCGCACGTTTTGATTTTTAGTGTCCTAACCCAAAGGTAAAATGAACACTTAATCTATTAATCTTGCTAGACCTATCTACTTTCCAATGATGGCAAAACTTAAGTGCGCCAAATCCGTGGGAATTCTTCTGCTAGGTCATACCAATAGCGTCTTAAACGGGCACGGACTGCTGCAAAAGCATCATGGCATTCACGTACATCATCGCCTAAATAACGTGCACAAATCACATCATCTAACAGGGTTAAAGTCACCGCTAGATTCATCCGCATAATCAATTCACGGATTAATTCGATATGTTCAGCCAGTAATGTTGTTTGCCTTAAACGCGATGGTGCTACTGCCCAGAAACTTCCCATCACAGCATGTCCATTCATACCTAAACAGGATGTAAGCCACCGATCCTGCCCCTTAAAATTTAAACTATCTGCAACCAATAATTTGTCTGCACGATACAGCCTAAATTTGCTTTGGTATTGCCCTTGCTGAAAAATTTCACCACGTGCTTGTCGACCGATGACCAACATATCCCACCCAATAAAACTGGCCATTTCATCTAGATGAATATGTGTTTCAGAGTCTGCATTGGCACCATCAAAAAGCATGGTTTCTTGCGGTAACCATTCAAATGTCGCCTGTGCTGCGACATGTATATGAATATGCTGATAGGCTTGCTTGCCATTGGTTTTGTACCATTTTCCTGCACCGGGCGTGGTAACTAACGCATGCGCATTCGCCTCAACTTTCATATCAAAAGTCAGATGGTCTCCGCCAGCAATTCCTGCTGGTGGATGCACAATAATTGCATGGCAAATACCAGTTTTTTCAGGCCACAACATCTTCTGAACGCGTACAGGCCCATGATGCTTGCGATGCTGTAATACGGTTCGATTTGACTGTACTTGATAGGCAAAACCAAGTTCCAAACAGGCATACCACAGTTGGCTGTTATGCTGCTGTTGTGTCGATATAAATTTTGTTTCGCTTAATACCAGATCATTCATTTGCATCTCCCTATTATTTGAGATGAATGAGGCATCAAGCTAAACCAATTACAGCAACAATAGCTGTCAAAGCACCAATCATTTGCTTACCATAAGGCACATATTTTTGAATAAATGCGCCGACGAGCAAACCGAATACGTATATAGATGCCATCGCTGTAACCATACCAACGACCAGTAAAACTGCCTGACCGCTTTGGCCAAGTTCCGTACCATGTGCGATGCCATGAAAACCGGCCAAAAGTGCAGCAATAAAAGGAACGGCTTTATTGGTTTTGGTCCAAAGAGCAACAGCCAATACAATTAACGACGCAATAATGCCGTTTTCAGCAATTGCTGTTGCTAAGTTGAATTGTGCACCGATCATAAAACCGACAATCATTGCGGCAGATAAACCGAATAATCCGGCCCATTTCCAGCGCTGGTGTGCAGTCCAAATCAATACGCCAAATGCTAACGCCATCATTAGATGATCAAGCCCTGTAAATGGATGCACAAAACCGCTGATAAAACTATTATGGCTATGCTCATGGCCTGGATGCGCCATTGCTACCAAGGGAAAGAATGCCAACGATGTGAAGGTAATTCTTTGCAATAATAACTTCATAGTGGATGCCCCTTATGCTTTAAACAAACCTTGTTTCTCAATAAAGCTGATGATGTCATTTAAGCCATCTTTAGTTTTCATATTGGAAAATAGAAAAGGTTTTTCACCGCGCATACGTTTCGCGTCTTGATCCATCACATCTAAATTTGCTCCAACCATTGGTGCAAGGTCGGTTTTGTTTATGATTAACAAATCAGATTTGGTAATACCGGGGCCACCTTTACGCGGAATTTTCTCCCCACCCGCCACATCAATTACATACAGGGTTAAATCTGAAAGTTCCGGGCTAAATGTTGCTGCCAAATTATCACCGCCACTTTCAATAATGATCAGTTCAAGGCCATCAAATTTTTCGCACAGGTCATCAATAGCCGCTAGGTTAATGGAGGCGTCCTCACGAATTGCGGTATGCGGGCAACCACCTGTTTCTACACCAACAATACGCTCAGGTGACATAGCTTCATGGCGTGTTAAAAAGTTGGAATCTTCTTTGGTATAAATATCATTGGTCACCACCGCCATATTGTATTTTTCACGCAGTGCCTGACATAAATTTAAAGTAAGCGCTGTTTTACCTGAACCAACTGGACCGCCAATACCTACGCGTAATGGGCTACGTTCTGTCATGTGAAATGTCCTTTATTTTTAAGATCTAAATAATCGTGAATATTGTGTTTCGTGTGCCATACTGAGCATGGCGTAATTAGGTAAGGCGCTACTGAGTTCAGCATCTTGCAGTGCTAAAGCACGTTCAATTGCCTCTGGAATCAGCCCATGCACATGCCATAAAATCCGTTGTCCACTCATCTGTCCAAGTGGTACAGTTTTCACGGCAGCCAACACCTGATTTTCAAGTACGGTAAAGGTATAAGCAGTCAAAACCTCTGCAACATCAAGTTCGAGTTGCCCACAAAGATGCGCATAGATGGGTACGAAACCGATCTGCTTTTTTAATTTCACAGGCTTTTTCAGCACATCACGAATCCACGCATTTAATGAAAATGCCAATTGCTGTGATTCAGCCAATAACTCTTTGCTTTCTCGACTTGCTCTATATAACTGCGCCCAGTATTCAAACTGCTCAGGCTGATCAAAAGATATTATTAGGCGTTTCAAAACGGGCAGCTCAAACCGTACCAAAAGCATTTCAAGCACTTCTTCAAAATAAGTAATGCTCGAGGTTTCATCAAAAATTAAGCTCTGATCAATCGCACTTTCTACCCCTTGAGAATAACAGTACGCCCCAATTGGTAGTGCCGTTGAGGACAAAGTCAACAGACTTAAAAGCTGTGAAGCATTAGGTGTGAACATGATGCAAAGCCTTAATTGGGCTTAATCTGTGATCATGCTGATGCTGTGCATAAGCACCGCTTTCAGGCTCAAATGGATGCATGGTTTCATATACCGTTAAACCAAGTCCAATTATCATTTCAGCCAATACATGATCTGGCTCAAAATACAGCGCCGTTGGTGTGAGCATTAAAGGGACGTGACGATTACCTAAGTGATACGCTGCTTTTAATAAATCAAAGCTGCTTGGTGCTTCTACTTTCATGAGTTTTTCTGCTTTGGCATCGACACGCAGTACATCACCCTCTTGAGTTGCGATATATGAACCGTGCCTTAAAATGCCGGTACGGGGTAAATCTGCACCAATATCGTGCCCGTTAGCTAAAGTTGCACGAAAACGGCTCTTTTGTCGTGTATCAAATGTCAGTTCAACTATCTCAACATTTTCTTGTACGACATTACCCTCAAGTCTTTCCGTATAGATTTTCATAAATACCCAATCTCAATTTCTTTTATCGTGATTCGTGAACTAAATTGATGCTAAATTCAGCATTAAATGAATGATTTGCATTAAAATAATGCACTATTCATGCCAATCTTATTTTGCCAAGCGTTTTATTTTTGCCGTGTCTATCTAATTATTTTGAAATTTGCTTCGTGCAAGACATCTTAATTATTAAAAAATATGTGATTGCCGATAATTATTCAGATGGCCATAAAAAAATCCCCCCATCGATGGAGGATTGTAGAAATAGAATTTATGCCAATCTAGCTAAGCATTAATACACATCTCGTCGGTAGTGACCGGCCTTACGTAAGGCATTAATTTGTTTAGCACCTAAAATTTCTACTAAAGCATCATCAATACCTTGGGCCATATTTAAACTACCACAGAGATAATACAAAACACGAAGAAACCAGCCACATTCACATCAAATAAAATCAATAACTTAAAATAAAAATTCCAAATACACCCTATTTCCCACCCGCTTTGAGCCTCTCAAATTCATCAAAAACCGCCCACATTTATAACCACTTTCTTGATCTTTTTATAAAAATTAAAAGTTTTTTGTACTTCTTGATCTAAGTTAAAAAAATCAGGAGGGCGAATAAATGAAGCCTACAAAAGCAAATTCTCAGCTAGCCAATAAAAGACCGTTTTATACAAATGAGGTCATGATCCGTCCTTACCCGCCTCTGTTCAAAATTTACCAAAGCTACGCTCAGATTTTAAATGCCTCGCAACTGCCAACACACTTTCAACATGACGTGAGCCTAATATCTGCTACTGCACCTGCTCCAGCTGAGTTATTCGCAACAGATAACTTTCTTCTTGTTTATATAGCACAACAACAAAATATTCGAATCAAAGCTCGAAGCATTGTAGAAGCTGATGTAGACCTCATTCAGGTTCAATATCAACTCAGCAACACACTCTTTAAGTTGATGACTGAGCTCAAGATCAATCCACAGGCTCTTAATCCCGATAAGCTACTTCATAACTTAAATCAGTCTCTATCGAAACAAGCAATTTACGATGTGAATCAAAAGCTTTATGACAAACCCAGATGCAGTCTTTCTCGAGACCTACTCGCTAAGTTAATCGATTGCAGTCGTAATCAGCTACTTTATCGCCAGAAGCAAATCAACGGCACTCACGACCTACGAATTCAAGCACTCAAAAATAAATGTAAAGCACTCACGAGCGTACAACCATGCGCATCACAATTTTGGAGTTTAGACCATGAAAATTGAAAACATCATTGAGCGAATGCTAGATCATGAATTTTTTGATCAGGACTATCAAAATGCTATCGCACAGCACTTAAAACCTACAGTCTTAATCCCTGAATTAAAACCCTTATTGAAAACAACAGTCAGCTTCGATGCAGACTCTAAGTTTGAACTCCCAACAAAACTACCTCTCCCCCCAAGTGTGTCTAAACATCCGATCTGTGCCTATCTCTATTCAGTAGATCAGCATGAATATCCTGTTATACAACGATGGGCTGTGCATAATTTACATGCAGCATGTATTCTTAAAGCAATTCCGAATCCGACTGAAAAGGATCACCAAACCACCATTATTAGAGTGTTTAATCGATTTAGATTAGCAAACGAAGCTTATGCCGCATCGCAACAAGGCAAACAATTGAATCGGTATCAGCAGGAATATTTGTGGTTATGGGAGCAATTGCCTAGCCATGAGATTACCTTGGCTGACTTCGTGAAGAGTTTACGGGAATTAGAAAACGACTCTAAACTCAATCGTTTTCAGTATCTATTACTGCTTGATATACGGCGATTCTATGATTATGTCTTAGCACTTAAACCCAAGAAACATTACTCAGCACCACCCAAGCACATCGATGAGCCAATTTATTTGGATGAACACAACGCCATTTTACACTGTCCATATGACATGCCTCAGAAACAGCATCCTGCTCTCTTTTATGAGGAATTACAGGATGAACAGCCAAATCAGCAATACTCACTCAATACAGCGCAGGTATCGCCTTTAGCAAGCCAATCGAGTTATTTGCAACATCAAGTGAGTAAACTGACACAACAGCATATCATTAGACAACAACATAATTTTAGCTGTAGCAAGCATTATCCAGATTTCAACAGCCTGAGCTTACTTGTAAAACATTGCCATCAAGTCTATTTGAATCATCCAGAAAAAAATAAAGCGTATCTTTTTATTCTACTCAGTTTCTTAAGCGGTGTTCCGATTGAGCAATGGCTGGAGTTACAGACAAATCAGCGCCGTGTCCTAAATAATCGACAGAAGCTCATTTTAGAAAACGACCAATATTTTTTACGTTCAAAATTCACGCTATTTGAGAATACTGACTTTAAATTTAAAGAACAGTTACTCAATCAAGTGACCTACTTCGACTTACCACTAATTAAAGAATTAGTAGATGGTCTAAAAAAATCTCCTGTTGTGAGCCAGGAGCAAGTCAATCAAGCATTAAAAAAATGCCGTCACGAACTGTTTATTCCGTCTTTATCAACTAAAAAAATAAGTGTTTTACTACATCATTGTATTTATAGACATACCAAGAACGAGCAACTCGCTGACATACTTACGGGTATTGATGCCAATCGATCGGTTTCTATTTCATATTGCTCATATCCAATCTACCGCTTACAGCAAAGTTATCAATCAACAATACAACAACTCTCAAATGCGTTAGCAAAAGAAATTCATGTCGTTGATGATGAACAATTAAGATTTGGTAGCGGCAAAGCTCCCAAAGCCCCGACAGTGACTGCTATATTTGCCTACTTACAACATCAGATCATTCAAGCCCGACACAGAAACCAAATGCTTGAGATGTTCAATCACTACAATATTTGGCTTTGGCACATTTTATTGCTATTCACTGCTGCTCGACCTGTAATTGGATTCCCAGGGTTCTTACGAAACTTTGATTTAAAACAAAAATGGCTTTGGGTTTCGGACAAAGAAATTCACACAAGAAATGAAGATGGACGCTTAATCCCATTATGTGATTTTGCAGTTCAAGAAGTCCGTCAATTTATTGGCTATTTAGGTGAATTCCAACAACTTCATCCAGAGCATCAATCACACATTCAAGAAATTTTAAGCAGTAAAAAGCCTCTGCTGAGTGTTTATCAACATGGAGAATGGCAAGCGCTTAGCCCTCATCTTATAAGCTCATTTACTCGTGTTATGGAGATCAACCACGCAAATTGGCTTAGGCATACAGCTCGTGCATATCTCACCGAAAAAGTAGATGAAAATTTAATTTTAGCCCTGTTTGGGCATGAGCAACATCAACAAGAAATGGGGCAAAAATTCTCAAGTCTCTCACTTCAACAATATAAAACCCTCACCACTCATCTTAACGAGATGCAACACACTTATAAAATTGATGGAATGGACGAACATGCTTAAAGAAAAACACTATGCACATGAACGCCGTACAAAGAATAGAGATCAAAAGCGCATAAAAGAGCGCTTACAAATTCAAGCAATCATCGATGAATTTCTATCATTCGAACAATTACAGCAAGCACAGCAATCAGAACGAATACCTTCTCTCTTTGACCGAGTGGCTCTGCATCTAGATCAACATAAACTTAGCTTTTCTTTAAAAAAGAACTTTTATCAGCATTTCCGAAAACAGATTATTCAATACAATCGAAGTCTTCAAACAGACGTACCTTTACCAACTCAATACCTAGTTTCTATTCAACGCACACCATTAATATTCAATGAATCGTGGCTAGATGGTTCAAAATTTGCAGTACAGCTTAAAGAAAAGCTTTTAAGATATTGGTACACGGCAAATGGTTTTACAGCGGATGAAAGTATAGGAAACATCCTGATCTGCGCAATCCTGTATGGCGGAATCTCTAATCTTTCCAGCTTAGATGCTTTGTTAGAAAATTTAAAAGAACAAGGCCCAATCTATCATCTTCAGGCATTACAACTACCGCTCATTTTTTTAGAACCTCATTCACCACACTATGGTGATTTATATGATCCTAAACAAACCTTAAGAAAATCACGAAATTTCGTACCCGATCGGTTAACTCAGCTCTGGATTTCTCGATTTAAAACACAATCAATAGATATCCAACACGATTGTTACACTTATATCCGTTACGTTTTTAATGCCTTAGAGCTTTCTTTTAACCAGAAGAAATTTTATCAGCTTTTACAAGCCTCTAGTCATTCATTTATGCAACTAGAAAAGGTCAAATTAAGTTCTGCGCTTGCACAGTGTTTAACTGAAGAAATAGAAACCTGTGGCTTAAGTCCAAGTGCTTTTAAACGCTATCTCTCACCTCAGCCAATACTTGACCACTCCCATCAAGCTGAAGAACCACAACCCCAAAATACCAATAACAAAGCAAAAGAGGAACAATTACACACTGCAGATCCTCTTGAGGCACTCACTGCTTTGCATAAACAAATTTTAACGTGCTTCAAAAATACTCATAAGATCACCACGGATCTATGTAACCTACTGCACAACCAACATGCCCATCTTCCAGAAAATGCTAAACGGCTTGGGCTTTGGCTATTTAGCTTATTTCATCCTGCCGTAGAAGATATTGAATCTATCGCCAAGCTTTATCAAATTGATCAAAACAAGTACTTACGCCATATCGCGCAACAACAAAAAATTCGCCACTCCTCAATTTATAGCTATTACACAAAGTTAGCAGAGACATGGTTACTCCATAGCACTGACTTTATAGAAGAATCCAATCTCAACGACCATCTAGACGTGATCTACAACCGCATGTTAAACGGCGTCGGTAAATCTAAATCACAGAAATTTTCTCTCTTAAAACGATTCCATCAATTTCAACAAATGCTATTCAATGCTAAATCCTTTCCACTGCAGACCGAAGGGCAAGATTTCAGCTCACCAAAAGCTGAAATCATCTCTGCAAAAACTTTTCAACAGATGCTCATCCAACTCAAAGGCTATCAAAACCCACGCTATACGGTACATGATTTAGAAATGCTAAGTATCGTATATACGATAGCTTTTCGCTCAGGGATGCGCATCAATGAAATGCTCGGCTTACGAATTAAAGACGTGGAAGGTGTTCAAGCCAGTTCGATTTGGATCCGTCCATATCGTTCAAAGAAACAAGAACATTTACTTAAAACAGATAGTGCTGAACGTAATCTCAACCTTCAAATTCTACTTACCGAAGAAGAGCATTTTAAATTTCAGAGATACTGTAAGACACGCCGTAGGGCTTATTCATCCGATGACTATCTATTTACACTTTGGAATAGCGCAGAACGTATTAAGCCATATATGGTCACCACACCATTACAAAAGATACTTGATGCAATGTTGCCAAGTCATTGTTATACCTTTCATTCGTTAAGACATAGTGCAACAAACAATCTCGCTATGATCTTGAATATGGACTATGAGTTTGTAAATGCCTTCACGGACTATTCAAACGATCACTATCAGCTACTCCGACATGATCTCTTACGTTCTAAAACACCACAAGACTGTTGGTATTTACTATCCCATATATTAGGTCATATTGATCCCACTGAAACATTTAGGAGCTATTTGCATCTAGCTTACATAATGGCAGGTTATCAGTTAAGAAAATTTGACCCATGTTTGGATCGAACCGTTATTCAAAAAATCTGTCCTAGCTTAAAATCACCACGACACCATCAAATAGCGCTTAGCTATTACGATGAACAAATATCACGAACAATAAAAATAAAATCTATAGCAACGCCTGATGAATACATCAACACATCTAAGATTAAAGCTGATTTAACTCAAGCAGAGAACAACATTTTTATTTATGGAACGAGCAAGTCAGCTTATCCATTCCCTCTGATCGCAAAAATATTCAAGGCATTAGATCAATCTTATACACCTGAGCTTCTTTCTCAAAAGTATGACTTTCCAATTGAGACACTCATGCTGTGGCAACAAAATATACTTAGACTCAAACAACTCAAAAATCGCAAGAACCGGCCTCGCTTCATTATTAATGCTGATAAATCACAACGCATACTTCCGCATATTGAAACAACGGAAGAAAAAATAGTCTTAGAATATTTTTTTAAACAGCTCAACCAGCATAGTTGTGATGATATCCATATATTAAATTCACTCCATATTTTTGAAATGAAGGCTAACATTTCACATGCTGGATTAATCTTTAATAGTGCTGAAGTAAGACTAGCAAATCGATTTTTGACAGGTATTTATTCTTTATTTCCAACAAAATATTGGCAGATCGCTCTACCCCTTAAAATCTCACAAGATAAGCTTACTGAAAAACTGCAGATTAAATCAATACCTTACCGAATGAACAGCAGTTTAAGTAATGCTTTTAAGCTTGAGCTAGTATCCCAAAATAATGAAAAGGCACTAACCGTCTTACGCTATTGCATGTTGGTTTTACTGATCCTATGTACACCGTCGCAACCTAGATCATAGCTGATCTGGCTGATAACCTGAAAACTCATAAAAGTCATGCAACAATTGAGTATAGACATCTGAAAAATTTATTAAGTTTTCTGGTTGTAAACCATAATGGTCAAAATAGCGATCATCAATGAAATAAGCTAATCCTATATGCGTGTTGAGATAAGTTGATACGCCCAGTTGCCTACAAAAGTCAGGATTATATTGCAACTGTAATTGCGTATTACAAATAATTTTTGAGGCTACAATTTTAGCTACATTGCGAATATTGAGATGGCGAATACTAGGATGCATCGATGTCAAAATTCGACTCGAAGAATAATTCATCATGAGCGTTTGGCCTTCAATTGATTTAGATTTTTATCAAGTAATGATTTAGTTGCTTCTCGTTTTACAAGTAAGCATCTAAACTATGTCTATATTTATATAAAAACATGACTAAAACGTCAAGTTTTTATTGTCTATTTGGCGGTAATAATGACACTTGAATTAGACTCGAATGAATTTAAGATTCGATTGAAAGAAGTTAGAAAGATACGAAAGCTGACACAGCAAGAACTTGCTGAAAAAACGGGAATACCAGTCACCTCTATTGCGCATTTTGAGTCGGGCTCACGTAAACCTTCTTTAGAAAATTTTTATAAGCTCATTGTCGTACTTAATACATCAGCAGACTACATCCTAGGACGAAGTAAAGATATGAGTGCATTAGGTGTTGATCCCCTTGTGAGCACTCTGCAAAAATTACCTGAGGTTGAGCGAAGAATGATTGAGAAATTTATTGTTTCTTTAGATCATAGCTAGAGTCGACCCTGCATATAGAATCTGAAGGCTAGAAAATTAAAAAACCACTTAAAGTGGTTTTTTTGCATAGCCCCGAAATGGATATAAACACATTGTGTGTTTGCTATGTGGAATTGATGATCTAGTATTGCCTAGATGGTTGTTTAAATAGTGATTATTCACTCCTACATTTAGCTTTGTAAGTTTTATACCACTCTTCAATTTCAGCTGTATCAAAATATACTGCTGCTTGACGAGTACGACATTCTTTCAATGGTCTTGGAAATGAAAGATCATTTTCGATGATTTTACGTAAGCAATCTCGTGTTACATTAAGCAACTCACAAACTTGGTTGTATTTTAAGCGAAATGGCTTCATATTGTGACAAACCACTGGTATATCTAAATCATCAAATTTTTTAACAGTACGTACAATACTACGACGAGTATGTGATGTATGTGCTCTAAAATGATCCAATTGAGGATCCTCGTTTAATAATAGAGAAATCATGCTATCAAAAAAAAATAATTCAAATCCCATCCGTCCTAAAACACAAAAAAGTGATCACTTTTTTGTGTTAATGCTTGAGTAAAGACTCTATATAATTACTCCACCACTTCATTATTTCGTAGCGTTCTTCTAGATGTGCTTCTTTATCATATGCCCCTTTAACGCCACCTTTTAAATGGGACAATGCAGACTCGATCACCTGAGATTTAGAACTAAAATTTTTATTCAAATTTGTTGATGCAATATGCCTAAATCCATGAGGATTTTGCTTACCTCGATACCCCAACCTGTTTAATGCCGCATTAAATGTCAGATTAGAAATCGGTTTATTAATATTGTCACGGCTTGGAAATAAGTATTCACTTTCTGGAGAAATCTCTTTTAACTCTATTAGAAGGTTCATAACATGTTGAGATAGCGGTATACCATGCTCAATGCCTCTTTTCATCATACTCGGCGGTCGGATCCATACAGCTTCAACAAAATCAAATTGTTCCCATCGTGCCTGTCTCAGCTCCCCTGGTCGAGGGAACATGTGAATTAAAAGCTCTAAGCCGATCGCCACGGGTCGAGAAGATGAATTTCTGATTAAAGAAATCATTTCAGGTAACTCATGAATTTTTACATGCTTCATGCTCTCTGTTTCCCCTTTAGCTAAATGATCTCTTATACCTTCTAAAGGGTTATATAAGAGATCTTTCTTAAATTTAGCTAAACTATAGGCTCCATAGCAGTATGAGATCAATTTTTCAATACGGTTAAAAATACCTTCGTTAATTTGTTTTTCTGTATAATGATTTAACCACTCTCTAGAAGTAATTGTAGCGTACTCCCGATCCCCAAAAACTGATAAAAGATGTTTCTCAATAGACTGTTTTTCTTTTCGATATGTTTCAGCTTTCCACGTTAATTTCTTACGTTCTAACCACTCATTCATTAAAGTAGAAAATAAGGCATCTTTATCTTGTAACTTTATTTTTTTAATCTCAGCCTGTGTTTTTATTTCAAGCGTGCCATTTAACATACCTTCTGCTTTTTCTCGTGCCTGTACATAATTTACTGTTGGATAAGCCCCCAAACCAATCCATGCCCATTTACCTTGATCATTCTTATAGCGATACTGCCAAGACTTTTTACCGTTTGGCTGAACTCGACAATACAATCCAGCAATGTCTGTGGGTTGACGATATTCTTTAGCTTTCGGCTTGAGTGCTTTGTAAATATCTTCAACGCTTTTTTTACGTCTTACACTTACATTCTGAGGTGTATTTTTTGAATGAGCGTTTACATCATTTGTTTTCATAACTTATGGAATCTCCAGAGATTTTTTCCTTGGTGTATCCCTGAGTTATATTTTATTTAAAGGATACAAACAAGGATACACAGGACGTGTTCCCATATGAAGTTATATACATTTAAGTAAAGCATTAAAAAACCCTTAACTCTATTAGAATTAAGGGTTTAGATCTTATATAAAGCTATATAAATATAAAATTTGGTGGGCCCAGACAGACTTGAACTGTCGACCAACGGATTATGAGTCCGCTGCTCTAACCAACTGAGCTATAGGCCCTATATGCTGAAAACTTTATTTATCAATAAGTTCAGGCGTCATGAATACTAGCTAAGATTTTTTGGAAAGACAAGTGCTTTTATAACTGCTTGAACATTTAGGCAGCAATCATGGGCGACTTGTCTTAGTCAAAATTCAGTTACTTAAGACTTCAGTATAGGAGGCATATAGAAAAATGAGATACATGCTGCATCATTTAAGATAAATGAGCCTGCATCTTGAATTTAATCCGGTCTACTAAGCGTAAAACTGATAGATTTAAGGTCTTAGTATATCTATAAGGTATCAAAATTCTTTATTACTCAGGCAGCAATGTTAAAGGAATAGCCTAGAACTAAAGAAGATAGAATGACTAGAATTCAGACTTCATTTCTTCGTCTTTATGTAAATCCTGCTTAATTTCGATCAAAGACCATACAATTATAAGCGCAAAAATCAATAGGGAGACTACGAAGGCTGTCATGTACGTCATACTTTTCAATCTCAGAGTAGAAAGAATAAGAAAATAGAAAAGACCTGTATCAGTCTTCTTCTTCGACAAAAGTCTAATAACTAAAGTGTGCTCTGGATAGTCATTTTTTCATCATTTTAAGACTTTTTTTGTATCTAATGATATTTTTAAGATCTTAATATTGTTTTATTTATATATATTAACTCTTAATCTTGCAGCTTAAAAAGATGAATAAATCATAGATTTTTACATTATTCGCTGATTTTATTGGAAAGCCTATTGACTGTATGGGCGAACAAGATGAAATTATGCAGTTCTCTACATACAGCTTTTACTTCTCCGTACTTATGCTAAATAAATTCCTTGGCGAATCTGCATTTAAACTTGCAGGTTGGCAATATCATGTCGAACCCGATGTGCTTGAAGATAAACAGGTCATTATTGGGTTTGAACATACCTCAATGATGGATGCGGTACTGTCAATTGCCCTGTTCCAGATTTATGACCTCAAGGTTCATACCTTGATTAAAAAAGAATTATTTAAAGGACCGTTTAAACCGCTATTGAACGCTGTGGGTGGTATTCCGGTTGACCGCAAGGCCAGTAAAGATATCGTGACCCAGATGGTGGAACATTTTCAGAACAATGAAAAGTTCAATCTGGTGATTGCTCCCGAAGCAACACGGGCTAAACAAGGTGAAGCACGCAAACCAATCCGTACCGGTTTCTGGCATATTGCCAAGGCTGCCAATGTACCAATCGTGTTGTTATACGCCAATTCCAGAACCAAGCAAGGTGGCATTCTTGGCAAGATCTATCCGACAGACCTTGCGCATGACCTGGCTTTGATCAAGCAACTATATAAAGACAAGGTTGGCCTGGATATCGTTATTCCAGAATAAGCTTTTTAAAAATAAAAGCACGGACATAATCAGCGATTCTGCTGTTTATGTCCAAGTCATCTGTCCATATAAATGTATAAATAGAATTATAAATCCCCCTATCCTCTTTCTATTTTTCCTCGATATTGCACTTTTTTTGTTTTTATCCTGAAATCTCAAATCCAGGCACTTTTTTTTAAAAAAACGCTTATGGTAGAATTTCGGCATTCTGATAGGCATACAGCCAATCTACAAGGAGCATAGTTCGCATGGCGGGTCATTCCAAGTGGGCCAATATTAAGCATCGCAAAGCAAAACAAGATGCGAGTCGTGGTAAAGTTTTTACCAAATACATTCGTGAATTAACCACTGCTGCAAAGCTTGGCGGTCCAGATACTGCAAGCAACCCTCGTCTACGTGCTGTGGTTGAAAAAGCATTATCAGTGAATATGACACGTGACGTGATCAACCGTGCCATTCAACGTGGTGCTGGTGGCGAAGATAACGACGACCTGAAAGAAGTGACCTACGAAGGTTATGGTGTAGGTGGTGTTGCGGTTATTGTTGAAACCATGACTGACAACTTGAACCGTACTGTGCCTGACGTACGTCATTGCTTCTCTAAAACTGATGGTAACCTAGGCACTAACGGTTCGGTGGCATTCCTGTTCACGAAACGTGGCGAGATTACTTTTGAAGATGTTTCTTTGGAAGATCAAATCATGGAAGTGGCATTAGAAGCAGGTGCGGAAGACATCGAAGTCACTGAAGATGAAATCCTGGTGATTACTACACCTGAAGCTTTCGGTGATGTTCAAGATGCTTTAACTGCTGCAGGTTTAAAATCTGACAATGCTGAAGTGGTGATGAGTCCTTCAACCAAAGCAGAAATCACCGACATCGATCAAGCGAAAAAAATCATGAAAATGATTGATATGCTTGAAGATCTGGATGATGTACAGAACGTATATACCAACGTTGAATTCTCAGATGCTGTTTTAGCAGAACTTGATGCTTAACTGTCACTGATTCAAAAAACGCACCTTAGGGTGCGTTTTTTTGTGGCTGTCGACCACCCTAGCTTTGATTAAACTTTATTGAGTAATCCGCTACAGTTAAAGACATTATATTCTTTAATGACAAAGCTGGAATGCAGTGCCACCACATGCTCAATTTTTCCAATCCGCTTAAGCAGGATTTCACTATAATTTTCCATATCCCTTGCCACCACTTCGACAATAAAGTCCGCAGACTGACCGGTGACCAAAAAGGCATTAATCACTTCGGGAATACTTTCCAGTTCTTCCAGGAATTTAGCAAAAGTATCGCTATCATGTTTGCTTAAGGATACCTGTAACAGCACATGCAGGCTGAAACCTAATTTCTGGTAATTGATTTCACGTTTTAAGCCACTGATAATATTATGATCGATTAAGTGTTTGATCCTGCGATGCACCGAACTGACAGATAAATTCACCCGCTCGGACAGTTCATTCAGATTGACATCTTCATGGGTCAATATTTCTAGAATATGTTTATCGAAACGATCCAGTTCCATTTTTATACTCTTATATCAATAATCAATAGATGCAGAAAATTTTGCGCCATCTCTGTTATACAATATTTATTTATTTTTCACAAAATTTTCATATTCTGAAATTTTTTTCCAAATGGGATTTCATTTTATAAATACGGTTTTCAGGAGGGCTTAAATGACCGTTAATCGCATTAATTAAAAATATGACCAATGGTATTTTTAATTAAATCTTTATTTTTAAATTATTTAAATTGGGTAAACACGACAACAGATAGGCTATTCCTCTCAGCCCCTACACGACTTAACCGTCCATCTTTTACAAGTGTATAGAAATAGATTAAAACAAAGGCGCTTTAAAAACAAAAATAGCGCATTTCAAAAATATTACACAAGGAACGGTCATGGCTTCTAAACTTTTAAGCTTGATAAAAACAAAAGTGAGTCCTGTTTTAACCGTCGAAACCCAAACGAAGAGCTTATTGGGCGGCTTATTCGGTGGAACGACATCAGGCACCCTCACCAATCTTATTGGCAATCTCACCGGATCCAATACTTAACCTTCGGTCAGCTCATTATTAAATAATCTCCTTTCTGGAAGCAGCCTGAGTACGACAAATCTCAGCAATTTATTAACTCAGTTGTCTGGTTCGAATGCCTCAAGTCTAAATATTCAAAGCCTGATCAGTAGCTTAACCCAATCCAATGGCGGTAGCTTTAATATTACCCAAGTCACCAACTTATTAAAGAGCTTAATGGGGAGCAATAGCAGCAGCCTGGATCTTGGGGCTATTTCTAAACTGGTGGGCGGCTTATTGAGCGGCAGTACAGGCAATATTGATATTGGTAAAATTTCTCAATTGGTCGGTGGCCTGATCGGCGGTTCAAGCAATATTGATATCGGTGCGATCGCGGGTCTGGTCGGCAAGCTGACTGGCGGTAATGGTGATATCGATATTGCGCAAATTGCTCAACTGGTTGGTGGCTTAATCGGTGGTTCAAGCAATATTGATATCGGTGCGATCGCAGGTCTGGTCGGCAACCTGATCGGCGGTAATGGCGAGATTGATCTCGCACAAATCGCTCAGCTCGTTGGTGGCCTGATCGGCGGTTCTGGCGGTTTAGGCGGCGTAGATATTGGTGCCATTGCGGGTCTGGTCAGCAACCTCATCGGTGGCAATGGTGAAATTGATATCGCACAAATTGCTCAACTCGTTGGTGGCCTGATCGGTGGTTCTGGCAGATTAGGTGGCGTAGACATTGGTGCCATTGCGGGTCTGGTCAGCAACCTAATTGGCGGCAATGGTGAGATTGATATTGCACAAATTGCTCAGTTCGTTGGTGGCCTGATCGGTGGTTCTGGCGGATTGGGCGGTGTAGATATCGGTGCGATCGCGGATCTGGTTGGCAACCTGATTGGTGGCAATGGCGAGATTGATCTCGCACAAATTGCTGAATTGGTCGGTGGTCTGATCGGCGGTTCTGGCAGTTTAGGTGATATAGATATTGGAGCAATTGCAGGCTTGGTGGGTGGTTTAATCGGTGGCAATGCAGGCAGTGATTTTGATCTTGGTGCTATTACCAATTTAATTAGCGGCTTTGTAGGCGGAAATGCAACGGGTGGTTTTGATGTCGGTGGCTTCACTGACTTACTGAGCGGTCTGATTGCGAATGGTTCAAATGGCATAGACTTGGGTGGGTTATTAGGCAATCTCAATCTCGGTAGCGATCTGGATCTGGGTGGTATGATCGAAAGTATTTCCTCTGCTTCAAACGGCTTTGACCTAGGCAGTATTGCCGAAGGTGTTGGTCAGCTGGTTGGTAGTGGCTCTTCGATTGAATTGCCTGACCTCGGTGATCTTGTCCAAGGTGTGGGTACGATTGATTCCAATATTGATCTGTCTGCTCTCCTGCCGGGCATTAAAGATACAATTCAGAATATCGGCAGTGGCGGTTCTTCATCCGGATTTGATTTTGGTTCACTCCTCAATAATTTTACTAAACATATTGATATCGACCAGCCTAATCCTTGGGGTTAATCATAATCTCATCAAAAAAACGCGCTTCATGCGCGTTTTTTAATTCTGAGAGTAGCATTTAAACTTATACACCACGCCAGTCTACCCGCGCATTACGTTCGGTTCGGTAAATACGGCAAATATATTCACCCAGTGGTAGCTCATTCAAATACTGCTGATAGTCGCGATATTCTTCGGACAAGGTTTCAAAGTTTTCTTTTTCCCACGGCGTACCTGGAATCGCCAGAAGCGGTGCCAACATGGAACAGACTGCAATATCCGCCAGACCTAAACGATTTCCGACAAAATAATTCCCACCTTGGCTGACCAGCATCTGATTGAGCTGCTGTACCGCAACATCAATATGCTGTTTGGATTCCGCCACGGTTTCTTCATTCAATGCATAACCCTTGGCCACCATCGCTTTCAATAAAGGTTTAGAAAATTTTTCAAACTGGCGCAGATAGCCCTGCTCACCAATTAAAATATCCAGAGATTCATGATCAGAAGTCAGTGCTTGAGAGAGCATCCAGCGACGGACATGACGACCCAATTCCAGGGTAATTTCATTAATTTCTAAGGCTTTATTTCGAAAATGTCCTTCTGCGTACAGTAAGCGGTGTTCTGGATAAGTATCATCCAGATATAAAGCAATCTGGGTGGAATCTGCGATCCATCGATCCTGATCACGCAAAATAGGCAGACGATTCTGGCCTGTTTTCAGGCGGGCAAAAGCGCGGTGTACCCCGGGTATCAGATTGTGAGCAACATAGTACAGCTCTTTATGGTCCAGCATCCAACGTGCTTTTTCGCAAAAGTGAGATAAAGGAAACTGGTATAAAGTTCGCATGTATGCTCCATGTTTATCGTTATTGGATCAGGGCGTGTAGGCCGCTGTTTTATTCAGATACTTTAGTCACTCACTTTTAGAAAAACAATGTGATTTTTATTCAAAAGTAAAATACTGGCTGATTATTCCTCTATGGTTGGTGGACTCACTACACATCCCGGAAAGCTCAGCGAGTCATTTTAGGTCGCCAGAAGCATTTGATTGCAATAAACCACAAGCACATGACCTGACTTTAGTCATGCTTTCATGTAAAATCGGGGGCAATTTCTATATAACGCTTTTGTGAGTTATTTCATGGGTTTTAATTGCGGTATTGTCGGCTTGCCGAACGTTGGTAAATCTACACTTTTCAATGCCTTAACCAAAGCTGCTATTGCTGCAGAAAACTTCCCTTTCTGTACGATCGAACCAAACACCGGGATTGTACCTGTTCCTGATCCACGTTTAGACAAATTGACTGCAATTGTTAAACCGCAACGTGTTATTCCGACTTCTATGGAATTTGTAGACATCGCAGGTCTGGTAGCTGGAGCTTCTAAGGGTGAAGGCTTGGGTAACCAGTTCCTGGCCAACATTCGTGAAACTGATGCAATTGCTCACGTTGTGCGTTGTTTTGAAGATGAAAACGTCATTCATGTGAATGGTCGTATTGATCCACTGGATGACATCGCTACGATTAATACCGAACTTGCGCTCGCAGACTTAGATGCTGTAGCCAAAGCAATTACGCGTTTGACTAAATCTGCTAAAGGTGGCGACAAAGAAGCGCTTGCCACTAAAGCTGTTCTGGAAAAAATCCAGCCTTTACTGGATGAAGGTAAACCGGCTCGCGCAGCGGACCTAGATGATGACGAACGCAAGCTGGTACGTGGCTTTGGTTTAATGACGCTTAAACCAACGATGTATATTGCCAACGTTGCTGAAGACGGTTTTGAAAACAACCCGCATTTAGATGCAGTCAGAAAATTAGCCGCTGAAGAAAATGCGATTGTGGTTCCACTTTGCAACCAGATTGAAGCTGAAATTTCATTGCTTGAAGATGAAGACCGTGCTGAATTCCTTGAAGCAATGGGCATGGAAGAACCGGGTTTAAACGTTGTAATTCGTGCAGGTTATTCATTACTGGGCCTACAAACTTACTTCACCGCGGGCGTGCAAGAAGTTCGTGCCTGGACCGTAAAAGTTGGCGCAACTGCACCACAGGCAGCAGGCGTGATTCATACCGACTTTGAAAAAGGCTTTATCCGTGCAGAATGTATCGCTTATGATGATTTCGTGCAGTACAACGGCGAAGCCGGTGCGAAAGAAGCAGGTAAATGGCGTCTAGAAGGTAAAACTTACATCGTTCAGGATGGCGATGTTTTACACTTCCGTTTTAACGTTTAAGTCGTTGCTGTTTGAAAAAGCCCCCTTCTTGGGGGCTTTTTTTATTACTTTTAAAAAGAGGATTCATACGTATAACAACCTTTCTGAAAGCGCATAAGATCAACACATATTAACAATAATGATAACTATTCTCATATATAAATATTAAATTAGGGCGTATCTTAAATCTAATGAAAAATAACCTAACTCCATTCTCTCAAGGAATCCTGCCAATGAGCTACACCTTGCCTGCACTACCTTATGCTTATGATGCGCTAGAGCCTCATATCGATAGCAAGACTATGGAAATTCATCATAGCAAGCATCATCAAACCTATATCAATAATATCAATGCAGGAATAGCGGGCACAGAATGGGAAGATTTATCGGTCGAAGCCTTAATTAGCAAATTCAATGAAGTGCCCGAGCAACTCAGACAGAACGTGATCAACAATGCTGGTGGACATGCCAATCATTCCCTGTTCTGGACAGTGATGAGTCCAGACTGCGGTGGTCATCCCGAAGCTGAAATTGCCAAGGCAATCGAACATGAATTAGGAGGATTCGAGGCATTTAAAGAAGCGTTTACCCAAGCAGCGCTTAGCCGTTTTGGTAGTGGGTGGGCCTGGTTAAGTATGGCGCCAGATCAAACGCTTATTGTGGAAAGCAGTGCCAATCAGGATTCTCCGCTGATGCATGGCAATATTCCCCTTTTAGGTCTGGATGTCTGGGAACATGCTTATTATTTACAATATCAAAACCGTCGTCCGGAATACATCTCGGCTTTTTTCAATGTTGTGAACTGGAAAGAAGTAAATCGTCGTTATTTGGAAGCATTAAACACGCTTTAAATCTTTGAGGAGATCGACCATGTCTACACGTACAATGATTCAACGCATGATTGGCAGCACACTCCTGATCTGCGGTGTAATGGTACTTTTATTAGAACATATGTGGATGCCCTATTTTTAAAGCTTATTTTGCTAAAAAAGCCAGTCATTCAGACTGGCTTTTTATAAGTACATTTAAATGGGCAAAGGTTTATTGCATATTGGCAATTGCAGTACCTTTTTGCTTAGGATCGGTATTTCCGAGTGCAGGATGGGCAATGGCATTCTGACATTGCAGTTTATCCCGCTCATAATCCGCCTGTTTTTGTTGCAGACTATTACCATTTTCCATGGTCGTCCGCGCCCAGATTTCCAGACTGGTCAAAGCTTTACGACACAGAGCATATTTGCCTTCGGTCACCGAATCGGTCATTTTGACATTAATACGCCAGTCTGTACTCAATTTACGTGCTGGTTGACGTACCTGTGTTTCCAGCTGATCCACTTCTTTATTATAGACCAGTGGATCCACTTCATTGATCAGTTGCCATGCGGCATTGGCATAAGTCGTCGCATCATTAGTCAATTTAGGTGCCGGTTTAATTTCTGGCTTATCAGTCGATTGACTGTCATTCCCACACGCTTGTAACAATATTGCCGTGCTTATTAAAGCAGCAATCAGCATCGCACGTGTCTTGAACATCCACATATCAGGCTCGCCAATTTAAACATTTCGGCACTATGCTATTAAATTCACGTAGAATACACAATCTTCATTTGACCCATCGTTCAACTCTCCTTCAAGGTGTGTCGTGTCTGAACCGAATCAACTCGCTACGCAACCTGCTGGCTTCTGGCAAGGTGCAAAAGATAGCCAAGCGATTATCTTCACTTATTTACCGGTGTCGTTTGCTTTTGGTGTGTCAGCTACTCAGTTTGGTTTTACCGCCTGGGAAGCACTGTTCCTGTCCTGTTCGATGTATGCAGGTGCCAGCCAGTTCCTGGTAGTTGCGCTCTTAGGTAGTGGAACATCTATCTGGATGACGGCATTAACCGTGATTGCCTTAGACATTCGTCATCTGCTTTATGGCCCTGCGTTACAAAATCTGATTCAAGACCGGCTGAATTTAAAGAAAACGGCAATCTGGTCTTGGGGTTTGACCGATGAAGTTTTTGCCTCCGGCATGATCAAGCTCTCGCAACGGCGACAGGAATGGTCAGAATCCTGGATGCTCGGTTTAAGCCTGTTTAGCTGGATGTCCTGGGCACTCGGATCTTTCCTCGGTGGATTGTTTGCCGATCAGGTCAGCAACCTGCCGCAATTCTTACAGGCTGCGCTGGATTTCTTGTTACCTGCGCTGTTCCTGAGCTTCTTGTTAGCCGCTTTTGAGAAAAAACATACTTTTGTTGTAGCTGTCACAATTCTGGTGTCTGCGATTGCCTGTTATTTTATCGACCTGTCTGCCGCGATCTTTATCGGTATAAGTTCTGGTATTTTCGCAGGCCTGTTCAAGCACTATATTCTGAAACAGCCAGATCCTGAACACGCAGGAGATCAAGCATGAATCTAGAGATTATTCTGGTTGGGATTTTAGTCGGGATTACCAATTTCGCCTCGCGCTTTGGTCCTTTTTTTGTCATTCAGAAATTTCAGCAAGGTTCGCAAAAACGCGGAGCGTTGTGGCTAAAAATTGCCTTGGGTTCAATTGGCATTGCTGCGATCAGCTCCATGCTGGTGGTTGCTACCCTGCCACCTTTATTAGAAACACCGAATAAAAGTTTTGCGATGCTGGTTGGCTTTATTGTGCTTACGGTTTTGTACTTTAAGTTTAAACGTATCGTGATGGCGACTCTGACCGCAGCGCTCACCTATGGCCTGGTTTACACCTATGTTCCAGTACCCTTTTAAGCTTTAACTCGTTGATCAATCGAAACAAAGACTTATGCTAAACTCATAGTATAGGTCTTTTTTATATAACAATAAAAACAAGGAAGGATGCGCATGTTTGAGGTCAAACAGGTGATTGAAGGCAAAATCTTTATTCATCATCGGCGCGATGAAATGTTAACCGTATTCCATCGACATGAAGTGCCGGCACAATATTTTGAATGTTTTATCAATGCTCAAAATTTTACCGGACATTTTGTCGAAATACATGCTCAACCAGCAGATCAAGTTCGGGTGGTTTATATTAAAAAGAATAGCACCCATCAAATTATTGCTATGCTTAATCAGAGCCAATATGTGCTGCATCTTCATCCTTTGACATTGATTTTGGGTAAATGGAGCTTCATACATCGTATCCTGCCGAATGCTCTAAAAATTTTTGCTGGTTTATTTGCGCTCCTTATTATTCTTTTTTCAGCTACCGCCTTTTCAGCAGATCAGTTCCAGCTCGTCGCCGTCTTGCGAGACAGCATTCAATTCACAATTTTTGGACTACTGTTATTTTTGCTGTGCTTGGTACTGCCTTTTGTATTGCCCTATGCCTATTTCCTACATGTTCGTACATTGCGTCTGTTAAAGATGTTGAATATCAATGCTGAACACGTTGCACAAATAGAAAAGCTCAAGTCTCAAAGCGGGATTTATCTTCTGTAAACGCAGTCTGACAGCGATGTGAAAATGACAGCGCCTCCTTATTCAAATCCAGAAAAACTTTATAAATAAAACTGTTGGTCAATATCACAATTTTGTATGAATCTTGGCTTAACTGCCGGCTCAGTTCTGCTATGCTAAAAGTCCATAAAATCAAGCATGGATGATCCACATGAGCGTGACTATTGGTACTCCCCTTCAATCTTCTGCCTATAAAGTTCTATTATTGGGTTCTGGTGAACTGGGCAAGGAAGTGGTGATTTCACTACAACGCCTTGGAGTCGAAGTTCATGCTGCTGACCGTTATGATCATGCCCCTGCCATGCAGGTTGCGCATTATTCCTATACCTTGAATATGGCAGATGCTGTAGAACTCAAACAACTCATCAATCAAATCCAGCCACATTTAATTGTTCCTGAAATTGAAGCGATTGCGACCGAAGTTCTGCTTGAAATAGAAGCCCAGAACATTGCTACAGTCATTCCTTCTGCTAAAGCCGTCAATCTGACCATGAACCGTGAAGGTATTCGTCGTCTGGCTGCGGAAGAACTCGGTCTGCCAACTTCAGCTTACCGTTTTGCCGACAGTTTAGAATCCTTCCGCGCGGCCTGTGACGATGTCGGCTATCCAAACTTTGTGAAACCGGTGATGTCATCTTCAGGCAAAGGTCAGTCTCGTGTTACCCGTTTTGATGAAGTCGATGCTGCCTGGGAATATGCGCAAACCGGTGGCCGGGTCAATCAGGGTACTGTGATTGTAGAATCACAAATTGACTTTGATTTTGAAATTACCTTATTGACTGTTCGTGCAAAAAATCCAGAAACCGGCGAAATCGAAACGTCTTATTGCGACCCGATCGGACATCGTCAGGACTCAGGTGATTATGTGGAAAGCTGGCAGCCTCAACCGATGACTCCAGCCGCGCTGGAAGAATCCAAGCGCATTGCCAACAAGGTCACTACAGCACTTGATGGCTGCGGAATCTTTGGAGTGGAACTTTTTGTAAAAGGCGAAAAAGTATGGTTTAGTGAGGTTTCCCCACGTCCACACGATACTGGACTGGTGACTTTAGCCTCCCAATTTCAAAGTGAATTTGAGCTGCATGCACGTGCTATTTTAGGCTTGCCGGTGAATACTGCACGACATAGTGTGGCTGCCAGTGCGGTAATTTATGCTGGGGTAGATGATCGCAATCTTTCCTTTTCTGGCCTGAATCTTGCTTTAGCAGACGGCAATACCGATTTGCGCCTGTTTGGCAAACCTGAAGGTTTTAAACGTCGTCGTATGGGCGTTGCCACAGCACGTGCGGAAAACATTGAACAGGCACGTGAACTGGCCCTCCAGGTCGCCAACCAAGTTAGCGTCAACCAAAACTAAGCTGAAATACCAACGGACGACTGTATATGATCAACACCCATCCACTGCTGAATTACGCTAAAAGCAACCATGACATTAAAGCCATCAATCAATGGCGCAGTGATGTCGAAAATCAGCTTCAGGAGAGTTTTGAAAATGGCCAGTCGATTCGGGATATTATTCTGGCGCGTTCCAATCTGATCGATGAAGCCCTGCAGTTTCTCTGGCAGCATGCCGAACTGGATCAAACCGATTTGGCCCTGTTTGCTGTCGGGGGTTATGGCCGTCGTGAAATGCTGCCTTATTCTGATGTCGATATCATGATCTTGTCAGAAGACGAGATTAACCCGGAACAGGAACAACTGATTTCTACATTTATTTCATCGCTTTGGGATGTAGGGAATTTCAAACCCGGTATCAGTGTCCGCACCATCAATGAATGTGTTAATCAGGCCAGCAGTGATCTGACCGTTGCCACCACCCTGATTGAAGCCCGCCTGATTATTGGCAATGAAAACCTGTGCAAATGGCCACGTCGCATCGTGTCACGTACCTGGACCGACAAAACCTTTTTTGATGCCAAGATGGATGAGCAGCATAAACGCTATGCTCAGCACAACAATACCGAAAGCAATCTGGAACCGGATATTAAAAATGCGCCGGGCGGTATTCGTGACATCAACCAGATTGGATGGATTGCCAAACGGCATTTCCGCGTCAATCGCATTTACGATCTGGTGCACCTCGGTTTTATTTCAGAATTTGAACTCGGTGTGCTCGAGGAAGCAGAGAGTTTTCTCTGGGAAATCCGTCATCACCTGCACCGCCTGACCAAGCGCGATGAAAACCGCTTACTGTTCGATTATCAGCGCGACATTGCAGCCAAATTTGGCTATGTACGTGAAGAGGCGCATCATCCGAACTATCCAATTGAACAGTTCATGAAGCGCTATTACCGCAGTGCGCAGCAAGTGTCTACACTGAACGAAATGCTGCTGGCCTATTTTAATGAATCGGTCATTACGCCACGTTTACCGCAATATGAACGCCAGATCGAAGAAATCAACCAGAACTTTAAACTGGTCGATGGCAAACTGGCTGTGCAACATCATAAGATTTTCTCGGAAAATCCAAGCGCAATTCTGGAAATTTTCTATCTGCTGGCCAATCGTCCTGAAATCGAAGGCATTCGTGCGCGTACCTTACGCCTGCTGACCTTGGCTGGAAAACGTATTGATCAGGATTTCCGTGATAATCCGGTGCATCAGGCACTGTTTATGGCGATTATCCGTTCACCGCATCGACTCTATGACACCATGGTTGCCATGAAGCGTTATGGTGTGCTTGGAAATTACATCCCGGCCTTTGGACAGATTCTGGGACTGATGCAATATGACCTGTTCCATATCTATACGGTCGATGCACATACCTTATTGCTGCTGCGTAATTTAAACCGCTTTAAAGAACCTGAATTTGCCAAGGAATTTCCGGTGGTCAGTTCAGTGTTTCAGCGTCTGACCCGTCGTGACATAGTCTATCTGGCAGCAATTTTCCATGATATTGCTAAAGGTCGTGGCGGTGACCACAGTGAACTCGGTGCCAGCGACGCGATTAAATTCTGCCGTAGCCATGGCTTTACTGAACGCGAAAGTAATCTGGTGGCCTGGCTGATCCAAAATCATCTGATGATGTCGGTGACTGCCCAGAAAAAAGATATTTCCGATCCGGATGTGGTCAAAGAATTCGCCGAAAAAATGGGTGACATGGAACATCTGGACTATCTGTACACCCTGACAGTCGCCGATATTAACGCCACCAATCCGAAGCTGTGGAATACCTGGCGCGCTTCGCTGATGCGTCAACTATATACTCAGGCACGTGACGTAATCCGTTCTGGTCTGGGCCGTCCGGTTGATTATCAAATGCTGATTGAAGATACTAAATTTGCAGCCAGTGAACTTCTGGTTCAGGACTTCTCACTGGATGAGGTAGAAAAAGTCTGGCAGGAACTTGGTGATGACTATTTCCTCAAAGAAACAGCAGATGAAATTGCCTGGCATACCCGTGCCATTTTACAACACGGCGATAATCCTGCCCCACTGGTGCTGATGCGGGCGCACCGTAAATATGCGCAGGATGCGGTACAGATCTTTATTTATACGCAGGATCAACCCAACCTGTTTGCCACCACCGTGGCTATTCTGGATCGTATGAATCTGGATGTACAAGACGCACGGATTATTACAGCGACTAAAGCCTTCAGTCTGGATACCTATGTAGTACTGGACCGTTTTGGTACCTTATTGACCGATCCGGAACGCGAAGCCACAGTGATTGAAGCTCTGAAAGATGCCTTGAGTCATTCTGATGAATATCCGGGCCTGATGCAGCGCCGGATTCCGCGTCAATTACGTCATTTCGATATTGAAAATACAGTCGATATTAGTATCAATCCTGCCTTGAATCAAAATATGGTCGAAATCGCTACTCTCGATCATCCCGGTTTACTTGCCAAAATCGGTGGTTTATTTATGATGCAAGGCCTGGATATCCACTCTGCCAAAATTGCTACACTTGGCGAACGTGCCGAAGACATATTTTTTGTCACCAAAAAAGATGGCAACCCTATGACACCTGAAGAATCTGCTGAATTTGCAGCTGCACTTAAAACTGCGCTGGATGAAGCCTCTCATCAGGTTTGTAGTCAACACTCACATTAAAACGCGGTTACTTATTCATGAACTCTAGCTTGTCTCTACTGCATCCTTATCCGTTTGAAAAGTTAAATCAGCTTTTTGCGGATATCCAGCCTGCAAATATGCCTTTAATTCCCCTGTCGATTGGTGAACCGAAGCATCCTGCACCGGAGTTTGTGAAACAAGCGATTATCGATAACTTTAAACATTTATCGACCTATCCAAACAGTAAAGGCCTGCCTGAGCTACGCGAAAGTATTGCTCAATGGCTGACGCGCCGTTTTAAGCTAAATAGCATCAGTGCAGACAGCAATATCCTGCCTGTTTCTGGTACGCGTGAAGCGATTTTCTCGTTTGTACAGGCTTTGGTAAATCGTGAAGAGGCACCTTATGTGGTGATGCCGAATCCGTTTTATCAGATTTATGAAGGTGCAACACTGCTCGCAGGCGCCAAACCATATTTCATCAACTGTACTGAAGAAAATAACTACCTTGGTGATTTTGATGCTGTTCCGGCAGAAGTCTGGGAAAAAACGGCACTGTTATTTGTCTGTACTCCGGGCAATCCAACCGGTGCAGTGCTGTCTAAAGAACAGTTTAAAAAACTGATTGCCCTGTCGGATCAATATAACTTTGTGATTGCTTCAGACGAATGCTATTCGGAGCTGTGGTTTGATCAGGCACCTGTAGGTTTACTGGAAGTTTGTGCTGAAATCGGCCGGGATGACTATAAAAACTGCGTGGTGTTCCATTCACTGTCTAAACGCTCTAACCTTCCGGGTATGCGTTCAGGTTTTGTTGCCGGTGATGCCAGCCTGTTAAAACCTTATTTGCAATATCGTACTTACCACGGCGCAGCGATGCCGGTACAACATCAACTGGCTTCAATCGCTGCCTGGGATGATGAAGCGCATGTGGAAGAAAACCGGGTGCAATACCGTGCCAAGTTTGATTTATTTCAACAGGAACTCGGACATTTATTGCCACTCAAAAAACCGGATGCAGGTTTCTATTACTGGTTAAAAGTTGACAATGATGAAGCCTTTGCTAAACGCCTGATGGAAGAAGCACATATTAAAGTACTTCCGGGTCGTTATTTATCCCGCGATACTGAACAGGGTAATCCGGGTGAAAATCATGTACGTCTGGCACTTGTGGCCGATCTGGCGCAATGTGAAGAAGTCATTCAACGCCTGAAAGCCATCCTCTAAGTTTTAATCAAAACTAAAAAACCCACTGGTTTAAAGTGGGTTTTTTACTTGAAATCAGATGAGTTCTATTTTTATCTCATACTGAGAAAATAACACAGAGTCTTACAACACTTTTGCAATTTCATCCTCAAGATCTTCAGGCTTGGTGGTTGGTGCAAAACGGTTCAATACCTTGCCATCACGGCCAATCAGGAACTTGGTAAAATTCCATTTAATTCCATTGCCTAAAATACCTTTGGAATTATTGGTTAAATAGCGAAAAATGGCGTGCGCTTCAGGGCCTTTGACATCTACCTTGGAAAACATCGGGAAAGATACCCCGTAATTCTTCTGGCAAAATTCACCAATCTGTTCATTGGAACCCGGATCTTGGCCGCCAAACTGGTTACATGGAAATCCCAAAATTTCCAGACCTTGATCTTTATATTTTTCGTAAAGTTTTTCTAATCCTGAAAACTGGGGGGTAAAACCACACTTACTCGCTGTATTGACGATCAAAAGTACCTTGCCTTCATAATCTGCAAGTGGCTTGCTTTTGCCATCTAACAATTCAGCTTCAAACTGATAAATGTTAGTCATGGATAGGTTTCCTCATCATTTTTTTCTTGTGTTTCTAAGTCCAAAGAAGCCGAGTTGACACAATAACGCAAACCGGTCGGTTCTGGGCCATCCGGGAAAACATGCCCTAAGTGTGCGTCACAATGATGACAAACAATCTCAGTTCTGACCATTCCGTGTGAAGTATCAGGTAATTCTTCTACCACCGAACTACTGACAGGACGGTAGAAACTTGGCCAGCCACAGCCGCTGTCATACTTGGTCTCAGAAGAGAACAGTGGCGTGCCGCAGCAACGACATACATAAGTGCCATCTTGCTTGGTATTCCAGTATTTTCCAGTAAATGCCGGCTCGGTTCCCTTCTCGCGCGTAATGCGAAACTCCTCAGGTGATAACTCTCTTTGCCATTCCCGGTCTGATTTATTGAGTTTTCCCATGATCACATACCTTTTTATCTTGCTATTTAAAATAGGATAATCCTATATTTACGTGATTCATTTTAAAAATTCTAGTCTTTATTCAACATTTTACAAAAGACATATAATGCCCAAAAAAGCAAAAAGAAAGCAAATATAAAAATAAAAGTAAGCAATTTTTACATTAAATGTTTTTTAGTGAGCAAATTTAATGGTATTCTTAGCTCTAAATTTGCTCAGGATTAAAAAATGTCGCAAAAAAAGAGCGTAATTTTTAAAAATCTGCTGCCTGTGATCAAACAATATCAGCAGCTTGGATTTACGCATGAAAAAATTGTTGCACTACTTCGAGATGAACATGATCTCGATCTAGTCACAACTGAGACATTTAAAAGTTATTTATATCGTTATGCAAAAGTGACCTCCACTCCTTCCGAGAACATCAAAATGCCGAACACTTTCCAAACCCCTCGCGAGATCAAGAAATCATCTAAGCTCGAGCATGTATGCTACGACATTCGCGGACCTGTGTTACGAGCGGCCATCGAGATGGAAGAAGCCGGTCACAAAATTATCAAATTAAATATTGGCAATCCTGCCCCATTCGGTTTTGAAGCGCCGCAGGAAATTATCAACGATGTGGCTTTAAACCTGCCGAATGCGATTGGCTATACCGATTCCAAAGGGATTTTCCCGGCGCGTAAGGCGATCTGTCAGTATTATCAGCAAAAAGGCATTCTAGATATGCACGTCAATGACGTCTATATCGGTAATGGTGTGTCTGAACTGATCGTGATGGCCATGCAGGGTCTGCTGGATGATGGCGATGAAATGCTGATTCCAATGCCAGATTATCCACTCTGGACGGCGGCAGTGAATCTGTCTGGAGGTACAGCGATTCACTATAAATGTGATGAAGAAAATCACTGGTATCCAGATATTGCTGATATGGAAAGCAAAATCACGCCGAATACCCGTGGTATTGTGATTATCAACCCGAATAACCCGACCGGTTCGGTTTACCCACGTCATGTGTTGCAACAAATCGTCGACTTGGCCAAGAAATATGACCTGATTTTATTTGCTGACGAAATCTACGACAAAATTATTTACGATGGGATTGAGCATGTTGCTGTAGCAGCTCTGGCTGGCGATCAGCTCTGTGTTTCGTTTAACGGTTTATCTAAAGCCTATCGTATTGCTGGTTTCCGTTCCGGCTGGATGGCCATTACCGGCAATAAAGCACGTGCAGCAGACTATATCGAAGGTCTGGATATGCTTGCATCGATGCGTCTGTGTGCCAACCATCAGGCACAATATGCAATTCAGACTGCACTGGGCGGTTATCAGTCAATTAACGACCTGATTCGTTCGGGTGGGCGTTTATATGAACAGCGCAATATTGCCTGGGAAATGCTGAACGAGATTCCAGGTGTGTCTTGTGTCAAACCTGAAGGCGCAATGTATTGCTTCCCGAAACTGGATCCGAATGTGTATCCAATTCAGGACGATGAAAAACTGATGCTGGATTTGTTACGTGCAGAGAAAGTACTTCTGGTTCAAGGGACAGGCTTTAACTGGCCAACACCGGATCATTTCCGTGTAGTGTTCCTGCCGGCTGAAAATGAACTGCGTGAAGCCATTACCCGTGTTGGCCGTTTCCTGGCCAAGATGCGTTAATTCTTGAAATAGACAATATAAAAAACCGCGTTGATACGCGGTTTTTTATTTCTCTGAAAAAATTCAGGCTTTTGACTGATGAAATCTTAAAAATCATACCGGTTTCTTTGAGCAAATTTCTGCACTCAATGGTTTCTTCTCAGGCAATTTCCCCTCAATCATGAAGATTCATGTTATTTTTTGATCAAATATAAAATTCTATGAGTACACGGATGTCCTCAAACACAATGAAGCTCAGCCTGTTTCTCTGTCTTAGTATGTGCTTGGGCATTGGCATTCTTCGTTTCTCTTACACCGCGTTGTTACCTGGCACACGCGAAGCCTTTGGCTGGAGTACAGATTTTGCCAGTCTCTTGGGCAGTGCCAATTTGCTGGGTTATTTAATCGGTGCATTTACGGCCATGCGTCTGCCTCAAGACCGCAGCATGAGTACCTATATTCAAATTTCAGCCTTTGCCGGTATGCTCAGCCTGATGTGCTGTGCATTTTCTGGTTTTTCTGAAGTATGGTATATCGCTTGGCGGATTATTTCCGGGATCAGCGGTGGACTGATGATGATCTTATCGCCGAGTGTGGTTGCACAGTGCTGTGAACTTCAAGACCGTCTTAAAATCAACTTTATTGGTTTTAGTGGGATTGGACTAGGCGTTTTAATTGCGACCCTGTTTCTGCCTTATCTGGATCAAATTTCCATACAGACTGCATGGCTAATCTTATGTGGTTTTGCTTTGCTTATCTGTATCGTTTTAAGTCTACTGATTCAGAAATTTAAGCCATATTTGTCGGCACAAGCTCCTGCGGTTACCTCTCATCTATCTCTGAATAGCGTCTTTTATAGTTTACTTACAGTTTATGCTTGTAGTGCTTTCGCTTATATACCGCATTCACTCTTCTGGATTGATTATTTAAGCCAGCAGTTGGGATTGAGCTTGTTCTGGATTAATTTCAACTGGATTCTGTATGGACTAGGTAGTGCTTTAGGCGCCTTGAGTGCTTATGCACTGGCCAGAAAATGGGGTAATTTTGTTGCCCTGAAAATTCTTTATAGTCTTTATATTGTGGCTATTTTTATTGCAACCCTAGATGCCAGCCCATTGCTTACTTTTAGCTCTTCCTTTTTTACCGGGATGCTAAATCCGGCTGTGGTGTTCCTGACCTCCTATACCATTTTGCAACTGTATGGACTGGCTTATAAAAAGCTCTGGAGTATTGCCACCTTGTGTTTTGCCTCGATTCAGCTAATCGGTGGGCTCAGTTTTAGTGCGCTGCAATATTTTGGATTGAGCTATCATCAACAGTTCATACTGGCCACATTTGTTCTTTTATTAGGAACGTTACAATTGTTCTGGTACACACGTCCTGTCAGACTCAAATCTGAACAACAAACTCAGCCAGTGTCTGCTCATGGAGAAGGGACTAAATAAGGATAAGGATTGGTTGCTCCTTGCCCACCTAAATAAATCCCATAATGTAAATGCGGCGGGGTATTTTTGGCATTACCTGTATTCCCCACATAAGCGATGACTTCACCTGCCTCAACCCAGTCGCCTTCCTGAATATGTTCTGCATAGTCATCCAGATGTGCATAATAATGTTGGCTCATATTTGGACCGGTCACCCAGATGATTTTTCCACCCAGATTGTTGGTGCCAATCCTACGCACAATCCCTGGGGTCGCGCTAAATACTGGCGTACCGCGTTTGGCAAAAATATCCGTCCCTTCGTGTTTACGACCGTCACTACGCGCTGCTCCCCAAGTATCATTAATCTGACCAACTCTGACGCCTTCAACCGGAATCTGTAGCGGAGCTTCTAACTGGGCTCTCTGTAATTGCCAATACAGATAAGGGCTTTTCCAACCTGCTGCTTCACCTGAAGGCGGTGGCTGACAGGCAGTTAGTAGAAAACCTATAGATAACAGTAAGCTTATAATCCGAAGAAATTTCACCAATATTCGCATTAAATTAAATAGATGACTTTTATCTTAATCACAACCGCCTAATTTAAAGTCACAATCCTGTTATTTTTAGTGATGATTTTATACAAGCGTTCAAATAACAAAACCCTCAAATGAGGGTTTTGTTATTTTAGGTGGATAGGAGATTATCTACGTTTTTTAGCACGAGATGGTTTCGATGGTTGTTGCTGTTGTTGCTGTTGCTGCTCTTCATTCTGAGCATTGTCCTGCTTGTCTTTTTGTTGGACCTGCTTATGTCTCGCTTTAGCTTTAGCCATGATTTACTCCTTTGGAGAAACGTCTCTATTCACTGGAAGTTCCATTCATCACTGTAACGTTTATACAAAATAAGCCAATCGCTGAGCTGTATCCAAATACGTCAATGTAATACAGTGTTTACTAAGTTATTCAGCTTAGAACGAATCATTTCTAGGCTCATTACACTTCTTACATGATCTTGCAGCCTGATACTTATTTTAACGTTTAGCTCTTAGCTGTTCAGACTTTTTCTGAAAATAAAACTATAAAAAACCCGCAATTACTGCGGGCTTTAACTCATAAATTGCCTCGCAATTTTAGGCATCCATCTTAGCAATAATCGCTTCACCAAACTCAGAACAACGAAGCAAGGTCGCCCCTGGCATCAAGCGTTCGAAATCGTAAGTCACCGTTTTTTTCCGCAATCGCACCCGAAATCCCCTTAATGATCAGGTCGGCAGCTTCTATCCAGCCCATATCACGTAACATCATTTCTGCAGACAAAATAATCGAACCCGGGTTTACTTTATCCTGTCCAGCATATTTAGGTGCTGTACCGTGGGTTGCTTCATAAACTGCAATCGAACCGCCAATATTGGCACCTGGTGCAATTCCGATCCCACCGACTTCCGCAGCCAGCGCATCAGAAATATAGTCACCATTTAAGTTGAGTGTCGCAATCACAGAATAATCCGCCGGGCGCATCAAAATTTGCTGCAAGAAGGCATCGGCAATGACATCTTTAATAATAATGTCTTTGCCTGTTCTTGGATTTTTGATTTTAACCCACGGACCACCATCTAAAAGCTCACCGCCGAAACGTTCCAGCGCGACTTCATAGCCCCACTCTTTAAATGCCCCTTCAGTGTATTTCATGATATTGCCTTTGTGTACCAAAGTCACACTAGGCTTGTCATTTTCGATGGCGAACTGAATCGCTTTACGCACCATGAACCGTACCGGGTTTGTC
>NZ_DCLL01000060.1:0-19267 GCF_002321025.1 Acinetobacter lwoffii
GTTTTATCAGAAGTTTTAATCTTCATCACCGCCGATGGATGTGCATTCTACAGGATTCCCAACCCAATACAACCCTTATTTTTAAATAATTCAGCAAAATCATCACGATTGTTTATTTATTCTACAAAAATCGCGCTTTTCTTCATTTCTTGAGCATTAAAGGGACTGAATTGGATAAATGACTTAATCTTTTTTCAGTTTTATTCTGTTCTTGAAAGCGTAAAGGCCGGCAATCTATGTATTCACAATAACCCCCTTCCCCATTTTCGGTTTCTTCATTTATTTTCACTTGATAACTAAAACTTCCTACATAGCCCGCTGCCAGGCCAAATTTAAAATCTCCACGACTTTGACCTTGTACCCAGATACAAGTACCGTCTGCATTTTCATAACACCATTCAAATTCGCGCGGCAAATACATACTTTGCCGATTGGGTGTCGTGACACACGGATAAACACGATGAACTTTAAAATAAACTTTTCGATCGAACATTTGGGTCCGCATGTTTTTTAAATCACGGAGATATATCCGCGACTGAACAATACGATTAAAACCATCCCGAATCTGCGCCAACAACAGTTGCCTGTTTTCACTGAGATTAATAATTTGATAAGTCAGGAAGGCCAAAGGTAGATAAGGAAAGTTAAAACTCCGCGCGTATTCAAAGCTTCCAAGACCATCGATCGTATACTGCTGCGCTTTATAGTTCACCGTTCCCTGACAATGACACAACAAAGACCAGTGATCTGCCAAGGAAAAACGCATTTGGGTAAAATGAGAAATCAGTTGAGTGGTCTGAATATTTAAATCAAAACTGAGTTCCGAGTCAGAACGCTGCAAACGAAAATTTGGAAAACTTCCACTCAATTGCTCCCGATCCAGAAACTGAAACAGACCCGATTTAAAATGACAGTCCTGCTTGACCGAATAATGATGCAATTGCCCCACCATATGCGGACTCGAACTGCAAATCACGGTGGCGGTATCTAAGGCTGTGGTTTCGATTGCACTGGGGTTTGCCAGCATGGGCGCATTGGGTTGCCCGATAATACTCAGAAAGTTTAAATAATAGAGCGGTGCCGGAAGTCCGGGGATCATTAATCCTTGATGAATAATTTTATATTTTGAGGTAGGGCCATGATAGGCGGGATAGCGCGAAACAGTAGGAGTCTGATTCAGCTGTTTCGAACGATCTAAAAAATCTTGAAGAAACCGCATCTCAGACTCCTTATATTTTTATAATGTACTCGATCTTTTTGCCATAAAGGTGGTTACAAAACCAGACAAGGCATAGAGAATAGAAATGACCAGAATGCCAACAGGAATATTATAAGTCATCGCTGCAAAGACGAATACGGCAATTGGTAGGACAAAAAATGGAACCCGTTTACGTTCTACAGTTTTGAATGAATAATATTTGATATTGGAAATCATCAACAAGCCCACCGCAATAATGACCACTGCATTAATGACCTGAAGAGAAGGTTCACGAATATCAAAGATTTCTGGAAAATCCAGACCGACCCAGACCAACGACACAATCATGATGGCAGCCAGAGGACTGGCCACACCGATAAAATAACGTTTGTCGACTACGCCAATCTGTACATTGAAACGTGCCAGACGGAACGCAGCACACGCGGTATAAACAAAACAGGCTGCCAGACCAATACGGCCCAAATCACTCAAGCCCCAGCTATACATCAAAATAGCGGGAGCCACACCAAAAGCCAGCATGTCAGAAAGAGAATCGAACTGTTCGCCGAATGGACTTTGTGCACCAATGGCACGTGCCACACGTCCATCCAACCCATCTAGTAATGCCGCAATAAAGATTGCGTAAATGGCTTGCTGAAAATCACCATTCATACTGGCAATAATCGAGTAGAAACCTGACAACAACGCGGCCGTTGTAATCAGGTTCGGCCATAGATAGATGCCTCGACGCTTAACTTTTTGCCCTTCCTGAGTATGCTCCTCTTCTTCCACCTCAAAGGTGATACCATCAAAAGGCACTTCAGTTGAAGAGTCGCGTTCCGGTTTGCTTATATTTGTCATTCTTGTCGATCCTAGCTATGACCTGATCTTTGAAAAAATTACTCGCCCACTAACCAACGAACTGCAGCGTGACCACCATTTTCACTCATGCGAAGATGCGGGAATAACCACTGTAATGCTTCATCAGCATCTTCAGAAAATTTCCAAGGTGGGTTAATCACCAGCAAACCACAACCGTTCAAACCTACTGGAGTATCATCCGGCCATACACAGACTTCACAAACCAGTTGACGGCGGATACCGGTCTTGAACATTTTCTTCTCGAAGCGTTCAATCATGGCACGGTCTTTAATTGGATACCAAACGGCGAATACACCTGTCGGCCATTTCTTATACGCGGCAACCAGCAGTTCGACCAACTGCGGGAAATCTTTACGCTCCAGCTCATACGGCGGATCGATCATCACCAGACCACGTTTTTCTTTCGGTGGAATAACCGCTAACAGACCTTCGTATGCATCACGTTCATGCAAACCCGCACGCTTGTCAAAAATATTATGACGAAGTTGCTGGAATACATCGCGCTGCATTTCAAAAATGGTCGCTTTATCAATCTCACGCATGCCTTCTAAAGCAAACCACGGTGAACCCGGGTAAGCACCCTTACCAAAGTTTTCACGCATGTTTTCAACAATTTTCAAATATTGCTGTACGCCTTCGGGCGCATTACGCTTGATCGAATCATCCAGCTTAATAAGACGATGAATACCGTTTAAAAACTCACCTGATTTTTGCGCTTCGGCAGTCGATAAATCATATTTACCTGCACCACCATGTGTATCTACATAGCGATAAGGTTTGTCTTTTGCATTCAGTCGAGTCAACAACTGAAGCAATAAAACGTGCTTCATGACATCGGCAAAGTTGCCTGCGTGGTAAGAGTGACGGTAATTCATGTTTCAATTATTCCTAAGATCAATTGCTATTTTAACATGAAAAACTATTTCGTTCAGAAACGATTATTGCACTAAAATAGCGGACCTTTTTTTACCACACTATCGAGAATTGAAAAAATGGAAGCAGTTATCATCCCAGGGGATTGGAATGTTGATCAAATCTTAGATGATTTAGATCAACATGGCTTTAGTATTGTTGACGATGCTTACTCTAGCGAATATCAACATGCAGTGAGTCAAGAATGCTTAAGCCACTTAAACGAATTTCGTAATGCAGCCATTCAAAATGGTGTCGTTAACAACATCCGTAGTGATCATATTCTTTGGTTACAACCTGAATTTCAAATTTCCCACCGACACATTCAAACCCTTCAACAATTTTCTCAAATTTTAAACCGCGCGTTTTATTTAGGCATCAAAGATGTCGAAGCGCATTTCGCTTGCTATCACGCGGGTGAGTTCTATGCCCTGCACCGTGACAACCCCCAAAGTAAAAATGGCCGGATGATTTCCAGTGTGTATTATTTACATGACCAATGGCAGAAGGACTGGGGCGGTGAACTGCGCCTGCAGGATAAAGAGGGCCAGTGGCATATTATCCAGCCAAAACCAAACCGAATGGCGCTGTTCCAGAGCGATTTATTACATGAAGTTTTAATCTCTAAACAGCAACGTCTATCTATTACCGCCTGGCTAAGAAGTGATACCTCACTGCTCTAAGACGCGCTGCCGCTTTAAATTTTAATTTTTAACCTCATATAGCCATTATTGAGAAATGAGGATTGCGTTGATGCGATTAACAACCAAACAGATTATTCAACGTCTGGGTGAAACTGACCAATTGTATTTAAAAGGCAATACGCCGGAATTAACGCTTGAACGCGCTGATCTTCGTTTACAGCTGGTGACTTTAAGTGAACTGCGTCAGGAACAGCGACATTTCCTGCAAGAAGCTGTAGTGTTGCTGGAACAAGGACGGGTAGAATTTGAAGAAATGCCGCTGCGCATGTATATCAACCTATCTTTGCATCTGGCCAAGGCCTATATGATGTTCTTTGAATTGACCAAAGAGCACCATTTCGCCCTGATTACCCAGCAAATTCTAAAACCAATGGCGAGTTATGAACATGGCGATATTTATTTCTTCCTGGCCTATGCCAGCGCCAGTAAAAATGAGCCGGCCCTGACCCGTCACTGGTTAGGTAAATACACTATGACTGCCGAATTTGAGCTGGAATTATTACAGCAGCATCATGCATTTAATGATTATCGTCAGCACGAATGGTTTAACAAAATATTAAAAAGTAAAATGCATTAAGCCAAAGAACAAAAACGCCTCAGATGAGGCGTTTTTTAATGCAAGTTATATCGTCTTATTCTAGATATCAGAAAAGCTCAGGAAAAATGATTAGGCAGGTTGGCGTCTATAGGCGTCCATGTGCAGTTGCTGATTCAGTTCATCGACCCAAATTGCCCAATCATCATCTTGTACCAAATGACTGATCAACAATGAACGTTGAGCTTTATTCCAAAACGGCGCATCGTGCAAGGACAACCCTGCTGGCAGTTGATGGGTGCGTACATACAATTCAATAGCCGCAGGACTATTGGCGAGACCGAGCTGAGAAAACAAGAGCTCTAAGGATGGTTGGTTCTTTGCGAGCATCGCGCCCTCCTTATATCAGATAAATTGTAATTATTTATAGATCTAACTTATAAGATAAGACAAAAAAAACCTAGTCCTTTGACTAGGTTTGTTGTTTCTTTTTGTATGAATGCATTTAAACGCTTTGTTTGTCGCTTTCCACATGTAAAAGCTGATTTAACTTGTCAATAATGACAATCCATTCATCATCTTGGTGCCAATGTTCACGCAGGAAGGCACTTTGTCCCTCACTCCAGAATTCGGCATCTGGCAATGCGACTTCAGATGGCAATTGATGGGTATGGGTAAATTGATTAATTGAGGCTTCATCAGAAGGCAAACCCAATTGTTCAAATAATAATTCTAAAGTTAACTGTTGTTCCGTAAGCATAAATAGACTCCATCGTAGCGTTAAATTATGAGCGTGTTGAGATTCGAATTCTTAGGTTGATTTATGGCTGGGTATGTCACAGGAACCTGAACCCTCTGCCTCAATATGTAATTGTTCATTTAACACATCGACAAAAATGGCCCAGTCATCATCTTTCTTCCAGTGACTGATCAGAAAGTCATGCTGTGATTTACTCCAAAAAGGAGCTTTATGCAGTGGCACATCCATACCAATTTGATGCGTACTAATAAACTCATCAATGGCTTCCGGACTCGAATCCAGACCCAATTGTTCAAAGAAAAGTTCGAAGGTAGCGCGTTGCTCTAACATCTGAACCTCCATCTTTTTATCTATAATCTTGTTTCTACCTTAGATGGCTCATAGCGAAAACTCAGTTGTCTCTCCTTCACAGCTTGTTATTTTTTGTTGATTAAAGTGAGTGATATAAAAAAAGCACCCCAAATGGAGTGCTTTTTCAACTTAATCTGAAAAGATCAAATTATTTAAGCATGTCAGCAATTGCTGCGCGCTCTTCTTCAAGTTCATTCAACGTGAAGTTGATACGCTCTTGACTGAATTCGTCGATTTCTAGACCTTGAACGATTTTGTATTCACCGTTTTCAGTCGTTACAGGGAAACCGAACATTACGCCTTCAGGAATACCGTAAGAACCGTCAGAAGGAATACCCATAGTTACCCATTCGCCGTTTGTACCAAGAGCCCAATCGCGCATATGGTCGATTGCAGCGTTAGCAGCAGAAGCAGCAGAAGACAAACCACGTGCTTCGATAATCGCAGCACCACGTTTACCAACAGTCGGAAGGAATGTATTTGCATTCCATTCTTGGTCGTTAATCATGTCTTTAACGCTTTCGCCGTTAATTGTTGCAAAACGGTAGTCGGCATACATGGTTGGAGAGTGGTTACCCCAAACTGTAAGATTTTTGATGTCTTTAACCGCTTTACCAGTTTTAGCAGCAATTTGAGATGCAGCACGGTTGTGGTCAAGACGTAACATTGCAGTGAAGTTTTTCGCTGGAAGATCTGGAGCAGATTTCATTGCGATGTAAGCATTCGTGTTTGCAGGGTTACCAACAACTAGAACTTTAACGTCACGGCTTGCAACTTCGTTCAATGCTTGACCTTGACCGATGAAGATTTCACCGTTCACTTTAAGCAGGTCAGCACGTTCCATACCTGGACCACGTGGACGTGAACCAACTAATAACGCATAGTCAGCATCTTTAAATGCAACTTTAGGATCATCAGTACCGATCATGTCTTCTAGTAATGGGAATGCACAATCTTGAAGCTCCATCATTACGCCTTTAAGCGCTTGTTGAGCTTTCTCAAAAGGAACTTCGAGCAATTGCAAAATCACTGGTTGATCTTTACCTAGCATTTCGCCGCTTGCGATACGGAATAATAGGCTGTAACCAATTTGACCTGCAGCGCCAGTAACGGCAACACGAACTGCTTGCTTCATCTAATTATCTCCAATTGAGGATATTCAATGCGATTAAATAGTTAGTATTTAATCTAATAATCGTAAACGCGAAAGATTGTACTCCAATCCTTTGCCAGATGCATATAAAAGAGGACGGATTTCACCTAAAGTCTGATAGGAAATATAAATTAAATCGGCAAAAAAGCTCAGTATGTTCCTTTTATTGTGACAGTTTTTGGGCATGTATTAATAATGTTGGCAGGACAGGATTTGTAATTGCCATTGGGGCGATAACAGACCTTGATCGAGGTAAGCACGCTAGCTGACTGAGTCTGCTGGCAGTTGAATCGCAAGGCATTGCCCGGTAATTGCGGATTAATTTTCAGGAATTTGGCTCGCAATGTATCGACAGAAATCGTGATATTTTCCTGTTCCGTCAGTTCCGCAGGCACTTTGAGACGATCTGCATAATTGATAATCGTCCGGAAATACTGACTGGCATTCATCGGCACGCAGCCACCGATATTGCGCCATAAAATTGTCCGGGTATTGTCATCCGGCATGATCCTGGCCACTACCTTGGACTGCAGTGGTGACAGTTTCGCAGAGCTATTGGTCGTACAATTTTGTGATGTGGTCTGAGGATATAAGCCGGAGATATTCAGCGAATAACCTTCCAGACATTTTCGTTTCTTGGCATATTCAGGGTACAGGCTACATAGGGCCGGGACCATTTGTACATCCATGACATAGTCTGTCGGCGCAGCAAACGCTGCCGGACTGCTGGCCAAAAATACAAGCGTAACCGATCCAGCCCAGACTCGACGATCCTTCATTATTTTCATGAATAAATCACCATCCCCCAATAATTTTAATTTTATTGTGTATTACGTAATGGTATCAGTTGCATGCGTTTACCCACTGACTGTGCCCCCTGTCCTAACAAGATACCGTAATGCGTGGCATTGGTCATGACATGTTTCACATAATCTCGGGTTTCAAGTAAAGGAATACTTTCAGTATATTGATCTGCGGCAATCCCCTGAAATTCTGGCTGCCAGCGGCGGGCACGGTTTGGGCCAGCATTATAACCTGCCGTTGCCAGCACCGGACTATCGCTGAGCTGACGCTGAATCGTAGATAAATAGAATGTTCCGTAGCGAATATTGGTATTCATATCGGTAAGTGCCGCCGGGTTATAAGCTTCACCCATTTGACGTGCCACTAGCTTGGCCGTATCCGGCATAATCTGCATCAGACCACCCGCACCGACATGTGAACGTGCCACAGTATTGAAACGGCTTTCTTGACGCATCAAACCGTAGGCCCAAGCCGGATCTATGCCCGCATTACGACTATGGCTGACCACGTAATTCTGATGTGGCATTGGAAAACGATAATTGTAGTTATGTTTGTTCGCGGTACGGTCGGCAGCATAAATGGCGCGATCATGCCAGCCCATGTCCATGGCACGCTTTGCCGCAGCCAGCAACAGGTCATCATCTTTCTTTAGATAAGCCTGACGCACTGCCCAGTTCCATTCACGGTTAATGTAGTTCTCCGGTGCGCTGATATTACGTAGCGTGAAAGCACGGCGGAAATGAATATCCTGTTCCAAACGTTGCAGGGCCTGATTGGATGGCTGCGCTGGATTTGGTGTACTCGCAGTCACCTGCCCCAGCTTGTCGCGTGCCAAAAGATTGTGATAGTCATCTCCGGTCGCCAGCTTACGATAAATACTTTCTGCTGCCTGTTTGGAAGCACGGTCAGCACGTTGTTCGCTGGCACGTGCCAGCCAGTATTGCCAGCGATCTTCCTGCTTCTGGTTGACGCTCATGTTGTCAATCGCACGGATCAGGCTTTCCCATGCACTAAAACGAATTGCCTGACGCGCATAAATCTCGGCTTCTTCCGGGCTAAATGGCAGACCATAGCTGGCATCTAGCGCATTTAACACTTCACGGTTGAAGTTGTTTTTCATCACTGTGGTACCACCGATATAACCGACAGCACGATATAAGGCGCGTTGTACCTGTACTGGTGTACCTTCCGCGGTCCGCTTGACGATAGACAAAGCTGAGTCCAAATCGCTATCGGCCAGACGTCCCAGCGCATAAATCAGATAGGCATGCTCTGCCGCAGTACTTTTAGGCGCAGACCACAAATAATTAGTGGGATTGGCCTGAATCGAATTCAGTTGTGCCAGAGACAGATTTAGACCAATGCCTTGCGCTGTCGCAATGGCCTGACCTGACTGTCCGGCACGAAGTTGTCCCCAGAGTCGCTGCTGACGGTCTTCTGAGGTCATGAGTGGACTGGATAGCATCATCCGGCCTAAACCAGTACAAGAATCAGGCTGGCTATTGGTAGTTAACCAGACTTCTTTAAACTCGGCATAGACCAGTTCATCGCCAGCTTTGGCGCGCACTTGTGCCACTGCACAGGCTTCGGCAGGATCAGCATTGGTTACATAAGGCAATACCGGTTGAGCAGTACTAAAGTCTGCCATTTTTACCTTTTCTTCGACATAGTCTGCTGCCAGCTTTTCAGCCATGGCGGATTGAGGGTAACGCTGGGCAAAACTGATAATCTGACTAACAGGCTGCATGGCAAGATTCTGGTTTAAAATCCAGTATTCCGGATAATAGCCCAAGGCATCATTCTGCATAGACAGACGATATTGCTGTAACAGTTCAGTATTACCTGCATTGGCTGCACGCAAGGCATCATTAAATTGTTCTTCTGCTGCCTGTGTACTCGCTGAACAGATACATGCCACACTTAAAGTAATTAATTTATAGTATTTATACATAGTTTTAGTGTGTTTCAACATCCCTTTGCCTTCTATCATCGATTTTATGCTTTGCCCATGTTGCATATCATAAGAGCTAGTTTGAAGATTATAACCAACTCTATTGTTCAGTTATGTAACCTTATGATTAAGCAATATTAATCTACAGACAATTTTTGCCCATAAATCAATATTTTTCCACAGTTAATTTGGGCTATAAGTTTAAGCGACTTTCCTGCTAAAATATGCGCCTTTCCAAGATTTCAGTCTGTGAATTGAATTTTTATTCACCTGTTTGATGCATCAATCAGGCTGTTCGTTCACTCTTTCAACGTATTACCTTGTAGGAGCCTACATGACGGTTCAAACCTTCATTCCGAATGGTGCCCCAGCTGCCTCAGAAAACACTGTTACCCAGCCAGCGCACACCCCTGTTAGCGATGCTTCAGTCAAGAAACTGTACATCGAAACACAAGGGTGTCAGATGAATGAGTACGACAGTCACCGTATGGCAGACCTGTTAGGCGATTCTCATGGCTATGTGCTGACCACCGATCCTAAAGATGCCGATATTCTACTGATGAATACCTGCTCGATCCGTGAAAAAGCCCAAGAGAAAGTATTCTCCGAGCTAGGCCGCTGGCGTAAGCTTAAAGATAAAAATCCTGATCTGATTATTGGTGTCGGTGGCTGTGTGGCATCTCAGGAAGGCGACAACATCCAGAAACGTGCCAATTATGTCGATATGATTTTTGGTCCACAAACCCTGCACCGTTTGCCGCAAATGCTGGATCAGCATTTTGAGCAGATCGAAAAGCCGAAAAAAGAAAAAATCAAACTGGTGGATATTTCCTTCCCGGACATCGAGAAATTCGACTTTTTACCTGAACCGCGTGTTGAAGGTTATAAAGCTTTTGTCTCGATCATGGAAGGCTGTTCTAAATACTGTTCTTTTTGTGTGGTGCCGTATACGCGTGGTGAAGAAGTATCTCGTCCACTGGATGATGTGCTCGCTGAAATTGCGGGTCTGGCAGAAAAAGGCGTGCGTGAAATTTCACTTTTGGGTCAGAACGTAAACGGTTATCGTGGTGAAACTTTTGAAGGCAATATCTGTACCTTTGCCGATCTGTTACGTTTGGTTGCAGATATTCCGGGCATTGGCCGTATTCGTTATACCACCTCGCATCCACTGGAATTTAATGACGACCTGATACAATGCTATCGTGACCTGCCACAAATGGTTTCACATCTGCATCTGCCGGTACAAAGCGGTTCCAATGATGTGTTGCAAGCGATGAAGCGTAACCACACCATCGATGTCTATATCGAAAAGATTAAAAAGTTACGTGCAGTTCGCCCTGACATGCACCTATCTTCAGACTTTATCATTGGTTTCCCGGGTGAAACAGATGAAAACTTTGAAGAGACTTATCAGTTTATTCAGGATCTGGATTTTGACCATTCTTATAGTTTTATCTATTCAAAACGCCCGGGTACGCCTGCGGCAGAACTGGAAGATACGATTTCTGAAGATGTCAAAAAAGAACGTCTGGCCAAAGTTCAGCAATGGATTAAGCGTTCAAGCATTGACAAGACGGATGCCATGCTCGGGACCATCCAGCGTGTACTGATCGAAAAAGTTTCTGATAAAGATCCGAATATTCTGGTCGGTACGGCGGACAATACCCGTTATGTCAACTTTATTGGTGACCCTGCCTGGGTAGGCCGCTTTGCCGAGATTGAAATTACCGAAATTAAAACTTTGAATTTAGTTTACGGTGAGCTCTTGAATCTTGAGCCTGACGTGGCGTAATGTAGAGCATATAACGCACACTTCATAAGGAACACTCTTGACTGCAGCGATTCGACGTACAGTAGCTTTTCCTGGAATTTCGATGGACCGTATACAAGCCATGTTAGGTGCCTATAACGGCCATTTGAAGCAAATTGAACAACGTTTAGACGTCAAAATCTCCCATCGTGGAGAAAGTTTTATTATTGATGGTGGAATCGATGCCGTTGAGAGAGCCGAAATGCTCTTGCAACGTCTTCATGAAGAATCTGAACATAGTCAGCAGATTAGTGCAGATACTTTACATCTGATGATTCAGGGCAGCCAGACTGACCGTGAACTTCAGCAAGATCTGGACGATCAGGAACATACGGGGCTGGACAATGTCTGGCTGCAAACTCGTAAGGGCCGGATCAATCCGCGTGGTGCCAACCAGAAACGTTATGTACAGCGCATTCTGCAAAGTGATATTTCTTTTGGTATTGGCCCTGCGGGTACAGGTAAAACCTACCTCGCCGTTGCGGCTGCCGTGGACATGCTGGAGCGTAATGAAATTCAGCGGATCTTGCTGGTTCGTCCTGCGGTTGAAGCCGGTGAAAAACTTGGTTTCTTGCCGGGGGATTTAACCCAGAAAATCGATCCGTACTTACGTCCCTTGTATGACGCGCTGTATGAAATGCTCGGCTTTGAAAAAGTGGCCAAACTGATCGAACGCCAGGTGATTGAAGTCGCTCCGCTTGCTTATATGCGTGGCCGTACCCTGAATCATTCTTTCGTGATTCTAGATGAAGCGCAGAACACCACCCCAGAACAGATGAAGATGTTCCTGACCCGTTTAGGTTTTGGCTCACGTGCCGTGATTACGGGCGACGTAACTCAGGTGGATTTACCGCGTGGTCAGCAATCCGGCCTGTCACATGCCTTGCGTGTGATTGATAAAATTCCTGAAATTCATATCACTCGTTTCCATTCGCGTGATGTAGTACGTCATCAACTTGTACAGAAAATTGTTGAAGCCTACGAAGGCTGGGACAGTGAACAGCAGCGTTTAAGTGCTGAAGCACGTGCCGAACGTAAAGCACGTCAGGATGCCTTGATCGCTGAAAATGATGCTGCGGCAGACGCACAGCATTAAGCTTTAAACTTAAGGATTTGTGTTGAAACTTAGTCTTTCCTTACAACAGGACTTTCAGTCACCTGAACTGGTACTGAAACGAGCCTATATTAAAAAAGTTGTAGAAACCACTTTACGTCATATCGGCACTCAAAGTGATTGCGAAATTGGAATTGCCTGTGTTGATAATGACGAAAGTCATAAACTGAATTTGGAATATCGAGGCAAAGACAAACCGACCAATGTCCTGTCTTTCCCAAGTGAACTTCCAGATGAAATGGCGCAGTTTCTGGATGCATTTCCCATTGGTGATCTGGTGATCTGTATTCCTGTAGTACTGGCGGAAGCGCTGGAACAGCAAAAAGTACCATTAACGCATTTCACCCATATGCTGGTACATGGCACTTTACACCTAATGGGCTATGACCATGAAACCTCGGATGAAGATGCTGAAGAAATGGAAGGCATTGAAATCGAGATTCTGGCCAAGCTGGGTTTTGAAAATCCTTATCTAGAACAGAACTAAAATTTCTTCATAAAAAAGCGGGCTAAGGCCTGCTTTTTTTATTGTTTACCCTCACCCCAACCCTCTCCCATAAGGAGAGGGAGTTTTAATACCTATAGCTCAATGATAGTTCTCTCTCCCGTTGGGAGGGAGTTAAAGGGAGGGTTTACAAATGAATAAAATGGTCTAACGCACCTCAAATTCTGCTTCTGCCGGATCAAATCGCCAGGTACGAATCACCCGCAGTTCGGAAATTTCTTTCATTTTACTGTCGAAAGCACCAAATGGTGCTGCCTTACGCACGGAAGCTTTGGCTGCTTCGTCCAGCATGGCATGTCCTGAACTGTCAATCAGTCGAATGGCACGAATTCCGCCATTCTGGTTCAGGATCACCATCAGCCGCACTTCCCCTGCTAGATTCTGTTGTTTTGCTGCTTCCGGATAATAACGGTTACCATAAAATTCCACTTTTTCACGGAACTTTTCCAGATATGCGGCCGAAACATCCTGCTTGGACTGAATACCATCCACAGTCTTAATTTTTTGCTGACGACTGAAATTTTGCTGACGCTGTAAATATTGCGCTTCCAGACTGGCGACCATGGCCGCTTTGGCCTGAAACTGGCTCTGTAATTGCTCCTGCATTTTTTTACGCTGATTTTCTTCCGCCTGCTTTTGCCAACTCAAGGTGGTCATCAGGACTTTTTCTTCAAAACTGAGTTCCTGTTGCTGTTGCAGCATATCTAGACTTTCTTGCAGTTCTTCACCTGCATGTTGCTCCATTAACGGCGATGGCATATCACTCGACATGCGATGAGCTTCTCTAAACTGGCCGGAACCCTGCTGGTCCGTTTGGGCCAGAAAATCAGCATGCTCAATTTTTTCATCAGTCTGGCGCAAGCTGACCGCGATTTCTTTGGTACTGGTATCCCGATCTTGCGGCATACCAAATTCCAGTGTCAGCACGATCAAATGCAGAATGCCTGCGGCAAGCAACGCACTGCTAAACACTGGATCTTTCCACCAAGTTCTGACCAGAGGCATGAGTATCATCGTTTTTTCACATTCGCCTAAACTCAATAATGAGTTCAGCTCCCCAAAAAAGTATTTGAAAGATTAAAAATAAACGGATTCGTCATTTATCTTTTTAAAATGCCAAATCCATCAAATCTTCAACGTTACATAACTAAAACTATAAAAATGGTGCTATTTATTTTGCTAAACTTCAAGCATGAACGCTTGTATTTTTCATACAATTCGACAAGATACATCCCGAGTCAAAAATAAAGTTGCCAGGACGCTTCAGTATGCAAACGCTAATTTCCAATATTTCCAACCGAATCCGCCAAGTGTATCAGAGGGCGGAAGGATTTATTGAAGATGAGCGTGAATTTCCCCTATCGCAAGTATTCCTGAATGCAACTTTTCAGCGCTTTGTCACAGACAATGTCGATGCCTTGAAAGACTTACACGCAGATTTACATGAAGACTGGCTGCGTCTCTACGCAACCCTGGATTATAAAGGCCTGATTGTCACTTTATCGGTTGATTTGAAACTGGTACAGATGGAATTGAATAAAACCACCCAGTTGATCGTTTTCGAGCAAATTAGTGATACCCAGCTGATTGAAGCCAAATATCCAAATATGCTGTATAAACTTGGCGTGCGTTTCGGCTTGTTCTTCTATCAACGTGTCTTCAATAAAGATCCGTTGGGAATGATTCTGGAAAAACTGGGGGTAATTAAAGTCATCGATGACTTGCTCTATCTGGATTTAAATCGCTGGTTAGGCAAAAGCCGATCGGTCATTGATACCTTGGGCAAAGTTCACGTGAATCATGCAGTGCTACGGGAAGCCGAACTGGTGGTGATTGGCAATGTCAATCTGGCCGCCCTGTTTAGAAAACTTTCCCAAGATCAGGAAGAGAACTGGGATGAAGACAAGATGGATGACAACCGGGTCACCCCTATCAAACAGAAAGATCCTTCTTAAATCATGTCAAACGTAGTTTTTGAACAAAAGTTCCATAAAACTACATGAAATATACATTTTTGGCAGAAATATCCCTTCAACTTCCATATTTTGCCCAAATAATAAAGGGTGCAATAAATGATATTTTTTGCCCGTTTAACCAATATAGGAAAATAACTGATGGCGAAGACTGTATTCAAAACTTTAGTGATGACCACGGGTCTGAGCAGCGCGATACTGTTCACTGGTATTTCTAGCCAGGCTTTTGCCATGACTCCTTTTCAGGCCAGTTATCAATTTAGCTATAATGGCAAGAACATGGGTTCTGCAACACGGACTCTAAGTAAATCTGGCAATAACTGGACTTATGTCTTTGCTGCAAAAGCTGGAGGGATTGCCTCTGCAACCGAAACCAGCCGCTTTACTTTTAATAATGGCAAGATCGGCTCAAGCAGTTTCAGTCGCAGTAGTAAAGTATTGGTGCATAACAACACTATGAGTATTAATTTCAATCCTTCCAGCAAAACTATCAGTACCAAGAAAGATGATGAAAAACGTTCTTTTGCCTGGAGAGCAGATGTTCTGGATGAGTTGAATGCGGAATTGCAGATCCGTGAAGATTTAAAAAATTCAGGCCTGAAAGCAAATTACTACATCGCTGATGCTAAAGAAGTTGAAGGCCGCAAGTTTGTCAAACAGGGTTCAGAGACTATAAGTACCAAATACGGATCTTTTAATACCATTAAAGTGGTGATGAAACATAGCAAACCAGGTCGTGAAACCATTTTCTGGCTGGCACCAAAACTTGACTATCTTCCAGTCAAAGTTTCGCATGTCGACAAGAAAACCTCCTATGGTTTACTGTTAACTGACTATAAAGGTGCAAGCAACTAAGTTTTTGGCGAATTTCACTTGATTTTTTCCGGGTGCTTTTTACAATACGCTTTTGCTTGAAAAAGCACCTGCTCTTGAGGATTCTCCCGTGCATGCACTAGAACAGAAAATCTTGGCTGAAGGCATCGTCCTCTCTGAAGAAGTTTTGAAAGTAGACTCTTTCTTAAACCATCAGATTGATCCAGTCATGATGCAACTGATTGGTCAAGAATTTGCGCGTCTGTTTAAGGATGCTGGTATTACCAAAATTATTACGATTGAAGCATCAGGTATTGCACCTGCCGTAATGGCCGGCCTAGAGCTTGGCGTACCGGTGATCTTTGCACGTAAATACCAGTCTCTGACCCTGAAAGATGATTTATATCGTTCTAAAGTCTTTTCATTTACCAAACAAACTGAAAGCACGATCGCGATTTCAAATAAACACATCAGCTCAACCGACAAGGTTTTAGTGATCGATGATTTCTTGGCTAATGGTCAAGCAGCTTTAGGTCTTGCAGACCTGATTCATCAGGCAAATGCAGAAGTAGTCGGTATTGGCATTGTGATTGAAAAATCATTCCAGCCAGGTCGTGATCTGCTGCTTGAAAAAGGCTACCGTGTGGAATCACTGGCACGTGTGAAGTCTTTAGCAAATGGCACAGTTGAATTTGTTCGCGACTAAGCTCGCCAATGAATTTCAAAAGAGCGCTGATGCGCTCTTTTTTTATTGCGTTTTTCTGATGATATAAATTTAAAATATCCAAAACTCGGCTATAGCTCAGCCTAAATTCTTATTTATTCTTCCAGATTTGATCCTAGATAAATGACTTAATCTTAAGCTCCAGACTACTCAATTTCTGAAATAGAGAGTGTCAAACAATAAGTACTTTTTTATCCGATGAATAAACAACAATTTATGTGGATGTTATTATAAAATAAAGAGGCCTAACTATCTGCCAATAGTTAGACCTGTGTTCACCTCGAAAAAAGAGTTTATTTAACAGTCACAGTGATACTACCGCTATTCACAGCACCGATAGCGGTAGTTGTGATGCTGTTGTTAATAGCAGTTTGAGTTCCTTCTGAAATAGCACTGACAGATGCATCAATAGCACCCGCATTATAGGCAATATTCGCTACACTATAATTGCTTAAAGTTTCATTGATTTCCTCACTATAGTCAGTACTCAGTGTCGAACTTATAACTTCCGAGATATCTGAACTATCCGAAACCTCTGATAGCTCCTCTAGAGTTTCAGAATTATTAGTTGCACTGGTTACTGCACTGTAGTCGTAGTTATCCGTGGCATCTGATATGTCTGATACCACCTTATTGTAGCTACCCTGCTCAATACTGATACTACCTGTATTCGCGGCACCAATCGCAGTAGTTTCAATTGTACCTTCAATTGAACTAATGGCCTCTGGTGCTTCTCTTGTAGCTTCTGCAATTGCTTCTAAATCAACGCTTGCATCAACATCACCTGTATTCACTGCAAGATTCAAAGCAGAACCATTTTCAACCTGCTGAGAAATAGAATCCAAGGTAGCTTGCAAGCCTGTATCTAGGGTGACGTCAGTAGGTGTTTCATCTCCTTGGGCATATGCCATACCTGCGCTAGACAGAAAGGCGACGGATAAAGCGATTGTTTTGATCGTGTTTTTCATCGTTGTTCTTCCTACTTTTGTTTTGAAGTACCTCTCGCTAAGTACTCCTTCTTATAATGGGAGCGAGCCCATTTTTAAATATTTTTAATCACGCTGGGTGCTAGACCAGTAATTTTCGACCACCTCAGGATTGGCCTCCCATAGCGTTGTGGTTTTTTCATCTTCTTGTTCTTTATCAGCCTTTTCTTGAGTATCTTTTTCTTCATTCTTTTCATTTGAAGAAGGTGGATGCTGCTTCTTGCTAATATATTTAATCAAGTCCTGTTTGCTCATTTCAGGCTCTGCTTCAGGGTTTTGAATCACCTCGGACTCTTTCTGTTTTGGCGGTTTCGTATCTTTGCTCGGTGAGTTGGTTGACTTATTTTTTTCATTAGATGAGTCTGCCTGGCTTGAGACTGACTCCTGAACAACACTGCTTGAAGCTGTACTATTTTGTCGCTGGTTTTTCTTGTATTTATGCAGAGCGACAGAACTTCGGGTTAAGTTCAATTGACCAAACTCTGGCGGTATCTGCGCACGGCAACTTTCAAATACGGCGGGTGGGACAACCTGACTCAGCAATTCAAAAGTGGCCAGATTCAACATTTGCCGCAAGGCAAAGTTAGTTGCCTCTCGTTCTCCTTTTCCAATCTGAATATTTAAGAGTGTACGACCAGCGAATCTGCCTGCACTTAAGCCATAATCCTGTGCAGCAATTTGCTTCTGCAATGAAACATTGCCCACGACTTTACTGCTGCGGGTATCAGTCAAAGATAAATCCAGACCGACCATAATCCGGGTTTGACTATAATTCGGACCGACACCAGCGATCTGCATGTCAAAACCACCACCCGGAATAAAATCCAGACTGTTAATACTGCCTGTCACATAATAATCAGAAGCCTGGATTTGTCTTGGATCACGAATGCCCCACTTGGCTTCGCTTTCGATAATCCGGGGATCACGCCGGTTCATTAAGCTTACCCCTGCCTGAAACAAGGCAGATTGCACCATATCTCCCGCACCTTGGGTCACCATTTTTCCGCTACCACCATTGGTAACTACATCCTTACCGGTTTGATCCAGAATTGCCCCCACGGAGAAACTCACATCACTACGTAATTGTCCTTTTAGGCAGGATAAAGCCATATCAAAAGGGGTAAAAATATCGGTAATTGGGGGGCCTTGTACCAGGCTAACTGGCTTCTTGTTTGAGGGCGCTAAACCCGTGCAGCCTGTTAAAAAAGAGCTGAAAAGGACAGTGGCACTCACGAAAGATATATTTCTTCTGGTCAAGGAGAAATTCAGCATTGTGATTCTCCTGGTCTGTTACTCAAATTAAGACAGCGCTGAGGATTTTGGTTGGTATTTGAATTGACTGGGGCTTCATTCAGCAATTCACTCGTAATATCGATATTGTTGTCTGTACCCTCTACATTGATATTGTTGGTCGGGGTATTTACCGTGCCGATGGAAGTGGTTGAGGTGCTATGAACGGTGGTTTTACCTAATCCGGAATAATAGTCTGACTCCTTGAGTTCGATCAGATTAGCTTGAACTAGATTCTCATTGGAACGGGCACTGGATGATTTCCAACGCTGAGTCCACTCATCAGAAGTGGCATAAGCGTTACTCAGAAAACATAAACATAATAAACCCAGATTGATAACTAATATTCTCATAATCTTAATATCCTCTGATTTAAGATATTTATTTAATTTTTCATTAGACCTCTTTCATAAATCATTTTTTACTCAGCTCCAAGTTATAAATTCCAGCGATTAAACTAAATCTCAAACCAAGTCTTTTAGCTCTATTGCGATAACGTTCCGCAAGGATCTTAAAAGTTTTTAGACTGCCAAATACATGCTCAACCCCTATTCTTCTTTTATTGATTTCCTGATTATAGATTTTTAGTTCAGGATCCAATTTACAGCGTCTTTTGGCTTTTAAAGGCAACAGGCTATTGGGATACAAAGTATAAATCCCCTGATAACCTTTATCCGCAAGAACAAAGGCTCCTGAAGGAATCTGGTTTAAATTGCGTTTGAACAACTCGAAATCATGCACTGCACCGCGACTGGTACATAAACTCAGAATTTGCTGAGTCTTGTAGTGAATCATGGCCTGT
>NZ_DCLL01000060.1:19380-25886 GCF_002321025.1 Acinetobacter lwoffii
GTATTCCCGCCAATAGCTCAGGCAGAGCAGAACCTGATCCTCCAGGCTTAACTTGGGCGGTCTGCCTTTGGCAGGGACATGTTTCTTCAATTGCTCAACCATCAAATAAAAAGTTGACCATGAGATGCCCGTGTATCGCTTGAACTGAGGATCAGAAAGCTTGTTTGAATCGATATATTTCATCCGCAGATTATGCACGAATGCCAAGAAATCTGGAGTGTAAATATTAACCAAAAAGAAGATCATTTTTTGATTTATGAAAGAGATCTATTTAAGTAAGATTAAATTTATCTAAAAAATATTAAATCACATAAAATTATAAAATGTAAAACTAATCCCTATTCACATATTTTTTTGTTTCATTTAAAAATATAAAGTATTGTTTTTAATTAATAAATAGACTTCTTGCGTTAGTCAAATTTTAAGCAGTCGAAAGCTATATTTTATGAGGTTTTAGCCAATTCAAAAATTAGATAAAACTATACTTTCGCAAGAGGTCTAATATTTGTTTATTATTTTTGATTTGTAAGAAATCATTATATAAATTTTTTTTGAATATAAGTTTTATATAAAAAACTTGATTAAGATAATATAATTTTTATATTAGTAATAATCAAAAATTTATCTAATAAAGATTAGAATTATCATGCTTTTTATATTTTAAAAGTCGTAAATTTTTATTTTATTGGAACTTCTATTTAATAATAATAAATGTCACACATTATTTAAAATATAATTAATCAATCACAATGAAAGTTACTTATAAAGAAACGCCAATATTCAGGTGCATTTTGGCTGAAAACTTAAATAGACCCGATAAGAACTTGATTGCATATTTTTCGATATTCCTTCCTTTTTCATCTCGAATCTAGAAATAGTCTGTTCAAGACGCAATATTTAGAATTTTAGAATAATGAAAGAAGAACATTTCTGATGATCTTGAGATTTGCCATTTTCTTAAGACTGTTTGAGAATTGCTTTAATCAACAGAGAAGGCATATATTTACAGCTGAAATACAATGTTTTAGCGTGAACTCAACTAGAATCAAGTCAATATGCAATGCCCCTGATTCGAGCATTCAGAGCTTATACTGTGTTGTTGTATGTTATGAATAAGTGCTGATCAGGGCACAAATCCTATTCCCGATAAACCTAAAACAAGCACATCTCAATCCTTGATGGAACAATCTATGCAATGTCCTAAATGTGGCTCAGCTGATATCGAACAGCGCGATCATGAACAGAATTTAAAGAAAATTGGCGGCATTCTCATGAGTTCAGCGGGTGCAACTGCAGGGACTGTAGGTGGCGCTGCTTCGGGTGCATCCATTGGCGCTGCGATTGGTACGGTAGCCGGACCTTTAGGTGTGATTGTCGGCGGAACCGTAGGCACTTTTGTCGGTGCAATCAGTGTCGGAATTACCGGCGGTGTGGTCGGTAATTTTCTGGGGAAAAAAGCTGGGGTTTCTGTCGACCGTAATCTGTTTCAGGATTATCAATGTCTGAAATGCAAATACAGATTTAGTCAAAAAGATCAAAAAGATCAAAAAGATCAAAAAGATCAAAAAGATCAAAAAGAAGCCTAATAAAATTCAGGAAATGAAGTTCATCCTTCATTTCCTGTGAGTGTTTTTCAGACTCGATTGAGTTTCAGTACCACTTCACCTAAACGCTTGCCTTGTACTTCACACAGAATTTTTTCATCCTGACTCAAGCCCTGATCATGCCGTGGGCCGCTAACATGACTAGCACCATAAGGTGTACCACCAGTTTTGGTATTCGAGAGTGCCGGTGTTGCATTGCTGAGCCCCATAATCATCATGCCATGATGAAACAACGGCGGCAGCATGGTCAGCAAAGTACTTTCCTGTCCGCCATGCATGGAACCTGATGCCGTAAACACGCAAGCCGGTTTACCGTGTAGCGCTCCATTCAGCCACAGACTCGTGGTCTGATCCCAAAAATATTTCATTTCAGAAGCCATGTTGCCAAAACGGGTCGGTGAACCAAGCGCCAAACCGGCACACTGCGCCAGATCGTCTAGAGTACAGTAAATATCCCCTTCTGCCGGAATACTGGGTTCAGCGACTTTTACCACGCTGGATATATTTGGAACTGTCCTGATTTTTACTGCCACGCCTGCCGCTTCAATTCCATTGGCAATCAAATGCGCCATTTCTTTGGTTGAGCCATATTTGCTGTAATATAAAACAAGGACATAAGGTTGCATCATGGTTCTTATTCATTACTTAAAAAAATAAAACTATACGATACTTTGCAAGTTTTTTGGTTAAGCTGATGATGAAAATTCATGATGATTAAAAAAATTGAGATTGGATGCAGATGATTGTTAAGTATTTAAAGAAATTACCTTTCTATGAAAAACACTGGTTTCAATTTGTTTTATTTGTACTTCGACGCTTTGAAGCAGACCGCTGTCGCGAACAGGCAGGTTCCCTGACCTATACCACCCTGTTTGCGGTGGTGCCTATGCTGACGGTTTTTCTGGTAATTATCTCTTCCATTAAAGCGCTGGAACCTGCGCGGCAGCAATTGCAACAACTGATCTATAGTAATTTTTTACCCAAAACTACAATTGCCTTTGATAAGGCCCTGAATGCCTTTACCGATAAATCCAGCAATCTCACCATCATTGGTATTCTGTTCTTGTTTGTGACGACAGTATTGATGCTCAGCAGTATCGAAACGGTGTTTAACCGCATTTGGCGCGTGACTGAAACGCGGGGCGGAATTATGGGCTTTATGCGTTACTGGACCATCATTTCGCTCGGGCCGATTTTACTCGGCAGTGCATTTGTGATTTCTTCGACCGTGGCATCCATGAGCATTCTCAGCAATAACTTTGCCGGTTATGAGCTTGATGGCGCTTTTGTCCTCTGGGCGATTTCCTTTTCTTTGACTGTACTCGGATTTTTCATTTTGAACTGGACCATCCCGAATCGCAGTGTACCGCTTAAATCTGCCTTTATTGCCGGTCTATTTAGTGCCGTGGTGTTTGAGCTGCTGAAAAATCTGTTTGGCTATATCATGTCAAACTTTACCAGCTATGAGATCGTCTATGGTGCCTTCGCCGCCGTGCCGATTTTCCTGCTCTGGATTTATCTGTCGTGGATTATTGTGTTACTGGGGGTTGAAATCAGCTATGCCCTGACGGCGTTTGAATCTGGGCAGGACAATAAACGCCATCCCATCGTCATGCTGCTGGATCTGTTAGAATTATTTTATAAAAAGCAGAAAACTGGTGAAAGCATCAGTGAAGCCCAAGCACTTGAGGTCTTAGGCCGGGATGAAATTGGACGCTGGCCGAGCTATGTCGCCATGTTTGAAAAGCAGAATTTGATCAAACGTACCGATGAAAATGAATATGTGCTGGTTCGTGATCTGGATCAGGTCAGCTTCTGGAATTTTTATCTGCAATTACCCTATCCACTGCCACGCAAAAACCATCTCACCAATGCCCAGACTGATGACATCTGGATGCAAAATTTCTCACCTAGATTACAGGAAACCGATCAATATCTGGAAGAAAAACTCAATTTTCCATTGTCCGAACTGTTCCGACATAAATAAAAAAATCCTCTCGCTTGAGAGGATTTTTTTTAACTGATAGCGGTAGATTTCCAGCAGACTATAGCGCCTGCAGTCACCAAACCCGTCCCGATCCAAAAACTGAGTTCGGGTCTGACATCCAGAATCAGCATTGACATGACCGAAGAAAGAATCGGCATAAAATAGGTGGCTAAAATCAGCACCTTGATATTGCCGAACTGCATACTCTGATTCCAGTTACTATAGGCGATGCCAATCAGACTACCCACCACTGCAATTCCCAGCCATAGCTTGAATGTAGGCATGATAAAAGGTTCGTTTAATCCTAAATGTAAGAACCATAAGCTAATTACAGCGACCAAAAAGAAAATCGGTACACCATTTTGTCCGCGGCCATAGGTCCTAGTTAGAACGCAGTAGCAAGGCCATAACAAAGCGCCGAGAAAGGCAAAGCCATAGGCCCAAGGATTTTCAGCTAAAGCCTGCATAAACTTCGGCAGATTAGTGATTTCTGGATTGACCACCAGCATCAGTCCCATCACAGCGAGCAGAAAGCCTGGAATCACCCAGAGGCGAGCCTGCAACTGTCGGGCAAAAATCGAAAAAACAATCATCAAGGGTGGCCACAGATAATTGATCATGGCAATCAGCATCACCTGTTCACGATTATCCGACCATGCCACAGCAACCAGAAATAGAATCTCATAAGCCACAAATAAAGCGCCACAACCGAGCAGATAACGCTTGGACATTTGCATGATTTTTGGAAAGCCGGTGAACGCAAAAATCGCCAGACTGCTAAAACTATAAATTAAAGCAATCCCCTGCACTGCACTGGTGGATTCAGTAATCAGTTTCACTACGGCGACCAGACTGGCCCAGATCAGAATAGAAGACAGACCAATCCAGGTCGCTAAATTTACAGACCAGATTTTCATGCTTGCTCTTGAATGCTTTTATTGATATTCGGTTTTTTCAGCCATCCCTGCAAACTCACTAGAATCACACCCAGCATGACCATACAGGTGCCGATAATAAAATTGATTTCGATATGTTCATCCAGAATCAGTACGCCGAACAGCATGCCGAATACAGGGGTCAAAAAGGAAAATACCCCTAGACGCGATGCCAGATAATGCTTCAGCATCCAGAACCAGATCAGATAACTGGCAAAGGAAATCAGCACGGTATGAAAAACCAGACTGGAAATAGACAACACCGTCCATTGAATGGCTGCTTGTCCAGTCAGAACAGCCAGAGGCAATAACAGCATTCCACCTATCAATAATTGATAGAACAAAGTCTGGGTTGCAGGTGCTTCAGCCAGCCGGCTCAGACGTACACTGACTGTGGTGGCTGCCCAGAATACGCCGCCAAGCAAAGCCAGAAAATCTCCCCACAAGGCATCAGTTTGTAAAGTTGATTCTGTCTGTGGACGTAACAGAAAGCTGACTACAATTCCGCTAAAGGCAAGAAATATTCCGCCCCATTGCACAGAAGACAAACGCTCTGCCGGCAATTTCCAGTGTAAACCCAAAGCCACAAAAATCGGCGCGGTATAAAGTAAAACAATCGTATGCGAGGCTGAGGTATAACGCAGTGCCTCACCAATCAGATAGAATTCGGTTGCAAACAACACACCGACTAGTAATCCTGCAGGTAAATAGCGTGCATTCCAGAGTTGACGGCGCACGCTCTGCTGAATCAGGGGATAAACCATCAGCGCAGACAAGGCTGAACGCAAGGCAATTTGCATCAGGGCTGAAATATCATTCGCGGCCCACTTCAGTACCACCTGTTGTAAACCCCACAACATACACAATACAAACATGATGGCAGATGCTTTGGCATCTAATGCCTGACGCTGGCTCACATACGGTCCTGTTGCTCATTTGGAAGGTACACTATAAAAGTGTCAGAAATAAAAGATATACTTCAAAACAGACAAATGATGGTGTTATTCAGGCAATTTCGGTGATGCATAAAAAAATCCAAGCAGATTCAGCTTCGCTCAAGCAACTTCCGACCCATGATCTGATTAAAGCACCTCTGTGGATCAGTTTCAGGGAAGATCCTGCGCAATCTGTTTATCCGCTACATGGCCATGCCTGGGGAGAATTTGTCTATGCTTTTCATGGCGTGATGGAAGTGAATATTAATCATATAAATTATGTGACGCCTTCACCTCACGGCATCTGGCTCCCACCGAATTTAGAGCATCGTGGTCTGAACCGTACCGCAGTTTCTCATGGCACTCTGTATGTGCATGAATCACTTTGTAGCCAACTGCCCACTCAACCGGGCATCCTGCTCAGCGCCCCCTTGGTCACTGCTTTATTTACCCACCTGAAACAACTACATCAGCAAGATCATCCGGGATTCGAGAATTCAGCTGAATATCAGCGTCTGCTACAGGTGCTGCTTGATCAGCTCCAGCAAGCCCAACTGGTCAGCAGTTATCTACCGCATTCAGAACATGCATTGCTGAAACAGATTTTAGATTATTTACATCAGCATCCGGCAGATCAGAGCTCGCTGCAGCAACTGGCCGAACGCGTCAATTTAACCGAGCGGACATTAGCGCGATATAGCCAGAAAGAACTGGGAATGTCACTGCATGAATGGCGGCAACGCCTGAAAGTGATGCAGGCCATGTCTTTATTAAATGCAGCGCATAGTGTCGAGAGCATTGCCTTTGATCTGGGCTATGCCAATGCCTCAGCATTTATCAGCATGTTTAAACGCTGGATGGGAAGCACCCCAGATCAGTTTCGCAAGCGTTATACTGTTAATGATTAAAATTATGCATATGAAAAAGGAGCCAATAGGCCACTGCTGTCCTATAGTTTGCTTTAAATAAAAAAACCTGAGTCCTAACAGTTAAAATATGAGTGCAAACAAACACTTTAACGACTAGGATTCAGGTTTTGTCACAT
>NZ_DCLL01000017.1 GCF_002321025.1 Acinetobacter lwoffii
ACTTGGGATTTGAATCCGCGAGACATATAATTTTTTTCATCTCAAATTAAACATATAAACTATAAATGCTTTTTATTTTTATTAGATGAATTCAATCACCCTGTACTTTTTAAATAATACTTTCCCATCCTGAATATTGAGTTCATCATTTTATTAGTGAGTTAGTAAAAACAACAAAAAGGATATTGCTATCCTTTTTGTTCATTCATTTTAAATCAGGAATGTAGTGTTATTGCTGTGCTTCTGCCAGATGACGTTCATTTACTGCCTGTTCATATAACAGCTGTTCTTTTTCTTTATGTTCGACAGAGAAGCGGATCATCAACACACAACTTGCAGCAATCACTACCAAGCCACCCAGTACCATCAGAGTAGTTTGAATATCGAGCATCCCTTTTAGCAGGAAACCCGCAGCCACTGCGCCGACATTGCCACCTGCCCCAATAATACCAGCCACCCCCCCCAAGGCATCACGGTCGATAAAAGGCACCAGTGCATAGGTAGCGCCACATGCCATATGAGTAAACAAGGCAAAAATGGTCATCGCCATAATAGCCAAGGTCGCGCTATTCATTTGCGAGAATAGAATAAGAAACAGACCTTCCAGCATGATCAAGGCAAACAGAACTTTGGTTCGACCATCCAGACCTTTTTGAATCGCGACTTTATCCGAAACAATGCCACCCAAGGCGCGGGCAAACAATGCCAGTAAACCAAAAATTCCGGCAGCCATGCCTGCCTCTTTTAAGCCAAACTGGAAATTGTCGACAAAGTACAAGGCAATAATATTATGGATGAAAATTTCAATACCAAAACAGGCTGCGTAAGCCCCAAACAGAATCCACACACGGTAATTACGTGCGGCATGCATCAGAATGGCAAGACCACCTTTTTTATCGCTACCGACAGAAATACCTTGCGCACGGAGTTCTTTAAAATTACCTTGTGGACAGTCTTGGGTGAATTTCCAGTACAGCACACCGACAATGATCATCAGAATACCCGGCACCAGAAGCGCAATTCTCCATCCCATTGCCTGTTCTACACCGAACATCACCAAAGCAGCCAGCATTAAAGGCATCAGGGCTTGAGTCGCACCGCCACCGGCATTCCCCCAGCCTGCTGTAGTCGCATTTGCCGTTCCCACCACATTTGGCGCAAACATGATACTGGTATGATATTGAGTAATCACGAAGCTGGCACCAATTGCGCCAATCAATAAACGGAAAAACAAGAAGGATTCATAACTGTTGGCCGACGCCACACCAAACACCGGAATACTGCCAATAATCAATAAAGCGGTATAGGTTTTACGCGGACCATATTTATCACACAATGGCCCCACGATCAGACGCACCAGAATGGTAATCGCGACTGCGGCAATATTGATATTGGCGATCTGCTCTTTGGTCAGGCTGAATTCACCGGCAATCACAGGCATTAAGGGTGCACAGGCAAACCATGCAAAAAAACAGACAAAAAAAGCGAGCCAACTCATATGGAAGGCCCGCATCGCTGAACTACTGAAGTTAAATAGACTTATTTTTGTTGCTTTATTGAGACTTGTATTTGAAGACATAGCCATTTCCTTACCAGAACTGAACGTATTTAAGTCACTGTGATGCACCAGGCATGTCAGTAACGATCAGAACGGACGTCATTGGCCGTCATACAAATGTAGAGTCTTCTTTGACTTTAATCAGGTATATGCACAGGTCATGCCAGATTATTTTTAACATAAAATAAACTATTCTTTTATATAAAATAATTTTTATTTCACTTTCAAATTTAGACTTTTCTTTCTTAAAAATAGAGAGAAAAATAGATATCTTCTGAGAAATTATGAGCAAAACAGCGATAGGATGACCTGCCCGGAGTCATTGCTGGTTTAAATCGGTGCAGGGCTGGATCAAATAATTTTTCCCTTTTCAAAATGCAGCAGTTGTGCCTGTAAATACGCCACTTCATCTACATGATGAGTCACATAAATCATGGGTAAATCTGTTTGATGAATCACAATTTTCAGAAAAGGTAAAATCTGGTTTTTCAGCTTTTGATCCAGTCCATTTAAAGGCTCATCCAAAAGTAATAGGTCGGGAGAAGATAAAAGTGCACGACCGATAGAAACGCGCTGTGCCTGTCCACCAGAAAGCTGATGCGCCCGATACCGAAGCAGTGGCTTTAATTCGAGTAACTCCACAATGTCTTCAAACGTAAATTTCTGCTGACCTTTATTTTTTATATTTAGCTGTTCTGCATATTTCAAATTCTGCATGACATTCAGATGCGGAAACAGTAAGGCTTGCTGAAAAATCAGGGCAATTTTTCTTTGATGAACAGGAATATTCAGTTTCTGCTGATGATCAAATAGTATTTTTTGCTGAAAATGAATAAAGCCTTGTGATGGTTTTAATAGCCCTGCAATATTTTTTAAAAAGGTGCTTTTCCCACTTCCTGATGCTCCGACGATACCAATCAATTGTGTCTGCATATCCAGACTGGCCTGTAGCTGGAAATTTGCGTAATTAAACTGAAAATCACACTTCAGCATCTTAAGCCTCCAATTTACGTTGATACTTCTGCATGATCCAGTAATTTGCAATCAAGGCTGAAAAAGCCAGAATCAGAGATAAAATGACCAAACGCATAGCCATACTTTCTCCATCAGGCTGTTGTAACAGGCTATAAATGGCGATGGGAATGGTACGGGTTTCTTCTGGAATATTGCCAACAAAGGTAATCGTGGCACCAAATTCTCCCAGACTGCGGCTGAAACATAAAATGCTGCCGATTAAAATTCCAGGCAAAGCCAGAGGCAGGCTAATGCTACAGAATACCCGCCATGGTGTGGCGCCCAAAGATCCTGCCACCTGTTCTAACTGCCGGTTGATCATTTGAAAAGACAAGCGAATTGGTTGAACCATTAAAGGAAATGCCACAATCATTGCTGCCAGTACCGCACCTTTCCAGTTAAATATCAGCTGAATTCCCCATTTATGTAGATATTGCCCCAGCATACCCTGATGACCAAATAGCAGGAGCAGAAGATAGCCCAGTACTACCGGCGGTAGCACCATAGGCATCTGCAATATTGCCTCTACGAGAAATTTGGCCCTGAATTCATAACGCGCCAGTAACCATGCTACGGCGATAGCAAATGGCAGACACACCGCTGTGGCAAAGCCCGCTACTTTGGCTGAAAGCGCTAAGGCACTCAGTTCTTCTGGTGTAAGCATGAGCAGTTAGCCTACCTTAAGCTTAAAACCATATTTCTGGAAAATCTGCCTGGCCCTTGGACTCGTCTGGATAAATTCAGAAAATTGGACTGCTGCCTGATTTTTCTGGCCCTGCCGGGTTAAAGCGATTGGATACACAATCGGACGATGTGTACTGGCTGGAAATACTCCTGAAATTTTAACTTTTTTACTCATCAAGGCATCAGTTCTATACACAATGCCGACCTGACATTCGCCACGTTCTACAAATGCGAGAGTTGAACGGACGCTATCTGTACCGACAATTCTGCCCCGAAGCGGATTCAACCAGCCCAACCGGGTTAAGCTTTGCTGGGCATATTTCCCGGCAGGCACCGATTCCATTTGTCCTGTACATAAATAACCCTGAAAGGCTTTAGCAAAATTAAAGTCGGCTGACATTTTAAAATGATTTTTTTTCTGAATAGGACTAATCAATACAAGTTCATTCAAGAGCAAAGGTCGAATCTGACCGATCGAAATTTTTTGTTTTTTAAGTAAATTATGCATCCATTCAAGATCTGCAGAAAAAAAGATATCACTCTCAGCTCCCGCTGTAATTTGTTTCGCCAATACCGAAGACGCAGCAAAAACCGGAACGATCTGGATGTCCTGATGCTGTTGCTCATATAGTCTGGAAATATCAGTAATCGCATTGGTCAGGCTGGCTGCGGCATATATTTTAACTGTTTCGGCATACAGCATGGGGCTAGTCAACAGCACGCCAGTGAGTAGAACTTTGAATAAATCCATCTTTCTCATTCTATGTGATTCGAATATTGAGAATTGCGACAGGCATTTCAAATCAGTAAACCTTGTACCACATGCCCGGCTTGGATTTCTGTTGCTGCCGGAATACGTACCAGACAATTGGCCTGCATCAGATTACTCAACATATGCGACTGCTGTTTCGCCAGGCTTTTGAGCTTTAAAGTACCCTGATCAAATTCTGCAGCCATTCTTAAAAAACGTTCACGTGCATCCGCTTTCAAATCATGTGTCATTACCGCACTAAGCCATGCAGGTGACTGCTTTTGCGCTTGTAAGGCATTCAGTAAAGTTGCCGTATAGATTTGCATCCCGACATACACAGCAGCCGGATTTCCCGGCAAACCCAAGAGATAACAGTAACCTTGATCATCTCGACGATACTTGGCAAATAACATCGGTTTTCCGGGCTTCTGCTTCACTTTCCAGAAAATCTGCTCAAAACCCTGCTCCAGGGCAACAGGACGAATGAAATCATAATCACCCACCGAAACCCCGCCTGTGGTCAATATGAAGTCGTATTGGTTTTTAAGACGATGTATTAACGTTTGCAGCTCAGATTCATTATCTGAAACATGCAGAATATCTACGTTTTGACCCTGTGATTGAAACCAGGCCTGAATCAGTGGAGCATTGGCGTCAAAGATTTTTCCGGAATTCAGGTCTTCAATGCTGGAAGCGACTTCATCTCCAGTAATCACAACAGCAATTTTAGGATAACGATAGACTGAAACTTGCTTTACGCCTGCCATGCTCAAAGCTGCAATTGCACCTACATGCAGTTTTTGACCTGCATCTGCCAGACGCTGCCCTTGTGCGATTTCCTCGCCTGCATCACGTATATCCGTATGAGGTTTTAGGTCTGTTGTGATAATGATTTGATTGGCATGGCATTTGACAATTTCCTGACGGGCGACCGTTGTAGTTCCTGCTGGAATCCTAGCACCAGTAAAAATTCGGACCGCATGACCTGGTCGCAGTTCAATTTCTGTGCTTTGCCCTGCCCGAATCTCTCCAATGAGTTCAAAAGTGCTGTAAGCACTAACATTTTCTGGACTGCAAAGCGCATAGCCATCTACAGCACTTTGTGAAAACAGCGGCAATGGTATGGCCGAATCAATCGTCTCTGCCAGATAGCGATTCAGAGCCCGAGCAAGCGGCAGGCTTTCAGCTACCAAGATATGCGTCTGCTCAAGTAACATCTGCAGTGCCTGATCAACAGAAATCAGTCCCGGTTCAGCACCGCAGGCTGAATGTGATAGTGCCTGATTCATTGATAGCCCCCCGCATGTGGGATATTTTTTTGCACATCAAACAAGTGCACCAAAGCCGGAAGTACCGCGATCAGAGATTCTTTCGCACCCTGACGACTTCCCGGTAGGGTCATCACCAGACTGTTCTCAATATAGCCAGCCACGCCACGACTTAATGCTGCATAAGGGGTACGTTTTTGCCCAAAACTACGTGAAGCTTCCATTAAACCGGGAATTTCCCGTTGCAGCAAAGGTTGTAGGGTTTCGACGGTCAGGTCTTTAGGACCTAAGCCAGTACCGCCCACAGTTAGAATCAGCGGATACTGATTTTTCTGCTGTTCAATCAGGGTCAAGAGCTGTTCTGGGCTATCGGGAATAACCTGATAACTAATAGAATCAAAATTGGCTTCTTTTAAAATTTCCATTACGTTTTGTCCGGCAGTGTCCGGCTTTTTGCCTGCTGCAACCGTATCGGACAGCACAATAACCGAAGCGGACAGACTCTCTTTAAGTACGCGGGTAAAATGTGATTTTCCGCCTTTTTTCTGCTGCAACCTGCATTGATCCAGCGACAAATCTTCCGGTTCACAATGCGGCTTCAGCATGTCATACAAGGTCAGACCTGCCAGACTGACCGCTGTCAAAGCTTCCATTTCCACACCAGTTGGTCCAATGGTTTCAACGGTAGCAATAATTTCGACATGTGCATCACACAGTTCATATTCCACATCGGCACGATAAATCGGTAATGGATGGCACAATGGAATCAGCTCATCGGTCCGTTTGGCACCTAGAATGCCGGCAATGCGTGCTGTTTTCAGGGCATCACCTTTTTCAGTATTGCCATTACGTAGCAGCTCAATGCAATGTGGCGGTGCATGCAGGATTCCAGTGGCAATTGCTGTACGGTAACTTTCTGCTTTCATCCCTACATTTTTCATGATTCATCCCAGGCTAATTTTTAAAATCTGTTTTAAAGTGATTCATCTTATGCATCCTCATTGGACGCATTTAATTAGATGGTGATTGGCAAGCGTGTTCTGCTACATGGTGATGGTGACAATGCAGATCTTCTGCAGGATGAGAGTGATCCGTTTCAGGTCCATGATCTTTTCGAATACAACAGCCTTCCACATACTGGCTGCTACCATCCAGATAAAACTCTTCTTTCCAGACCGGAACTTCATGCTTCACCCGTTCCACAGCTTCCTCACAGGCAGCGAAGGCCTCACGACGATGGGCCGCATAAGCCATAGCAATAATGGCTGTTTCCCCAACCTCCAGCTCACCAATACGGTGCACTACCCGCACATAAGACACCTGGTATTTGATCTGGATCTGCTGTTCAATTTCACGAATCATTTTTTCAGCCACAGGCGCATAGGCGGTATATTTCAGGGCACGCACAGCTTTCCCCTGATGATGGTTACGTACTGTTCCGACAAAGATGCCGATTCCACCACATTCCGGAAAATGCTGGATACCATCAAAATCCTCCAGACTAAAAGCAGTCTGCTGGATTCGGGCAAATTGTTTTAGTGACTTGAGTTGCATCTCAGCCTCCTGCTACCGGCGATAACAGCACCAGCGTACTGTCACGATTTAAAACATTCTGTCTGGAAATAATGTCTTCACCGATTGCACAGGCACAACGTTCCAGCATGGGCTGTATATCGGGATAGAGGGATAGCAACTGGTTCAGGACTTCAGAAACATGAATTTCAGACTCGCATTGCAAATTTAAATCTGCGGGAATTTGTCGTTCAATCGCACCGAAGGCTTCTATTTTGATATGAATTAATTTTTGCTGAGTGAGTGACATATTTACCCTCCAATGCTGTGCATGCTGATTTTTCGGATCGGCTTTTGTATTGGTGATTGCTGGATCGCATGGAAGCCGGCCTCTTTATGCCAGATATAAGCGTGGAGCTTGTGCTGAAATGTCTGTGTGGCGAAATGATCCAGCGCCAGTTGTTCGATATCTGCCTTAAGGTTCAGGCCTTGTCTGGCAAATAAACAGTTATAAAATTCACCTTGGGCATTGAGGCGCAGACGGTCACAATCACTGCAAAATGAATGGGTAATGGTGGAAATAATCCCCAAAGGCTGCCCATTGACCAAATAGCCACGGGCTGGATTGGCGCCTTGTCCTTGAGATACCTGGACATCAAATTCAGTTTTCAGTTGATCCAGGATATCCTGCTCACTGATGACATCAGACGGATTCCATTTCTGATCGCCATCGAGGGGCATAAACTCAATAAAACGCAGTTCTACAGCCTGATACTGTGCCCATTTTACGAGAGGAATAATCTGATTGTCATTGATGCCTTTGATGAGCACACTATTTATCTTGACGGACAACCCTGCCTGCTGCGCGGCAGAAATACCTTGAAGTACAGGCCGTAACTGTTTTTGGGTCAGTTGCTGAAACTGCTTTGGATCAAGACTGTCCAGACTGATATTCAGGTCGTCCAGTCCTGCCTGTTTAAGCGGCTGGGCATAATCTTTTAAATAATGGCCATTGCTGGTCATGGAAATACGTTTAAGGCCAAAGGCTTTCAGCGTCTGTAAGCGGGCAATAAAATGAACGATGCCTTGGCGCATCAACGGTTCGCCCCCCGTCACCCGGATCTGCTCAATCCCGTGTCGCACCATAAACTCGCAAAAAGCATACAGGGCTTCAAAACTGAGCAAATCTTTTTTATTCATCCATTCCGGATGTTCAGGCATGCAATAGCTGCATTTGAAATTACAGCGGTCAGTCACTGATATTCGCAACTTACGTTTCTGGCGTCCAAACTGATCCTGAAAGATACTGCGAGATGCTAAAACTTTCATGCTGTTCATTGCTGCGGTCCATGATGAGATCTGCACGGTTATTTAACAGTCTTGATTTACTGCCCTATTTCTTCACAATGAATGAGCAATAAGTGTTCCAACTTTGCACAAATTTATTTTTAAATAGGGTCTGTTGACATTTTCTGTTCAAAAAAATAGCGAGAAAGTAAAATTTAATCGCCAAACTAAATTTACTTCTCGCTATGCCTCGTACAATGCTGAATGATCAACACTGGTCTAAGTTACTTTCTATTTTCCGAAATTTTGATATCTATTTCAAATCTAATTTGAGAAATTTTGTCGAAGCAATACTTTATAGAATAAGAACAGGCTGCCCATGGCGTGATTTGCCTAAAGAATTTGGTTCGTATAACTCAATCTTTAAAAAATATAATCGTTGGTGTAAAAATGATAAGTTAATGAAAATATTTAAATTAATTTCTTCAAGTGCTGATATGGAATGGGTTTT
>NZ_DCLL01000029.1 GCF_002321025.1 Acinetobacter lwoffii
AAAACCCATTCCATATCAGCATTTGAAGAAATTAATTTAAATATTTTCATTAACTTATCATTTTTACACCAACGATTATATTTTTTAAAGATTGAGTTATACGAACCAAATTCTTTAAGCAAATCACGCCATGGGCAGCCTGTTCTTATTCTATAAAGTATTGCTTCGACAAAATTTCTCAAATTAGATTTGGAATAGATATCAAAATTTCGGAAAATAGAAAGTAACTTAGACCAGTGTTGATCATTCAGCATTGTACGAGGCATAGCGAGAAGTAAATTTGGTTTGGCGATTAAATTTTACTTTCTCGCTATTTTTTTGAACAGAAAATGTCAACAGGCCCTAGTTAAAATTAAGAACAATTCGTCTGAACAGACTTCCCTGCTGATAAGGGATTAAGACTTAAGCGTATCAGCCGTATCGCTGATCTCTGCAAGTCTGAACAGACTTCCCTGCTGATAATGGGTGAGCTTGGAATAAATTGAGCAACGCTCAATCCAAGCGCAAGACTATTTGACTCTAGGTCGTATTTTTGGACTTCCCTGCTGATAAGGGATTAAGACACTAGACCTGCCTCAGCTAGTATTGAGCGAATCGTCTGAACAGACTTCCTGAGCCTTTCTGAGAAACACTGTTTCGAAGAAGGCGTAAAATAAGGGATTAAGAGGTTTTGAAAAAGTAGAATTTCTACTTTCTCGTATATCTGATAGGATTTTCCTGCTGATAATGGCAATTTTTTTACATACAAATCAAAATTTTAGGCCTGAATAAAGCACTTATATCAAAAATTATCGTAAGCTTATGAAAAATATATAAAAGAATATTCCATCATAAAGTACATCCAAGTTTTATATATTTGGATGATTCATGAACGCATTATTACAATACAAAGATAAAATAGAAGAGCAGTTTTTAAGCTCTATTGACTCAACCGACTTTAAAGAAATTTGCCAAGGTAATATTGAGTTTTTCAAACATTATTTACAAGCAAATTTTAACTATTCAGCTTTTTGCAATCGTACTGCTCGTGCTAAAAATCCACTTCAGCAATTTGATGATCTCACTTCACATATGGCACTGTATGGCTTAGCCCATTATCAACGAATGCGAACGATTATTGACTATGTCCAAGTGATGCCACATTTTAAAATTACACAGCCAATTGAAGCCTGTGTAATTGACTATGGCTGTGGACAAGGCATTGCTTCTCTAGCTTTTATAGATCATCTAATTGAGTCAAAACTTCAAATTAAATGTTTGAAACTGGTCCTGATTGAACCCTCTGCTCATGCTTTAAAACGTGCTATTTATTGGATTGAAAAAAAAGCTAAAGCAGCAGAAATAAATATAGAAGTGATCGCTTTAGCCTGTACATTTGATGAATTAGAGCCTGACTACCTAGCATCAAATATCAAACAATATCCATGCTTTCATTTGTTTAATAACATTCTAGATATGTATAGCGCTGGCATATTTAGCTTATCAAAGCTCACACAACTCATTAAAATGCAGCCCAATGAAAATTTTATATTTGCCGTCAGCCCTGATTTTTCTTCAGGCAACCGTGGCTTTGATGCTTTACATGAATTGACCCGCCCGAATACGATTTATTTAAATACAACTGGCACAATTGAAGTTGAAGAATATCGCTATACATCACAAAAGACTTCCATGCGTAAAGCACCTGTTCGTGTCTATGCTGCGAAACTATAAAATAGGAATCTAATCATGATAGAAGATCTTTTCGCATCAGAGACAACTTGTTTTGGCACCAAACAATATGCAAGTCAACCTACAGCTTGTGGTAGGGGTTTTGAAATTAAAATCCCTTATGGTAGCTTAATTTATATACCCAAATTCATTGAGAAAAAAATAGCTGATCGCACTTTGGCTGTATTCTTTGAAAATGATCATTACGATTGGGAAAATACGAATTGGCATGATGTTGATAATATTAACGAACTTAAATGGACAAATATTGCTTGGCAACAAGATACTGTAAAACTCTACGGTAAAAAACATGAATTACCACGTGTATCAGCTTGGTATGGTGATACAGGGAAGAGCTATAAATATTCAGGGATCTTACTTCACCCTCATCCTTGGAATGCGGCATTGCTTTGGATGAGAGAGCAACTTTCTACAATCAACGATACTCCTTTTAACAGTGTTTTACTGAATTGGTATCGAAGTGGACAAGATCATATTTCATGGCATACAGATGCTGAACCTGAGTTAGGTGAAAACCCCACTATCGCCTCATTAAACTTCGGAGAAGCTCGTCGCTTTTTACTCAGACGTAATGATGACCATGCTGATAAAATTGAAATTAATTTAGGTCATGGTGACCTTTTAATTATGCAGGGTGAAATACAACATTTTTGGCAACATAGCGTACCTAAGCAGACAAAGATTAAACATGGAAGATTAAATATGACTTTTCGTGAAATAATCTAACGAATTTTCAATTCTCTCAAAGTAATGTACAGGGTAAGCAACCAATCACTCAGGCTTTCCCTTTATGATTATCACAAATACTCAAAGCGAGTTTTTCCTACCTGACCTAGGTCATAATTGCTTCCTTTGCCAAATACGATTGATCCAATGAGCCACTCCACGGCAAAAAACTTGCTGACATTTTGGATGAATTATTGGACTACGATGATGGCTTTGAAGGCTTAAGTCACAAAATTGAATAGCTATTTTTGCATAGACCCAAGTGTTAAATCATCATTACGATTCTTGCGTACCACACCATGGGCACGTGAAAAAGTAGAAAGCTTATATTTGTTCGTCTTACGTCAAAAGGCCAAACAGAAAACCGTAGCCTCAGGCAACACCCCTCTCATCATAAAATTATACCAGTCAGTAAAATACTCTTAGATTGAGCATATGTATGTTGGTTATTATTGTTGATTATCACAATAAATTAGTGACCAAAAATAAAAGTACCCCACCCCACCTTAAATTACGTCACACAAAATAAAAACTCTATATTGCTGATATATATAGAGTTTATTAACGCACCAATTATGTTATTTAGTGTATTTTATGTCGGTGACTCTTACCAAGGTTGGTTTTTTTTTCAAAAGGAAGCTTTGTTTACCCAAATTATTCAGATAAAAATCTCTTTTTTCAAAGGAAAGTTGGCAAAGCCTTAGTAATGTGAGTAATTAAATCGCTTACTCTTTCTCTAGCTTGACCAGGCAATCCGATGTAATATCTGCAATGGTTCTTGCACCAGTCAATGTCATTGCCACACGCATTTCTTTCTCAATCAAATCTAGTAAATTACTTACCCCAGAACCGCCGGCAGCACCAAGTGCGTATACAAATGCACGACCAAGCATGCAAATATCTGCACCCATAGCCAACATACGTACCACATCAAGACCGTTACGAATCCCTGAATCTGCTAAAATTTTGATGTCACCTTTGACCGCACTTGCAATTGAAGGAAGCGCACGAGCAGAAGACAAAACACCATCAAGCTGACGACCACCGTGATTGGAGACCACAATTCCATCTGCTCCGAAACGTACCGCATCCTTGGCATCCTCAGGATCTAAAATCCCCTTAATAACCATGGGACCCTCCCAATAATCACGAATCCACTCAAGATCTTTCCAAGAAATTGAAGGGTCAAAGTTACTTCCCAGCCAACCGATATAATCTTCCAGACCTGTCGGCTTACCTAAATATTTCGAAATGTTACCCAAATCATGCGGACGACCCAATAAACCGACATTCCAAGCCCAGTGTGGGTGCATACACGATTGCATATAACGACGTATTGCAGCATTTTTACCACTCATTCCTGAATGTGCATCACGATAACGCGCACCTGGAACAGGCATATCGACTGTGAATACTAAGGTAGAACAGCCTGCGGCTTTAGCACGTTCCAAGGCATTTTTCATAAAACCACGGTCACGTAGTACATACAGTTGAAACCACATCGGACGTTGAATCGCAGGTGCCACTTCTTCAATTGGACAAACTGAAACTGTTGATAAGGTAAATGGAATGCCCTTTTTATCTGCGGCAACCGCGGCTTGAACTTCACCACGACGCGCATACATACCCGTTAGACCTACAGGTGACAATGCCACTGGCAACGCCAAATTTTCACCAAACAATTGCGTTTCTAAGCTCAGCTCAGACATGTCATTTAACACACGTTGACGTAAAGCGATTTTTGATAAATCGTCTACATTACGCTTTAAAGTATATTCCGCATAGGCACCACCATCGATGTATTCAAATAAAAATGGCGGTAAACGACGTTTCGCAGCTTCACGATAGTCATTTGCAGAAGAAATAATCATAACTTATGTCCTATTTAATCGACTCGAACGTTGACGACGAGCTTCTTCTTCATCGATCATACGTACGCGTTGAACAACAAATTCAATATGCCCACAAGCTGCCTTACGTGCAGTCTCTGAGTCTTGACGTTCAATTGCATCCATCACTTCAAAGTGCTGGTCATGCAATTGTTCAAAATGTTGTGGTGTAGTGTAGACTTTACGTCGCCCTAACATCACGTTGTCTTGCAATAAATCAAACAAACTACGCATCATTTGGATCAGCACTAGATTGTGGGATGCTTCTGCAATCGCCAGATGAAACTTCGCATCCGCTATTGCTGCGTGTGCATCATCACCTAAGGCCTGAAAATGGCTAATCTGCTCAAAACACTGACGAATATTGATCAAATCACTGGGTGTGGCACGTTGTGCGGCATACCACGCTGTACCACCTTCAAGCACCATACGAGCTTCTTGTACATCAAAACGATATTCAGGATCTTGATCCATCAAACCGGATAATGGCTCAACGATTTGATGCTGTGACCAATGTGCAGGCAACTGCTTTAAATAGTTGCCTGCACCCGCTTTGCTCTGAATAATCCCTGCGGTAATCAGCTGTTGAATCGCCTCACGTAAAGAGCTACGAGACACACCCAATTGTTCACAGAGTTGGCGTTCGGCAGGCAATCGCTCTCCGACTTGCACATTATTTTTTTCAATCAATAGACGTAACCGCTGTACTACTTTGTCGGAGACTTTCATTTTTTTCCTTGACCCGTTTACGGAATCATCCACGGGAAAACATAAGCTTGTAAGGTCACAATAATACCAATCATCACCGTAAAGATAATGCTGTGTTTTACTGTAAATCTAAATAAATCAGATTCTTTACCAACTAAGCCCACTGCCGCACAAGCAATCGCAATTGATTGAGGAGAAATCATCTTACCTGTTACTCCACCACTGGTATTGGCAGCAACTAACAAGACTTCAGGCACACCGATTTGCTGTGCTGTAGTTGCTTGTAACGCTGAAAACAATGCGTTAGCTGAAGTATCTGAACCTGTAAGAAACACTCCAACCCAACCCAAGAATGGTGAGAAGAAGGTGAAAGCCTGACCCGTATGTGCCAGTGCTAAAGCAAGCGTTGCTGACAGACCTGAATAGTTTGCAATGAACGCAAAAGCCAGTACCATACCAATCGAATAAATTGGGGTTTTTAGTTCATTCACGGTTTCAAAGAATGTCGAAACTGCCTCTTTAGGTTTCATGTTTAAATAAATAATCGTGATCAATGCCGCCAATATAATCGCCGTACCCGTTGCTGATAACCAATCAAACTTATAAATCGCATCATAATCTTTAATTTCAGGCACGACAGGTGGTAGCTTTTGAATCAATTGATGCAAATACGGCACTTTAACTGAAACTACTAAATCACTTAATGGGCCGTCCTTAACAAATAAATCTTTAAAAGGTTTGATGCTCCAGATCGTCACCATTGCTGTAAGTATCAGAAATGGAGACCAGGCTTTGGCTATCTGTGCCACACTATATTGTTTACGAGCTTGCTTGATAATAGTTTCATCTACCTGTATATTTTTATCCTCAAAAAGAAAAATATGTTTTGGTTTCCAATACTTAAGTAAGATAGTTAAACTGATTAATGATGCAATTGCAGCAGTGATATCGGGTAACTCAGGCCCAACAAAATTTGATGTTAGATATTGCGCTAAAGAAAAAGATAAGCTGGCAACTAAAATAGCAGGCCAAGTTTCTTTAACCCCACGCCAACCATCCATGATTGCCATGATCCAGATCAATACAATTGGCACCATAAAGGGTAACTGACGACCAACCATTTGACTGATTTCCATGGTGTCAACACCTGAAACCTGCCCAGCGACAATGATCGGAATTCCCATTGCACCAAAAGCAACAGGTGCAGTATTAACTATCAGACATAGCCCAGCCGCATATAAAGGCTTAAAGCCGAGTCCCACCAACAGTGCCGCAGTAATTGCGACGGGCGCACCAAAACCTGCCGCACCTTCTAAAAACGTACCAAAAGCAAACCCAACTAATAGCATTTGCAAACGTTGATCTTCTGTAATTGACAGAATAGACGAACGAATAACATCAAACTGTCCTGTTTTTACTGAAATCTTATATATAAAAACTGCACCGATAATAATCCATGCAATTGGCCACAGGCCGTAGAAGAATCCATAGACCATTGATGCTAATGCCATTCCAATTGGCATTTTGTATAAAAATAATGAGACCAGAAAGGCTAAAAAGACGGTAATTGTAGCGGCTACACTACCCTTCATGCGAAAAATAGCTAACGCTAAAAAAAAGAAAATAATTGGAACTAGCGCAATAGCACTCGAAATCCAGATATTGCCTATAGGATCATAAATTTGTTGCCACTGTTGAAGCATTGTCTACTCCTTGAAATGCTTAACTACTAGATTGAACAGTTTATTGTACTTAAACACTAAATTGGTATGACCAATTTAGTGTTTAAGAGATAAAATGTGCATTTTGTATTGGCGATATTAGTAATATTAGCCCAAAAACACAATATAAAAGATTTAATTTATTTTTTGGTATGACCAATTTTCATAATCTCTTAAAATTTTATATATTAGATTTCTTTCATAATTCACTTTTTACTCAGCTCAAAATTATAGATTCCCACAATTAAATTAAATCTTAATCCTAGTCTTTTGCCAGGGTTGCGATATCGCTCGGCAAGGATTTTGAAGGTTTTCAAAGTTCCAAATAACTGTTCAATTCCAATTCTTCTTTTATTGATTTCTTGGTTATAAAATTTTAGCTCGAGATCTGGTTTTTAGTGCTTTTTTGCTTTTAATGGCCATAAACTATTTGGATACAATGTATAAATCCCTTGATAGCCTTTATTTGCAAGAGGCTTTGTTGCACAAACCTACCACTGAAAGCTTCTTGGGGAATATAATTTCTAAATGAAGAGGTCTGCACCCAAGATCTATCGTACAACCAGTTGATCTACCTACAATAAAGCCTTACTCAGTCAAGGAAATATATCAATTTGGTTTGATTCAGCCATCCAATGGTCGCTCGATTGACTCAACAACTGCCGATGCAAAACTTGGATGAAAATGTACTAGCCCAACAACTTCATTCCACCAATCAAGAGCAGTTGATTGCCTATAAAGTGTCTTTATTTGGCTCTGACGTCAGTGTCGTTCAGCATGTGGTAGCAAAAACCCGAGGTGCACCGAAAGATTTAAGCCACCAAGTAGTTGGCTTTAGTACAAAGCAACAAGGTGAGGCTCAGTTATGTGTTACGTCGTGGGGATATTCAAGTGGTGGAAGCAGAGCGGATGTTCCTACGTGGATAATTGCTCAAAAAGATTTTATAATCGGTATTAATACCAATAATTTTGTTTTTATTGCTATGTATAGGCTTAATCGTTTTGATTATTCGTCGAGAGCTTAAAGCCTTAGATGAAGTTTAAACCTTTTAAGTCAGCCAAATTTATCAGTGAATGATGCTACTCACTATTTAAAAACCTTAGATGCCAAAGTAATGCCTTCCAAGGTACAGTCCTTTGCCCAAAACTCTAAGCACTTAATACATAAACTGCATCAAAATCCGGAAAATGAAAAAGTATTTAGTTCATACGCCGCCCATGAATTGCGTAGTCCTTTAACCGCGATCAAAACTCATATCCAGCTTGCACAACTGATGGCAGAACAACAGGCAAGCTCGCCCAAATTGCAACAAAGCTTGCAGCAGGTACACATTGGTATCCGCCGATGTACCCAGCTACTGGAACAGCTTCTAGCACTTTCCTCTACCGATCAAGTACTGAGCGATATCTAGTACAGTATTGAAATTGCACGGCTCCTGACTCAGGTGATTGCCGATTTACAGTCGCTTTATCCGGAAATTGAACCCAGTTTAACAATTGACTGACCGAGCCTGATCCGAATTGCCCTACCCGATTTTGAACTATATACCGTCTTTAAAAACCTACTTAAGAATGCTCTATTGCAGGCACAGGCAAATACCATTTCAATTGCTATGCTGCATGTGTGCTGATCATTCATAATGATAATCAAAGGTTGAAGATATGCATACTTGGGACAGCGTTTCTGGCATAAATCTCCCTAGCAAAATGGGCATGGGCTAGACTTATATTTGATGAAAATGGTGTTAAACAAATATGGCTATCAGATTCAATTTACAGTGGCGCAACCTCAATATTTAAGCATTCACATCAGCCCCCCTGTAAGCTGATCACTTACTCATGGATAGACGGGGCTAAATTTAAAGCTGGAATATCAACCCATGTCGTATCAGCAAAATCACGCTGCAAATACTGTTTTAAATAAGCAATGGTATCTTCAGCGATCAAGGGATCTTTGGAGTTATCTGCATGATTAAAAGCAATGGCATATAATTGAACCCCGCGGAGTTTTAACAACTCAAGACTCAGCAAGGTATGATTAATACTGCCTAAACGCCCTGAAGTGACGAGAATCACCGGATAATTATGTGTCTGAATATAATCAATAGTCAGGAACTCTTCGGTTAAGGGCACCATCAGACCACCGGCACCTTCCAGCAAAATACAGTCGTAGGCCACAGCCAGCTGTTCGGTAGCCTGATGAATCTGTTCAAAGTTAATGGCTCGCCCATCCAGCCGCGCAGCAAGATGCGGTGAAGCCGGATACGTAAAAATTTCCGGCATGGTCAGTTTTTGCTGGTCTTCCGGTAACAATCCACAACCCATAATTGCACGATGCTGTTCGATATCTTCTGATATATCGACATTTCCGGTCTGGATCAGCTTTTGGGTTATGGTACGAATGCCCTGCTCATTCCAATTTTTGGCCAGAAAACCAGTAGTAAAGGTTTTACCAATTGCGGTATCAATGCCGCTGACAAAATAAATCTGTGCGCTCATACTGTCTTCCGTGCAATGACATAAACCGGATGATAGGTCAGTGCATACTGTTTGCTTTCAGGGTCTTGGAATTGTTGATAGCCGGTATAAAAATCCTGTAAGGACGATTTTGTCCACCGAAACCCCTGTGCCGTCGCCTGTACACCAGTGGCTTTGATATGCTGTAACACCTGTTTCGGATGCTCAAAATGCAAGGTCATCTGTTCTTCTGTCTGCAGCAGAATGTCAAAGCCTAAGGATTCAAGCAGTTCACAAACCTCCGCTAAAGGCAGATAATCCAAGCCTTGTCCGGTCAGTGCCTTAATTTCCTTTAAATTATTGTCCGTATAACTGGCAAAACACAGATGCCCAGAGGGATTTAAGGCCTGCGCAATGTTGAGCAACAATGCTTTTAAATCCGAGATCCATTGCAATGCAGAACACGACAGCACCATGTCCAGAGACTGCGGCAGTGGCAAGGTTTCAATATTACCAATCCCCCACAAAAGCCGATCAGCTTCCGGGAAATGCTGCTTCACTTCGGCATATAGATCATTTAAAAATAAATGATCAAAGCTGTAATACTGCATAAAAAGCCGGGTAAAAAACCCTGAACCGCAGCCAATTTCCAATACCCGTTGCAAATGTGGTTGTGCTACATGCTGCTGCATGAACTGCATCAACTCTGCCGCTACGGCACTTTGTACCAGCGCATGCTGCTGATAACTGAGATTTGCCTGAGCAAAACGCTGGGCAATCTGTTTGCTGTTCATCGCGGCAAATTCCTCAGCACCTGCAGACATGCGTCCAGCTCATCCGCAGAAATGTTCTGATTCAGGCAGATTCTGAGTCTGGAGGTGTTGGCAGGAACCGTTGGCGGACGTACTGGTAGCACATAAAATCCCTGCTGTTGCATAATTTCAGCCGCCTGAATGGTGCGTTTTGCCTCACCAATCAGTACCGGCACAATTTGCGAGGTTGACGGACAGTGATATCCCAAGTCTTGAATGCCCTGCTGACAGCGTATAGCCAATGCTGCCAAATGTATTCGTCCCGCCTGAAGCTGCTGTACCTTCTGAAAAATAAATCTAGTCCAGGCCATACATAGTGGCGGCTGGGCGGTACTAAAAATTAAAGGTCGCATGCTATTAATCAGATAGTCACGAATCACTGGCGCACAGACCAGATAACCACCAACTGAAGCCAAAGCCTTGCCAAAGGTACCGACCAGGAAGTCAATCTGATCCAATACTTGATACTGTTCTGCGCAGCCCAATCCACGTTCACCGCGCACACCAATTGCATGTGCCTCATCGACATAGAGCATGACTTTTGCAAACTGCTGTTTTAATGCCACCAAAGCAGTTAAATCTGTTTCATCCCCATCCATACTGAAAATTGATTCAGTTACCACAATGATGCGCTGGATAGATTCATCTGACTGATATTTTTCTAAAAACTGAGTCAAATGCTGCAGGTCATTATGGCGGTAACGCACATAGCCAGCTTTAGATAAACGAATCCCGTCGATAATACTGGCATGTACCAGTTTGTCAGCAATGATCATGGTTTTAGCATTACTGAGCGCAGGAAGAATCCCGATATTCATGTGATAACCACTATTAAACAGCAGTACTGAACGTCCAAAAGCCTGTGACATCTGTGCTTCAAGTTGTTCAAAATTGGGAAAGTTTCCTGTCAGTAAACGTGAAGAGCTTGAACTCATATATCGCTCAGACATCGGCGTGAGGTCAAAAAATTCCTCACGTAGCGTTAAGTTGGATGCCAGACCTAAATAGTCATTGGATGCCAGATTCAGCATCTCTTGGCCATTGAGTTGCAATCGTGGCTGGCTAGAAATATTGGACTTAAACTGGCGATATTGCCCTTGCTGTTTCAAGTCATCTAGCTGCTGCTGGAAATGCTCAAGATGGTTCATGCTACTGCCTCTATCTGCTGAATCATCTCCCGCATATGCTTTAATAAAGTTTCAAGTTGCTGTGTTGAAATTACATATGGCGGCATGACATAGACCAGACGGCCAAAAGGACGAATCCAGACGCCACGGCATACACATTCAGCCTGAAAACGCGCCAAATCAATAGTTTGATGTAGCTCAACCACGCCAATTGCGCCGAGGACACGCACATCTTTGACTTGTGCCAAGGATTTTAAATCCAGTAAATATTGTTCTAGTGTACTTTCAATCTGTTGAATACGCGTCTGCCAGTCTTGAGCCAGTAACAGCTGGGTACTTTTTAATGCGACCGCACAGGCCAACGGATTAGCCATAAAAGTTGAGCCATGCATGAACACACCCGCTTCACCACTTGAAATCGTTTCTGCTACATGGCGAGTGGTTAAGGTCGCTGACAAGGTCATATAACCACCAGTTAATGCCTTACCGATACACATAATGTCTGGTGTGACCTCAGCATGTTCATAGGCAAACAGTTTTCCGGTGCGGCCGAAACCGGTGGCAATCTCATCCAAAATCAGCAGTACATCGTATTTTTCACACAACAACTTGGCTTGTTTTAAATATTCCGGATGATAGAGACGCATCCCGCCTGCACCTTGCACAATCGGCTCGATGATCATGGCAGCAATCTGCTGATGCTGCTGTGCCAGCATGTGCTCAAGTGGCTGTATATCTTCGGGTTGCCATGCCCCATCAAAACGACTTTGAGGTGCCGGAACAAATAAACGGTTCGGTAAACTGGAACCAAAAATCTGATGCATACCGGTTACAGGGTCACAAACCGACATGGCATTCCAGGTATCGCCATGATAGCCAGAGCGTGTGGTAACAAAGTTGGTTTTTTGCGGTTGCTGACGTGCATGCCAATACTGCACGGCCATTTTCAGCGCCACTTCAACCGCGACCGAGCCGGAATCGGCAAAGAAGATTTTATCCAGTTCAGGCGCTGTGATCTCAAGCAGCAGTTTACCCAGATCAATCGCAGGCTGATGAGTCAAACCACCGAACATGATATGTGACATCGACTCTAATTGTTTTATTACGGCCTGATTGAGTTCAGAATGATTATAACCGTGAATTGTGCACCACCAGGACGACATGCCATCAATCAGCTCGGTACCATCTTCAAGTTCAATGACTGCACCATGTGCAGCTTTAACTTTGTAACATGGCAAGGGTTGTGTCATGGAGGTATAAGGATGCCAAATATGCTGTTGATCAAAAGCGTCCTGCACAGAATTTACCCCAATTATTAAAACTAAAACTGATCTTAGCGCGTTAAATCTGAAAATGAAACGTCAAGAGCTACCAATCTCTTTTTGCTTAAGCCAGATCGGCTAAAAATTTTAAAATTGGCTCAACGAGTAACTTGGCATCAAAAAGGATGGCATCGTGCGTGCCCTGTATTTTTACCAAATTCAGATTTTGGGTTGTTAAAAACACAGATTCTTGACTAACTTTGTAAGGAACCAACATATCATTCTCGGAAAATATAAATAGCATCTTGACTGAATGATTTTTTAGGATATCCACCAGATTTAATTGATGCAAGAGATAAAGATGCTTAATCTGATAGTTTAAATCAATACTATTTAACTGTTGGTGCAATAATTTTGCACGTTCACGCGCTGCTGCACCAGCTAAAGTGACCAAGGTACAGAAGCGCTGCATCCCGCGTTTTGGATCAGCCAGTATGGAAGATTTAAATTGTGTATATTGTTCAACTGGCATCGCCTGTGGCCATGCTTCATTGGCCACGAAACAGGGATTTGACATACAGCAAATCACTGGCTTGGCAATTTTCAGTTGTTGCTGGATTTCATTAGCCAGCAAAAGTGCCAACTGTCCACCCAAAGACCACCCCATCAAGACATCAAACGAACTCGCCTGCCTGACTTTTTCGGCCAAAAGACTTTCTACGTTAGGATCGAAAATATCCCATACTTTAACTTGATGCTGCTGCCGCAACTGTTCTACAAACGGGGTTAAGACCGCTGTTCCTAGCCCCCAACCCGTAATCATCAGTATCTTCATTTTGTCTGTTCCAATAAAAAAGGGACCAATTCAAGTTGAAATGATCCCTGTTTGTTACACGATTAATTAAGCAGGTTGCATCGCATCTACAGCCAATTCTTTAGCTGTTTTCTTGGCAGCTTCAGCTTTTAAGCCTAATTTAGCAAACAAGGCTTTGTCTTTACCTTCACCACTGTTCGGGGCAGTAAGCAATTTATCACCTGAAAATAATGAGTTAGCTCCAGCCATAAATGCCAGTGCCTGATCAGAGTCAGAGAGAGATTCACGACCTGCCGACAAGCGGATATAACTCTTCGGCATAATAATCCGTGCTACCGCAATAGTACGAATCCAGTCAATCACATCCAGTTTTTCAACATCGGCCAGTGGTGTGCCTTCAATAGGAACCAACATATTTATGGGCACCGAACCCGGGTGAATCGGCATAGTCGCTAGTTCAAACAACAAACCGACTCGGTCTTGTACGCCTTCGCCCAAGCCGACAATACCGCCACTACAGACATTAATTCCGGCATCACGTATATGATCAAGCGTATTTAAGCGGTCATCAAAGCTACGTGTACTGATGACATTGGCATAATATTCACGTGAGGTATCAAGGTTGTGGTTATAATAATCTAGCCCTGCATCTTTCAGACGTTCCGCTTGTGAGGCATTCAGCATTCCTAGAGTCATACAGGTTTCCATGCCCAGTTTCTTGACTTCCTGCACCAGTTCCAGCACATACGGCATATCGCGTTCATGCGGATTACGCCATGCTGCGCCCATGCAGAAACGGGTCGAACCGGAAGCTTTGGCCTGTTTGGCTTCAGCAATCGCCTTTTGTACTTCTACGCGTTTTTCAATTTCCAGATCAGTATCGTAATGTGCAGATTGCGAACAGTATTTACAATCTTCCGGACAACGGCCCGTTTTAATTGAAAGCAGAGTACTGACCTGAACAGTATTCGGTTCAAAGTTTTGGCGATGAATTTGCTGTGCCTGAAACAGTAAATCCATTAAAGGCAAGTCATAAATTTCTTGTATTTCGGCACGTGACCAATCATTACGGATCATCTTGTCTGCATCATCTAAAATTCCATTGAGTAAATCATACGCTGTTTTTTTTATTTTTCTTTAGCGTTTTCTTTCATATTCATTGCCTGCTTAAAATAGCTTTAGTGTGTCAAGCTATTTTTGAAAGCTTATTTAACCCGAATCCTGCTTAAGCCGATGAGTCCTTAATTTGAATTGTTGGCTTATTTCGATGGGTTAAATTGATATCCACATAGTGAGGCGTAAATTCCACGCAGAAATCCATGAAGACTACGTGCTTTACTCGTCAATAAATTGTATTGCCCCTTCAATAAGCCGAATAATATTTCTATTTTATTGCGTTGTCTTAAGTGATATTTATCTGATGCACAGAGTTGAATAGCCTGCATATTCTTCCGATGATAAGTAATTAAATCAATACCTTGATCTTTCAATCTAATTTTTAATTCTTGGCTGATGTAACCTCGATCCCCGTAAAGTTTTGCTTCTATACCAGCAACCAATTGCTCAACCATTTTTATATTAGCAACATGTCCATTCGATAAAGCAGAACAGGCAATTTCACCAAATTGATTCATCGCAATACGTAATTTACAGCCATAAAACCAGCCTATTGAGCTTCTACCATGTGATGCAATTTGGATTAATAATTTATGACGCTAAATACGTTGATTTTTACAAATTGGCAGAGTTGTTGAATCAATCCATAAATATTGTGTACCTTGGCCTTTCATCAGTGCCACATGTAAAGCATGTAGAGCTAATTCATGCATACCCAATTGGCTCAAGCCAATGTGAAAGCCCAGCAAGCGGCAAAAAACCGAATGTTTTTGCTTTTGGCGAATATAGTCTGGATCAAAATGAAAACTGGATTGTCGGAGTTGCCGCACGCTATAACCTGTTTTCCGGGATCGATAAAAACAAGAATATTCAGGCTGCCGAACTCAAACGCTCTGCTACAGAATTACTCACTGCACGCACCCAGCAAGAAATTGAAAATCTGATTTATAAATCTTATAGCAAAGCATTCAGTGTACAGCAAAGTGATGCACTTCTGGCACAAAACTTGAAAGCCGCACAGGAAAATTTACGCATCCAAGAATTGTCTTTTAAAGAAGATATGGGCACCGCCACACAGGTCATCGATGCACAAAATATGCTGAGCGGACTACGAGCTGAAACTGCCTTGAATGCCTACAAATATGTGATGTCACTGGCCACCCTATTACAAAGCCATGGCTCGATTACAGAATTTCCGAACTACGTTCAACATACCAATACCCACTATAGATGCTAAAACTCTTCAAATACGAGCAGTTCAGCTCACAACGAATAATGTGAGTGATTCACGAATCCTTGGGGAGTTACTTGATCAAATTCCGTTGGATGAACAGATTGATTCAGTTTATACAGACGAGGCTTATAACACCAAGCAATGCCGTCAAGTCATTGCAGACCGGTAAGCATATGCGGTAGTTCCCTCCAGAAAAAATGCAAAGCCTTAGAAAATTACAAAAGTTCATTCGCAAGAGCGAAATGAATTACTTCGAACCGTTAAATGTTTAGGCAGGACACTATGGAAGAAATGGTCAGGCTATCATCGGCGAAGTTTGGTCAAAACCAAAATGTATTGCATTAAATTATTAGACGATAAATTAACGGAATTAGGTCGACCTCATACCCAAGTTGTCACTTGAATTCGAGTAACTTAGAAAAGATCTATCTCTGAAGCCTTTATGCAACAAAGTCACTCCAGATTGAGGATTTGAAAATTTATAGTGCAGTATATAAACAAATTGGTTCAGGAGCACAAAAGTAAGGTAATAACATCTTTTTTTAATAGTGATATTTTATTGTTCCCTACTCCTTACATTAAACTTTTATTTGTAGATTTACCTATCATTAACTCATTTTTCATTTGGATTTCCTATTATATTGAGATTGCTTTAAGAGATATTAAACAATAATATTACTGATAATTATTATCATTTGCATTAACTAAAATGTTTTATACCGTTCCTCCATCATTTAAGCTTTCTCTTCTTAGTCTTGCAATTTTAGTGTCCCAGCAAAGTTTTGCCGATGATACTCAGCAATTACCGACGATTACAGTTACAGCGGAATCAGAACAGAGTGAGCTCAGCTCCGAACAGAGTAAGGCTTATATCATCCAAAATTCGTCAACCGCCTCAAAACTGAATATTCCACTCAAGGAAACGCCGCAAACAGTCAATGTCATCACTCGCCAGCAACTGAATGACTTTGCCTTGGATAATACCCGGGACGTACTGCGCAATACCCCTGGCATTATCGTCAGCAATCAGGAAACGGAACGGAGCTCCTACCTTGCCCGAGGTTTCGAGATTTCAAATGTTTTAGTCGATGGCGTTGGTATTCCACTCGAAGGCTATAATTATAATAATGATAATCCAGACAGTTTTTTGTTTGACCGTATCGAAGTGGTGAAAGGCGCGAATGCCTTAAATAATGGAATTGGCGATCCCGGCGCAACTATTAATATGATTCGCAAACGCCCGACATCCGACCTTCAAACAGCCTTTAATGCCAGTTATGGCTCATGGAATACGCAGCGCTATGAAGTAGATGTATCCTCTCCTCTCACCCAAGATGGAAAAGTCAGAGGTCGTGTATTTGGCTATCAACAAACAGGCGACAGTTATCTGGATCGTTATGAACTGGAAAAAAACGGCATAGGTGCTGTTGTGGAGGCAGATATTACTGACACAACTCTATTGACTGCTGGCTATACCGAAACCAATCACAAGCCGAATGGTGTCAATTGGGGTTCTAATCCACTGATCAATACTGAAGGCGAGCAGCTCAGTTACTCACGGAATTATAATTACAGTCCAAGCTGGGCCCACTGGGATAGCAATATTAAAAGTTACTTTGCCGAGCTTGAACAAAAACTGGGTGGCGACTGGACAGCCAAACTGACCTATGATGAAAAACGTACACAACGCGATTCAAAGCTCTTGTTTCTGTCCGGCAAACCTGGCGCAAATGGCACTTCAGGCATCTTCCTCTACCCAGGCATGTATATTGATGACAATAAAGAACAACAAGCCAGCCTGAGTTTTAGCGGCACCTATCCGCTTTGGGGACAACGCCATGAAGCCTCATTGGGCTATGTCTGGGCCAAAAATCGTCTGGATGAATTGGGTTATGCTGGCAGCTTTGTCAATCCGCTGACCACAGATTTAGCCAGCTTTACACCCGAAGAACCAAGCTGGGATATGTCGAAAACCAGTGGTGAAATGCATATCCGGCAGAAGAACCAGAGCCTTTATGCTGCGACCCGACTGCATCTGAATGATGATCTGAAACTGCTTTTAGGTGCGAACTACGTTCAGGCTGAAAGCAGTGGTAGCAGTTATGGGACCGACACCATTTATGATGAAGATAAAGTTTTACCCTATGCCGGTCTGACCTATAACTTTAGCCCTGAATATACAGGTTACCTGAGTTATACCTCGATTTTCCGTCCGCAAACCACCAAAGCAGATGATGGCAGCATTAACAAACCGATCGAAGGTGAAAGCTATGAAGTCGGAGTCAAAGGTTCTTGGCTAGATGACAAGCTTACCGCCACCATGGCTGTGTTCAGAACGGAGCAAAGTAATTATCCGCTTCGTGATTCTGATGGTATCCCGACTTTACGCACAACTCAGGTCAGTGACCTGCGTTCCCAAGGCTACGAGTTTGGCTTGGCGGGACAACTGACCGACCATTTTAACGTAAGCTTTGGTTATACCCAGTTTAGCCTGAAAGATCTGATCAATGGCGGTGATGCGCGTACCTTCAATCCAACCCAGTCTTTTAATCTTTTAACCACCTATCAGGTGCCACAACTTCCAAAACTGAAACTGGGCCTTGGTGTGCAGTGGCAGGATCAAACCTATCTGGATGTGCCTGAAGCAACCACCAATGGAGTGATTACCCAGAAAGCTGGAGTCATTGAACAGGATGCCTATGCGCTCGTGAACTTAATGGCCAGCTATGAGTTGAATAAGCATATGACCTTTCAAGCCAATGGTAATAACCTGACCAATGAAAAATACCTATTCAATTTCCCCAATCAGCAAGGTTTTTATGGTGCACCAGCGAATTACAGCGTTGCTGTGAAATTTAAATATTAATTTTTAAGCTGAGCCCTGACGACATGTTCAGGGCTAAATCATCACTACATACACAAAAATAGGTAAAACAAATGAAAAAAATGATCGCTTTGACCCTTGGACTGTCTATGACACTTTCAGCTCAGGCGCATATGCTTTGGCTAGAACGTGGCACAAATCAGCAGACTCATGCGTTCTTTGGTGAATATAGTGAACAGCTCAAAGAAACGCAGCAAGGTGCCCTCAAGTCTTTCAATCAGGCAAAGGCCGTTCAGGCCAAAAAAACATTTAGTCCTCAAATGCAACAGGATCATTTGCTCTATGCAACCCAAGGCCAGACCGATGTCCAGCTCACTCATGAATTGATCTATGGAGAATCATTGCTGAGCTATCATGCCAAATCCGGCAGACAAAACTTGAAAGCAGAGTCCGAACTGGATATTGCCCCGACCCAGATCAACAGCAATACATTTACGGTACTGTATCAGGGTAAAGCTGCTGCGGATGTTGAAGTCACAGTCTTTTCCCCGCAATTTTGGCTAAAAAAATACACCACCAACGGCCAAGGCCAGATTACGATCGCCACGCCATGGAAAGGTCAATATGTCATTGAAGTTGGCAAAGAAGCAGACAAGGCCGGAAAATTGAATCAGCAGGCCTATAAAAAACAGTATCTGGTAACGACTTTAAGTTTTGTTTATTAAGTTTTTAGATTTTCATCAGTATAGATCTATTCAAGGCCAAATATGATGTCTGTTGTAGTGCAGCCACTCGCCATTTTCTATCGCTTAGGCATGAGCTTTGGGATGGGCTACTTGTGCAGTTATTTGATCGCACTCAATCTGGCTTACTTTCTACAGGCTTTTCTGCCCAAAGCAGAATCCGTCTATTTGGCCGCCGTTATTGCCCTGATTTTTTATGTCTGTTTTGTGATTGGCATCTTCTGTATCCAGAGTTTAAAAAAGCTTTCGGTCTATAGCCTGCTTCCTTTCCTTAGCTTATTTACCATCTCCCGCTTCATAGGTTAAACCATGCATAAATCTGTCCGTCAATCCATGGCATGGCTACATTCATGGTTAGGTTTAAGTTTTGGCTGGCTGCTCTTCGCGATCTTTTTAACAGGCGCGGTCACCTATTACCGGCATGAAATCAGTATATGGATGCAGCCTGAATTTGCCTCAATACAAGTCAATCAGGAAACTGCCTTAAAATCTGCTTACAGCTATTTACAGCAGCATGCACCGGACGCCCAAAACTGGTATATCGGAGTCGCCAATCAAGATTCACCGGTGAATAAAGTCTACTGGCAAAAAGCGGATGGTGGCTATGAAGTCAAAACCCTGAATGCTTCGACAGGAAAAGAATTACAGCTTTCAGCCACACAAGGGGGAGATTTTTTCTATAATTTTCATTTTCAGCTCTATGGTATGCCCTACACCATCGGTCGCCTCATTGTGACGGTCGCTGCCTTTATCATGTTACTGACTCTGATTTCAGGAATTATTACCCATAAAAAAATACTGACAGACTTTTTTACCCTAAGAGCCTTTAAAGGACAGCGCTCTTATCTGGATTTTCATAATGTCAGTTCAGTGATTGCCCTGCCGTTCTTTTTGACCATGACATTTACCGGGTTGGCGATTTTCTTTTATATCGTGCTGCCTTCCGGTATGAAAAAACTTTATCCAGACAATCCCTTTCAATATTTTGAAGAAATTCGCACAATCAATACATCAGCCACCCACTCAGTTCCTGTGAAAACCCAGATGCTGCCAATTCAACATTTTATCACCACGGCACAGCAACACTGGGGATATGCGGAATTTGACAATATCACGGTCAAGCAGCCCAATACCCAGCTGGCACACATAACCTTAACTCAGCTCAAAGATCATTCCATTACACGAAATCAGGCACAGCTTATTTTAAATGCTGCTACCGGAAAATTGCTTGAAAATACACAAAATGAAAGTGCAATTGCCACACTAAATGCCAGCATGTATGGTTTACATATGGCACGTTTTGCTGAACCTGTTTTACGTTTAGGGTTATTTTTCTCCGGCATATTAGGCTGCGCAATGATTGCATCCGGATTGCTGCTGTGGAGCCTGAAACGCCAAATGCAGAAAAAATCAGTGCGGTTTCATCTCGGACACTATTTAGTGAACCGCTTGAATATCACCATAATTATTGGCTTGCCGCTTGCCATGCTGGGATATCTCTATGCGAATCGTTTTATCAGTATTCCTGTAGGTGCACCAAATTATGAAATTTATAGTTTTTTCTCTATCTGGCTTGGCAGTTTTATCCTGGCATGTGTAACCCCACAGCAGCATATATGGAGAATGCAGCTTAAACTTCTGATTTGTGCTGCCTTTATACTTCCCCTGATTGATATTTATTATTTAGTTTCCCAGCAATATATTGCTTCTTTTGCGACTTATTGGCCTTTTTTGCGTATTGAGCTAATGTTATGGACCTTGGCCCTTTTTGCCCTATTTTTACACCAAAAAATTACGCCCATTCAGCAAAAAGCGGTCAATAAAATTCAGGCTAAATTAAAAATCACTCAACAGGAATCATCAATATGATATGGATTGCAGTGATCGGTCTGCTTTGGCTGAGCTGTTTTGGTTTTTATGTGGTAAGTGAAAAGCAGATCCTAAAAACCCGAAAATCTCATTACGCTTTTTTAGCGGATTTTCCTACGTACACTAAATTCGCTGCAGGTATTTTCTTATTCGTCGCGATGTTTTTATTACGTACCCAGTTTAGCTCCAGTATTAGCTTTGTGTCTCTATGGGTATTTCTAAGCCCTGTACTGTTTATCTTTATCTTAAAAATGAATAAAGCATTTTAGTATTTATTTAAAATCAGAAAGTAGCAAACAGCCTAGTGTGCTATTCACACGCCCTTTATTAAACCAATCTACCCAGTAGACCTCTTTCATAAATCATTTTTTGCTCAGTTCCAAGTTGTAGATTCCAGCGATTAAATTGAATCTCAAACCAAGCCTTTTACCTCTATTTCGATAACGCTCAGCAAGGATTTTGAAGGTTTTCAGGCTGCCAAATACATGCTCAATTCCGATTCTTCTTTTATTGATTTCTTGATTATAGATTTTCAATTCAGGATCCAATTTACAGTGTCTTTTGGCTTTTAATGGCAACAGGCTATTCGGATACAATACATAAATCCCCTGATAGCCTTTATCTGCAAGGATAAAAGCCCCAAAAGGAATCTGGTTTAAATTGCGTTTGAACAACTTGAAATCATGCACTGCACCGCGNNCGAATCAGGCAGTCTTCAACATGACGGACAATTCTTGAGGCTGTGGGCTCTGAAACCCCGTAACTCGTCGCAACGTGAAATAAGGTTCGGTATTCCCGCCAATAGCTCAGACAGAGCAGAACCTGATCCTCCAGGCTTAACTTGGGCGGTCTGCCTTTGGCAGAGACATGCTTCTGCAATTGCTCAACCATCAAATAGAAAGTTGACCATGAGATGCCTGTGTATCGCTTGAACTGAGGATCAGAGAGCTTGTTTGAATCGATGTATTTCATCCGCAGATTATGCACGAATGCTAAGAAATCCGGAGTGCAAATATTAACCAAAAAGAAGATCGTTTTTTGATTTATGAAAGAGATCTAGTATCTGCTAAACCTTGCCAATCTGCTTTTAAATACCTCAAATGCATTATTTTGGCTAGAATCAAAAATTTAAATTGGTAGGTATTTGGTAGGTAGGATTCTTTTTAACTTCATTCAATACTCATATTACGGTGAGGGTCACCGATAAAATAATCAATGAATGGTAGAAGGAATAACACCATGGCTTTTAAAAATATTTCAGATCAAACTAACGGTTTTTATATTCCCTGTGTTTCACTTTTTGGTCCGGGCTGTGCTAAAGAAATCGGGATCAAAGCACAAAATTTAGGCGCCAAGAAAGCACTGATTGTAACTGATGCTGGCCTGTTTAAATTTGGTGTTGCAGATGATATTGCAGATTATTTGAAAGAGGCAGGTGTTGACAGTTATATTTTCCCAGGTGCGGAACCCAATCCAACTGATATTAACGTGCATCATGGAGTTGAAGCTTATAATGAAAATGCCTGTGATTTTATTGTATCGTTAGGTGGGGGCTCATCACATGACTGTGCCAAAGGCATTGGTCTGGTCACTGCAGGTGGCGGACATATCCGTGATTATGAAGGGATTGATAAAAGTACCGTTCCGATGACACCACTGATTGCAATCAATACCACGGCAGGGACGGCTTCGGAGATGACACGTTTCTGTATCATTACCAATACCGATACCCATGTGAAAATGGCGATTGTAGATTGGCGTTGCACACCACTTATTGCAATTGATGACCCTAAACTGATGTTGGCCAAACCTGCCGGCCTGACTGCGGCAACAGGGATGGATGCTCTGACACATGCGGTTGAGGCCTATGTATCTACGGCTGCTAATCCCATCACTGATGCCTGTGCAGAAAAGGCGATCACCATGATCAGTGAATGGCTCAGTCCCGCAGTGGCGAATGGGGATAATCTAGAAGCACGGGATGCCATGAGCTATGCTCAATATCTTGCCGGAATGGCCTTTAATAACGCCTCTTTAGGATATGTGCATGCGATGGCACATCAGCTCGGAGGCTTGTACAACTTGCCGCATGGTGTTTGTAATGCAATTCTGCTCCCCCATGTTTGTGAATTTAACCTGATTGCTTGTCCTGAACGTTATGCCAAAATTGCCCAATTGATGGGGGTGAATACAGAAGGCTTAACCGTAACTGAAGCAGCTTATGAAGCGATTGGCGCCATTCGTCAGCTTTCGGCTTCAATTGGTATTCCATCTGGGCTGACGGAATTGAATGTAAAAGAAGCTGACTTGGCCATCATGGCGGAAAATGCACAAAAAGATGCCTGCATGCTGACCAATCCACGTAAAGCCAGCCATGCCCAAGTGGTAGATATTTTTAAAGCGGCGATGTAGTGCCTCAATGTAAGTCTTCTCTCCAAGCATCTGACTTACATTTTTAACAGCCCCTGTTTCACTTCCTGAGGAAGTGTGCCAAGAGCAGACATGCATTTTCCTGTTCCTGGCTGATCCTTTTGCCTTCATAAGAGGATAAAAGCGGGGGGTGTTTCTTTTTTATGAAGTCCCCTTCATTATGAATATCGACATTAATCCCATGGTAGAAAAATGCCACGATTTTTTTAGCCCGTCCCAGCCAGAAAAAATTTCCCGTCGTATGATCTTAATATCATATTTAATCTCTGAGGAATAAACTGCGCGTCCTTCAAATGACATGAAGGTGAGCGTAGCTGATTTTGATGAAGAGCATCCCATCAAGCGGCTGGTCAAACTGGGTAGCCACTGATAAAAATTTTAGGATCAGGTTCAGTCTAAATTAATAAGCAAACCCACAGTAAGCAAGGATAATACTTAATATTCCAGAATTTTCCTATTTTAACTGTTTAGCTTTGTACCGATAGTTACATCAGCTTTAAAGATTTTTATATTTTAACAGAGTCTGATGAACGGGATGGTTTTTGGGCATCAGTTCAATCAGGCGTTCTACAGCATCAATCGCTTCAGGAAAATGTGCCACATGTTTCAGCAAGACATCGGTTTCATTAGCCTTGAAAATGGCATCGCTCAGGCGTGATTCCAGACAATCTCTCCAGGCACATAGAAATGGACTTTCTGTTTTGGCCAGAAATACGCCGGTACATAACTTCAAGGCTGAATCGATATACCCAGCATCTAAAGATTGCTCTGTCATTAAAAAATCAGCCTCTACATGCGCCAATAAACGATAGGGTCTGGACCCCAGCATACCACCTAATACATCGCGTAACTGTGACATTTCTGCTTTTAAAGTACCCATACTGACCTTGCGCTCGCCATATAAGGCTTGATGCAAGGTATCTAGACTCAGACCCTGCGGACATAAGGCTAGAATGGTCAGAATTTCAATCTGTCGAGGAGTCAGAACCAGCATCTTGCCATTAAACAGCACTTGAGGTAATGAAAAAGCCCGAATAAACAGGCGCTGCTTCTGGCATTCTAGTAGAGCCGACTGGATAATCGTAGCACAGCGCTCCGCAGCTAGTAGTGCTAAACTGTTATGCTTTGGCCAGGTAGTCGACAGATCAATGACACCTAAGACCTGTTTTGAATAGGGATCAATAATCGGGGCAGCGTAACAAACCCAATCATGAATGGAGGACATGTAATGTTCACTGGAAAAGACACAGCTGGATTGTTGAGTTTTTAAGGATAATGCCAATGCATTGGTTCCGACTAGCTCTTCGCGCCATTGCCCACCTTCAATAAAATGTACACTTTCTGCGGCACTTTGCATTTGTGGGCTAGAAGCTGCCCAAATGATGGTGCTGCCGATATCTCCGACCGCCAGCACCATAGAAGATTGCTCGGCAATATGTTTTAAATCCTGAGCACAATGTTGCAGGGCTTGGGCTAAAGTTGAGGAAGAAGTGGTCTTTTTTAAATCCGTCAGCGGTGCTGCTAAACGATTCTTCGGGATTTCAGCCGAGGATGAACGTTGCCAGGAGCTGGCAATACTCTGTCCTAGCTGTTCTGCATGTAAGGGAGACAAACTGCTGTTTTGCCGAAGCTGATCAGTATTGTGCCTTTTTTCCATCAAATCTTGTTTTGTCATCATTCCTTATTCTCACAACAATTCATGATTTACATCCGCTGTAATCGTTATTTTTTTAAAATGGATGAAAATATCGTGAACATGCTAGCTCCAACCTTTTTCCAACCTTATACCAGTTATATTAATCAAATAAGGTGCAGAAGTACCTTATACCAAAGCTGTAGAAGCGGTTTTGCCATACGAAAATAAGCAAAGGAAATAAATATGCGTTACGTCGATCCTAATCAACCTGATTCAAAAGTTCATTTTAAAGCACAATACGAGAATTTTATTGGCGGCGAATGGGTCGCTCCGGTCAAAGGTGAATACTTTGACAACATCTCTCCGGTAGATGGCAAAGTCTTTACCAAGGTTCCGCGTTCTTCTGTAGAAGACATTGAATTGGCCCTGGATGCAGCGCACAAAGCCAAAGAACAATGGAACAGAGCATCGCCGACCACCCGCTCCAATATTCTGTTGAAAATTGCAGATCGTCTGGAACAAAATCTGGAACTGCTGGCAGTAGCAGAAACCTGGGATAACGGCAAACCGATCCGTGAAACGCTGGCTGCCGATATTCCGCTGGCTATTGACCATTTCCGTTATTTTGCCGGCTGTATTCGTGCGCAGGAAGGCGGCATTTCCGAAATTGATGAAGATACGATTGCTTATCATTTTCATGAGTCGTTGGGCGTCGTGGGTCAGATTATCCCGTGGAACTTTCCGATTCTGATGGCTGCCTGGAAACTGGCACCTGCCCTAGCTGCGGGCAACTGCATTGTGTTGAAACCTGCAGAACAGACTCCGGTCAGCATTCTGGTGCTGGCTGAACTGATTCAGGATATTTTGCCACCGGGTGTCCTGAATATCGTCAATGGTTATGGGGTTGAAGTCGGTCGCCCGCTAGCCACCAACCCACGCATTGCCAAGATTGCCTTTACCGGTTCTACCGCCGTCGGTCAGATGATCATGCAATATGCCACCGAAAATATTATTCCGGTGACGCTGGAACTGGGGGGTAAATCACCGAATCTGTTCTTTGCCGACATCATGGATCAGGAAGACGATTATCTGGACAAAGCGCTGGAAGGTTTTGCCATGTTTGCCCTGAACCAGGGTGAAATCTGCACCTGTCCATCGCGTGCGCTGATCCAGGAAAGTATTGCTGACGAATTTCTGGCGCGTGCCGTTGAACGGGTGAAACGGATTAAAACCGGGCATCCGCTGGATACTGACACCATGATTGGCGCGCAAGCCTCACAGGAACAGCAGGACAAGATTCTGGGCTGTATTGCCACTGGTCGTGAAGAAGGCGCACAGATCCTGACTGGTGGTGAAGCACGTCAGGAAGTGGGTCAAGGTTTCTATATTGAACCGACCATCTTTAAAGGCACCAATGACATGAAGACCTTCCAGGATGAAATCTTCGGGCCTGTATTGGCTGTGACCACCTTTAAAGACTTTGATGATGCGATCAAGATCGCCAACGATACGATTTACGGACTCGGTGCCGGGGTCTGGTCACGCTCAGCGCATATTTCCTACCGTGCTGGCCGTGCCATTCAGGCCGGTCGGGTCTGGACCAACTGTTATCACATCTACCCTGCGCATGCGGCTTTCGGTGGCTATAAAAAATCCGGCATTGGTCGTGAGAATCACAGAATGATGCTGGATCATTATCAACAAACCAAAAATCTGTTAGTGAGCTATTCGACCAAACCAGCCGGGTTCTTTTAAGAAGTGAAATACATTCAAAGCGAACTTCGGTTCGCTTTGAATGTATGGTAGCTAGCTTTCACAAAATATCAGCAACATCTTCAAGCTGCGGCCAATTCAAATAAAGTTTTTAGTCTATAAACACTTTTTTTAAAGGAAAGAGCATCACCTCAAATTTCTATTTGCAATAGTGTCATTTCAAGATAATTTCACTCTATAAAGATTTCGCCACATTCTCCAGCCATTGAGTGCCAGAAGAATAAAAATAAAATAAAGCACGGCGGTTAAATACAATGACTTATAGCTATACATGCCGACATAAATCACATCTAACACACACCATAATCCCCAGCTTTCAATATATTTTTTTGCCGCCCAATAACTTGCCACCAAGCTAAAAGAAGCCAACATGGAATCCAACCAAGGGAGTGATGCTGTGGTGAAATGAGCAAATAAGGCGCCAATCACCAGACCGGCGACAATACCCACAATCAGGCTATATACCCAGATTTTTTTATTCAAATAGCCAATCTGCACGGTGATAGCCTGGTCATGATTTTTCTTCGACCAGCTATACCAGCCATACAGTTGCATCAAGATAAATACGGCTTGTAATGCTGCGTCTGCAAATAAATTGACACGATAAAAAATAATCATATATAAAAATACAGCGACAATATTCACCAACCAGCAGACTTTATATTGTTTGGAGGTCAGCCAGACACCTAAAACGTTTAAAATGAACGCTGCAATTTCTATATTTTCCATAGCAATATAACCTGATTAAGCAGCCAATTTAGAAGTTCAGATTGAATGACAAGGTTGCTGTACGCGGCGAACCCAAGAATAAATAATCATCACCCAAAAATTCACCTGCATCACGCCAGTATTTCTTGTTGAACAGATTATAAATATTCAAGCGCAGCAATGCATCGGTCGTATTTAGCTTAAATTGATAGGCAGCGCCTAAATCAACCACACTATAACCTGCAACTTTCGCAGCACCCTCTTTGTTGGCATATTTGCTGGAACTGTATTGACCACCTGCCAGAACAGTGAAACCTGCAATGCTCGGTACGTTATAGCGAAGATGTGTTGCGAAACGAGCTTTTGGCACGTTTTGCGCCTGATGATTACCATATTCAACCGCTTCCACATTTTCTAAACGGGCTTTGGTCAAGGCTAAAGATGAAGTTAAGGCCAGATGGTCGGTTAATGCACCATTCAGTCCTAATTCCAGGCCCTGACTATGCTGTTCGCCTTCCGCAATAAAATAGCGAAGTCCTGAAATCGGCTTGCTATATTGATTGTCCTGACGTAAATCAAAAACGGCTGCAGTCAACAGGAAATCATGGATCTGTTGTTTGAAACCAATTTCATATTGCTCTGAATAGATCGGTGCTAGAGTTTCAGCCGCATTCTCTGCAAACCAAGGCGCTGTTTTTCCATCTGACAGGCCTTTAGCATACGAGGCATAGACGGTAGTCGATTCCAAGGGGCTATAGCTGATCGCAAATTGCGGTAAAAATTTGCCTAAATCAGTATCGCGGACTTTTACCCGATCTGCATCATATGCTTGTTCATCAAGCTCGATCCATTTTCCGCCAATCAAAGTGGTCCAATGTTCATTCCATTCAATACGGTCTAATGCTGTAAATGCAGTTTGTTTACTTTTAAGTGCTTGATATTTTGGTCCAGCATTCGCTGTTACTGGGGAAAAATCTATGGTTTCTGTATAAATATTACCTACACCAATCCATTCATTGACACCAGCAAAACGATCTCGCGATTTATTGGTTTGTGTAATATCAAAATTTAGATAATGTTGCGCCCAATTGGTATCAATCACCCCATCTAGTTTGACTTTAAATTGGTTGGTTTTAAAGGTTTCATCTGGATTACGAAAATCATAAATATCGTAATGACCATTCGCATCAAAGGTGTTGCCCAAGCCACTATATTCACATAACGTGGCATAACATCCCCAAGCAAATGTCGAATAATCATCAACCTTGGATTTACTGTGGGCTGCGACGAGTCCCAAGTTCCAGTCATCATTCAATGCATAGCTATATTTTAAACTGCTATTCAGACTATCGATCGTGACCGGTTTGCCCCAAGTCTGATAACCCAGCAATCGGTCCCATTTCACATTTTCTGGGACTTTACCATCCAGTAATTGATAACCTGGCACTGATTTTTGTTCGGAACGCTGTGCTTCAAGATCAAATTCTAATTTGGATTGCTCAGATGTTTTCCAATCTAAGGTCAATGCCGCTAGATAGCGTTCACCATCGACATGATCGACATAAGACTCCATCTGTTCATTCACCAGATTGATGCGATATCCGAATTGTTGCTCATCACCCCAAAAACCACCGAGATCAGTTGCCACTGAAAACTGGCCGTGTTGATCGGCCGAGAATGTCAGTGCCTGAATATCTTTCGGTCGCTTGGTGACATAATTCACAACCCCACCCGGGGTCGACATCCCACTTTGAATCGCGGACATGCCTTTTAAAATTTCCACACGTTCTTTATTTTCAAGTGCGACGTTTTGTTCACCACGAATCACATTGCCATTAATGAGGTAGCTAGATGCCAAATCCAGTGCAAAGCCACGCGAGACAAAGTTTGGATAATAGCCAATTGCAGCATAGCCCTCACCGATGGCTGCATCATTTTTTATAACATCGCTCAGCACACGAGCATGTTGTTCAGCAATGAGATCAGCAGTCAAAATAGAGACCGATGCAGGTATTTTTTGCAGACTGTCCGTAGCAAATCCCTCAACATTCACTTTAGCACTCGAGTAAGGAATGCTTTGATCGGCTGTGATAACAATCGTGTCAAGCTTTTGAACATCGTCTTCAGCATAAGTCAGCGGGACTAAACACAGCTGCGACAGAATGATCATATTTAAAGATCGGATTAATACATTCTGTTTGAGTTGACGAGTGTTCATACGAAACCTTATGTCTGTGAAGTGGGTGATGATGCTGGGTTTAGAGAGAGCATTGAGAAGATTGCAATTCATCTTGAATGAGCCGGGTTAAGGTCTGGGTAAATTGTTGACCTTGTTCGCCAAAGAACCAGTCCACATGACCGATAATCCAGTCGTAATAAGCCGCATCTGCATGTTGCTGGTTTTGAGTAATCCCAACAAAATATTCAAGCTCTGAAAAAGCGAAATCCAAATGCACGATTTTCAGTAGCTCTGGCAAAACACTAAAATCTTCTTGTGGATGTGCTTCGGAAAAATAAGCGTGTAGAAAGGCGGTTAAACCGGCCTCATCAATCTGAATATGTGGGTTCTGCTCTAATTCCAACCAATCAATGAAATTACGTTCAATCGTCACTGCCAGATCATAAAGTGCCGAGTTTCGGTCAGATAAACCAAAATCAATCACGGCAGTAATCTCAGCTTTGGCATCTGGCGATGACCAAAACAGATTAGAAGCGTGTAAATCGTTATGGGTCCAAATTCTGCTTGCCTGTTGCAATACAGGCTGAATACGCTGGTGAACCTGTAAGATTTGATCTAAAAAGTAAGGATCCAAATTTTTATCGGCAAAATAACGGCTTAATTCTGGACTGTTTGCAATGCGCCGTTGAATGGCTGTAACGATATTTTCACTGTCTAAAAGTTGCTGATTGGAAACCAAATAAGATGCTGATCTGCCTTGCTGCTCAGGAAAATCCTGCATCGCCAGATGTAGTCTGGCCAGTAAAGCCCCTGCCTTGGCGGCATGTTCAGCATAGAAAAAAGGTTTCCAGGATTGCTGATCTGCATACAGATCTAAACCGGCTGCTTTTGCATAGACTTCATAGGTCCAGTCACCCAGCTCTAAAGCAGTCAGATCTTGATTTGACCTAATCAATGCTGCAACAGGAATTTCTTTGCTGGCTAAATGCTGAAGAACGGCATGCTCCTGTAAAATATCGTGGGCACGACGAAATGAACAATGACTGCGCTTGATCAAATACTGATGCGCGACTGCTTCATCCCTGCTCACAAAATCCTGCTCCACCTTGACCAGCGCCGCAGATGAAAATGGCCGGGGACTACACCACAAAATCTGAATATGACCTTGTAAACAGGAATAATGCTGCTGCAGACTTTGTAATTCTGGATCAGAAATATGTGCCCAGTCTTTATTTTCCCAGGCATTGCCCATACCATGACCTAAATCATCAGTCATTGTGGTCATTATCAATATTCCTGAGCCAGATCATTATGTAATAATGGAAAATCATTGTTTAGGCGAACATGCAAACAGTATTTTTAAATACATTTAATATTGAAGACACGCCCTAAAATTAAGTGGTACATACCAGTATTAAATTGGAGGCAAGTTTAGCCTTATAAATATAAAAATAAAATAGATCTCTCGCATAAATCAAAAAATGATCTTCTTTTTGGTTAATATTCGAACTCCAGATTTCTTAGCATTCGCGCATAATCTGCGGATGAAATACATCAATTCAAACAAGCTTTCTGATCCTCAGTTCAAGCTATAACATAGTTTTGAAATGCACCGTAATTCATTTTCATGACTTCACTAAGTAGTTCTTTAAATCCATGTTACTCAGCAGCAAATTCTACCAGTGATTCATTGTTCAGATCAGTAACACATGCCATGGTCGAAATGACCTGTACACTATGAGCTTTGAATTCGCCCAGGTATATTTTGTTGAATTACGTTTTTTTTATTAAGATATTTAAGGGAAAATTCTTACGGAAAAAATGTTTTTTATCACTGAACCATATACAAGTAGCTAAATTATCCTGCAATTTTTCAACCATCATTGGATGACTACCGTAAACTAGGTAAACAATATCACCAATATAGATATTATTCATCTTTAGTCAGCCAAGTATAAGATCAAAATTCTGAAACTTCTGATAAATAAATTAATGCCATCAATTGAGGACTTTTTTTAAACTGAGAAAGCGTTTATAAAGTCCAATTAAGTCCTTGTCCCATTTCATAAATAATGAGTATTAATGCAATTACCATTAGTAAAATCACAATGGCTTCGACCTTAGTGAGCATCTTAAATTCTCCACCTTTTATCTTTTATATAATAAACAAAGTGAACAATAAATAACAATAAGGTTACAAAAAAATTACTAGATGTTACAAAAACAGGGCTGGTAAAGAAAAATCTCTCAGAGGAGGTGCTAATTCTTTTCAAACTTAACCTTATGTACTGGGCGATGTCCTGTATAAGACTCATGACATACTGCGATTAATCAACACCCCCTTCTTCTTCTAAACTTAATAAGAAAGTATGGACACCCTGCATGTCATTTAACTCAATATTATTGCCGATCCATTTCATCGTAGTTGGTTTCATATTGTTTATGTCTTCTTGGATTTTATTGTAGGGGGGATTACCGCAGTTGACCATTGCTATGCTCTTTTTATAATTTGCCATTAAATTATCTTCCCTATAAAAGATTTTCAAGAAAATCGGTCTGTATTTGGCCAGTCAACGCTACAAAAAAAACTCATCCGATAAGTATTCTTACATAAACCCGAGGTTCTATAACTTGGATCCTGAATATCTTACATATGCAGACATAGCTCATACATCGGAATTTAAACTTACCCTCTACACTGAAATTAAGTTTTAGAAACGCAGAGGAAATTCAGATGGAAAAGTATTCAAAGATTCTAATCCTGAGCTTATTTGGATTTACTGGAACAGTAGCTATTGCAGATGAATCCATCCCAATAGAAGCAACTGCCGCCGCCGAAGCGCAACAGGTTGCTTTAGATTATGGAAATGAGAAAGACAAAAAATCTGAATCATCTGAAAGCCCTTAATTAAAGTGATGCCGGTCAGTTAAGAAATTGACTGGCATTTTCTTGGGTATTTCCGTGGTGTTCCTTTCACAACTCGTGGGCAACTCCTCACTCCCCTCTCAGGCAAAACATATCTCTTAGATTTTTCCAGTAAACTTTCTAAATGTTTAGGTAAATTACCTGCGGAGTCTAAAGAGTCGAATCTTAATATATTCAGAATGCCAATAGATGCAATATGAAAGCTGATTCTCAAAGGACTGACTTTTGCACGTTGAGCCATATGTTTCATTTGTCTTCTTAGAATATTGTAGGCAATAAAGCCCCCCATAATTATTGACAAACTAAATCAGGTTGCTTGTTCCTCAAATGCTTGCCCTCCTGTAAATCACTTTTGATTTCTGGGTAACGCATTTCTATTTCCCAGCGCTGAGCATAAAGCTTCGCCAAGCCTATCAGTGGCTATGTCTTTGGGTTCATTAATAAAGTGATATAACGTCTAATTTTCCCTTCCTGCTCAACTTCAATCAAACGCACTTCCCAATACCCCCTAATGTTGGATTAAGTTTCTTGGCATTTGCTGATATTGGCATCCTGATATGAAAGTCATGCTGAGAATTACGCTTGATTTAGAATTGTTCAAACACAATTTAAACCAGATCCCTTCAGGAACCTTTGTTCTTACACATAGAGGTTATCAAAGGATTTATACTTTGTATCCCAATACCCTGTTGCCATTAGAGGCCAAAAGCCGCTGTAAACTGGATCCTGAACTAAAAATCTATAATCAGGAAATCAATAAAGAAGAATAGAAATTAAGTATGTATTTGGCAGTCTAAAAACTTTCAAAATGCTTTCAGAACGTTATCGCAATAGAGCTAAAAGCCCCCCCTTTTGAGATTCAATCTAGTTGCTGGAATTTATAATTTGCAACTGAGTAAGAATGATTTATGAAGGAGGTCTAATCTAAGAAAATAAAAAAAATCCTAAAACCATTTAACTTCTTAGGATTTGAATGGGCAGGATATAAATATAAGCTTATGCTTGAATATCTAAGGTCATTTCAATTTTGTCCTGTGACCAGATTTCGATGTCATATTCAATCACTAGATCATCTGATTTTGAAATACGTTCAATATAAGTGGCGGTTTGACTTAAAGGAATACCTAAGTGCTGGCTCTCAAAATGAGACACACCGGTAATTTTAATTTTTAACTGACTACTCGTGTAATTATAATGAAAGTGATTTTTAATGACATCTTGTACCGAAGTAATCACATCATAATTCAGCACATCTGGAAACAGCGCAACAGGTAAATAATTATATTCTAGAAGTACAGGTACATCATCAGCATAACGTAAACGGATAATTTCAATAAAGCCCAATTTACGATTTTCTTCGCTAAAAAGATTACTGTGATCGAATAGCTCCAGCTGTCGGGTCGAGATCAGTTCAGTTCTGGCATTAAAACCCTGTGCCTTCATATAAGAACGAAAATTTTCAATTGAGTTTGGATAATATTGAATTTTTTTATTACTCACGAACCAGCCGAGATTTTGCCGTTTGAAAATTTTATCTTCGGCACGAAGCTGTTCATAGGCCTTACGCACTGTTTCCCTTGAACAGTCAAACTTTAATGCCAAGTACCGTTCGGATGGAATTATTTGATTAGAACTGTAATTTTTCAATTCAGCCTCAATCAAATCTCTGATTTCCATATACTTCATTCAGTGAATCCAGTGAGTGCTCATAAGTGATAAAGATAGTACTAAATTAAAGAACAGAGGAAAATTGAAAACAAGGTACAGATCAGTAAAAAGATGCATTCCCTTGTTTTAATGAGAATGTTTAGCAGCATGATTGATACGTGATTCTGAGAGAATATCGTTGTCCACTCATAATGTTCTCATTTATGCAAAAAGAATAGACTAAATTTGTCTAGGAGAGTGGTGACAGTCTAATCTAATTAAAAGGCATCTACAAAATCGGCGGCTATTCGTAATAGTCGACTGAGAAAATCACGTACCTTGATTCTAGACATTATTGTCCACCTCTACTAACACATTTCCTGACACAGTCCCTATCTATACATTTGAATGCCTTTGACTATTAAAGATTATCTTTAATAAAATGAGCTTTATAGGGCAATATACTAAGATCTCCAGACTGTTGAATCCGGCAAGCGCACTGAGTGCGGTTCCGTAACGTGACACTGGGTAACGTCTTGGACTGCTGTATGTAGACAAAAATGAAAGCTGCGGTTTAAAGCTGGCGTCCTTCAAAATTTATCTCATTTTATAACTTATGTCTGGATTTTCAGGTAATTATATCGCACCAAAAAAAACATCTATTCACTAACGATCACTTAGGCTATTCATTATAAAAAAACAACCATACATCATTGATATATGTCCATTTATTTATAATTTTTTCATGGACATAAGTTAATTAGTTAATTTTTTAGGTCCCATATATCATCTAAGCGGAATCAATTAAAACCTGTTATAAATCAGTGTAACATTGAAATTTATAGAAATAATATTTAAAACCGTTTTTTATTTTGAATTAAGGTGTCATCAATTAGCTTGAGAAAATCTTACCGGTCCTCATAATTTTTTCATGACTAAACGCTATGCATTAAAAGATGATCAGTGGGAACAGATTAAAGATCTGTTACATGGACGAATGGGTACTGTTGGAGTAACGGCCAAAGATAACCGACTATTTGTTGAAGCGGTATCGTTCAGGTATCCCGTGGCGAGACTTAATCGAGCGCTTTGGTGATTTTAGAGTAGTGCATACTCGTTTTAGTCTTTGGGCTAAAACAGGTGTGTGGCAGAGAGTCTTTGAAGTGCTGTCACATGACCTTGACAATGAATATGTCATGTTAGACTCCACCCCATTGTACGTGCTTACTAACACAGCGCTGGGGGGAAATCAGGCGACTAGGCGCAGTAAAGGGGGCTTAAGCACCAAAATTCATGCCCGTACTGATGCTTTAGGCAACCCGACAGGATTTTATCTCACGGATGGGCAGGTCCATGACTTAAACGGTTCAGATGTGTTGCTGGACTTATCGTTGAGCCAGACCTGATTTATGGATAAAGCCTACAACTCTAGGGATCGGGTCATTGATCCAATTTTAGAGGCGAAGGGTCAAGTTGTGATGCCAGCGAAAAGTAATTCTATTGATCAGCGTGATTATGATTGACATATCTACAAGGCAAGACATCTGATCGAGAATTTTTTTGCCAAGCTCAAACAATATCGTGCTATTGCCATACGCTATGATAAATTGGCTCAAAACTTCTTATCAGCGATCTTTCTGGCTTAATTAATAACACGCCCTAGTTTGAGATTGTCAAAAAAAGTGTAGCAAGTTGCTACACTTTTTCACTTTTCTGAATAAGCTGTTTTAAAAAATCTTCTAGTTGTAAGAGACTAGCTTCGTCAATTTCCGAGATATTCAGAGAAACCTTAAGCTGTTTTTGATTGAGTTTGATATTCCCCGCAATCTTACCTGCATATTCAATTTTTCTAACCACAGATGTTGTGGTCAGTTTTCCTGGATCCTGACTCAATATTTTTTCAGCATAGGCAGTAACTTTACTTTGCTCTAGTTTTTTGTCTTTTACTTTTTCCCAAGCCCCTAGTAAAGCCTTTTCGGCCTCAGAAAGTTGCTCTATATGATCCGACAGAAATTTTTTGAATGCAGTTGCAGCAGTACGACCTAGTAGGCCTGGTTCCACATCAAGGTCATTTAAAATTACTTGAGGCAGTTTTTCGTATGCTAAATACTTGTACATATCTTCGCGATTTAAACCCAGTGAATTGGCTAAACGTTGCTTGTTTTTCTTTAACTTCTCATCAAGTGAGTTCAGGCCAATAAAAATTTCATAATCTGTCAGGTCCTGACGCTTTAAATTCTCTGCTAAGGTTAACAAAGATGCTTCTACATTATTCGCATCAATGATAATCGCTTCAATCACAGACTTGCCGAGTAAATGGTGCGCCCGTAAGCGCCGCTCGCCTGCAATGAGTTCATATTTCAGATTATCAAGTTTACGCACTGTAATGGGCTGCAACAGACCGACTTCATTAATGGAATCCGCCAGTTCTTTTAATTGTGACTCTTCAAATAATTTACGCGGCTGGTTTGGACTGCGGCTAATATCCTCAATAGGAACATTACGTCTAAACTCTTTCAGCTCTCTAATATTGTCTTTCTGTGCTTGCTGATGTTTTTCTGTATTCTGTTTCAGTTTCTGAGCTAAAAGCTCTTTGGTGCTTGCCATAATACTCTCAGGTTTAAACTTTAGCTACAATTTCATTGGCAAGGCTTTCAAAAGCCTTACGTACTTTTGAATTTTTTTCTACATTCAAAAGTGATTGTTGCAGAATCGCTGCTTGATTAACTTTAGTACTTTGAGGAATGGTGGTCTCTAAAAGTTTTCCTACCTGTTTTAAGGCTTCATTCCGAATCAGCTTACAGACATTCTGACGTTCATCATGCTTAATTAGTAAAGCGCCTAAAAGCTCTAAATCTGGATTAATACGTTTGATCTTTTCAAGATGATTTAAAAGATCTGTTACCCCATACAATCCATATTGTGATCCGGATTCGATAGGAATAATGACATGTGTTGAAGATGCCAGGGCATTGCTGGTTAATAATTTAAGACTAGGTGGACAGTCGATCAATATAAAATCATAAAGATCTTTTAACAGTTCTAACTTGATATTTAACTCTTCAGAAGGACGGGGAGCTTCTTCTTTTAGTTGGTCTTCAGTTTTTCCTAAATTCAAGGAACCATAAATTAATGATACTTTTTCAAAGTTCGTTTCTTCTTGTAATGCATCTGCCAACAACGAAATATCGCCCACTAGTAATTCTGCTGTAGTCACAACAATTTCGCTTGGATGTTGGATCCCAATGTGTAAACTTGCGTTTGCTTGAGGATCTAAATCAATGACTAAAACCTTGTTGCCCAGATTGGCAAGTTCTGAGGCTAGGTGCACAACAGTCGTTGTTTTGCCACATCCGCCTTTATGATTAGCAACAGTAATAATTTTTGCAGACATGCGTGTCAGATGCTTCCGTATTTGAATGTTTAGTAATATAAATAACTTTCACTCATCTTACTATAGTTTTAAAATTTATAAATCCTATTTGTTCAGATGTAAAACAGCTTAAAAATAAATCTTTAACTAAGCTAGCTTAATTAATAATTAGAATAATTAGTTATTTAGCTAATTAATAATTAAGAGTGTATTTTTATTTTATAAAACAAATGCTTAGAGTTTTAAAGGTGGAAGGTTTGTCACTCTAAAGTGGAAGGTCTGTCACTCTAAAGTGGAAGGTCTGTCACTCTAAAGTGGAAGGTCTGTCACTCTAAAGTGGAAGGTTTGTCACTCTAAAGTGGAAGGTCTGTCACTAGGGTGGAAGGTTTGTCACTGCTATTTTTTAAACCGCTATTTTTATTTAAAAATAATTTAAAAAACAATTATTTAATATGTTAATAAAGTCTCGTAACTAAGCCTTAAAGGTGGAATGATTGTCACTGTATATTTTTAACCTGTGGATAATCTGTTTTTATTGGATATTTCCTGATGATTATATGTGCAGTTATACCTTTCGAATCTAACTGAAAGGTGGAAGCCTTGTCACATCAGGGTTTCTATTTAATTTAACCTATCTGAATGTGGGTGAAAAAATAAAAATAGTCATTCTAAACTGTAATTTCGGGGGCTAAAGGTGGAAGGTCTGTCACTGTAGGGTGGAAATATTGTATTTAATTCCACTTTAAAGGCAAAAAACCGGATAATAACGCTTTTTTTTGATGACGGACCTTCCACTTTTAGAATCTTGTGGTGAAAGTCTTGAAAGTTTTTCCACTTTTGTATATAAAAACTAAGTCAAATTATAAATATCACGGTTATGACAGAATCTGAACCATTGCAAGAAGAAACGAATTATATTCCCTACTGTATAGGCAACATTCGCCATAATGGCGTTGTCAGTACCAGTAACCGATTAATTCGCCCAATCGAGTTGTCATCCAATGAATATAAGGCACTTCTATATGCAATGGCGGTTGCGAATTATAGTGAGAAAAATAAGGTAAATAGTGAAATTACCGAACAAACTTATATTTATTTGTATAAGGATGATTTGGCAGATTTACTAGGATTAAATAAACGTAATTCAATTAATGTTGCAATAGATCGGATCTATAAAGAGCTTTCATCCCGAGTAGCTCATTTTATTATTGAGGAGCCTGCTGATAATGGTAAGAGAAAGACTAAAAAAGTACATTCTGTCGTTCCCATTATCCGTGAGTTAAGATGGGAAGATGACTCTAAAAATGCAATTCAGATTCGTTTTACCAGTGAGGTGTTGCCGTATTTCACTCAACTGGCTGGGGGTAATTTTACTACCTATCAGCTAAAACATCTTTTTGCCCTAGATTCTGTTGCCAGTATGAGTCTTTATACTTATTTCATTAAAAACGAATTTAAGTACGCCAATCAAAAGAGTTATGAAGTGCCATTACTTTTAGAAAACTTGAAAGCACTGATTGATATTAATGAAACCAAATATGATCGCTGGGTAGATTTTAGACGCTATGTATTAGACAAAATAGTGGCAGAAATTAACGAAAATACAGATCTACAATTAGAGTATGAAACCGTTAAGAAAGGCCGTCCAATTGTAGGTGTGAATTTTAAACTGCATCATCGGATTGCTGATAAGGCACTGGATGAAATTGCAGTGATCGAAAAAATCTATCTTGATGTTCCATTTGAAGACAATGCATCCGTAAAAGAATTAGGGGCTAAATTCGATACGAATGTACGTTCTTGGTATATTTTTAATAATGATGAAAATTATCAGCAGTTCAAGAAGTGGTTTAAAAAAGTAGGATGCCTCACTGACTCTCAAGCAAATATTGTCATTAATGACACTTTATTCCAAATGGATTTTGCTGAAATTGGTATGGGGCTGAATGACTTTAAACGAAATATGAAGCATAAACTTAAAAACAATCCGGAATTCGTTCAAAGTATTCGTGAAAGACTGAATGATATTTTTGGTAAAGAGCTGATCTAGCGAAAAGTGTAGCAACTTGCTACACTTTTTTAGATATATGTTCGTAAAGAATACAAGTGGTAAGGACCCTAGGATAAAAACGACTCTGTTGCATAAAGGCTTTAGAGATAGATCTTCCCTAAGTTATACAAATTCAAGTGACAACTTGGGTATGAGGTCTGCCTAATTTCTTAAATCTATTCAAAACGTAAGCGTTCGCTGAACACACCTTATGAACTCATCCTATAAGCCTTAATTTAGTCCCTACTTAAAAACAAGTGGGGACTAAATTTATGACTACAAATAACCAGACATCCATCACATCTCTTGAGAAAAAACGAAGAATATGCAGTGCTGAATTTAAACAGCAGATCGTTCAGGCTTGTAAAGCACCGGACGTTTCAATTGCTTCAGTCGCTTTGCAACATGGATTGAATACAAATTAATGTGGTTCCGTTAATTAGACCACTCAATTTAGTTTTATAAGTGATAAATCCGCTCTAAATATTTAAATTATGCTGCCATTACATTTTAGTAAATGTTGATCATAAAATTCATTTGGTGTTGCCTTATTCAAACTTGAATGAGGACGTATCATGTTATAAAAATCCAAATATTCAGCAATTGATAGTTTCGCTTGTTTAACCGTATCGTAAGCCTTCAAATAGACTTCCCCATGCTTCACGCTACGCCATAACCGCTCAATCATCACATTATCTATCCACCGTCCTTTCCCATCCATACTGATACAGATATTTCGCAATTTTAACTCATTCAAAAATGCCTCGCTTGTGAATTGACTGCCTTGGTCTGTATTAAACACCTCTGGACAACCATATTTCGCAATTGCTTCTTGCAACGCATCTATGCAAAAGTCTGTTTCCATACTGATCGATACACGATGAGCCAGTACTTTATGACTATGCCAATCTATAATTGCACACAGATAGACAAAGCCTTTAGCCATAGGAATGTACGTGATATCTGTACACCAGACTTGATTAGAGTGATCTATGACCATGTTTTTCAACAGATATGGGAAAATACGGTGTGCAAGATTAGGCTTACTGGTATTGGGTTTGGGATACAAGGCATGTATTCCCATCAAGCGCATTAAACGTCGGACTTTACGCCGACCTATTTGATGCCCTTGACGCTGTAGCATATCTCGTATCATTCGACTGCCCATAAATGGGTAGTCGAGATGAATTTCATCGATCAGACGCATCAAACTCAAATCAGTTGATGAAATCTCTTTGGGCTTGTAATACAACGTACTGCGATTGATTTGAATCAATTGCGATTGTTGTCGTACCGAAAGTTGATGGGTCTTATCGATCATTTTTTGCCGCTCAGCTGCCCTATTTTTCTGAGTGCACCTTCTAAAAGATTAATTTGCAATACCTGATGTCATATCTTGGCATGTAGAGCTTTGAGGTCAATCTCAGGTTCTTGTTGTGCTGTTGGTCGTGAAAAATACTGATTGATTGCTCAAGCAGTTGATTTTCCCAATCAATTATTTGGTTTTGATGTAAATCGAATTGAGTAGAAAGTTCAGCGAGTGTGTGGTCGCCTTTTAATTGCTGCGAGAGCAACTTTAACTTTAAAATCTGCTGAATGATTACGACGTTTTCTTCGTGTCATGCTTGACTCCAAAAACAAGCATTTCCCATGCTTATTGGGGAGTAGATTATCACTTATAGGCATGGTCTAAAATCCTAGACCCACATCACAGGTATTTGGACCACAGGCTGAGCTCGAAGGCCCGATAGGACAGCAACAACATACAATCCACGTAAAAAATCACAAAATCTTCATCTTCGTTTTATTAAGATGAGTATGGTCAACTTGATCTGACCCAGATACAGAGAGATAGCGTTAAATTTTATCGCTCAATTTTTATTTTAAAAATGAAAGTAAGCAGAGGTATGTGGTGCGTAAAGTAATTGAATATGCGGGAGCAGATCTGTCAAGGATCATTGAAATGGCCTGGGAAGATCGCACCCCATTTGAAGCCATCCAGCGTGAGTTTGGCTTAAATGAAACTGCAGTGATTCGCTTGATGCGGAAAAATATGAAAGCATCGAGTTTTAAAATGTGGCGTGAACGAGTCACCGGCCGAAAAACTAAACATCTGCAACTGCGTTCACCCGATGTGATACGAGCCTATTGTTCACGGCAATACAAGCGTTTCTAAGCGTTTGATTTTGACCGCCGTCTAGACTCACGTTTACATCGTTCAGAACAGTATCTGACTTCCTCCCAGCAGCGTTGCCATTTCTTGCACCAAGTAAAAGGGCGCAAGCAGTGAATACAGGTTTTTTCAGGGAGATGCTGTTTTTTCATGGTTTATAACTCATCGATCTGGCTGAGAAGCTGTTGGGCATGGCTGATGATCTGCGGCCGATCTTGAAGTTTATCTAGCTGGCGATAGATCATGCCCATACGTGGATGATTACGGAATGTCGCTTCATACCGGATCATGAAATACCAGTACAGGCTATTGAATGGACAGCTGTCCGGCTCGGTGCGGGTTTTGACACTGTAGCTACAGTGCTTGCAGTAATCCGACATCTTATGGATGTAATTGCCCGAAGCGGCATAAGGCTTGCTAGCCATCAAGCCGCCATCGGCATGCATCACCATGCCCAACGTATTCGGCAATTCTACCCATGCATAGGCATCGGCATACACCGCCAAGTACCATTCACTGATCTGATGGGGATCAACACCGCTCAATAAGGCAAAATTGCCAGTCACCATCAGACGCTGGATATGATGTGCATAGGCATGCTGAAAGGTATTGCGGAAACACTGCGTCATACAGTTCATCCGTGTACGGCCGGTCCAGTAAAATTGCGGCAGCGGTGCTGAGTGCTGCAGCACGTTGCGGCTGGCGTATTCGGGCATGTTCAGCCAGTAAATCCCGCGGACATATTCGCGCCAGCCCAGAATCTGCCGAATAAACCCTTCCACGGCATTCAGTGGCGCATGACCAGCATGGTAAGCCGCTTCTGCGGCATCACAGACTTCTCGGGGCAGCAATAGGCCGCAGTTCAGATAAGGTGAGAGCAGGCTGTGAAACAGCGTGTCTGCACCCTGAACCATGGCATCCTGATAATCGCCAAAGTGCGGCAAACTGTGGTCAATAAAATGCTGCAGCGCGCGCAGCGCATCATTGCGCGTGGTGGCCCAGCGGAAGTTGTCAAGGCTGCCAGCGTGAAGCGGAAACTCGCGCTCAACCATTTGCATTACATCCAGATCAATCTGATCGCGTTCAAAATGAAGTGTTGGAGGCAATGGTGGAGTGCCTGACCATGCCTTGCGATTGGCGCTGTCATAGTTCCACTGTTGTCCAAGCGGCTGCTGTCTCTGCATCAAATAACCGGTCTGTTTACGCATTTCCCGGTAAAAATATTCCATGCGCAATGTCTGGTAGCGGCTGGCCCAGTGCCGGAACTGCTCCGGGCTACAGAAAAAACGATCGTCATCCAGACACTGTACCGGCAGTTGCAGCTGCTGGCTCCAGTGCTTTTCAATCTGCTGCTGCAGGCGGTATTCCCCGCATCGGGTCATTACCAATTCTGTGACGGGGAACAGCAGTTGCTGTGCCTGTACGAAATCCAGCAGGCTACGAATCGGACTGCCGTACTGAAAAGCATGGTAACGTACACGCCAGCCTTCCGCTTTGAGCTCTTTGGCAAAATGCCGCATTGCGCTAAAAATCAGGGCAATTTTCTGCGGATGATGGGCGACATAAGTCGCTTCCTCAACCACTTCGGCCATCAGGATCACATCCCGGGTACGGTCCAGCGCTTTAAGCGTAGCGAGCTGATGATGAAGCTGGTCACCTAAAATTAAACCGAAACGCATAGCCCTTCCAGACCCGATCAAAGATAGTCTAGTGTAAAGCCAGACAGTTCAATTTTTTGTGAAAACACAGATCAGTCCGCATGTTCAGTAAATTCAACCCGACCAGATGATCTGCTGACATTGCACATGAATCATGATTGCTACAATAACAGAGTGTTCATCTCTATAATGCTACATCCAGTTGATGAAATTCGCGTCGCATTATTCCTGAAGACATAATTGTTGTGAAAATTATGTGATTTTAATCAAAAAGATACAAATTATTATGGTTGTAATTCAGGCAACGTGCGCCTAGTATCTAAATAGAAGTTACTCCATGTAAACTTCCTTAGTTTTGTCCCATACATCCCCAGTATGGGATTTTTTTTAATCAGGGAATTCTCACGAGCATGCATTCAAAAGCGTATATTTTTAGACAGCAGCAATTACTGGTGGATGAGCATTTTCAGTTGCCGCAGGTAGCCAAACTGCAGCACGACTTGAACTTGACGGAAAATGGCGAGATCATTGCTCGTGACCTGAAAGAAGACGAACCGGTGCCTGAAGGTTATCAGCTGGTTCCGATCCGACAACTAGTGCAAGTCTGGAACAGACCACAATTTGAAGAGGCCAGCCGTGCGGTACAGTTACTGGAATGGCGCCGTAACCACCGCTTTTGCAGTAAATGCGGCCATGCCACCCAGCAACACGCCAGCCAGTATGCCATGGTCTGTCCATCCTGTGGCTATAACCAGTATCCACGGGTGAATCCCTGTGTGATTACCATCATTACCCGGGGCGAAGATGAAATTCTGCTGGCAAAAAATGCCCGCAATAAAACCCAAATGTACAGTCTGATTGCCGGCTTTGTTGAAGTCGGAGAAACCCTGGAAGAGGCAGTCCGCCGTGAAACCCTAGAAGAAGTTGGGCTGCAGATCAAAAACATTCAATATCTGGCCAGCCAGCCGTGGCCGTTTCCCAGCAATCTGATGATGGCCTTCAAGGCGGAATATCATACAGGGGACATTCAAATTCAGGAAAATGAACTGAGCGATGCGCAGTTTTTCAAATTTGATCAGTTACCCGAAATTCCGTTCAAGGGCAGTATTGCCTATGCCATGATTCAGCATGTGATGCATGGTACCCCTGTGGCAGATGACAGCAAAGAATGGCTTTAATCCGGAAACCAGTCTAGGGCTTTTTCAACAGTACTCCTGCTGAATCACATCATTTCGTCTTCACGCTTTGTTCACATGCTATTGAGTTATCTTAAGCCTAAAATCAAACAAGGCTAAAAAATGAAGATGCTATTCAAGTCTGTTTTGGCAGCGACAACGCTGGCGATAATCAGCTTAAGCTTTACTACGCAAGCTGAAACGGTTACACCTCAGGCAGTCGATCAGGTAGATATCCAACGGTATGCGGGCAAGTGGTATGAAATTGCGCATCTACCAATGTATTTTCAGCGTAAGTGTGTATCCAATATCACTGCACAATATAGGGTCAATGCTAACCAGACTATGGGGGTATTAAATAGCTGCCGTATTGCCAGTGGAGAGATGATCAGCTCCGAAGGTATTGCCTATCCACAAAATGAAGGGAACAGCAAACTCAAGGTCAGCTTTTTGCCGCAAGGTTTGCGCTGGATGCCTTTTACCAAAGGTCATTATTGGGTGTTAAGAGTTGACCCGGAATATAAAGTGGCGCTAGTAGGTGGACCAAGCAGTAAATACCTGTGGATTTTGTCGCGTGAACCGCAACTGGATGAAGCCACCTACCAGTCGTATCTGGAGACTGCGAAACACTATGGTTACGACATCACAAAGTTAATCAAATTACCGCATTAATCTGCTACCCTTTGGCCGAACTGCCTAGACTCTTACAGTTCGGCTTTTTTTCACTTCACAGAAAATTCATATCTGACTGATTAGACTCATCAAATAGAATAAAGACAGTCACTTAAAATTAGGATGAGTCCATGTTGAAAAGTCTGATACGATGGATAGACAGCTGGTCTACAACCTCACAGCCTGAAGCACTGACTGCTGAAAACAGCAAGATTCAGTGGGTCCGTATTTTTCCCTTTATTTTGCTGCATCTGGCCTGTCTCGCCGTGTTCTGGGTGGGTGTGTCATGGTTTGCACTGGGCTTTATGCTAGCATTCTACTTAATCCGCATGTTTTCCATCACGGCTTTTTTTCATCGCTATCTGTCGCATAAAACTTTTCAGACCTCGCGCCCGGTACAGTTCCTGTTTGTATTACTGGGCACCATGAGTGCGCAGCGTGGTCCGCTCTGGTGGGCAGCTCATCACCGTTATCACCACCGCTATACCGATACCTTGCAAGACCCGCATTCATCCACGCATGGTTTTTGGTATAGCCATGTCGGCTGGTTTCTGAATGAATATAATTTTGCTACGCGTAAAGAGGTGATCAAGGACTGGCTGAAATATCCAGAACTGATTTGGCTGGACCGTTTTAGTTTGATTGTGGTGTTGCTGACTGCGGGCGGGATTTATGCACTAGGCGAATGGCTGGCCATCACTTGGCCGCAACTCGGGACGTCCGGCCTGCAATTGCTGGTCTGGGGCTTTATGGTTTCCACGGTGTTATTGATCCATGCGACCTTGTGCATCAATTCATTGGCGCATCATTATGGCAGCCGTGATTTTGAGACGGATGACCACAGCCGTAACAATTTATTTCTGTCACTCATCACCTTAGGCGAAGGCTGGCATAACAATCATCATTACTATGCTGGTAGTACCCGGCAGGGTTTTTACTGGTGGCAGATTGATGTGACCTATTACTTGCTGAAACTCATGTCCTGGCTGGGACTGGTCTGGGGCCTCAAGCCCATTCCGGCACGGATTTATGAAGCCAGTAAAATCGCTCAGGCTCGAAAACATAAAAAAGCTGCTACTGCCGACACTCACACGATTCAATCGAAGGAATCACCATGAAAATTGCAATTATTGGTTCAGGTATTTCCGGTCTGTACGCTGCCTGGAAACTCAGCAAAGTGCATGAAGTCACAGTCTTTGAAAAGAATAACTACTTTGGTGGTCATACCGATACCCATCAGCTGAATATCGAGGGTGAACAGGTTGCGGTGGATAGTGGCTTTATTGTGTTTAATGAGCATAACTATCCGCTGTTTTGCTCGATGCTAAAAGAACTAGGGATTCAATCGCAAAGCAGTGACATGGGCTTTTCGGTGAATAATCAGGTCAGTGGCTTACAGTACAATCCTTCAAAAAAATTCTCGCTGTTGTTCCGACCTCAAAACTTTCTTAATACTGATTTTCGCGCGATGTTGTCGGATCTGTTCCGTTTCTATGCAGCCAATAAAGATCTGGATGTGGAACAGGTCGATACACAGCTCAGTATTGATGATTATTTAAATCAACATGGTTATAGCGATGCCTTTCGTCAGGAACATCTCTATCCGATGTGTGGGGCGCTGTGGTCCTGTCCGGTGGAACAAGCCGGACAGATTCCCTATAAATTTGTGGTCAGCTTTTTCCAGCACCATCGCATGTTGCAACTGAAAGACCGGCCCTTATGGCTTACAGTCAAGGGTGGATCGGCTCGCTACGTTCGTGCGATTCAGTCCCAGGCCAATATTACTTTCCGCAAAACTGCTGTGCATCAGGTATCCCGTAGTGCCAATGATGTACTGGTTGAAACAGCACAGGGCAGTGAGCGTTTTGACTGGGTGATCTTTGCTAGTCATGCTGACGACAGCCTGAAATTACTTAAAGACCCGACAGTGCAGGAGCTGGACGTGCTGGGCAAGTTCCGCTATCAGGCTAACCGCATGGTGGTGCATTCTGATACCCGCATCATGCCCAAATCCCGTCGTCAATGGGCCAGCTGGCATGTGCATGTCACCCCAAGTCAGGCAGCTGAACAGACGCCATTCCAGCACAGCGGTATGCACTATGGTTTCAGTTACTGGATGAACCAGTTGCAAAACCTGCAATGCAAGACTCAGGTTCTTGCCACCCTGAATCCTAACTTTGCCTTGGATCCTAAAAAGGTCTGGGTCGAACGGCATTACCGTCATCCGGTGTTTGATGCCTCCGCGATTGAAGCACAAGAACGCTGGGCCGAGATCAATAGCCAGAACCGCACCTCATACTGTGGCGCTTACTGGGGTTGGGGCTTTCATGAAGATGGTGCCCGTAGCGCTGCGTGGGTGGTCGATCAGCTCTTAAAACAGACCGAGCAGGCCGCCTAGGAGGATATGATGCAAATGTTTCCACTGGCGATTGCCTCTGCGGAAATCCGGCATCGCCGTTTCTTGCCTAAAGCGCATGCTTTTAAGACCCGGCTGACCTATCTATACTTTGATCCGGATCAGCTCTCAAGCTTTACCCAAAAATCCTGGCTCTGGTCTTGCAATCGCTGGAATTTCCTCACTCTGGACGAACGTGATTTTCTGACCATGGAATGTGGTTCGATTCGGCAGAAGGTCGCACGTCTGCTGATCAAGCGGGAAAACTACCTGTTAGCGCATGCCGCATCCATCCGGGTCTTGGCTCTGCCGCGTACACTCGGCTTTCGCTTTAATTCTGTGGTGTTTTATCTGGTCTTTGATGCCACCGACCAGCTGATCTTTGTCCTCAGTGAAATTACCAATACACCGTGGAATGAACGTCAGGTCTATATTCACGACTGTCGGCACAATGCAACTGAATATGCACCGTACCAGAGTCACCAGTTTGACTTCAAGAAGGCCTTTCATGTGTCGCCATTCATGCCGATGGCGCTGGATTACCGCTGGCGCTTCAGCTTTTCCGATCAAAACAATGTGATTCATATGCAGCTGTTTCAGCAAGGAATCTTGCAATTTGATGCCACCATGCAATTTTCGTTGCAAGCCATCACAGTTCCTTCACAACAGCATCGCTATGCTGTGCTGAAAGTTCTTGAGCCCTTCAGGATGGTCGGTGGAATTTATCTACATGCCTTTCGCTTGTGGAAGAAGAAAATTCCATTTTACCGACATCCTAAAAAAGAAAAAGGAAACACATTGCGATGAAAACACTGTTTATGGGAGAAGAAAGCACAATGCCGGTGGTACTGCGCCATCTGCTGAAATTACGTCATGGTCAGCTGATTTTTAAAGGCGCCTGGAACGGGATTGTGGGGGAGAGCAGTGATTTGTATGCCGTGATTCAGGTGCATGATGCTAGGCTGATGGATCTGCTGTTCCGTAATGGCGTACTCGGTGCTGCTGAAGGTTTTATTCGCGGCTACTGGAGCAGTGAAGATCTGGTCAATGTGATTCGCATTCTGGCGCGTAACCGTGATGTGCTGGACCGGATGAACCAGAATGCGCTGGCCAAGGCCAGTCAGTTCCTGTTAAAGACCTGGTACAAATCCCGCAAAAACTCAATTGATGGCAGCCGTAAAAATATTGCCGAGCATTATGACCTGAGCAATGACTTTTTCAAGCTGTTCCTAGATAGCAGCATGATGTATTCCAGTGCGGTATTTAAAGAACCGGGCATGAGTCTGGAACAGGCCTCCGATTATAAAAAAGAACTGATTTGCCAGAAACTGCAGCTGAAACCGATGGATCATTTAGTTGAGATTGGCAGCGGATGGGGTGGTTTTGCCATTTACGCAGCACTGCATTATGGCTGTAAGGTAACCACCATTACCATCTCCCAAGCACAATATGATGAAGCGGTCGCGCGAATAGAGGCAACCGGACTATCCCATCGCGTGGATGTCCAGCTGAAAGACTACCGTCTGTTGGAAGGCAAATATGACAAGCTGGTGTCGATTGAAATGATCGAGGCTGTAGGTGAGCAGTATTTACCGATATATTTCAACAAATGCCGTGAATTGCTGAAATCGAATGGTCTGGCACTGATTCAGGCCATCACCATTGAAGATGCCCGCTATGCCAAAGCCCTGAATACCGTGGACTATATCAAGCGTTACATTTTCCCGGGCAGTTTTATTCCTTGCATCAGTGTCATGACCCAAGCAGCTTCCGAGCAAAAACTGCGTCTCAAGCATCTGGAAGATATCGGCCAGAGTTATGCCCAAACCTTGCACTGCTGGCGCCAACGTTTTCTGGAGCAACGTGATCAGGTAATGGGGCTTGGTTTTGATGAGTCCTTTATCCGTATGTGGGATTTTTATCTGTGCTATTGCGAAGGTGGTTTCCGCGAAGGCGTAATCAGTGATGTGCATCTGTTATTCGAAGCCAGTGCTTACTAAGCCAAGATAAAACAGGAGGGCTGTTATGCTGCTGAATTTACTGGTGCTGAATGTCTTTATCATGTTCTGTAGCTGGCTGCTAGTGACCTATAACCAGCGTGCCGGACTGGTGGATGTGGCCTGGAGTTTCTGTATTGCACTCAATGTCATCATCCCTGCTTGGGTCATGGAAACTGCACCGCTGCTGATCCGGGTATTTCTGGGCGTGTTCAGCGGAATCTGGTTCTTACGCCTGACCTGGCATCTGCTGCGCCGTTATGCCAGTGAAACTGCAGAAGATACCCGCTATGCCAATATGCGCAGGGCCATGGGAGATTATCAGCATCTCGGTTTTCTGGCCTTTTTTATTTTTCAGGCCGGGCTGGTGGCACTGTTTTCCTATCCGATGCTGGAGTTGCTTAATATTCCGGTCCAGCAGTGGAATGACTGGACCCCCTATGCCGTACTGGTGGCAGGCATGATCATGCTGCTGGCGCTGATCGGGGAGAGTACTTCCGACCAGCAGCTCTACCGCTTCAAGCTGGATCCCCAGAATAAGGGCAAAACCCTGGATCGGGGCTTATGGAAATACTCACGTCATCCGAACTATTTTTTTGAATGGTTACACTGGTTTGCCTATCCGGTTCTCGGTCTAGCGGCAGGAGTCTATGAACTGTGGCTCTATCCGCTGCTGATGTGGTTGTTTCTGTACTACATTACCGGCATTCCGTTTAGTGAACAACAGGCACTGGCCCATCGCGGCGAAAATTACAAAGCTTATCAACGACGAACTTCAATGTTTATTCCGTGGCCACCCAAAGAGTAGGTAAATACATGGACTTTATGATTCAACAATCTTTAAAACTGGTTGAAAAGGGTAAATTGCCCGATGCCGTGATTCGCGCAGGCATTCGCACTTTAAGCAAAAAACGTCTGGCACAGGAAGGGCGCTTTGACCCGGCACTGGCGGCACAGCGTTATATGGATGTGCTGCATATGCTGAAAAACAGCGCAATTGCCATCGAGACCGACAAAGCCAATGAACAGCACTATGAACTGCCCACCGCATTTTTTCAGGCGGTGCTAGGCAAGCAGCTGAAATACAGCGCCAGCCTGTTTGAACATGACCATACCACACTGGATCAGGCGGAAGAAGCCGCACTGGCCAGCTATTGCCAGCGTGCGCAACTACAGGACGGGCAGGATATTCTGGAAATTGGCTGTGGCTGGGGCTCACTCAGTCTGTATATGGCCGAGCATTATCCTAACGCCCGGATTACCGTAGTGTCGAACTCCTCAACCCAGCGCCAGTATATTCAGGAACAGGCCCGTCTGAAAAAACTGCAGAACCTGACAGTGGTCACCTGTGATGTCAATGTACTGCAACTGGAACCGGCTGCTTTTGACCGTGTGGTTTCGGTGGAAATGTTTGAGCATGTGCGCAACTACCAGAAACTGTTTGAAAATATCAGCAGCTGGCTGAAAGACGATGGCTTGCTCTGGTGCCATATTTTCTGTCACCGTTTCCTGCATTATCCATTTGAAGTTAAAAATGAATTTGACTGGATGTCGAAATATTTCTTTAGTGGCGGTCTGATGCCGGCAGCTTCAACTTTCCTGCATTTCCAGCAGCATTTGCAGCTGGAACAGCACTGGCAATGGGCCGGCACCCAATATGAACGCACCGCAAATGCCTGGCTGGAGAATATGGACCAAAAGCAGGCCGAGCTGCAGCCCCTGTTTGAACAGACCTATGGCGCAGATGCTACCATCTGGTGGCAACGTTGGCGGATTTTCTTTATGGCCTGTGCCGAATTATTCGGTTATGACCATGGACACGAGTGGGTGATCGGCCACTTTCTGTTTAAAAAGAAAGCCGTATAATTAAACGCTGAATCGGATGCGCCAACGGGGAATTGATCAATGTTAAAGCTGTTTAGGGACAAACGCGATCATCCTCTGGGTGAGGTGTTTAACCGCTACTACTGGCTGCAAATCGGATTCATTGCCTTGTCGGTGGTGATTGGCATTGCCTGTAGTGCCTGGGTGATTAAAGGCTTTTTGCTGCGCACCGCCTTGGAACAGGAAATGTCACACTACTGGCAGCGGCTGGAACGCAATCCGGCCGCCGAACTTCCCGACACCAAAAACCTATATGGTTATCGTTGGTATGATACCCCTCCTATGCAGTTTCAGCACATGCAGTTCGAGCAGGGCGTCAATCGGCATTTTGTCGATGGTAAAGAGCGCATGACCGTCTACGGTGAAAAAAATCGGCAGCATGTGCTGCTGGTCTTTGGCGAAAGTAACGTCAACAAACTGGTCTGGCTGTTTGGTCTGGCACCACTGATGGTCAGTTTGTTCGTGCTGTACAGCGTATTGTGGTGGTGGAACCGTCGCGCCAGACGTTATTTTTCTCCGATTACCCGGTTGGCCAATGCGCTGGAACATATCGACTGGGAACATCAGAAAAATCAGGCTTCACCTTTTCAGGACATTCGCACTGATTCCAATCTGGAAGCTGAATACCTGAAGCAGGCATTAGAAAAATACCATCAGGTCTTGAGTGCATTTATTCAGCGTGAACGTGAGTTTACCGGTGATGTCAGTCATGAACTGCGCACCCCATTGACGATTTTAAAAGGCAATGTGCAACTGTGTCAGGCACGCTATGGTAACAACAAATCCTTTACCCGCCTGCACAACACTATTGAAGACATGCAGCTGCTGGTCGATACCTTACTGGCCATCGCCCGAAATACCACCAACACCCTGATAGCCGAGCCCACTATGCTGTCAGAATGTCTGGAGAATCTGGTACAGGATCTGGACAGTGTCAGCCACAACAAAGGCATGCAGATCGACCTACAAAAAGACCTGGATGAACAGCCGCGTAAAATGTACCCGTCAATGACCAAAATGGTGTTTGGCAATATCCTGCGCAATGCACTGAATTATTCGCAAGGCACGGAAATTGATGTCATTCTGCAAAAAAATAAAGTGCTGATTGCTGACAATGGAGTGGGTATTCCCTTACCGAATAACTCCAAAGTTCAGGAACTGTCCGACCAGCAACTACAACTAGAAATCAAAGGGCACGGCATTGGTCTGCAACTGGTACAGAAACTGTGCAAGCAGCTGGGCTGGCGGGTGGAACTGTTTGACCGGCAATATTATCTTAGCACCCATCAGGATGTTGATCTGACAATGACCACCGGACTGATTGTAGTGGTGTATTTGAACGAGGTTTTCGCCTGAAAAGCTTAGGCTTCTAAAGCAATCGTTAAACCGACACCGGAGATGGTATGAATCAGTTTCTGCTCAAAAGGCTTGTCAACCATTTTACGCAGATTATAGATATGACTGCGCAGGGCATCGCTTTCCGGTTCTGCATCTCCCCAAAGCTCCATCATGATTTCCTGTTTGGTTAGGACCTTAGGTGAATGACGCATTAACAATTTCAGGAGTTTGAACTGGATAGGGGGTAATTCAATGGTCTGGCCGGCTCGCGTCAGTTGCTGTCTGGCCGGGTCCAAAATCAGATCATGAATCTGTAGCCGGCCACTGGATACCTCACCTAAAGAACGTTTAATCAGAGCTTTGACCCGAACCACCAGCTCGTTAAAATCAAAGGGCTTAACCAGATAATCATCCGTGCCGGAATTAAAACCTTTGAGTTTGTCATCCAGCGTATCGCGCGCCGTCAACATCAGTACGGGTAAATCCAACCCTTCCTCATGACGCAGCCATTCACACAGTTCATAACCTGAACCATCAGGTAAATTAATGTCTAGAAGCAAAATATGATAGCGCTGCTGTTTCAGTAGCTGGCGTGCAGCGTTCAGATTGCGGGCATGATCCACTACAAAATCATGTTCTTCCAGAAACTCGCATAAGGTAGAGGCCAGTTCATAATGGTCTTCGACCATCAGGATAAAATGTTTCGACATAGCGGCAGAGACTAATTCAATAATTGCTGTTTTAATTTAGCACTAAATGGCTGCGAACCCAGCCAGATATTAAAATATTGTTGTGCTAGAGGATGCTGAAGATTGCCTAGTACCTGCTGATTCAGCATCAAGGTCAGGGTCTGTGTCTCGGCTTGATAGCTTAAACGATAAAGATCACCCGGTTTTACCGGCTTATAAAGCTGAGTAATTCTATCTAATACTATTAAGTGTTTAGACTCTCGCTCATTACGCTTCAGAAAATGGGTCGCTGCACGCTTGAAAGCCCATTCCGGAATATTCTGTGTATAGGAAAAATCAATCTGCATATTCTGGCCTTGCCAGGGTTTTGTACAGTTCTGAGCATAATAACGGGCGACGCCAACCTGTTTCTGAGCCACCAAAAGTGGACCACGACCACACTGATTCATATTCTGGGCATGTGACCATGAACTGAAACTGCAGAGCATCAGTAGTCCCGTACTTAATACTACTTTTTGAATGGCAGTACCCATGAATAGGCTCCTCCAACATAAGGTAAAGAACGATACAGGCCATTGGCCGGATCCCAGAAATCCTGCTGGAAAATAATCTTATTGTCTCTGTTGACTTTGATTTCACTGATCCCAAAAGAATCCATAGTTCGAGTCGTGCCAAACATTTTAAAGTCATAGGTCATATGCCAGTGCACGTAGGCAGAGTCTTGGTAATAGGAGGTATTTAATAGTTTGACATTCACGTTACTGACACGCTTGTTCATCCCTTGAAAATGTTGGAGTAGATTTTGACGTGATGAAAATTGGGATAAGGTATCGTTAATAAACAGCTGATCGGCATAGAGTGATCCGGCTCGTTCAATAAATGCAGGTGTACCCAAAGTATTAAATGCTGAGGTAAAGCGTATGCCGATGTCTTGGGCTTTAGCCTGATCCAGCGCAGTTCCCTGAATTTGGTTTCTGGATTTTGCATAATCACTTGAATAGCTAGGAATACTTTTACATCCAGCTAAAACTAGTAGCGGTAAGGACAAGGTAGCTAGCAGTATTTTTTTGACATGTTTCATATTGGCTATCCGTATTAGGTCTATGCTGATACTTTAGGCCGAAAGTCGTGAACAGAATGTGAAGAGGATGAAAGGCTGTTAAATGAGCAGTAAACAGAAGCTCTTTAATGATGGAGTAACGTGTATATCCTCAGTCCTGTCTAAGCCTTTTTTGACATTCCCCAACTTTTCGCAGAAAGCAGAAATTCATAATTTAAAGCCACGAGAATGCTTTGCATATTGAAGCTATTCCGGTCTTCGGGTAACTGTAATAGAAGTGGCAAACGTGTCACCCCATTTTCACCATTGGCAAAAGCATAATGGCGCACTTTAGCGTCAATCACCGGAATTAAATTCTTGGCTTCCAGATACACACTTTCCTGAGTGGCCTGCTTTTGCATGGCAATCATTCTGAGATAGCAATGATCGCGAACCTCAGTCAGATTCTTTTTGAGTTCATTGATCTTTAATTCATGATTTTCAGGTTTTTTAAACAGCCGTTTAAGAAAACCGCGATTTTCGGTATTTTGTATTTCACGTTCTAACTGGCGTATTTGCTGCTGGATCTGGCGAGTTTGTTCAAGCGTGTCATTCAGAAGCTCTCTAATTTCCTGGGTAGGTGCTGAAAGGGCCAGCACCTGTTGCTGATAGTGAAACTCATCATGAAAAATCACAAAGATTTGGGTGCGACGTTGTTCCAGTAATTTTAAATAGGCAATTAAGCGATATTTGAACAGACGCGCATGCGGATTAAACTGCAGCATCGGTTGCTGCGATAAAATTTCCAGCTTATGCAGAAACTCATTGATTAATCTTAAAATATTTAAATAGCAAGGCTCTAGACTAGCAGAATAGATATGTTAGTCTAGAATCATGATAGAAAACAGCAAATTAAGTAACTATAAGATTAAAAAAATTATTCAGTGCTTTTGCATTGATATTCCTGCTTCTAAAACAGCCTTATTGCTTAACTTGAACCGTAATACCATCAACTATTGGTACATGCTTTTTAGAGAAGCAATCTACGATCATCAAACAGATTTAAGAGCAAAGTTTGTAGGTTCTATTGAAATTGATGAGAGCTATTTTGGAGCAAAAAGACAACGTGGTTTTCATGGGAAGTTGAAGCGAGGTCGAGGTACTTTAAAACAACCTGTATTTGGAATATTTGAAAGGAATGGTCGAGTTTATACAGAAATAGTCCCTGATTGTAAAAAGACTACATTACAACAAGTTATCTTAGGTAAAGTTGCACTTGAAAGTGTAATTTATAGTGATGGTTAGCGTGGATACAATGGTTTGGTAGATGTTGGTTACTCAAAGCATTTTAGAGTAAATCATGGAGCGAATGAATTTGCCAGAGGACAATGTCATATAAATGGAATAGGGTCATTCTGGAGCTTTTGTAAAAGAAGGCTAGCAAAGTTCAACGGTATATCAAAAGAGTATTTTGATTATCATCTTAAAGAAACAGAATGGCGCTGGATGAGGGAGCCTAATGAGCTAGCAACAGAGTTGTGGGACCTCATTAGGTAAAACTAAGTGCAAATCTGCTAGTCTAGAGCCTAATTTTAAATATTTTGATTTGTTGATAAACCTTATATAGACATCGCGATACTTTGATATTGGAAAATCAAATGGTAAAGTTATTACGTGATATATCACGTTAACTCATTGAGCTGTTCTGTGTTAGCTGGATATAAACATATAACATCATAATCGGTATTTTTAGGCTAAAGATATTCTGTTGGGCCTAAGTAGTAAATTTAGAAATTAACCATTTCAACTGTATTGAGCTTGTATAGCCAGTATCGATTGAGAGAGTCATGATAGAAAAAATTGGGCATGCAAAAAAAACACCTGAAGTTCTAACTGAAGTTTTCTCCAAGTTAAGTTACGTTTTGATATTAGATTTACCAGATTTTATTCAAGATTTTGTATTGGATCTTAAAAATAAGATGGATGATGAAATCAAAAGAATGCTTGACCAAGCAGCAAAAGACAATCAAGACGTTGATGAATTTGAAATTTTAAAGTGGTTACTCGATACAATTGATGTAGCTCCTGAAGAAACTGAAGAGGTTAAAAAGCACCAACATAAAGAGGTGCATGCTGTGCTATTTACTTGTTTTTTTACTCAATTGTCCGAGGCCTTAAGTCTGAAGTTATCAGAACATATGAGAGTGGAGTCAAAACCGCAGCGTTGTGTTAAAAAATTGACTCAAAGAACTTATAAAAAATATTTTGGTTTGCCTAAAAACTTCAAGCTCAAGTTAGAACGAAACCTGAAAATCAATTTTTACCCTGAAAAATTATGGTAACTGTATGACTAATACTGATGGATTGTCAGATCTACACGAAGAAATCAAAGTATTGGAAAAGTGGGTAAATCAGTCACTTGGTGAAAAAAAAGCTATTTTCAAAGATTTCGACGTTCAAAATAAGAATGAGTTGTATGCTGCTGCAGAAAAAATCCAGGTTACTATTAAAAAAAAGAGAATTGTGACGGAACATAAAATTCTGGCTGGTTTAACTCAATGGACTAAAATTGAACAAGAAGGGCATGAGTATGGTTATCTGTTGACTGGATTAATTTGTGAAATGCTCAAAGAACTTATCATTTTACCGAATTCTAGTTCTAAAGATAAAGAGCCTATCACAAACACAAAACTGATAGATTTTAAGCGAATAGTAGATGATGAAAGAGTACATAAGAAATTTAATCAACTATGTTATGCATTAAAACTGTTACTGCAGAACCAATTTAAAGACCGTGGGGAAAAAAAAATACCATGTGACAAAATTACCAATGAAATTAAAAAAATCGATGAATTTAACACCAGCAATTTTAAAGAATTTTTAACTGGTGAAGAGATGCAAAAGCACTCCATCTCATTAGATTTAGACCGTTACATTGAGCAATTTTGTATTGTCTGTAATGAGCTTAACAACAGGGAATTAAATTCATCGAAGAAACTTAGTATCAAGGATTTGATAAAAAGAATAAAAAAGGAGATTGATGTAACAAACCACTCAGGGTCATCTCCTATTCATATAGAAAATGATGACACAGAAGTCGAGATAGATGAAAAATCAGCAACTATTCTTGATCCTACACATGATGATATCAGTAAGCGTGCAAGTTCTATGATATCCGATGAAAAGCTCAAAAAAATTATTCAGAGACGTGAAGTCCCATTTGTAAGTAATCCACTTTATCTAGCACCCAGTTTATTACATCAGGTATACAACGTATTGCACGATTGTTATCAGGATAAAATGCTCAAAGAAAATAGTACAATCTTTTATGATCAATCTTCTTTGGCATTATGTGGCATGATATCACTGCTGACTGGTCTGAGTCCTACTATCTTTAAAGATATTAATAATTTGATTGAAAAAGGAAAAATATTAGAAAAAACAAAAGTAAAAAGAATAAAAAAAACAAAAGTAGCAGAAGAAACAGAAGTAATCGAAGTATCTTATTATTGGGTGATTGATCCAAAGTTGAATGTAAATCATTTGGGCATTATGAGTGATAAATTACAGCGCTATAACAAAGCCTCCACTTATAAATGGCATATTCCTAGTGCTTGGATTATTCAATTAAAAAAAAATGTTATTCAAGAACTATCTGTTCCTGAATACAATCGTTTTTTAAGGCAGCTTTTCAAACCGTATAATTTGGACAAGATTTCATGTGGAATTTTAGAAAAGCAAATATATTTCCATCTGAATATGCAGACAGGTGATGATCTCGTAGCACACTTAATGGCAAATCACGATACGAATCATGTGGTTAATTGGTCCTATGAAGGGCGTAATATTGAAGAGATAAATAGACATTTTAAAAGATACATTGATTGTTTAATAAACCGAAAAAAAGGTGATCTATGGAAAAAAGAGCAGCATCCGGGTTATATCTTTGACCGAGAACAACGTATAGGTAGTCAGCGTTGCTGGACTATCAAAGCAGCAACTCAATTTTTTAAAAATCTTTATGCTTATGTACAGACTACTTTAACGAATGATGAAGTCAATCGGATTGAGAAATTAAATGCTTATAGCATTTGGATGTGGCATCTGTCTTTAATTTGCCTCACTGTACGACCCACGATGGGTATGCCAGGTTTGATCAAAAATTATGATTCAAAATCAAAATTTATCTATATTCATGACAAAAAAATTGGTTCACGACAAGAAGGTCGTTTAGTGCCTGTAGTAGGTTATTGGCAAAAGCATTTTGATGCATACAGAGAGTATATAGATAAGACAATCACTGCATTAGGCATGAAATATCTGCAGGAGCAGTGGAAAAAAAATGAATTCATGCTGTGTGTTCTTATCCATCCTCAACTGACTTCCAAAAAGCATAGCGTTGACTTTATAGAAATAGCAGACAATCTTACTTTGGCACCAATGTCAGCAGCTTTTGTGACGCATTACTTGAAAGAAACAGTTCAGATTTATAAAAACTGGCCAAGGCATTTTAGCAAAAACCATCTTGAACTCAGCAGTGATATTCATAATACCCTTTATGCACATGATGGTATTGCCATGGGGTTTGGCCATACTTCATCCTTAAGTCCTTTTCATTACAAAACAGAAATTCAACAACAGGTTGAAGCGTTACTGAAAAAATTAGAAATTTTGGAGCTAGACTTGTTTACCCAGGAAAAATCGCGTGATTAACAAAGAACTAAATCAAGAGATTCTAGAGCAATTACAAAATGCGATTGAAACAGAAACAAAAGCAATTTTTAATCAAATTTCTGAGCTGATTGATCATAAATATACTCAGAAAAAGGTGAATGGTGTCGAGATTGATTTTAAACTTCTTGATCAACGAATTGCTGATAAATTTACAAACTATCAGCAAGTTTTAATAAAAGTTTGTGAGCATTCCCAGCTCAAAAAATATTTCCGCTCTTACCTCAAGGAGTGTTTTAAACACTTTAAAATTATTTGTGAACAAGAGTATCAGGAGTGGCAAAAAAAAATCCAGATCATGCAAAAATTTACGATATTAAATTACCAGATTGGAAAATAGCAACATTACCGCGCCGCGATAATATTTTAACAGAGGACAAGTTGTGTTATGGAGCTATTCTTGCTGATTTTAAAGAAAAATTTTATGAAAAGTGGAGCTATTCTCTTAATAAAAAGACTCAAAATATAAGTTTACAATCTACAGTTGAAGCTCAGCAAAACTTAGTAAACATATTATTTGAATGTCTATGTATATCATTAATTTTCGATCAAGGATGTATTCATCCTGAACGGCTTATTGCAATTCATGATGCAATTTTTGAAATGAATCTAGACAGTGGACTGTTGCCAATTTACTCTGGTTCAAAGAATCATGCCTACGTTTTCTCATACACTCTCTCATCTCAAAAATATGGCAATTTCTACCGTTATGATAGCCAAGGAGATGTGGAATTATGGCAAACACAGCAAATATATTTTAACGCAATCTCAATGCTTTGTTATTTGCGTATCCGAGAGCATCTTCATGGTAACCAAGGTTATGCATTACAGTTTACATCGCCTCTTAGTATTTGGCAGCAAACACACGATGATCAAGATCAAAAAGTTAAGCGGGAAGATTTACTTTATAAGCGGCTAAAAGCACACTTTAAAGATGTTGTTCCTGATCATCAATTTATCAAAGAGTTTGAGCGACGTCGTTTTTCTGCTTTCAAGCATATTGATTATGTTCTTTGGCAGGAGATTCCAAATTTAGATCTATTGAGTACAAGTGTACTTAATAACAAAATTATCACTACGCCTTTGATATATGAACAGCATATAGCTATTTATCATCAGCTTGATACCTGGAAAACGATTCAAGAAAGAATTGAAAATACTCATCACACTGTAGAGCTTTCTGTTTTTACTAGTGGTCAGAACGTTAAAGTTTATAATGATAAACGGATGGGTAAACGTAATGATATAAAATCATTGCTTTTATCATTTAGTGAAGATGGTAAAGAGTTGACACTAGCCAAGTTTAATGAAGCTTTGAACACAAGTATTAATAAATCAGAGGGCGATATACGTTCCTATGAAGCTGGAGAGGGGGAATATATTGATTATGTGGTGGCAATCGCACATTTACGGATATGCCAATGGTTAAAGTATGAGCTAGGTTACAATTCTGGCTCTGGTAAAGCATCACTTCAGGTGGCATCGATAAAACGTTATTATCACAGCTTCGTTTCTGACTTTCTAATTTACATTTTAGAATATCAAATAAATTTGAATAATGCCATCGAAGAACAATTTGAAGAAATGTATGAGTACCTTATTTTAGAAAAATCAATGAAAGATCAGGAAAAGCAGGAAACAATCGCTGAGAAAAATGATAATAAAAAGCACGACACCTCTGGCTATTCTTTCGCGAGGTTAAAAACATTTCATCAGTATTTGGTCAACAAGCATGATGCACCAGTAGTAGCGTACTTGTATGAACATCAGAGAGACAGCGGGAAATTTTTAAAAACACGGACCATTAGTCCGCAGATGTTTGAATTAATGATGAAAATTGTGAAAAATTATCCACACATTTTAGGCATTTCAGGGAATGACATAGTTGCATTGCAATGGGTCTATCGACTCGCATTTAGACTAGGTTTGCGTATTGATGAAGTGACAGGCATCCGTCTCAATGATTTTGACTCTGCACAGCTTAGAAGTCATCTTAAAAATAATCGTTTATATTACGAAGCAAAGTCAGATCCTAAAGATACGACTTCAAATGAATCATCCAATTCAGATATTGAAAATCTGGTTTTAAAAATTCATTCCAACTCTCACCGTAATGTTAAAAACGAAAATGCAAATCGTCAGTTTGATTTATCCTATTTTTTAAATCCAAATGAATTTAAAGAGTTCTGTGATTTTTATAAAAAATATTTAGCTGCTTCTTTGGGCGAAGCGGAATTACAAGTACAGAATACATTACTCTTCACCTTTGAAAATCAACAATTATCAAAAATCACTAGGAGCTTGTTTAATCTGGTATTAGGGACAAGTGATCATTCATATACATTTCACGCATTTAGGCATAGTGCTGCATCACACTTAGCAATTTTATTGAAAGGCAGCCACCAGCTTATCTGTAGTTTTACTGACTATGACTCTAGGTTTGTAGGTAGGCTTAAAAAGCATATATTGCAAAATATCGATCATGCATCATTACATAGCGCAGATGTATGGCAACGTTTAGCACATCTAATGGGGCATGAAGACTTTAACGTGACCGCAAGTAGCTATATACATCATCTTAATATTTTAATTGCAGACATGTTTTATACAGCAAAACGTGAATATCAGCCTGAATTGATTGGTGCATTACTAAAAAATAGCAAAATTATTAATGCTCAATTTAAATCCTTAAAGATATCTGAGGATGAATCAGCTTTTAACATTCTTCAAAAATCTAAGTTTTTTTTAAAGGTTTTTGAAAAACATAATGATCCAAAGCAATTCTTAAAAAAAGATGAAATTGAAAAAAAACAAATGAGTTTTTTATATCCAAAAAGATTTCTAGAATCATATCAGGAATGGAAAGCAAATGACCGGATCATAAATCCTGAAGACCAGCTTGTTAACTTAATAAAGTCAATTAGTAGACAATTTTATATTTATAAAGATAAAGAAATAGCTAGAAGTGAGGAGCGTGATCTGCAAGAAATGGATTTAAATTGGGAGCGAATGATCAATTGGTCGTATTTATATGGAATATGCCAGCCATTCATAATTGACAAAGAAATTACCCCAAAAGAAATTAAAAATTTTTATTATATTTTGGAAAATAAAATTTCATTGAAAAATGATCGATCAGTTTTAGTTTTTGAAGCAGTCTGTCAAAAAGATTTAAAATTGTACGATTCATTTGTGGAGTTTATTACCAAAATATATTCAGACGTAGAATCCTACTTAGATATAGAAAAATCAAGTTCAAGTGATTTTGATAAAAAAATAGGGAGTGAAGTTAAAATAAAATATTATAAAATTAGTAATAAAAAAGCAGATTCAAAGCATCATCTGATACAAAAAATTGTACTACAAAGTATCTTTTTTAAGATGAAATGCCTTGGAGTACCTTCCCTGGGTCAAAAGAAAATGGTCTAAAATGTTTTACCGGAGCAGTAGGGGGCTACAGTTTTTTTATATTAAAAAAATATATAAAAAACAGTGGTATATAACTTTATGTAATTCATGTTTGATTATTTTTTCATTATTTATGTAAGGTTCCTCTTTTTTTTTGGTCAAAAAAAGGGACACTAAGAGGGAGGTGTGCACTCTGTGAGGTTGATTTTTGATAATTTTTTTTCTTGAGAATAGCCTGGACGAGAGATTATCAAAAAAAAATACTCAATAAATAAAAAGATTTTGTATGACTCACAGAAGAAAATAATATTAAATTTAATTGTATTTTTTTATTATTCTTGTAAATTTATTCGGATATTATTTTTTAAATTTAATCTATAAAATATAAAATTATATATAAGGTAAATTTTATAGACTAGTGAGTTAATACAAATTATTTACCCTATAAATTGATTTGTTTTATTCTGTAAAATAGGGAAATTAGTTTTTATTTTTTATAAATAAAAAAATTAATTTTGCTAGATTTATAATATTAAATACAGCATAGAAAACTGGGTTGTGTTTTTGGTTTGATTTTATAAGCTAATTTTTAAATAGCCTAAGCAAATATATTTCAGAAAAATAGCCCAAGCCTTTGCTTTTTAAAACTGCTGTTTTACAAAGCAAAGGCTTGGGAGTCCACCAATATGATTATTTTTAGATTTTAATGAGATCCCAAAAAATGGAGAAGATAAATTAATTAGCTTAGGTAATCCTTCTATAAGTATGCAGCATAGATTTTGAGCTAAACACGCATCCTTGTATGTAGGTAAAATACAGGGATTTTTTCGGCTAAAATTTTGAAAAAATTAAGCCAGCATTCAATTTTAAAATATCACTAAAAAATGAATAAAAAATTCTAATTTGGTTTGACCAAAGAAAAAGATACCCATATGATAATTACATTACAGCAAAATCTGTAATCGGGCGTGGAAACCTGAAAATTACTACAGAAGCATTAAAACCGCTTTAGCGGTTTTTTGTGCTTATTATGCTTAGTTTGCCATTATGGTAGGCCAGGCAGGGCAGTCTATGACTGGCCGTCTTCTGTAGTGCGGTATTTCCACCCCTGTTTGGTCTACCTCCATCTCGTGGAAAAGATGGTTGTAGATAGTCAACTCTAAACTACAGGTACTAAACATGAAGATTTTATTATCTAATCCCCCCATTTCTCTTAGGTCTCTTTTGTTAGCGCTGACTGGATATTGACGGTCATTTAATTCACAGCTTTAACCAAATCCAACTATATACATTTTCAAATTTCGTACTTGTGCGAAAGTAGGAAAGTGTTGCCTGGAGAAAATAAGAAATGGGTTCTACACGACTATTGACCAATATTATTCAGCGTAAAGTCATGTTGCCAGAAGAAATGACACCTTCAATGCAGCGTGACAATTTTGAAGTGGCACTGACTGATTTTGAAAAGCATCCAATCATCAAATGTTTATTTAAGGCGGATAACCAGCGTTCTACGGAATGTTGGAGCGTGCAAGAAATTGCAAACTTTATTGAGGATTGCACAGAAGATCAAAACATCAATTTATGCATTTTGTATTGGAAAGATATACACGGCAATATTTACATTATTGATGGAGCACATCGTCTTTCCTGTATCTATGCGTGGATTAATAGATATTTTGCGGATGAGCAAGTCACTCAAGCACCTAATTTCAATGATCCACAAAAACAAGATATTCGTTACCTCCGCAATTATTTAGGAGATCTCGCTGATTTTCAAAAAATTTGTACTGATGCCGAATTCGCAGAAAAAAAATCGAAATTAGGCGATATTAAAATCAGTTTCAGGCAGGTACTGGGAACTCCGGAAGATGCGCGACGGGTATTTCAATCGATTAACTCAGATACTAAACGTTTAGATAAATATGAGGAATATCACCTAAGAAATCGCGGTAGTGACGCGTATTATGCGATCTATGCCTGTTGTTATATCAATGACAATAAATCTAACCTAGAAGAGCTCCAATATACACGTTTAAATGAGTTGATTGAGTTAGGGGAGAGGATCCACCAGCTACTTTTTTCGACCATTTTATTAGACAATGAAATGAGTCATGGCAAAAAAATTGGCTTGGTCAATGAGCTGATGAATATCATTGCGGGTGATCAGATTCATAATATTATGAGTCTGAATCAGGGGGAGCGCGTTGAAAACCTAATGTCGCATCTGTTGACCATTCTTTGCAGAATAGCGACGCCTGTAAAAAATGCTGGGGTTCCGAGTTTGGGCTTACATCCATACTTATATTTTTATAAGGATCAGCGTTTTCAGATTACTTCTTTTCTTGCATGGTTTTCAATTGTGTATGAAATTCATGAAAGCCGCATGCAGATTCATCATCGAAAGATTAGTTTCAAGGACTTCACCCGGGTACGCCGTAGTATTGAGTTCTTGATCGCCAATTTCCCCGTGGCGACCACCGAAACGGTCGGCAAGTTCGGCAGTGGTATCAAGGGCTATGATCGGCTACAAATTGTCTATAAAGCCTTTATTTGCTTAAGCTTGGAAATGGAGGTTGATTTTGATGATGAGAAATGCCTGAATACCTTTATTCTGTCCATGTCTAAGGCCTTCAAGTACATAAACTTTAACGAGTTCTATGTCGAAAGGTTTTTGGGTGGTTATGATGATGCAGTAGTCAAGAATGTGGTGGGATATGTGGAGTCGATTAGTCCAATTTCTCGGTCAAAGCCAAAGGCCTTTTCGGCATTAACCAAGAGTCTGCTTAAGCACAATTTTGTGGTGGGTAATCATAACTTTTGCCTCATTTGTGATGGATTGATCTATCTTGATTCTACTGAATCGGATCATAGGATTGCCAAAGCCGTAGGTGGGCAAGGCGTTCTAGAGAATGGTCTGCTGGTTCATCCCATCTGTAATAGGATGAAATCAGATCTGAGCCTGGAAGAGATTAGAGCGGATTTGTTTGGTGAATTACTGTATTGAGCAGCAGAGGGGGTAAATTAATTTTCTAAAATTTATCAATGATTTAACTTTTGAGATATTCAGCCAATGTGGTTGTTTTTAATTCACTTTAGAATCACAACCAGAAACTAGCTGTAGTTTCTGAATGACCGTCAAGGTCCTTAGTTTTGCCTATAGATTCCCCCTATGGGCATTTTTTTTGATCAAAAACATGTATAGGTGACTTTAAAATAAACCTTTTAGCAATTCATACGCAATAAGGCTGATACCATTAGCACAATAAAAATGAGTTCCACTCTAGTTAACATCTTAGTTCCATTTACTTTTCACTTAATTTATATGGCAGTTAACTCGTAGCATCAATGAAATAACATAACATGGAAAATAATCAAAAAGACAGAATTTGGATTTTGATCAGATCTGCTGTTTACATGCTTCTACAGTAGCTTTGAATGTTTCACTTAACCTTTAAACTTTTTCTAAAATTAAATATATTTACATATGAGTTCTAAAATTTGATAGAATTTATTAAAACTCTAGATTCTAAGTGTAAATAATGAGAAGCGCTAATATTCGACGTGATGGCTACTTAAAATTTCTGAATACATGGCAAGACCGTGATGTCATTAAAGTACTTTCAGGTGTGCGTCGCTCTGGAAAATCCACCTTATTGGCGATGTTTCAACAAGACCTAAAAGCACAGGGTGTACAAGCCGAAAACATCATTGCCATCAACTTCGAATTTATGGAATTTGAAGAACTCACCGATTACCGTAAACTACATGATTATGTATTGTCCAAAGTTGATAAAAGTAAAAAAAACTACGTTTTTTTAGATGAAATACAACATGTTACAAATTTTGAGAAAGTAGTCGACTCCTTATATGTTCGGGATTATATCGATTTATATATTACAGGCTCAAATGCATTCTTTCTAAGTGGAGAACTTGCGACTTTACTTACAGGACGCTATATCGAGCAACACGTTCTACCTCTGTCATTCCAAGAATTTAAACAGTGGCATATTGAAAATAATCCGATCATCCAACAATTATCCAATCGTGATTTGTATGCCATGTATACGCGCAGTAGTTTCCCTTATACGCTTGCCATGACTAGCCAGCAGGAAACTTATGATTACTTGCAAGCGGTCTATGCCAGTGTAATGTTTAAAGATGTTATTCCCCGTTTGAATACTGCCGATATTAACTCTCTCGAGCGTGTCGCAAGATATTTGGCAAGCGTGACAGGCTCACCTATTTCCATCAATAAAATTAAAAATACCTTTGTTTCAAGTGGGGTTAAGATTTCATTTGAAACAGTAAAACGCTATATTCAGGGCTTACAGGACAGTTTGTTATTTTATAGTGCCGCACAATTTAAAGTACGCGGGCGTGAGTTATTACAATCCTCTGAAAAATACTATTTAGTTGATGTCGGATTGCGCCGGATTATGTTGCCTGATGCTAATGCTGATCAAGGTCATATCTTAGAAAATGTGATTTATCTTGAGCTTGTCAGACGAGGTTATACGGTCTATGTAGGGCGGGTTGATGAATATGAAATTGATTTTGTTGCTGTCGATACTTTACAGAATTTAACTTATTATCAGGTGGCATTAGAAACGCTCAATGAGGAGACACTCAGCCGAGAGTTACGTCCATTACAGAAAATTTCTGATTCGTATCCCAAATATTTACTTACCTTAGACACGATAGGGACTGAAGCAAATTATAATGGTATTGTAAAAATGAGTGCTCTCGATTGGTTGCTATCTGAAAATAAGTAAAGTTGAGGGTAGTCATCGGCACTTCTATTTATTGATCAAAACCCAAAGACTTTTCAGCATTAACCAAGAATGTGATCAAGCATAATTTCTACTCCATTTGTGATGGATTGATTTACCTCGACTCGATTGAGTCAGATCATCATGATTGAGCTACAGTCGCTTACTGAAAGTAGCGAGAATTGCGCTGGAGTTTCTGAAGGATATTAATTCCTTAGTTTGCCCATTCATCCGTGTGGGCATTTTTTTTTGATCAAAATACAATGTTGTTTTTGCTAAAAAATGACGGCACCCACAATAAAACACAATATTCCAAAAATAACCCAAGGCCATATCTTTGCCTTCGGTTGTTCTAAATTCTGAGGATCATATTCCGTGTGTTCTTGCGATGTCGGTTGTGGAACACGGGTCTTTTTAGAGTAAGGCTGGTGTTTAGAGTAAGACAGTCCCGTACCTGGAATACCAACACTGGTTCGAGTCCCTTTTTTCCCAATATTTAGAGAAGCACCAGGTTTGCCAATGCTCGCACTGCTGATGCCTTTATGGGTCAGATTAATTTTAAAACCCGGGAATAATTTAATACTTTTACGAAATCTAAAACCCATATTGCTCTCATTCTAAAACTTAGCTCAATTCACGCGCTATACTAGGATCCATGATCTGCTAGAGATCGTACTTTGACGGCTATCATCAGGATACTAGTATATTTTTTATCTGGTGATTGCAATACTACCTTTAAATACCGTCAAAAATGTTTACTGTATATTTGCTGTAGGGTAATCTTAAAGCTGCTATTTATTGACTGATTGGTATATGACGACAGATAAGCATGAAGTCCTGCTACGAATGCGAGCGATCGAGCTGCTTGCTTACTGGGAAGGTCGTTTGGTTACCAATCGTTTAATGAGCTGGTTTGGGCTCAGTCGACAGCAGGCTTCTGCGGATATCAAGCGTTACAATACGCTGTATAACCCAGATGCCTTGGTCCATGATCCCTCCGTAAAAGGCTATGTGCCTAAAGCCACGTTTCAACCGGTGCTGACTACCGTACATATCAATGAATATCTCAATATGCTGTCAGGTTTGGTTAGTGAATCGCATACCCTGATTGCGACACCAGAACCGAATCTTGCAGCAGTTCAATTACCTGATCGCAGTGTACGTCCTGAAGTGATTCGGGAAGTTTTGCGTGCCTGCCGAAACCAAAACACTTTAAAAATGATTTATGCCTCGATGCAGAATCCGCAGTGGCATGAACGCATCATTTCCCCACACACCCTGGTGTATACCGGTTTCCGTTGGCATGTCCGTGCCTATTGCCATCAGAGCAAGCAGTTTAAGGACTTTTTACTCTCCAGGATTGATCGCACACCTGTTGTGGTGGCGATTGATACAGTAGACCCTGTTCATGATCAACACTGGCATGAAGAAATTCTACTGACGCTGATCCCTAATCCAAAATTGAATGAAGCTCAAAAAGCGCTGGTCGAAAAAGACTTCGGCATGCCTGATGGCAGATTACAGATTCCGGTGAAAAAAGCCCTGGCTCACTATACCTTGCAGCGATATCAGGCCGCGATCACGCTGGCTGATGCGGAAGATGCCTTGAAATATACCTTAGTGTTACAAGGTTCAGATATCGAAAAGCTGTCGTCTTACCTGTTTGATCAAGCTTCATAGGAGATTGGCTATGTTAGAACAATTTCATTATGACAGTGACCTGATTGGTGGTTCCCTGATGGTGCGTGAAAGCCGGCTGATCGCGGATCTGTTATTACGAGAAGCGACTCCAGAACAATGGCATCAGGCCATTCAGATTGACAATATTCTGCAAAAAAGAACGCCTGCTTCAGCTCAACGCAATGCCACCGCTATTCGTAAGCGTCTGGAGCGCTTAGAGCCTGATTTCTGGAAAGCACTACGTGATGGGGATGATGAGCTGGCGACCCAGGTGGCTTTTTGTAGCGCACTGGAACGCAACCTGTTGCTGCTTGAGTTTATGGAAACGGTGATGAGAGAGGCCTATATCTCTCAGGCTCAATACCTGGACAGTTATATCTGGTCAGATTTTCTGGAGGAGCGTTCACAACGAGATCCGGATATCTGTGATTGGAAAGAGTCCAGCAAGAAAAAAATGGGACAGGTGGTGTTTCGCATGCTGGCAGAAGCCGGTTACTTAAAAAGTACCCGTAAGCTGGAGTTGCAGCGTGTGATCGTCAGAGCAGAGCTGCGTAGCCTGTTGGAAGAACATTATAAACAACGCATTAAAAGATCTATGGAAGTGTCGCTATGGACGCGGTAGTTGTAGAGGGGCAGCAATGAATCAAAAAATACATGAGCGTCTAAATCAGATTCCAGAGCGAATACTTTCCACCGAGTTTCTCACCGGGCAAGGACTGGGTAATGAAATTGGCTTCTGGATTTTTGATTATGCACCTGAAGATGAGTTGAAAGTGCGCGAATATCTGCATTTTCTAGACGGGATGCTGGAGAAAAAACACAGTCAGCTGAAGGTGGTGAATATCAACCTGCTGCAAGCCGTGGTGGATTATCTGGCTGAGCGTAACTTCATCGATAAAGCCATTCAAATGCAAAAAGCCAAAGGCGATGAAGCGCTGCTCAAAGCCTTAAAGGGCCCACTGCATATGGATAAGTTCGCGCCCTATCTGGTGAGTAAATATGCCACCAATGCGCAAGATATGGTGTTGATGACTGGGGTTGGGTCGGTTTGGCCACTGTTACGTGCCCATCACTTATTGAATAGTTTGCATTCGTTACTGGGGCATAAGCCAGTGGTGCTGTTTTACCCAGGTTATTACGACGGTCAAGCGATGAGTTTATTTGGAAAAATTCCAAGCAATAATTACTACAGAGCATTCAGATTAGTGCCTTAACAAGGCAAATAGAAATAAGAATTCGGGGGAATGGATTGAGATGAACATTAAAGAACTTTTTTACAAGCCATTAGATCGTGCGATAAACGGGGTGGTCAAGGCAGACCAGAATGACAATACCACGGTTTATCAGGAACTCGATGAGTATGTGGTCACCAATGAACTGGAAAAACATTTTCGGGATTTTTTCCAGTCTTATGGCACAGACCTGAGCGATCCTTCGATTGCCAACCGTGTCGGCGTATGGATTTCGGGCTTCTTTGGTTCAGGTAAATCACACTTCCTGAAAACCTTGTCGTATATTCTGGCCAATAAAGTGGCACGTGATGCGCAAGGTAACGAGCGTAGCGCCGCAGAATTTTTTGATGAAAGCAAAATTCGTGATGCGTTTATCCGTGCGGATATTGGCAAGGCCGTTAGCCATCATGCCGATGTCATCCTATTTAACATCGACAGTAAAGCCAGCTCCAATGATGACGGCAATCCGATTCTGAATGTGTTTTTACGCGTGTTTAACGAGTATCAGGGTTTTAGTGCTGACCATCCACATATTGCACATATGGAACGTCACCTGAGCCAGAAAGGGGTGTATGAGCGCTTTAAACAGGCTTTTGAAGAATCTAGCGGCATGTCTTGGCTAGAAGAACGTGACGGCTATCAGTTCTATCAGGATGATGTCGAAACCGCAATTTCCCAAGCCCTCAACTTATCTGCTGAAGCTGCGCATAAATGGTTTGAGGATTCTGAGCAGACCTTTAGTGTTTCGGTTGAAAACTTCTGTCAGTGGGTGAAAGAATACCTGGACAGCAAAGGACCCCAGCAACGCATGTTGTTCTTGGTCGATGAAGTGGGGCAGTTTATTGGCAGCGATACCCGCTTGATGCTGACATTGCAAACCATTACTGAAAACCTGGGTACGATCTGTAAAGGCCGCGCTTGGATTATCGTCACCTCACAGGCAGACATCGATGCTGTTTTAGGTGAGATGTCTTCTTCCAAAGCCAATGACTTCTCCAAGATTGCTGGACGTTTTAAAACCCGTTTATCACTGTCCAGTTCCAATACCGATGAAGTCATCCAGAAACGTTTATTACGTAAAACCCCGGAAGCTGAAGCATTGCTCAGATCGGTGTTTGAGCAAAAGGGCGATATCTTAAAAAATCAGATTACCTTTGACCGTTCAGGCCCAACCCTCAAGAACTATGAGGGGCCAGACAGCTTTATTCATAACTATCCTTTTGCGCCGTACCACTTTCAGCTGGTACAAAAAGTATTTGAAGAAATCCGTAAAGTCGGTGCGACCGGTGCACACTTGGCCTATGGTGAACGGTCCATGCTGGATGCGTTCCAGATGGCCGCGAATGCGATTGCTACAGATGAAGTCGGTGCCCTGGTTCCTTTCCACCGCTTCTATACTTCAGTCGAAGGTTTCCTGGATACTGCAGTGAAGCGTACCATCGACCAGGCAGGGCAGAATAAGACCCTGGATGGTTTTGATGTGCAGATGCTGCGTACCCTGTTCATGATCCGCTATGTCGATATCATCAAAGGTACGCTGGATAACCTGGTGACTTTGTCGATTGAGAAAATTGATGAAGATAAGCTGGCATTGCGCAAGCGGATTGAAGAGAGCCTGCAGCGTCTGGAAAAAGAAAGCCTGATTACTAGGAATGGCGATGAGTTCCTGTTCCTGACTAATGAAGAGCGGGATATCACTCGAAAAATTAAAGCCACTGACTTAGCAGCTTCAGAAGAAAATAAAGAGTTAGCCAATCTGATCTTTAAAGATTTACTGCGCGATCAGAACAAATACCGCCATCAAGCCAACAAGATGGACTATCAGATTGGTCGTTTCCTAGATAGCCATAGCCTGGATGGGAAGTATGAGAGCGATTTGAAAGTTGAAATCATTTCTCCACTAGATACGGAATATAACCTCTACACTGAAGCTTACTGTATTGGTAAAAGTACTCAGGCCGAAGGGCAGATACTGTTTAAACTGGCAGACGATAAACAGTTCTTTAATGAACTGCGCACCTGGCTGAAAACCAATAAATTCATCCGCTTAAATGATGATGGCACTCAGTCCGATATTTCCCGTATTCTGGCAGACCGTGGTCGTGAGAACCAAGAACGTAAAAAACGCCTGCGTGTCCGGGTCGAAGAAATGTTGCTGGAGGCGGAAAGTTATGCCTTGGGTCAACATCTACAACTTTCATCTTCAAGTCCAATCACCAAGCTGGATGAGGCCTGTCGTTATCTGCTGGAAAATACTTATACCAAACTGAGCTATCTGCAGGTCTATCAGCAGGATGCCTGGCGTGAACTGAACGCCGTCTTGACTGTCGATGATATGGCGCAGCTCGGATTGTCTCTGGATGGCGGTCAGAGCAATCCCAAAGCCCTACAGGAAGTGGAGCAGTACATTGCACTACGGGCCACTGGTACAGAGCGTATTCTGGTCTCGGATGTGGTGGATCGTTTTGCCAAACGTCCTTATGGCTGGCCGGATGCCGAGATTTTATTGCTGGTGGGTCAGTTGGCGGCAATGGGGCGGATTTCACTGCAGTTAAATGGCGGCAGCTTACAGTTAAAAGATGCCTTTGAGCCTTTACAAAACAGCCGCCGTCGCCGTGATGTGTCGATCATTAAAAAACGCCAGACTGATGATCAGGTATTGAAACAGGCACGCCAACTGACCCAAGACCTATTCTCGGCCATGGGGCCAGCGACTGAGAAAGAGCTGTTTGAATTCTATACCCAACATTTTAACAACTGGTTAGCCAACTTTAAGTCGTACAAAAGCAAAACTGATGTCGGGCAGTTCCCGGGCAAGAAAGTGATTGAAAAGTCGATTCTGACTTTGGAGCGCTTGCTGGCTAATAGCGACAGCTTCGATTTCTTTAAGGCCGTGGTTGAGAACAAGGACGACTATCTGGATCTGGAAGAAGATTATCGTGATATTCATGAGTTCTTCACTAACCAGATGCCGAGCTGGCAGCAACTGCAACAGGCCTTACGTCATTTTGAGAAAAACAAACAGGCGCTGGGCAGTGATGAGGTGGCAAAAAAAGCCCTCTCCGAATTACATCGTATTTTCACCCTTGAATCGCCCTATGGCCTGTTAAATAAAGTGGCTGATTTGGTTCGCACAGTGGAAAGCATCAATGAGCAATTGCTGACTGAGAAGCGTAATCAGGCGATAGAACACATTGATGACAAGATCAAGCAGTTAGAAGCTGAGATTAAAAACAGTGGCATCGCTACCGCTGAGCTGAGTAACAAGCTATTACGCCCACTACAACTGCTTAAAACGGATATTGAAGTGGAAACTAGCCTGTCCACCATCTATATGCTGCAAACCCAAACCGCCGTGGAGCGTTTTGATGAAGTCTTGTATGAGTTGGAAAGCGAAGTTCGTACGGAAATCCAGCGTCAGGCCAAAGCGGCACAACTGGCTCAGAGCAAAGCAGAGAGTGTAACCAACACTGCAACCACCTCCAGTCCAGCTACATCAACACCTGCTGCGAGTCCGGTACAGCCTGCGACAGCCGTAGTGCCACCGAAACCTGTTGTCGAAGTCGATGTCGCCAGCATTTACAGCAAAAGTTCAAGTAGTGTCTACCTGGAAACAGAAGAATCAGTGGATCAGTTTGTAGACGCACTCAAAGCTGAATTGAAAAAAATTGTGAGTGACAAAAAGCGTGTGCGTATCCGCTAACTTGGGTTAGGGATATCGGCATCAGTCATTAATTAAAGGTTTAAAGATGAATACCAGTAATATTAAAAAATACGCACCGCAAGCACGAAATGATTTTATCGCAGCGATGCGCAAGCAGGCGGCCAAATATGGCATCACCGCAGACAGCATTTTACCGGCTGAACAGAAAGGCGACTTGCTGCTGATTGGCGATCAGGTTTTTCCGCTATCCGTCATGAAACCACGTGACAAGCTGATCAAACGCATTCAAACCAGCAGTTTTGAGCAGACGATTGATTATATCGCTTACAGCTGGTTTAACCGTCTCTGTGCGATTCGTTACATGGAATGCAAAGGCTTACTGGATCATGGCCGCCGTGTACTGAGCAGTGCTGATGGCAGTGCCGGCTTGCCACAGATTCTGGAAGAATGTCTGGATATTGACCTACCAGGTTTAGATGCCAGCCGTGTGGCTGAGTTAAAGCTGGATGGCAATAAAGACGAAGAACTCTATCGTGAATTGTTACTGGCGCAGTGTCATGCGTTGAATCAGGTGATGCCACTGCTGTTCGAACAGGTGTCTGATGAATCTGAACTACTATTACCGGATAATCTTACCAAAACCGATTCGTTGATCCGTGATCTGGTCAGCAGCATTCCGGAAGAAGACTGGTCGGATGTACAGATTATTGGCTGGCTGTATCAGTTCTATATTTCTGAAAAGAAAGATCAGGTGATTGGTAAAGTCGTCAAGAGTGAGGACATTCCTGCAGCGACACAGTTATTCACCCCAAACTGGATTGTAAAGTATTTGGTGCAAAACAGTGTTGGTCGTCTATGGATGATGGCACAGCCAGAAAGTATGCTTGCCAGTGAGTGGGAATACTACATTCAGCCAGCGGAACAAACTGATGAGGTCAATGCCCAGTTAAAACAGCTGATTGATATGCGGATCAGTGAAGATGGCGATACTTTAAACCCTGAAAGTATTACGGTACTGGATCCGGCCTGTGGTTCGGGGCATATTCTGGTGGAAGCTTATGATTGCCTCAAAGCGATTTATCTGGAACGTGGTTACCGGAGTCGTGATATTCCACGTTTGATTCTGGAAAATAACCTGTACGGCATTGATATTGATACTCGTGCGGCACAGTTGGCGAGTTTTGCGCTGTTGATGAAAGCGCGTGAGGATGACCGCCGTTTATTTGGCAATCCACCAAAGCTCAATATTATTGCGTTACAGGACAGTCTTGAGTTGGATGCAGATCAAATCTGGCAAGATCTGAATTTCAATCAAGCATGGCAAAAAGGCAGTCATGTCGATCTGTTTGGCAATGATCAAAAGGATTTAAGCAGTCCTGAAAATGATGCGCGTTATACTTTGATTCAAGAACTGGTCGAAAAATTTAAAGAAGCCAAAACTTTTGGTTCTTTAATTTGTATGGATAGCCCAGAACAAGATTTTATCGATTTGCAAAATACCTTAGAAGGCTTGCTTATTGAGGGCGATACCTTACAGAAAGCCGCTGCTAAAAAATTATTGCCTTTGGTGATTCAAGCAAAACTCTTAGCTAAAAAATATGATGCTGTAATCGCTAACCCGCCGTATATGGGCGGTAAGGGAATGAATACAGCTTTAAAAGACTTTGCCAAAAAGAAATTTCCAGACAGTAAGTCTGACCTGTTTGCTATGTTTATCGAGCGCGGTTTTGTATGGTGTAAGGACAGTGGTTTCAATAGCATGGTGACCATGCAAAGTTGGATGTTCTTATCGTCCTATGAAGCGATGCGTGAAAAGCTGTTACAAGATCGTACGATTCAAACGATGGCACATTTAGGTGCACGAGCATTCCCTGAAATTTCAGGTGACGTCGTACAAACGACTGCTTTTGTGATGCAAGGTAAACTTTTAGATAGATTTAAGCCAGTATTTTTCAGACTTGCAGATACAGCACAAGATTTTAAAGAAGTTGAATTAAAAGCAGGATTAAATCGCTTTGATGCAACTTTTCAGAATGATTTTAAGAAAATTCCAGGGTCTCCTATTGCTTACTGGATGAGTGATAAAGTACGAAAAGCATTTCTAGATAATCCATCTCTTGGTAGCTTGATGAATGCAGCAGTAGGTCAAAATACAGGAGATAATGATCGATTTCTAAAAATTTGGTCAGAAGTAAGTTTTGAGAAAATTGGAATTGGTTTCTCTAACTTGTCAGAAGTCACAGATTCTGATTATAAATGGTTTCCATATAATAAAGGAGGACCTTATAGGAAGTGGTATGGAAATATTTTCTATGTATTAAATTGGTCTAATGATGGCAAAGAAATTAAAGATTTTGCTGTTATTAGGAATAATGGAAAGCATTGGTCACGATATATTCAGAATTTACATTACATGTTAAAAGAGGGGGTTTCATGGAGTGCAACGAGCTCAGCTGATTTTGGTTGTCGTTTTACTCCATTAGGATTTTTCTTTGATGTAAAAGGTACGTCAGGTTTTACTAAAAATATAGATGTTAAAATATTAGCAGCTTATTTAACGACAAATGTAGTATCTTTTTTCCTTAAATTTTTAAATCCAACTATTGAGTTTCAAACAAGGGATATTAAGAATCTACCTTTTCCTGAAAGCGTATTGTCAGATAATAGAGTTTTATCTATAGCTTCACAAAATATTTTTATTTCAAAATCTGACTGGGACTCCTATGAAACCTCATGGGACTTTACTCAAAATCCAATCATTCGTACGGGGCAGCTAAATTTAGAACAAGCATTCAACACATGGCAGCAGCAAAATGCTGACGCCGTGACTGAAATGAAACGTCTGGAAGAAGAAAACAACAAGCTGTTTATTGAGGCTTATGGTTTACAGGATGAACTGACTCCAGATGTACCTGATGAGCAGATTACTTTAACCCGAGCCGACCGTGAAAAAGACAGCCAGCGTTTAGTTTCTTATGCACTGGGTTGCATGATGGGACGTTACAGCTTGGATGAACCAGGCTTAATCTATGCCCATGCAGGCAATCAAGACTTTGATGCCAGCCGTTATCAAAGATTCCCAGCCGATGCGGATGGTATTATTCCACTGACCGAAATGCATTGGTTTGAAGATGATGCAACACATCGTATCCAAGAGTTTTTAACTGCAGTTTGGGGCAAAGACACGCTGGATACCAATATGCTTTGGCTGGCAGAAAGTTTGGACAAAAAAGCCAGTGAAACAGCAGAAGATACCATTCGCCGTTACCTAGCCAGCAAGTTCTATAAAGACCACATGCAAACCTATAAAAAGCGCCCGATCTACTGGCTATTCAGCAGTGGTAAACAGGGGGCTTTCCAGGCATTGGTGTATTTGCACCGCTATAACGAAAGTACTTTGGCACGTATGCGTACCGAATATGTCATGCCACTGATTTCCAAAATGGCGGCTATGGTGAATTCTTTGCAAAGTGAAATCGAAAACAGTGATTCAGCTGCTGAAATTAAACGTAAAGAGAAAGAATTACAGAACTTACATAAACAACAGGCTGAACTGAGTAGCTTTGAAGAAAAACTGCGTCACTATGCTGATCAGCGTATATCACTGGATCTAGATGATGGGGTGAAAGTGAACTACGGCAAGTTTGGGGACTTGTTGGCTGAAGTCAAAGCAGTGACGGGGGAGAAATAATGCAATTAAGAAGCTTAAATGAAATTTTTGAAAATCGACTTATTCGGATCCCTGACTATCAAAGGGGATATGCCTGGCGTAAACAACAACTTAAAGATTTCTGGGAAGACTTAACCTTACTTGAAGCAGATCGCGTTCATTATACAGGGGTTATTACCTTAGAAGCAGTAGACCGTAAAACTTGGTCGAAGTGGGAAGACGATGAATGGCTGATTGATGATCTTGATTATAAGCCCTACTTTGTCGTGGATGGTCAGCAGCGATTAACGACAGCGATTATTTTAATACAGGCGATTATTGAAACAGTTCCTGATGGAAAAAGTATCGCAAATCAGTTTGTTTCTGATCTAAAAGCAAAATTTGTTCAAAGAAAGCCAACGGATGGGATTCGTGAAAGCTATATCTTTGGCTATGAAAAAGATAATCCAAGTGATGAGTTTTTAAGAACTAAAATTTTTGGTTTGCAGTCTCATACTAATCAATTGCAGGAAACGCTGTATACACGCAATTTATTCAATGCAAAGAAATTTTTTAAAGAAAAATTAGTGGAACTGAGCTTTGAAGAAATCACGGTTTTGTACAAAAAATTGACGCAAAAATTGCGTTTTAACTTGTATGAAATTGATGATGAGATCGACGTATTTGTTACGTTTGAAACCATGAATAATCGTGGCAAATCCTTAACCAATTTGGAGTTGCTGAAAAACCGATTGATTTATCTGTCGACATTATATCGTGACAATCAGGGGCGTTCTAAGCTTCGAAAAAATATTAATGATGCATGGAAAACCATTTATGAGTATCTAGGTAAAAATCCTGAAAAACCTTTGCCAGATGATGAGTTCTTAAAAAATCATTGGATTATGTATTTCAAATACAGTCGTGATAAAGGGGATGATTATAAAAAATTCCTGCTGGATGAAAAATTTAATGCCCGTTGTATCACGCATCCAAAAAATGCCCAAGACACCTTGAAAATTGAAGAGATTCAGGATTATGTAGCAAGTCTTCAACAGTCTGTTATGAATTGGTTCTATTTACATAATCCTTATTTCCCAGTAGCAAATAATCTTTCTGATGATGAGCAATTATGGCTAGATCGTCTAGGACGTTTGGGTTTTAATGCATTTAGACCTCTAATCTTAGCTGCTTATAATACCAATACTCCTGCAACCAAGATCGCTGAATTACTGAAAGTTGCAGAGCGGTTTGCTTTTACTTTATTTAGTTTGAGTCAACGACGTGCCAATACAGGAGACTCAGCAATCTATGGTTTAGCACGTGAGCTTTTAACGGGGAGAAACACAATCGATGCAACGATTAATTCAATAGAGGGATTAATCACACGATTCTTTGATCCACATAACTATTTCACTTATATCGAAGACAAATATAAGTTTAGGGATGGATTCTACTCATGGAAAGGTATTCGTTATTTTCTTTATGAATATGAACATTATCTCAAAGAGAAAGGAAAGAATCCTACAACCAAATTAATGTGGAATGAGTTTACTGAAAGTTTGGAGGGTTATGTAACTTTAGAGCATATCTATCCACAAAAAGATACAGATCCATACTGGGTTAGTAAATTTGGCCATCTTGATGAGCAACAAAGAAAATGGCTTACACATTCTTTAGGTAACTTATTGCCATTATCTCGTTCAAAAAATTCTTCATTACAAAATGACAGTTTTGATTTAAAGAAAAATAATGACGATGGTATTGGATATTACAATGGATCTGTTTCGGAAAATGAAGTCAATCTTAAGAATGATTGGACACCACAAGAAATCTTAGAACGAGGTCTAGAGCTACTTCATTTTATGGAGGAAAGATGGGACATTCAATTAGGAGATGAAGCATTTAAACGAAAACTACTTCACCTTGATAGTATCCAGATATTTGTTCCTCAAGATCAAAAAGAGGTAGTTGCATGAATCTGGATCAATTACAAAAAGGTCTGGAACAGGCTTTCTACACCGAACAACACCGAATTGTCTTCTGGTACGATGCGGAACAGTCTTTTAGCGAAGAAGTAAAGGCGTTAAAACTGAATGATGTCCAGATTCTGAATATGGCAGACGAATCCAGCCTTGCGATTAAGCTTAAACTGGAACTTGAAGATCAGCAGGGCAAATACTTGCTGTATTTCCCAAGTGCTGAGCCTGAAACTGAAAAAGACTGGTTACTGGATATCAAGCTGTATTCACGCAGCTTCTATGCCGATCGTTTCTCGATTATTTTTAATGAGCTTGGCTTACAGCAGCAAAGTTTAAGAGAACATCTGGCCAAACGTGAAGAGTTCCTCAAAGCCAAAGCCCGTCTGAGTACCTTAAAACGCTATATCCAGCCTGATGCAGATGCACAGGATCTGGATATGGCCATGATTGCAGCTGTGGTCAAGGCCGACAGTGCCGAGCTGATGCATATTGTCCTGGCGTTGGCAGATGAAATGGTACAGCAGAACCTGGCTCTGGAAGTCAATCCAGAATCCTTTGCTGAACTGGAAAAATTCCAACTGGTGCCAGCTTTAGTCACCGCATTACAGGCGGAAATTGGTTATCCAGCATCGGTTGAAGAATTGAATGGGGAAGCACCATTCAAGCTCGGTACGTTCTTTATCCGTTTGATGACTACAGGTTTCTGTGAAAGCCTGGGCGATATACCGCTATGGGCTCAGGAACTGGTGATGTCATCAGTCAGCTCCCGTGCAACAGCCAGAGCCTTTTTGTCGCGCTGGAGAGACAGCTCCAAATACTACCCAACCTTCGATACACTCTCCCAGACCGTGGCCAATGCACTGCGGATCCAAGAAAAGGTCGGGGCTTTTGATCTGGAGCAGCTGCTCGATGTCATGACCTTTGAAGTGATTGAACAAAAGATCATTGTCGATCTGGCCAGTCATATCCCTGCAGCCGCCAAGGCTGAACTGGAACATTTCAAAACGGTTATTTCTACCCGTCTGGATGGCTATTGGGCGTCCAAACATAAGGACGATGCAACCCGCCGTAAATACCGTACCGTCTATACAGCGTTGCAGGCAGCGATTGAGCTGTTCAGTCTGCGACTGCTGTTTGATTCTGGGTTCTATTTCGAATCCAGCGAAGCCTTGTATAAAGCCTACGAGCAGGAGTTGTATCGCTTTGATATGGCCTATCGCCACTACAGTGCTGCTTCTCAACGCGCTCATGTCGATATCCTGAAAAAACTCGATGAAGAAGTCGAAAATTGCTATTCCTACTGGTTTATTGATCACCTGGCACGAAACTGGGGAGATCGGATTGAAGCTGAGCAACGCTTGAATGTCTGGAAAGTGGCAGATATTCCAAATCAGCAGAACTTCTACTATACCCACGTCAGACCCTTACTCAATTCTGCAACGAAACGCCGTATTGTGGTAATTATCAGTGATGCTTTCCGTTATGAAGCTGCGGTAGAGCTGCGCGATCGTATCAATGAAAAGCGTTATTCTGAAGCGACCTTGTCTTCACAGCTGGGCGTTGTTCCAAGTTACACCACACTTGGCATGGCCTCGTTGTTGCCGCATCAGACTTTGGAGTACAAAGAGGCCGCAGGTGATGATGTTTTAGTAGATGGGCAGTCCAGCAAAGGGACTGCAGCACGATCCAAAATTCTGGCTGCCTATAATGGATTGGCGGTTACCGCTGAAACGGTAAAAGGTTGGTCGCGTGATGAAGGCCGTGAAGCGCTGAAAGACCATGATTTGATTTACGTTTATCACAACGTGATTGATGCTCGGGGAGACAGTGCCTCTACAGAATCAGAAACCTTTATGGCGGTGGAACATGCCATTGAAGAGCTGACTGAACTTAGCCGCAAAATTTTAATGCACTTTAATATTTCCACCCTGTTGATTACAGCCGACCATGGCTTCTTGTTCCAGCAAAGTAAACTGGAATCTGCGGATCGTTCAAGCTTGACTGAAAAACCTGCCAATACATTGAAAAGCAAAAAACGCTATGTGATTGGGCATGGTTTACCAGAGAGCAAGGAAGCATGGAAAGGCTCAACCCAAGCCACGGCAGGCACACTATCTGCGACTGATTTCTGGATTCCAAAAGGGGCGAACCGTTTCCATTTTGTAGGAGGCTCACGTTTCGTGCATGGCGGCATCATGCCTCAGGAAATCGTAGTGCCTGTACTAACGGTAAAACAGCTACGTGGTGAAAAGGCTGGACAGCGCACCAAGCGTAAAGTTGAGGTCATTTCTACCAAATCCACGCTGAAGATGGTCAGTAATATCCAGAAGTTTGACTTGATGCAAACTGAAGCCGTCACGGAACTGGTGATTCCAGTGACCCTGTCGATTGCCATTTATGATGGGGATGTCAAAGTTTCCAGTGAAGAAACCCTGACCTTTGATAGCACTACCGACTCTGTTGCGGAACGGGTGAAACAGGTCAGACTGTCATTATCCGGTACTGATTTTGACCGTAAGAAAGATTACTTCCTGGTGCTGAAGGACAAAGACCTGAATATCGAAATGCAGCGCTATAAGGTCACCATTGATCTGGCATTTACTGATGACTTCTTCTGATAACGAATTAACGATAGAGCGTGGCGTATATGGAATTGGCTAACGATAAAGAACTGGATCAGCTGCTGAATGAACACTTTGCCGGGCGGGTGGTACGTAAGGATCTGACTAAACTGATCAAAGAAGGGGCCAATGTCCCTGTCTATGTACTCGAATACCTGCTGGGGATGTACTGTGCCTCGGATGACCCCGAGATCATTGAACAGGGACTACGTAACGTAAAGACCGTACTGGCTGAGAATTATGTCCGACCGGATGAAGCCGAGAAGGTGAAATCCCTGGTTCGTGAACGTGGCAGTTATAAGGTCATTGATCGGGTGACCGTAAAGCTGAATGAGCGTAAGGACAAATACGAAGCATCATTTAGTAATCTGGGCATCAAAGATGCCGAAATCTCAGCAGGCATCGTCAAAGAGTATGAAAAATTACTTGTTGGTGGTATCTGGGTCATTGCTACGCTCAGTTATTATTTTGAAGAAGGACAGACTAGTTCTCCATTTGGGGTGAGTTTACTCAAGCCGATTCAAATGCCGAATATGAATATGGATGAACTCTTCAGTGGCAGAGCAGCATTAAGCACTGATCAGTGGCGCGAGAGTTTAATCCGTTCGATCGGTATGGAGCCGGCTTCCTTAAAAGAGGAGGTGCAATGGCACTTGTTGGCACGCATGATTCCTTTTGTCGAAAACAACTATAACGTCTGTGAGCTGGGGCCACGCGGTACCGGTAAAAGCCATATTTACAAAGAGTGTTCACCGAATAGTATTTTAGTCTCCGGTGGACAAACGACTGTCGCCAACCTGTTCTATAACATGAGTAGCCGCCGTATTGGTCTGGTGGGCTTATGGGATGTGGTAGCTTTTGATGAAGTCGCTGGTATTTCCTTTAAGGACAAAGATGGCGTACAGATCATGAAAGACTACATGGCCTCAGGATCTTTTGCCCGTGGTCGTGAACAGATGGAAGCCTCTGCTTCGATGGTTTTTGTGGGTAATATTAACCAAAGTGTTGAATCCTTGGTGAAGACTAGCCACTTATTGGCTCCTTTTCCTGAAGCAATGATCGATTCAGCATTCTTTGATCGCTTTCATGCCTATATCCCGGGTTGGGAAATTCCAAAAATGCGTCCGGAATTCTTTACTAACCGTTATGGTCTAATCGTTGATTATCTGGCTGAATTCTTCCGGGAAATGCGTAAGCGTAGTTTTGCGGATGCCATTGAGAAGTACTTCAAACTCGGTAATAACCTGAATCAGCGCGATGTGATTGCCGTTCGCAAGACGGTTTCTGGATTGATGAAGCTGCTTTACCCACACGGTCAGTTTAATAAAGAAGATGTACTGCAATGCCTGGAATATGCACTGCAGGTGCGCCGTCGGGTCAAAGAACAGCTGAAGAAAATTGGGGGGATGGAATTCTATGATGTGCATTTCAGCTATATCGACAATGACACCTTAGAAGAGCATTTTGTCTCGGTAAAAGAGCAGGGTGGAGGTGGACTTATTCCCGAAGGTCCTGCTAAACCAGGTTTTCTGTATACCATCGGACTCAGTAATAAGGGCATGCCAGGTTTATACCGCTTAGAACTGCAAGTCACTAAAGGTTCAGGAAAATTGGCGACATCTGGCTTATGGAATTCAAGTAGTGCCAAAGAACAGGTCAAGATTGCTTTTGACTACTTCAAGGCCAATGCATCCCGGATCTCGGGGGGCAGTAAGGTGCTGGAACATGACTTCCACTTACATGTGGTGGAGTTACAGAATACCGGGCCGCTCAGCCATCTTGCCTTGCCAAGTTTAGTGGCTTTTGCTTCTGGCCTGTTAGGACGATCGGTACAAAGTCAGATGGTGGTACTGGGTGATATGAGCTTGGGTGGTTCTGTGACACCGGTGGAGAGTATTGCCGAATGTCTGCAAGTTGCTTTTGATGCGGGTGCCAAGAAGGTTGCTTTGCCAATGAGTAGTGCGGCAGATATCCCAACGATTCCTGTGGAACTGTTTACCAAGTTCCAGACCAGCTTTTATGCAGATCCGGTGGATGCGGTGTTTAAAGGGTTAGGGGTGGATTAATTTCATATCTGTCTGGAAGAGTTACAGTAGATTGTTTTAAATTCAGTTTCTCAAGTTTAAATACCATGTTGTAAAAGCATAATACTGCCTCTTTTTAAGAGCTAGTATTTTAGGGGGGATTACCCTTCATTTTTTCTTGATCAGATATCTGTTGTACTTTGACAGGATTTTGTTGATCTAAATATTTTTGATACCAAACACGCAATGTTTCAGGAGTACAACCGATTTTAGGATCAATAGCTGTGATTGCTGCCCAAGTAGAAGGATAATCTTTTTCAGATTCAATTAGTAATTGAACCGCTCTTTCTCTGATTTCAGGGGTCAATTTTACTTTGCCATTTGTAAGGTAAAAGGGGTCAATTTTAGAATGCCGTTGACAATGTATCGCCTTTTGAGTTTGAAGCAATGTACTATGATAAGATTAACCCGTTAGGTCAGGTGGCCTAACTTAAATAAAAAGTCTCCGACAAACCCGGTACGGTTCATAATTTGGATCAGTTCACCAAAAAGCAATCCCGGTTGTAACGAGGCTGATACGGGCGCTTCAGGCGCTTGGATCGAGGCATCCATAAGTCAGCTGCAATCATCCAAGAACGCAGGGTTTCTACTGAAAGATCGAATCCATGTACGGTGGTGAGCTTTTCATGCGCTAAAGTGGGTCCGAAACCATGCAGTTGGTCAGAAACAATATTGAGGCACTTGAGTCTGAGTTCTTCAGGAAGTTTGGAATTGCTGATTTGGCCACGACCGGCATGGGCTAATGCAGCTGGACCTTGGGCTTTGTATTTCTGCAGTAAGCGTCTGATCTGACGTTCTGAAATATGAAGTAGCTGAGCAGCCTGGGATTGAGTTATGCGTTGATCGCAGATTTCCTGCAAAACCGACAATCGTTTAAGTTCTTTATCCGACATAGACACCAACATATCAAACCGTCCAATAAGGAAATTGCAAAAGTGCATATTCTAAAAGCGGACATTTCTATTTTGGAGTTACACATGATATTTGCCTGATAAGTAATATGTTAAGGATATAGGGCTTTTTATCTACCATGTTCTTATCGAATTCAGGTTAATTATCATGTAAATTTTAACTGGAATAAGATACTTAACAACTGAATTACATACGACTATTCACGAATTTCATTGGGGGAAATTTATGTCTAAATCATCTAGGGAGTTATTTTCACCGGATGTATTCGATCTCAAGTCGTTTATTTCTCCTTATATGATGATCATTCCTCCGACGATTTTTGCCTTGCTGATCTGGTGGACCAATCAAAGTTTTGGTTTTCTGTTTACCCATACCCTGGCAGAACTAATTTCCATCATTATTGCGCTTACAGCGCTGATCGTCACTGTGGTATCGCGGCATTTTACTAAAAATTATTTTGTGGTTTTCATAGCCATCGCTATTGGCTGGTGTGGCTTTATAGATTTATTCCACACCTTGCTCTACAAAGGCATGCAAATTTTTCCGGTAGATAGTGCTAATCAGGCCACGCAATTATGGATTGGCGCCCGCCTGTTGCAGGCCTTTGCCATGCTTGCCGCACCGTTCATGCTGACACGTATGATCAAGCTAGCCCCGTTAAATTTGTTTTTTGGTCTACTCAGTGTCGGAATTGTCAGTGCAGTGATGCTGGGTTTCTTCCCCACAGCCTTTATTGATGGGCAGGGCCTGACCTCTTTTAAAATTTATAGTGAATACCTGATTATCGCGGTGCTAGCAATGGCACTGGTACTGGTATGGCAGAGCCGTAAATATTTATCCACCCAACTGGTATTTGGTATCAGCTTGTCTATGCTGGCCATGATGGCCTCTGAATTTGCCTTTACCCAATATGTGTCTGTATATGCCGATGCCAATCTGCTGGGACATATTCTGAAAGTCTATTCCTACTGGTTTATTTATATGGCGCTGGTCGAGTCGACCATCAAAGAACCTTTCGGCATGTTGTCCAAGGCGGCCAGTACCTATGACACCATTCCGGATCCGACCTATATTGTCAGTTCCGACCATACCATTCAGCAGGTCAATCTGGCAGCAGCCAGGCTGCACGGCATTCCTGCGGCACAATTGACCAGGCGCTCTGTCCATGAACTGGTACATGACCCTCGTGTACTAGCCGCGGATTGTCCGGTCTGCTCCCGACTGCAGCAGACACCGCAAGAATTTTTAATTCAGTTGTCCTTGCCCGATCATAAAACGGTCGAATGTCATGTCGCGCCTTTTGCAAAACACCTGGACAAAAAACCGGTCTGGGTCATGGTGATGCACGATATTACAGACCGTCAGTTTTTACTGCAGAATCTGCAGCAACGTGTAAAAGAAGTGCGCTGTCTAAACGAGATTAATCAGCTTTGCAACAGTACACAAATCGCTATGACCGAGTTATTGAATAAAGCGATACAAATCATTCCTTCCGGCTTTTCTTCACCGGAGCGGATTCATCTGCAAATTAACAGTGACTGGGGTATTTGGGGGGAAGCACCTCCTGCTCAGGCTATTTGTTTACAGTCAGCTTTTGCCGATGACAGCCAGCAATTTGGCAGCTTGACTGTCTGGTATGATCCGTTGACACCGGCAGCAGATGCCGCTAATTTTCTGGATGAAGAACAGAGTTTAATCGATCATATCACCATTCAGATCACCCAAGTATATACTCGGTTACAGTCCCAGGGTCGGGTGGCACGTTTAACCTATCTCTATCAGTTGCTTAGTGAAACCAATCGGGTCATTGCCCATAGCCAGAACCAGCAGGCATTGCTGACTGAGTTGCAGCAGGTGTTGCTGAACTTGGGTGGTTTTGCCAAAATTGTGATCGCACTTAAGGCTGATGATCAGGCTGACAGTCCACTAGTGATCCAGTTCCATCATAATGTCAGTGCCAATATTTTACCGACGTTGCAGACTGTCTTGCAGCAGGAGCAGAATCCTCCGTTGAATCATGTGAAAAATACTGGCCCAGATGTGGATGTCTATAGCTATGCCTTGGTCAATGCTCCTGATGCGCATATTTCTCCAGAATACCGAGCGTGGAGACACTATTTAAAACAGGAACAGGTGCACCAGGCGGCATTGACTCCGTTGCTGTTTAATGGCCATTTCTGGGGGCTGATCGGGCTGTACACCACAGGTCGGGTAGAATTTGATCAGGAGCAAATTCAGCTGCTACAAAATCTCTCCAGAGATATTTCATCTGCACTGGAGCGTTTTTCCGCCGAACAACAGCGCAAAACTGCCGAATCTTATTCCCAGCAAATGGAACAACGTTTCCAGCAGGTGTTTTTGCAGTCTCCTGTGCCGATGCATATTATTTCCATACAGGATGAACGCATTCTTGCAGTCAATTTAGCCTATGAAAAATGGCTGGGATATCGCCTGGAAGATTTTCAAAATCAGGATGCCTGGCTGAAAAAAGTGGCGCCGAGTGCAGAGCAAAGACAGTTGATGCAACAGAACTGGGAAGAGGCATTGCAACTAGCAAAAAAAGGCAACCCAGTGCAATTTCCTGAAATTACGCTGTTAGCAAAAGATGGTTGTCAGCGCATTGCCCAGCGTACCATGTCGATTGTCGGCAATGATGTGATTCTGGTCTGGAATGATCTGACCGCAATCCGGGAAACGGAACAGGCATTACAAGACAGTGAGCAGCGCTTCCGAAGCATGGTAGAACATACCGTGGTCGGAGTGTATGTGCTGCGCGACAATCAGTATATCTACGTCAATCCAAGTTATGCCAACATGCTTGGCTGGTCTGCTGCAGCGCTCATTGGACATGATATTCTGGAGTTTGCCGATGCAACGATAGACATCCTGGCACTGATTCACCAGGAGCAGGATCAAGCTTCGGAATATTTGGGCATGCCGCCTATCGTTGCGTTCCGTCATCAAAACGGTCAGATCCGGGAATTTGCCCTACATGCACGTTGCATCACTTGGGACGATGGCATGCCTGCCACGATTGTCATGGCACTAGATATTACCGAACAAAAGCAGGCACAGGACCAGATTACCCGACAGCTAGAACAGTTGGAAGCCACCATGTATGGCACCTTGCAGGCAGTATCTATCATGGTGGAATTACGCGATCCTTATACCGCGGGGCATGAGCGTCGTGTAGGGCTGATTGCTAGTGCCATTGCCAAAGAAATGGGCTGGGATGAAAAACGCTGCCTGCAGATGGAAGAAATTGGAATGGTACATGACATCGGCAAGATTTCCATTCCTTCTGAAATTCTGACTAAACCTACTCGTCTAACGCATCTGGAAATGGAAATGATGAAAGGCCATGCACAGGCGGGTTATGAGATTCTCAAGAATGTTCCTTTCAATATTCCAATTGCAGAAATCATTGGTCAGCATCATGAACGCATGGATGGAACGGGCTATCCTAATGGTTTGAAAGGGGAGGAGATTCATCCAGAGGCACGTATTTTAGCGGTAGCCGATGTGATTGAGTCAATGGCTACGCATCGCCCATATCGTGCTGCTTTGGGCATAGATGTTGCACTTTGTGAAGTTTTAAAAGGGCGTGGAACAATTTATGATACGGAAGTTTGTGATGCAGCAGTACGTTTAATCAAGGAAAAGGGATATGTGCTGCCAAGTTAAACAGGCTTGATCATCAGGTGAATAGCAGCCAAAAAGCTATTCACTTTTTTAGTTGAGCTACAGACTGCACTGGGTTATGTATCGCCTTTTGAGTTTGAAGCAATGTACTATGATAAAATTAACCAGTTAGGTCAGGTGGCCTAACTTAAATAAAAAGTCTCCGACAAACCCGGTACGGTTCATTCTTTTAAAAAGGATCTATTGTTTATTATTTTGGCTAGGATCAGACTTTATAGGTTAGGTCTATCAACGTCTTTGCATAGTTAATTGCTGCTCTACGTAAGTTATTTTTATTAATAATTAAACTCCAATACAAAGGCATTAAAAGACTAACTACTAAAGTTAGCCATAAAGCCATTTTAACTTTTTTTATAAAAATACCGAGTTGATGAAAATCTTTTAAAGAACTTTCATAATTGAGGAAAAATAAAGCAACTAAAATTATGAATGAGATTAAGCATATCAATAGCGCTATCCATTTTAATCCCAAACTATTTCTCATGAATCCATAGGTAATATTTTCATTAAGTAATATTTTTTCATCTCTAGTTTTTCCTCTTAACCAAGTCATAGTTTCACTGTACACATTGTCAGCCATATTTGGATCAGCAATTTCTTCTTGAGGAGAAGGCATAGTGAAAGGTGACTTTTGTGTAAGTAGCTCATGAATCTTATCTTTTTTTACTTTATTTAAAGAATTATCACTATGTCTCATAAGTTCGGTTGAGGGTAAAACTTTCCAATCAACTAATGAGTTTTTTTCTACTTTTTTGCCCATATATCTTGCAACATTTGATAGTAGAAATACCATCAAAAATCCGATAAGAACACCAACGATGACATTGGATATTAAAAATTTATTCCAGTCAAAATAAGATGCTATAAGAGCTAATAATGGTAATCCAGCAATACAGGCTGGCAAGAATCGTGCTTTTAATGTGTATTCATCAAAATAGCCAAATAAGTCTTTCATTTTTAATTGAAATTCAAAAAAGTATCCTCATCTATTCTAACAGAATGATTTGAGTACTTAATAATGATTACAAGTTATGAGATAGAATTTTTACCTGTTGGGAATGGTGAAAAGAGTGGTGATTGTATTCTCTTCCATTATTTTGAAGACGGAATAGAAAAAATTATTGCTTATGATGGTGGAACCAGAAAATCTGGTGAAGCTATGGTTGCACATATTAAAAAATATTATGGGACACAGAAAATTGATTATTTAATCAATTCACATCCTGATGGTGACCATGTTTCTGGGTTAATTTATGTCTTAGAAAATATGGACGTTGGGGAAGTTTGGATTCATCAGCCTTGGAAATATAGTGATGAGATTTTAGATCTATTCCATGATGGACGTATGACAGCGAATAGTCTTAGTGAACGTATGAAAGAGAAACTAAGAATGGCTCATTGCGTATATGAACTGGCTGAAGAAAAATCTATTCCTATATATGAACCTTATGCTGGTGCTCAGATAGGACCATTTACGGTTTTGTCTCCTGATAAAGAATGGTACATAAACACATTAGTACCAGACTTTTCAAAAACGCCAACTAAAGCAAAATTAGTAATTGAGAAATTTGTTGATAGTCTGGAAAGCTTCGCTGAAACCGTTAAAAACATACTACGTGAAGCATGGAATGAAGAGAATTTACCTAATAATGTTGAAACATCAGCAGAAAATGATAGTAGTGTAATTTTATATGCGGATATCTTAAATAAAGGAATTCTACTTACTGGTGACAGTGGTGTGAAGGCATTAACTAAAGCTGCTGAATATGCTGAAAATCATGGCTTGCAAATTCAGGAATACATTAAATTTGTGCAAGTTCCACATCATGGTAGCCGCCGAAATGTTTCCACAGAATCATTAGATCGTTTAATTGGTAGTGCTTCAGGTTCTGAACCTAGTATTTTTCAAAAAACGGCCCTTGTTTCAGCTTCTCCTGGTTCTAAAAAACATCCGAGAGATAGAGTTGTAAATGCTTTTATGCGTAGAGGTTTTAAAGTTATAGCTACTAAAGGAAGTATAAAACGACACTATCATGGAATGCCTGAACGAACTGGTTGGACCTCAGCAAGCCCATTAGAGTTTTCTTATGAAGTAGATGATACGGATAATTAAGTTTTTTGAAACTAACATGATACACTTTATACAAGGTTAAAAATGGGAGCTTAAGCTCCCATTTTTACTGATGATTTTTTAATTCTTTTAGCATGGCATCCCGCAAAATTTCATTCATTCGTGTTTGATAGCCTTTGCCTTGAGCTTTAAACCATGCAAGTACATCAGCATCTAAACGAATGGAAGTCTGTTGCTTCACTGGGCGATAGAATTGATTATGGCGTACAGCATTGCTCCAGTCGGTAATTTCAGGCATATCTGAGAGATCTAGCTGATCGTCAGGAACCGTTCCCTTAGCAAGCAAGCGTTGAATTTCAGCATCTTGCTTGTCGCTGAATTCTTCATTCAGTTCTTTGCGTGAGTATCTAACCATGCTCATATCTATCTCGCTCCGCCTTAGTGACTTGTCTTGCACTAATGATTCGTATGATTTCACAGTCATCTTCATCAAAGATGGTGTGAGCTACTAACAGCATTAGTACGCCTTTTACTTTTCCAATGGTTTGCCAACGTTCTTCACCATCGGTATGTCTGTCCTGGATTGAGATCCTTAATGGATCATCAAAAACAAGGCTTGCTGTTTCGAAAGAGACATCGTGCTTTTTCTGATTCTTTCGATTCTTTGCCTCATCCCATTCGAAATACTGTTCCATAAAAAACATTCAAATTTGTATATACAATAATGTATCACAAAATTGTATCACTCAAGTTGAAAAGCGTAATTTTTAGTCAAATTTATTGGCAAGAACTATCAAAATCGATCATAAAAAAGCCGACTTGTTTCAAAGTCGGCTTTTTGTTCATTTTAGGATTTTCTATTTTTACTAAGTGGTTGATATCTATATTAATATACAAGTGTTGTTATTCACCAATTAAAATGTCTATGTTGTTGTTATTCCCAAGTAGAAATG
>NZ_DCLL01000026.1 GCF_002321025.1 Acinetobacter lwoffii
CAAATGAGGACACGCCCTAATACTTCAAGAAGTAAAAGTCCTGATTGCGAAGCTATTTAATATGATTTCAAGGCATAAAGTAAAAAAGTTAATCTGCCATTTATAGCGTTGTCTAAAGGTGTTTAGTAGGTTAACCCGATAGAATAGAAAGGACTAATATGGCATCGAATGAGCTGAAATATTAATTTTCGGAAGCTGTTTATCTCGACCTTCGAGATAACGTTGATGCGCTAGACTCAACATTTCTTCATCTTCCTCACTATTCCCATAAGCATAAATTTCAGCATAATTATCCAGATTATATTTTTCTAGAATTCTAATTTTCTTTTGTGTGTTACTACAGTCAGGAGTTTGATAAAACCCTGTCAATTTCCCGGCTTTGACTTCAACTTCGCTACAGATTAAATCGATATTTAAATAGCTGCAGACCGGTTTTAAATATAAATCCAGAGATGCGGAAACAAGCACCACTTCATGGCCTAATTCTTGATGTTGCCTAAGCTGCTCTAACAGTTTGGGATTTAATTTAAGTAGCAGTTTTTGCGCATAGCCCTGAGCCAATTGCAGAATTTCCTCGGCATCACTGTCTTTAAACATGCTGGCATACAACTTGGGACGCATGCGGTGCGCAGGGTAGAGTCTTAAATAATAAGCCTGAATCCACGGCAAAATTTGCAGGCCACGTTTCACAATATGCCGTTTTCTCAAGGCATAAAAAATGAATCCGGTAAAACTGTCATGCAGATACAGGGTTCCATCAAAATCAAATAAGGCTAGAGTTTTAGATTTTTGATTTTGCGCATGCATGTTTGATAACGACCATCGACGCGGGTAGCAAACCAGTTGGTATTATAATCACGACTCAATTTTGGTCCGGAAATGACCACTTCAGGCATAATGGCATAGATAGGGTCTTTACCGGTTGTTTCCTGATAAAGCTTGCTGACACCACGATAAGTCATCGTATCTTCAAAGTCTTTGTCTTTTTCTTTTTTTAAATCAGCCCGGATCTGACGTTCAGTGATAATAAAATTATTTTTGGCAAAAACACTGATTAACTCACGTTCGGATTGACTCTTCTGCGAACGGATCGCGCCATCTTTGGTGTAGAGTAATAAATCGCCATCTAGATCGAGCTCGGCCTCAGTCAAATCATTCAGCATGCTCTGAAAAGCAGCATTTCGACTGGAATACATGCCCGAATTATAGTCCGCAAAACGGTAAATTGGCTTGTCATAATCCGCCGGATACATCATCAGGCGATGTATTCCATAATACAGACCACCATATTGACTGTAGAGATCAGTACGCAACTCCGCGATATTGCCGCCTTGGCGTTTATGTTCTTTCGCATAGCTGATATGTACCTGCATTGAACCCAAGGTGGTAATTGGATTCATTTTCTCGCCAATATTCTGGCCGACCAGTTTGGCAGCACCAGTCAGGGCGCTAACATGATAATGCTTCGACATATAGTCAAATATTTCACGATATAATTCGTCGAGTTCACGTTCCGTTTTGACCCGACGCATCTGGCTCAAGTAGTTGTCTTCAGGACTCGGATGGTTCTTGAGAACTTCCTGGAAATATCCTGCAACTGTGCCACCAATGGCTTGACCGAGTTTATCTTTAAACTTTTCGTCGAGACGGCCTTGAACTTCCTTAACCGCCTTTTCACCCAAACCCGGAACAGTAGGATCTGCAACAAAGTTAGATTCCTGATCAACCACTGCCACAATGGTGCAGACATTTTCCTTGGTCTGAGGAATGCCAAGCTGTTCAGTAATATCGTAAATATCTTGTGCCCAGGACTCACGTTGATTCACCCGACTAGGAATGGCTTTACGAATATGTTCAACTTCAAGTGTCGGTTCATCATCTTTTGACCACCATGAACCATTGCCACAGCCGGCAAGACCCAGAGAAAGTGCAAGTACAGACAATGACTTAAAAGAAAAACAAGAAGCGAAAGTTTTATTCATGGTGTCGTAAATTAATTGAAAAGATGAGCTAATAAGGCAGATGCAGTATACTATGCCCATCAAAAAAGTGATGAATTTATATGTATATTGGTCCATATCAACTGTCAAACAATTTGATTGTCGCTCCCATGGCAGGTGTGACCGACCGACCGTTTAGAACCTTGTGCAAATACTTTGGTGCAGGCCATGCGGTCAGTGAAATGATGACGTCTGACAAAACTTTGCGCATGAGTAAAAAGAGCTTATATCGTGCCAATTTTGATGGAGAGCTGGCACCGATTTCAGCGCAGATTGCTGGTTCAGATCCCCATGATCTGGCTGAAGCGGCACGTTATCAGGTAGCGAATGGTGCACAAATTGTTGATATTAATATGGGCTGTCCAGCCAAAAAGGTCTGTAACCGACTTGCTGGTTCTGCTTTATTGCAGGATGAGGATCTAGTTGCACGCATTCTGGATGCGGTTGTGGCTGCAGTTGATGTGCCAGTGACCTTGAAAACCCGTCTGGGCTATTTGAACGGTCAGGAAAATATTATGCGGGTCGCCAAACGTGCTGAACAAGCCGGGATTGCAGCACTGGCTTTACATGGCCGTACCCGTGAAGATATGTACCTGAATACCGCGCGTTATTCTTTAATCAAAGACGTAAAGGAAATGTTGAATATTCCCGTGATTGCCAACGGCGATATCGACAGTCCGGAAAAAGCCAAATACGTGCTGGATTATACCGGTGCAGATGCAATTATGATTGGTCGTGCAGCACAAGGCCGGCCCTGGATTTTTCGTGAAATTGCCCATTATTTAAAGACCGGTCAACATCTTGATGCACCAAGTATTACAGAAGTTAAAGATGTGCTACTGGGACATTTGACAGAATTATACGAATTTTACGGCGAGTATTCCGGCTGCCGGATTTCCCGTAAACATATTGCCTGGTACACCAAAGGTTTGCGTTCTAGTAATGAATTTCGTCAAAGCATGTATCAGGTAGAAAATACCGCTGATCAATATCGTGTGGTAGAGAATTATTTTAATGCATTGTTAGAACATGGTTTAACTATGAATGATGTACAGGTCGAGCAGGTAAATTTACTGGAAACCAAGTAGTGACGGCAGGATTCAGCGAATCGGGTAATATTTTTTGTGTGAAATCCCTACCTTTTTTATCTTGAGCAGGCTGATTTTTGCATTCTGTTTACACTTCAGTCTGTCTAATACAGAGCACTAAAGTTTGTTCACTTAAACTGGACAGGACTTGGACATTGCTTACTCAAGCTTCCTCTATGATGAATCTATCCAGATATAAACCAGATGTGATCCATCTTGTTTATCGTCATCATTGAGGGAGATCTGTAATGACAAATACCAATCGTCCAGTCACAGAATTTAGCCATAAAACGTCAACGGAATTGCCACAAGAACGCAGTGAAGGCCTGAATATAAATCCGACTGATACCAATGCGCGTCCAGATTTGAATACACCCGTGAAAGATAATCCTCGTGTTCCAGACATGAATGAAGGTGAGGATAATCTGGCTGCGACCAGTGCCGGTACTTTGGGTGGAGCTGCGGTAGGCGCAGTTGCAGGTTTAGTGGGTGGCCCTCCAGGTGCAGTGGTGGGTGGTATTATCGGTGGTGTCGTTGGTGGTATTGCAGGTAATGACATTGCAACGCCTGATCATGGAAAGCAGGCAGATAATTACCAGCATCCAGAAAACTTGCCTGAGGCAGATAATTATCGACATCCAGATCATTTGAGTGCAGAAGATAATTACTGGAGAGATGAGTATCATAATCGCCCGTATTTCAATGAAACGCGTAGCACATATAGCGATCTAGATTATGATCGTGATTATCGCGGCGCTTATCGTGTCGGTTATGAAAACCGTCCAATGTATGAGCATGATACGGATTTTGATCGTGCCGAACCTGAACTGCGTACCAAGTGGGAACAGTTAAAAGGTGAATCTCGCCTCAACTGGGAAGAAGCTAAATTTGCAGTTAAAGATGCCTGGCATCGTGTCACACGCTAATTCTAGATAAATTAAAAACCTCTCCATATGGAGAGGTTTTTTTATGATTCTATGATTAAAGATGCTTCATTTCCAGTATAAGCTGGTTAATCAGATCGGAAGCTTCCATTTCACGAATCTGCGCCACATTTGAACCTGCCCAGAATGCGCCATACCCTTGATCCCCATGTTTGGCGGCAGCAGCATGTAATTGTTTGGCCAGATCATAAGTATATGGATAAGCCGGAACATCCAGCCGATCGGGTGTATCCACTTCAATATGCCAGTGGTTAATGATGCCGCGTGCAGGACGACCGGAAATACTGGCACTCACTTGAGTGAGTGGCTTGGAAAATAAGGCTTTACGATAGGCATCATTGGCATTAGAAGATTTACACTGCACAAATGCAGTCCCAAGTTGCACGGCATCTGCACCGAAATCCATCATTTGACGCGCTTGCTCACCCGTCATAATCCCGCCTGCCGCTACAATCGGCAAGGAAGAATGCTGTTTGATCAGCTTCACCAGATTGGAGGTTTTGACTGAAGCATCAAACTTGGTCGAGAAAATCCCGCGATGGCCACCAGCCTCAATACCCTGCGCAATAATGATATCAATTCCGGCTGCATCAATGGCTTTAGCTTCGGCATAATTGGTGGCAGATACCATGGTCAGAATCCCTGCTTGTTTTAGGGCTTGAATCTGATGCGGATGTGGAATCCCAAAATGAAAGCTGACTGCTCGCGGTTTGATTTCTAATACCAGATTCAGAAAGTCATCATTGTCTTTAAAACTCGGATAAATACACTCCAAATGATCTGGTGCCTGAGCGCCATATTCGGCAAATTTATCTTTAAACTGTGCAATCCATGCCTGCGCTACAGCCTCATCTACAGGAACAGTGTCATGACAGAAAAAATTAACCTGAAAAGGGCAATCTGTCAGTTCTTGGGTCTTTAAAATCTGTTGCCGAGCTGCATCAATACTGCTGGCCCCCAGACCCAGTGAACCCAAGCCGCCCTGATTGGACACTTCGGCAGCAAGCTCGGGCGTAGAGACACCTGCCATCGGTGCCAAGAAAATAGGATGTTTAATTCCTAGATTTTCTAATAAAGACATAGATTTGCTCCTTGTTATGCTTTTACTTTGCCTTTGAGCACAAAATTAAGCAAATCATATTGGTTATTTTATTTTGAAATACTGCAGCATGGGTTACGTGTTATTTACATTTCTTGCGACACGCTATGTCGTCAAAGAGACGGATCATTTATAGGTCTAGAAATTAAGACTTTATAATAGCTTTTTGGTCACATATTCTCTGAGCTCATGTCTGATCGTATCCGTGAAAAACTGCAAATTTTAGCCGATGCTGCCAAGTATGATGTGTCTTGTTCATCTAGTGGTAGCAACCGTAAAAATAAAGACAAGGGTGTGGGCAATACCGGGAATGGTATCTGTCATAGTTATACCGAAGATGGCCGCTGTGTGTCCTTATTGAAAATTCTGTTCTCTAATGTCTGTATTTTTGACTGTTCCTATTGTGTTTCGCGCCGTTCCAATGACGTCCAGCGTGCAGCATTTACCGTGCAGGAAGTCGTCGATCTGACCATGAATTTTTATCGGCGTAATTATATTGAGGGGCTGTTTCTCAGTTCGGGAATTTTTAAATCGGCCGATCACACTATGGAACGGATGCTACAGGTGGTCAAAAAACTTAGACTCGAAGAAAACTTTAATGGCTATATCCATCTGAAAACTATTCCGGGTGCATCACAGGAGATCATTACCGAAGCCGGACTGTATGTCGACCGTATGAGTATTAATCTTGAAATGCCGACGGAAGCGGGACTGCAAAAATTTGCGCCTGAGAAAACCCATGCCGAAGTACAAAAAGACTTGGGCATTGTACGCGACCGGTTGATCCAGCTCAAAGATGAACGCAAGCTGATCAAGTCAGTCCCCAAGTTTGTACCTGCCGGACAAACCACACAGATGGTGGTGGGCGCGCATAGTGAAACCGATCAGGATATTATTTTGATGGCTGATCGGCATTACAAGGAATTCAAGCTGAAAAGGGTGTATTTCTCTGGTTATATCCCGATTAATCCTGAAGATAAAGCCTTACCCGCCATCGGTTCAGCACCGCCATTATTAAGAGAAAATCGTCTGTATCAATCTGACTGGCTGATGCGTTTTTATGGCTTTGCTGCTGATGAAATTGTCGATGAGCAGCATCCGAATCTGGAGCTGGATATTGATCCCAAACTCAGTTGGGCCTTGCGTCATCCTGAAGCCTTTCCAGTCGATATTAACCGTGCCGACTATAAAATGATTCTACGGGTACCCGGTATAGGTGTACGTTCTGCCCAGAAAATTGTACAGGCCCGCCGTTTTGGACAGATTCATATTGACCAGCTAAAACGCATGGGCGTGGCTTATAACCGGGCGCAGCATTTTATCCGCTGTGCAGATACACCGAAATTTAAGAAAGATCAGCAGTCCCATCAGATTCGCCAGCAAATTTTGATGTCAGGACAATCCAAATATCAGCAGCAACTTTCACCTCAATTAGGATTGGGTTTCTAGTGGCAAGTTACTGTTTTGATGGCAGCATGACTGGTCTGCTCAGTTGTGTATTTCGTGCTTTCGAGTTTAAAGAATTTAACGTGATAGTGACGGCCAATCCTCAAGCACAAACAGGTTTATTTGATGAATTTATCCATGTGGCCTCTAATGATCAGCATGGGCAGCGGGTGTGGCAGGGATTAAAGCAGAAAGTATCTTCCAGCAGTTTGCGTGCTTTTTACTATACGTTTTTGTCAGAGCAGGAAGCAGCGTTCCAGACTCTTTTTGATTTTGCAGTCTATGTCTTTCAAAACCAGCGTCCAGTCGATAAAGATTATGGTCATGCTGCGGTAATAGGCATGTCGCAATGGGCCAAGCAAGTGGGACGGGAAAAGCATCGCATGGAGGCTTTCGTGCGCTTTAAAAAAGCCAAAGATGGCTTGTTTCTAAGTCTGGTCAGACCGGACTTTAATGTCTTGCCGATTATTTCCCGACATTTTCAGGAGCGTTATCAGGATCAAAGCTGGCTGATTTATGATGAGCAGCGTAATTACGGTATTTATTATAATTTAAGGCAAATGCATCAGGTCGAGATGAACGTGGAAATAATCGATCCACAAATCCGGATTGGTCATAGTCAGTCATTCAGTATTGAACTGGATGATCAAGAGCTGCTATATGATCAGCTCTGGAAAGATTATTTCAACAGTGTGAATATTCAGGCGCGCAAGAACATGAAATTGCATATTCAATATGTGCCAAAGCGCTACTGGCGTTATATGAATGAGAAAATACTTTAAACAGTACATCAGGCTGCTTTCAGGCATAATAAGCATTGGTATATTTAAATTGAGTGTATAAACATGAAGGTATGGCTAACGTCATTAGCGCTGCTCACTGGATTAACTGCATGTTCGGAACAACCACAAAAAACGGTCGTAGATCCAGTGAAATATCAGGTTCAGACTGCAGAGGAACTGCAGCAACGTTTTGATGCACTCAATGTCCAGTTAGCCCAAGACTTTCAGAAATTTAAGAAAGTCGAAAGCATTGCTTTCGCGCACCAGTTTCCTTTAGATGTCAATAATCTGCAAAGCTTGAACCAGCATCTTGTCAGCAGTACTGCATTAAAACCCAGTAAAATCGCCTATTGCGATATGATGAATAGTTATTTTGCGGATATGTACCGTTTGGGACATTACAATCTGGAACTGGTCGATGACATTAAACTGCCTAATGCCAAGAATGAAAATTTAAAAGCCAATTTCTCTGACGCTGATCATTTTTATACCTTTATTCTGGATCGTTATACGACTTATCGTCAGGTCCAGCAGACCATGGGTTATGGCTGTAATTTAAAAGCCGCACTGTAAAATCTGAATCAAAAAAGCCCATCAAATTGATGGGCTTTTTTGATTTTAATCATTAGCAACCGGTTAGTTTTTCAGACTGCGGTTTCTCATCCGGGAAGAAGATTGGACGAAGTTTTACCCCAATGCCATTGCCGATAAAGGCAAATACCAGCCACAACCAGCCATGCAGACTACCAGAGGCAATCCCACTGAAATATGCACCGATATTACACCCATAAGCTAAGCGTGCGCCGTAGCCCAGCATTATGCCACCTACAACAGCAGCAATCAGTGAACGTTTTGGAATATTGAAATTCGGCGCAAATTTACCTGCCAAACTTGCTGCCAACAAAGCACCCAGCATGATACCGAAGTTCATCATTGAGGTAATATCAAACCATAATGATTCTGCCAGTGCTTTAGCATTGCCTGCTTTTTGCCAATAATCCCAAGAAGCTACATCAACACCCACAAGCGTAGCACCTTTGGCACCCCAAACAGCGAGTGCAGAGGTCACGCCCCAAGGACGACCTGCCAGTGCCAAAGTGGCAAAGTTGAGTAAGGTCAGAATAATCCCGCCCCAAATCAGAGGCCATGGACCACGAACAAAGCGCTTCCAGCCCTGATATTCACTGCGTGGCTCAATTTCCAGGCTGCCATGACGTTTCTTTTCGAAATAAACAGTTGCCGCAGCAATGATGGCAAAAACGATAAAGCTCAACAGTAATCCAGGGAGAACGCCTAAACTTTCTACCAGTGAAATCGGTTCAAGATGTGGCAGAGCAAACCACCAGTCAAGGTGCGAGGTCGCAATCACAGACCCGATACAGAAGAACAAGAGTGTCACCAGCATACGTGCGCTACCGCCACCTACAGTATACAACGTACCTGATGCACAGCCGCCACCAAGTTGCATGCCGATACCGAAAATAAAGGCACCAATCATGACTGACATGGAAACAGGACTAACGTTACCTTTAACTGGGTTGCCGAATAATTCACCTGCACCTAAAGCTGGGAAAAACAGCAGAACGGCCAAAGCAAGCATAATCATTTGTGCACGTAAACCACGGCCGCGACGTTCCTTGATAAAGACACGCCAGCTCGAAGTAAAACCAAATGAAGCATGGTACAAGGTCATGCCCAGTGCACCACCAATCAAAAATAATAGGGCTTGATTTAAGCCTACGATTTGATAGGCACCGATTGTACCTATGATAAGCAAGATAAAAGCTACCCAGACCGAAATATTCGAACGTTGGGAAGCAGCAACAATGACTGACATGGGAGATTAAATTTTAAAAATAAAGGCTGGTATTCTACTGAATTTCAGTTTAAATGCAGCCCGTTTTGCTGAGTGAATCACAATTAAGTCATTCTAATACTTGATAAGTTTTATCAGTTTATCTGATTTTACCCACTCACTTAGATAAAAATTGATCCTATCCAGAAATAATGAAATTTCAATTTAGATCATTCGATATTTAAAACCATCTCTGATAAAAAAGCCTGCAATCGCAGGCTTTTAAACATCAAACTGAATGCTAAAATCAGTTTTCAGCTTTTTCCCGAACTTCTCCAGCACCTTCTTCAACTGCCGCAGCTGTTGCTGCAGTTGCTTTACGTGCTGCTTCCGCAGTAGCATCTGCTGCTCTAGATGTTGCGGCAGCTGCTTCGTCCGCTGCCTGTGCAGTATTTTCTGCGGCATTATCCATTGCTCGTTCGGTTTCTACCGCAGCCTCACGGCTGGCATCTTCCATATCATGACCGGCTTGATTGGCTGCATTTTCTAAATGCTCACCTGTGGTTGCGCCGGTTTCAGGCGCTTCTTCTTTACTACAGCCGACTAAGGCAACAGTAGTCGCCAAACCTAAAGCGATCAGTAATTTATTCATCGAGTAATATCCTTTTGTTGTTGTAGAGCTGCAATCTAATTTAGCAGCCATTTATTTAGATTTATGCTAGCAAATAGATCAACATTTGTTGATTAACTGTAACTTTTTTCGATACTTATACTGTAATGGCATAGTCGGAAGTTGTTTTAAGTTTCATGGAATAGTGATATTCACAGAGAGGAGGAGCTTCAAAACTATCATTTGGTAGGCAGGTTATAGTATGAAGCTTGGTATTTAAATATTTGTCATCACGACCTAGAGATAATTCTAAAGATGAAGAAATGAAAGACATAAAAAAAGCCCGCATGATGCAGGCTTTTTTTAAGAAAAACTTATAGACCAGCAGACGCTTTAAGCGCTTCCACTTTGTCAGTTTTTTCCCAGGTAAATGCAGTATCTGAACCTTCACGACCGAAGTGACCATAAGCAGCAGTTTGCTTATACATCGGCTGGATCAGGTCAAGCATACGGGTAATGCCATATGGACGTAAGTCGAAATGTTCACGAACCAGTGCAATAATCAATTCTTCAGAGACTTTTGCAGTATTGAAGGTATTTATTGAAATTGAAGTTGGCTCAGCAACACCAATCGCGTAAGACACCTGAATTTCACACTTGTCAGCCAGGCCAGCAGCAACGATGTTTTTCGCTACATAACGACCTGCATATGCAGCAGAGCGGTCAACTTTAGATGGATCTTTACCAGAGAAAGCACCACCGCCGTGACGTGCCATACCGCCGTAGGTATCTACGATAATTTTACGGCCAGTTAAACCACAGTCACCTACAGGACCACCGATCACAAACATACCCGTTGGGTTGATGTGGAATTTGGTGTCTGCATGGAACATGTCAGCAGGAATGATTTTTTTCACGATTTCTTCAATCACAGCTTCTTTCAGGTTCGCTTGAGTGATTTCAGGATCATGTTGAGTCGAAAGAACGACAGCATCTAAACGAACTGGTACGCCATTTTCATAAGCAAAAGTTACCTGACTTTTTGCATCTGGGCGTAACCATGGCAAGGTGCCATTACGGCGTAATTCAGCCTGCTTTTCCATTAAGCGATGCGCATATGAAATCGGTGCAGGCATTAATACATCAGTTTCGCGGCTTGCATAACCGAACATTAAACCTTGGTCGCCGGCACCCTGATCTTCAGGTTTCTGGCGGTCTACACCCTGAGCAATTTCAGGTGACTGTTTACCAATCATGTTGATCACGGCACAGGTTGAACCATCAAAACCAAGATCAGAATGGTGATAACCAATTCCGTTTACGGTATGACGTACAATTGCCTCAAAATCAACATTTGCTGTCGTTGTGATTTCACCGGCAAGTACAACCGCACCTGTTTTTACAAGCGTTTCACAAGCAACCCGTGCATATGGGTCTTCTTTTAAGATTGCATCCAAAATAGCGTCACTGATTTGGTCAGCCATTTTATCTGGATGGCCTTCGCTTACAGATTCCGAAGTAAATACAGCGTACTCGCGCATAGTCCTATCACAGTTAATTTTAAAGACCCGATATGTTACATCGAGTTGCGCTCTAGGACTAGCTTAACACGACAAAATTGGTCGAAATTGTTTCAAATTATTGTGTTTTTAATTGATTAATAGAATTAAAAAAATTGATATATCTATTTAGACAGCATTATTGATTGAGGAATATGAAGCAACAATATTTTAATCCATCAGACTGTCATAAAATTAAATGCTTAGATTTCCGATTAAATCTTAAAAAATAGATGATAGAAAAAATACAAAGCTCAAAATTTAAAATTTACTTAAGCAAGTGATCATTACACCAATAAAGCAGATTCAGACTGTGCGCCTTGCGACCAACTGTCTTGTCGATGTTCAAGCGTGTCTTCATATTAGCGCTAAGTCTTCCACATTAGCTGTTTAGGAATGGCGATATCTTTTGCTATGGACTTCTTGTTGGAGCAAGACTGTACGGAGATCAGAAATCATGTATCAAAAGGCATTTACCCTGATTGAAGTGCTGATCGTGCTCATCATCATCGCGATTTTAGTGACGATGGCTTTTATGAGTCATCAAGCTTATGTCGTGCAGAATCAATTAGCAGAAGTGTTTGAGCAGGCTGGAGCATATCGAACCCAGTTCATTGCTTCGGATCAACACTGTGATGCTGGTCGCGAGATTGGTGGTCCTAGCCAATATATCGAAAAAGTGATTATTAATGCCGCGTGCCGGATAGAGTTCAAGATAGGAGAGCAGGGAGTCGATATGGCCATTCGCGGGAAATCAGTCGCTTTTGATGTTCATAGTGGTAAATGTTATTCCACTGATATTCAGCAGCGTTATTTGCCTAAAGACTGTCAGGTTCAATAAGTCTGCCGAAGTATAAAATTAGCCTAAGCAAATTAGATTTTCACCTGTATATCAAACAATCCTGCCAATATTTTATAAAATTTAGTATAAATTACATTATGAATAGATCAGTGAATTGTATAGATTTTCTTCAAAAATAATGATGTGAGACCTATGAAATAGAAACAAAATCAGCATAAATTCAATCCTGTCTATCAGCTTAGAATCCAGATACAGACAATAAAGTTAGTTAGGAAATGCGGGATAATTCAATCTGAAAAACAGTACAGAGAACCGAAGCCGAAGAAGAAATGTGGAATAATTGTACGATAAGGCAAGAGACACTCAATAAACTGATAAATATTGTTGGTTAGTCTTTACCCCTCGCTGTTTTTTTAAGACAATAGACAGCAGTTTTGAAAGTCTTTTCATCATTTCCTATTTCTGAATATTTTGGACTCTGATTTATGACAACCCCGCTTAATGAACGTCGTATTGCAAACGCAATTCGTGTATTGGCAATGGATGCTGTGCAAAAAGCAAACTCAGGACATCCAGGTGCTCCAATGGGGATGGCAGATATCGCTGATGTGGTTTGGCGTGAATTCATGAACCACAACCCGACCAACCCGAATTGGGCAAACCGTGACCGTTTTGTATTATCAAATGGCCATGGCTCTATGCTTCAATATGCGCTTCTTCATTTAACGGGCTACGATCTTTCGATTGAAGATCTTAAAGCATTCCGTCAACTTCATTCTAAAACACCTGGCCACCCGGAATTGGGTTATGCACCAGGGATTGAAACGACGACTGGTCCTTTAGGTCAAGGCATTGCGAATGCTGTTGGTTTTGCACTGGCTGAAAAAACCCTAGCTGCACAATTTAACAAAGACGACATCCAAGTTGTAGATCACTTCACTTACTGTTTCCTGGGCGATGGCTGTTTGATGGAAGGTGTTTCTCACGAAGCATGTTCTTTGGCAGGAACATTGGGTCTAGGCAAACTGATTGCTTATTATGACGACAATGGCATCTCGATTGATGGCGAAGTGGAAGGCTGGTTCTCTGACGATACAGAACAACGCTTCTTGGCGTACGGCTGGCAAGTGATTAAAGTTGATGGTCACGATGCAGATGCAATCCGTCAGGCAACTGTTGAGGCGAAAGCTGAAACTGCTAAACCAACCATCATTATCTGTAAAACCGTGATTGGTTTGGGTTCACCAAACAAGCAAGGTAAAGAAGACAGTCATGGTGCACCACTCGGTCATGACGAAATCGTCTTGACTCGTGAAGCACTAGGCTGGACTGATGAAGCATTTGTAATTCCTGAAGATGTTTATGCAGCTTGGGATGCGAAAGCCAAAGGTGCTGAATCAGAAGCAGCTTGGAACGAAACATTTGCTGCTTATGCTGCAAAATATCCAACTGAAGCAGCTGAGCTTAAACGTCGTTTATCTGGTGAATTACCGGCTGACTTCGTTGCAAAAGCGGATGCTTATATTGCAGAAGTGAATGCCAAAGCTGAAACGATCGCAACGCGTAAAGCGAGCCAAAATGCATTGCAGGCACTTGTTCCATTATTGCCAGAAGTTCTAGGTGGTTCTGCGGACCTTGCAGGTTCTAACCTGACCCTTTGGAAAGGCGCGCAAGGCGTACAGGACAATCCAGCAGGTAACTACGTACACTATGGCGTACGTGAATTCGGTATGACTGCAATCGCGAATGGTGTTGCACTGCATGGCGGTTTCATTCCTTACGTAGCAACATTCCTGATGTTTATGGAATATGCACGTAATGCCGTACGTATGTCTGCATTGATGAAACAACGCGTGATCCATGTGTATACACATGACTCAATTGGTCTGGGTGAAGATGGTCCAACGCATCAACCTGTTGAGCAGATCGCATCACTTCGTGGTACACCAAACCTGAATACATGGCGTCCATGTGACACCGTTGAAGCAGCAATTTCCTGGAAATCTGCATTAACGCGTGCTGAAGGTCCGACCGCATTGATCTTCTCTCGTCAGAACTTGCCATTCCAAACCCGTACTCAAGCTCAAATTGAGAATGCTGCGAAAGGTGGCTATGTACTGGCTGAAGAAAAAGGCGAATTGAAAGCCATCATTATTGCAACTGGTTCTGAAGTATCTCTGGCAATGGAAGCTTATGCACAGCTTGAAGGCGTGCGTGTGGTATCTATGCCATGTGCTGAAGAATTCATGAAGCAAGATGTAGCTTATCGCGAAGCAGTACTTCCATCGAATATTCGTGCACGTGTTGCTGTTGAAGCTGCACATGTAGATTACTGGTGGAAATTTGTAGGTCTTGATGGTCGTGTCATCGGTATGACCACTTATGGCGAATCTGCACCTGCAAAAGATTTGTTCCAGTTCTTCGGGATTACCACTGAAGCAGTTGTAGCAGCTGTAAAAGAGATTACTGCATAATCAACTGATTAGGCGGTTTATTAAAAGGCGCTCCAGTTTTGGGGCGTCTTTTATTTTTTCGCTTTTTAGCCTTGTTTTCATGTGGCAACCCTTAGAAAGCTCTCCCAGAGTCGAAATGAAAGAGTGAGATGAACATGAGCTTGTATGAACAAATTAACGATGAAATTACTTTAATGGATGCAGGCGAACTCAAGTGGATCGGACAGGAGCTACCTCTTGAAGCGATGGTTGCAGTTGATTTAATGTTGCAAGAATTAGCCGAAGAAAAGGTCATTAAAGTGCGTCGTAAAAATCATGAAAAGACGACTGGCCTAAAACAGGTCGATCGTATTCTGGTTGAAAAACTTTAAATATAAAGTGTGAAAAGTCCCTGATTGGGGCTTTTTTTATGCCGGATGATTTTCATCGGACAGGTTGCTTATGAGCACCAGATGAGATAAAGCTAAGTTTAGGCCGCTATAAAAATTCAGCGACCACTATTGAAACGACTTAAATTAAAGAAATAAGCCAAAGAAGCAGTTAAACATGAATATACAGTGCCAGATCCAGATCAAATCTCTAGAGCAAATATCACAGCCAGAATGGCTATTTTTATGGCAAGACTATCAACGCTTTTATCAGACCCAAATTTCGGATGAGGTAAGTAAAAATACCTGGGATAAATTAACCAATTATGAGCTAGATTCAATGTACGGTTTTGCGGCCTTGATTGATGGAAAGGTCGTAGGGATTGTGCATGTTATCGAACATAACAGTAGCTGGACAGTAAGACCTTATGCCTATTTGCAGGATCTATTTACCCATCCTGACTATCGCGGACAAGGCGTGGCGCGTAAGTTGATTCAACATGTCTATCAGGTTGCACAGCAGCGTAATTGCGACCGGGTTTACTGGCTGACTCAGGAATCAAATCATCAGGCACAAGCCTTGTATAACAAAGTCGCCAAGAAAACTGGATTCATCCAGTACCGTATGGATTAAAGCTCAAAAATTAAAAAAAATAACTTACAATTTTATCGTTTCATCACTGCAACAAAACGTTTTATCTTTAGGGCTGTAAACGGTTCCAGATTCTATACACTTAATAACATCCAAAACGTGAGATAAAAACATGAATTTCAAAACATTAGCATTAGGCTTGGCGGTCGCATCTGTAGCAACAGTTTCTATGGCAAAACCAGTGGCCTATACGATTGACCCGACTCATTCAGCAACGGTGTTCTCTTGGAGCCACTTTGGTTTCTCTACACCATCTGCAAACTTCAGTGACATCCAGGGTACGATTAATGTTGATAATGTAAAACCTGCGAATTCTTCGGTCAATGTGAATATCCCGGTTGCAAGCATTAATACGAATGTGAAAGCGCTGGATGACCATATTAAGACAGCAGAATTTTTTGATGCTGCCAAATATCCGAATATCACTTTTAAAAGTACTAAAGTTCAGGCTTTAGGCAAAAACAAATACAAAATCACCGGTAACTTAACCGTAAAAGATGTCACTAAACCTGTGGTACTGGACGCAGTTTTAAATAAACAAGGCGTGCACCCAATGACAAAATTACAAACGATTGGTTTCAATGCAACCACTTCATTTAACCGTTCAGCCTTTGGGGTAGGCGGTTATGTTCCAAATGTGGGCGATAAAATTACAGTAAACATTACTACCGAGGCTTCTGTACCTGCTCCGAAAAAATAAGCATGACAAATTAAAAAAGCACCCAATTGGGTGCTTTTTTATTACGGTTATTTAAGTTGCAGGTTTTCTAAATAATGCATCAATACCGAACTGGCTGCCTGTTCAAGTGCGGGCGCATAGCTTTGATGATCCACACGCAATGCAGGGATATTGATCTGGGCTTTGCGTAACTCACAGGTATGTCCAATCAGCCATTTTTCTAGACTTTCACTGGCCACTTCAGCATGGAATTGTAGTGCTAGAATATTCTGTCCTACCTGAAAGGCCTGATTTGGATAAAGGTCAGAGCTGGCCAGCAATTCTGCCTGTTTAGGTAGGTCAAAGGTATCACCATGCCAATGCAGGACGTCGATATTTTCGAGAGGTTTTAGTGGATTATATTCAATAGAAGCAAGACTGAGTTTAGACCAGCCAATTTCCTTCACATCTCCTGGATAGACTTTGGTATCCAATGCAGCAGCAATTAACTGCGCACCTAAACAGATGCCTAACGTCGGTAAGTTCTTTTGCAGGCGGACTTTAAGTAAGTTTATTTCTTCTTGTAGGAAAGGGTAGTCTTGAGTTTCATAGACTGCAATCGGGCCACCGAGAATAACGGTTAATCCGGGATGTTCAAAAGCCTTGGTGAGATCATCGATACCGGCTTCGAAATAACGCACACGTAAGCCGAGCTGATAAAAAATATCTTCCCAAGCGCCTAAGTCTTCAAAAGCCAGATGTTGAATGGCATACACGGTATCGGAGAGGTGGGCTAAGTTCAGCATAGTTTTTTGATATCAAGAGAATGATTTAATTTAACGTGAATCAAAAGCAAAATAAAAGGTTTATCTACCGATCCTGTGCAAAATAGAAAGCAATGAACATCGCTGCGCTATCAGTAAGTGTGTAAACATTTTTCGTGTGATCGCTACATGAAGCAGTTCATTTTTTCTTTTGTATAGGAAAGAGAGTAGAGTAAGACTGCCGTACTGAATAAAAACAACAAGTCTATCAGGAACAAGGATATGCAAAATATACGTTTATATGTCGATAAAAATAGAATCAGCCCTTATGCCATGTCGGTTTATGTTGCCTTAAAAGAAAAGGGTTTAGATTTTCAGGAAATTGTGATTGATTTAGATCAGCAGCAACAGAAATCTGCGACTTATCAAGCCATTTGTCCAAGTGCTAAAGTTCCGTGTTTAATAGTAGATAACTTTAGCCTGTTTGAATCATGGGTAATCACTGAATACTTGGAAGATGCCTTTCCAGCTCCAAGTTATCCGGCCTTATATCCAAAGGAAATTCAGGCCAGAGCCAAATGTCGCGCCATACAAGCCTTGGTCAAAAGCGATTTTATGCAAATCCGTCAGCAAATGCCTTCCGATTCGGTATTTCATCCACCAAAAATATCTACACCTCTTACAGCTTCGATCACTGAAGAAATTCAGCGATTGTTAAATGTGGCAGAACATATGCTAGAGGACATATGGTTGGCTGAACACTGGTCAATTGCAGACTTTGATCTGGCCTTTATGTTGCATCGTTTGCTGAGCCATCAGGTGAAACTTCCTGTGAAAATAATAGAATATATCGAGCGTAATTTTAGGCGGGCTTCGGTACAGGCCTGGCTGGCAGAACACGAAAAAGCTAAAACTTTAATTTAATGCCGACTGATAAAACAGTTCATAAAAAAATCTACTTAAATAGATAAAACTCAAGCGTAATATGAATCAGAACAAAACTTGAAAAGATGCTGAGGATACAGTCCTCGTTGAATAAGAAGGAGGTAGTGGCCGGTGGGGAATTCACATCATCATGAACATAGTCATGTCACTGTGACTGCAAAAAATGCCAAAAAATTATCAATAGCGTTGGCATTAACCACGACTTTTTTAATTGTGGAAGTGATTGCCGGTTTTCTGACTCAAAGTTTGGCCCTACTTTCTGATGCTGCGCATATGTTTACCGATGCTGCTGCACTGGCTATCGCATTAGTGGCCATTAAAATTGGACAAAAACCGGCAGACAATAAACGGACTTTTGGTTATCAGCGTTTTGAAATTCTGGCTGCCCTGTTTAACGCCTTGATGCTGTTTGTAGTTGCGATTTATATCTTGTTTGAAGCTTATCAGCGTTTGAGTCATCCGCCGGAAATCCAGAGTTTGGGGATGATGATCGTAGCCACCTTGGGGCTGACCATTAATCTGATTTCCATGAAAATTCTGGTATCCAGTAGTCAGGAAAGTCTCAATGTTAAAGGTGCTTATCTGGAAGTACTCAGTGATGCGCTGGGATCAGTCGGAGTAATTATTGGGGCACTAGTGATTTATTTGACTGGCTGGATGTGGATGGATACGCTGATTGCGGTATTGATCGGATTTTGGGTATTGCCAAGAACCTGGATTTTGCTGAAACAGAGCATCAATATTCTGCTTGAGGGTGTGCCGGATGAAATTGATATTGAAAAATTACGTCACGATCTCTTGGCGCTTGACGGGGTCCAGGATATTCATCAGCTCAAGGTATGGGCGATTACTTCCAAAAAAGTCATGCTGACAGTGCATCTGGTTGCGCCGAATGTGGATTATCGGAAACTGCGTCATCAAGCTTTCGAGATGCTCCACCATGAGCATCATATTACCGAGATGACCTTGCAGATCGAAGCGGAAGATTGTCCGCCGGAACATCGGGGACAATCCTCACATCCGCATTCACATGCCGAAAGCCATCAGCATTGAAATTGAATAGTCTCAGCAGCAGAAATATTTTTTATTTTTTTAAAAGTGAGCGAATCACATCCAGATAACTTGGCGGAGCATCGACATACTGACGCTCCCTTAATATCTGGTGCATTCTCGCCAGCTTTTGATGCGGAACAGAGGCCATCAAATGATGTTCAATATGATAGTTCACATGAATCGGGGCAACCAAAGCACGTGCCAACCAACCTGCACGAGTAGTTCGGGTATTGCTAAGGGCAGAATGACTGGTTTCTAGGCCCGCATGCTCAGCCATGGCGCGGATGCGGATGAACAAAGGAAATGGAGTGATATAGGCGAGAGGCCATAATAAATACAGTTTAGGATGGCCGCTGGCCCACAGTGCAGAAAAAATCGCAGCATTTGAGATCAACATACCAGAACTATTTTTAAGCAAGTTTTTCGCTAACTCTGGATTGCTGCGATCACCACGCGGAATTGGCTTGGGGTCGTTGGAAACACTCCATTCCAGTAACTCAAGATCCATTAATACTCGACCAGCGAGAAATTTAAGCCCAGATTGCCCATTCAGGTCACGGAAGAATTTCCTGAATAGTGAGCTTTGCGTAATGGGAAAATTTTTTACCAACCCCAAGTCAGGATCATCTGGCTGCGAGGTTTTAGCATGATGTTTCAGATGATAAGGACGATATTTTCTGACATCATTCCAGATCGGGCGTGCACAGAGCCAGTCAGTCAAATGAGTGTTCAACCATTTGGTTTTGAACAGGCTATGATGTGAGGCATCATGCATCAAAATAGCCAGCGCAAGCTGGCGTCCAGCAAAAATGGCCAATGCCAATGCACACATCAGGACTTTTCCCCACGTAGGTAAATATTCCCAGCTATAGGCGACCGTGCCAAAGGTCATGACAATTACGGTCCAGGTTGAACCTACTGCCCAAGCACCATGCAAGTCTGAGGTCGTGGTGAGTTCTTTAATTTCATCACGACTAAAAAGTTCTGTGACACTGACCTTGCTGTTCATTTTTCTGCCTATATTTAGTTCTTATTGCTTTATTCAATATATTTGGATGGAATATTACAGTCAATTTATTTTTGTGTATAAAGAAGAAATAAATTAGACCCCTTGATCTTTAAAATAGTGTTGCCATAAAAGTTGACCCTGTTTTTCTATTTTGCGGACTGCGAGCTCAAATTGTTGTCGGGCATCGGTGTCTATCCATTCTGCAGGAAGCAAAGGATCAGCACGTAAACTAAACAGGGCAGATTTACCTAGATAAAAGGCACTTTTTGCAGCATCTGCTAAAGTCAGATTTTGGTAATTTTCAAACCAGTCGTTAATATCACGCTGTACTGCATGATAGGTCTGATGTAGCTCTTCGATATCCCATAAATCACGAACTTCGGTTTCACTTTCCAGTTGACTGACTTGAAAAAAACGTGCATCTGGATCTAATCCAAACTGGATTGCAGCCGTTTTTAATTCGGTTAAGCTCAGCATTAAGTTGTCTGGACGAATAAAAACATTCTGCTCCATTTCCTGAAAGCCATAATAACCTAGTGCTTTTTCCCGTTTGGATAATGCAGTGCGATCTACACGTCCCAAAGCACCGGTATAAACCAGTACATATTTTCCATTCCACGCGGTCGCCATTTGCATATTGGGATGCTTGTTTAAACTGATAAAAGAAGTATCAAATTTTTTTTCTAGCAATTGATACACCCCGCGCTCTACAGCTTGAATGATATTTTCCTGATTCAATCGGGCTACAGCAACCCGCAGACTATTGTGAGAAATGCTTAATAGATCTGCTGCACATAGCATCTGTTTAATGCTGGCGGTGGAATTTTGAGACGCATATAACAAGTCTAAAACCAGATGACGGGCATTCAATTTATAAGTCATGAAACGATATCGTAATTAAAGGAATTGAAAGTTTTGAAGTTTATTTACAATAGCACTTTGTTGTGAATAATCCAAAAAATGTCAGGGTGAAAGAGGATGAATAAGTGATTTGAGATATGCTTTTTATTAATGAATTTTTTTAAACACAATAAAAAAGCCCTTATCTTTCGATAAGGGCTTTTCGTATTCTGGAGCGGGAAAGGAGACTCGAACTCCCGACCCCAACCTTGGCAAGGTTATGCTCTACCAACTGAGCTATTCCCGCAATGAGATGAATTATAGAGAATTCCACAGCAGTGTCAACTCTCTATAAATCTGTTTGATTAATTAATCAGCACGGCGCCAAACCGTACCTTGACGGGTATCTTCAAGAACAACACCTTGATCAAGTAAAGATTGACGGATTTCGTCTGCGCGTGCGAACTCTTTGGCTTTCTTGGCATCCTGACGTTGCTGAATCAAATCTTCAATTTGCTCAGGCGACAATCCTAGCGCTTCCTGACCAATGTCAGATTTGAGGAACTCTTCTACATCTTGCTGTACCAGACCGAGAATATTGGTCAGGTGACGTAAAGTTGCATAATAAATCGCTGCCTGTTCCGCATTTTCTTCTTTCACAGCACGATTCAGTTCTTTATTGATTTCGAACAATACCGCAATCGCTTCAGGCGTATTGAAATCATCACGCATAGCGGTATTAAAACGCTCAACCAAAGCCTCATCCAGAGTTTCAACCAGATGATCACCATAAACCGCGTGATAGGTTTTAAACGAATGGTAGAAACGAGACAAGGTGTTTTTTGCTTCTTTTAATGCCACATCAGAATAGTTCACCGGGCTACGATAATGGGAAGACACGATAAAGTAACGCACCACTTCCGGATGGAATTTTTCAATCACGTCGCGAATGGTGAAGAAATTGCCTAAAGACTTCGACATTTTCTCGCCATCGACATTGATGAATCCGGCATGCATCCAGTAATTAACATACTGTTCGCCAGTAGATGCTTCAGATTGTGCAATTTCATTTTCATGGTGCGGGAAAGTCAGATCAGCACCACCGCCATGAATATCGAAATGATTGCCTAGGCAGCAGGTCGACATTGCTGAACATTCGATGTGCCAGCCTGGACGGCCATTGCCCCAAGGAGATGCCCATGACGGTTCATTTTCCTTGGCATGTTTCCACAGTACAAAGTCAAACGGGTGTTTCTTTTCGACTTCAACATCGACACGTTCAGACGCGCCGGCTTGCATATCTTCTAATTTACGGCCAGACAGACGACCATATTTGGCAAACTTCTCGACCTCAAAGTAGACATCGCCATTATTGGAAGGATAAGCCGTACCTTTGTCGACCAGGTTGCCGATCATATCCTGCATTTGATCAATGTAATCTGTTGCTTTAGGTGCTATATCAGGTGCAAGACAGCCCAGTTTGGCAAAGTCTTCATTCATCGCATCAATAAAGCGACCTGTTAATTCTGAGATACTTTCGCCATTTTCATTGGCACGTTTAATAATTTTATCGTCAATATCCGTAATATTACGCACATATTTGACTTTCCAGCCTTGGCTACGCAGGAAGCGGATAATATAGTCAAATGCAACCACTGTACGTGCATGTCCTATATGACAATAATCATAGACCGTCATACCACAGACATACAGATCAATTTGACCTTCAACACGAGGTACGAATTCTACTTTTTTGCGTTGCTCTGAGTTATATAGAACAAATGGTTGCATAGCTGTTCAAAAGACTTCAAATAAAAGGATGAATCATCTTAACCTAAGCATAATTATTCATAAAGATAAAAGCGTAAAAAGCCTCAGTTATTTAGGATAGTTAGGCGACAAGAGTGATTTAGGAAGAAGAGGTTTAGGAAGTGAAATGGCGATATTGAGCTTACATTTTCAGAGGCAGTGTTTGCCAGTATGATTGAATTATATTTGAATGAGTCTGGTCTGATTTGAACCAAACCTATTTTGGATAGCGTAAGCGTGTTCCCCTAAAAAATAAAAATAAGTACATTCTATAGTTTTAAAAATGGAGCGAATGTAGAGGTGGAGATACCAGATTGCGCAAGTTGAATACAATCTGAATATATTAAAAATCCGTCGAATCTTCTACATTTAGAAAGCTTACAATTGCATAGCTATGCTAAAATTGCGAAAATTATGCCCATCAAACCAGAGTTTTTCTCTGTCCTTAGCGTAGGTAAACAGGCTTTGAATCCACAAAAAACAGCGAATCAACTAGATTTCCAGAAAGTCGCACTTGAAACACTTCGCATCGAAGAAAATGCACTACAGATTTTAGCAACACAGATTGATGACCGTTTTAGCCGGGCATGTGAAATTATTCTACAGTGTACTGGCCGTCTGGTGATTACCGGAATGGGCAAGTCAGGTCATATTGGCCGTAAAATGGCGGCGACCTTTGCTTCGACCGGAACACCGTCGTTCTTTATGCATCCGGGTGAAGCCGGTCATGGCGACTTGGGTATGCTGGTGGCTGGTGATGTGCTGATTGCAATTTCAAACTCGGGCAAGAGTGATGAAATCATGATGCTGATGCCGCTGATCAAGCATCTGGAAATTCCGCTGATTACCATCAGTGGTGATGATCGTGGTCCAATGCCACAAAATGCTGATGTGGCTTTGACGCTGGGTAATATTCAGGAGGCTTGTCCACTGGGTTTAGCGCCGACATCGTCAACGACGGCAACATTGGCTTTGGGTGATGCTTTAGCAGTGGCTTTACTGGATGCTCGCGGCTTTACTTCGGATGATTTTGCACGTTCACATCCTGCAGGTGCGCTGGGTAAGCGTCTGTTATTGCATGTGAAGCATCTGATGCGTACTGGCTCTGATTTACCTAAAGTCTCACCAGATACCGCCATGAATAAAGTATTGTACGAAATTTCCAACAAGCGCTTGGGCTTGACCACAGTGGTCGATGAAAATGACGTTTTACTTGGGATTTTTACCGATGGTGACTTGCGTCGCTTGATTGATAAGCAGCAAGGCTTTGATGTCAATCTGGCTATTCAGGACGTGATGACCAAAAATCCGTTGACCATTTCTCAGGAAGCACGTGCAGTGGTCGCATTGGAACGTATGAATGAACATAAAATTAATCAATTTGTAGTTGTTGATGATGCCAATAAAGTCATTGGCGTGATTAGTATGCATGACCTGATTCAGGCTGGGGTAAATTAATAAATGGCATCTTATGTATTATTAGAGCAGGCACGTCATATTGCAGCACTGGTGCTTGATGTAGATGGTATTTTAAGTGATGGCTTTGTAACGCTGACCAATACTGGCGATGAGATCAAATCCTTTGATATTCGTGACGGTCTGGGCATGAAACTGGTTCAGCAAGCAGGGATCAAGGTGATTATTATCACCGGACGTAAAAGCAATATCGTAGAAAAGCGTATGTCGGATCTGGGTGTTGATCTGGTCTATCAGGGCCGTGAAGACAAAGGTACAGCACTTCGTGAAGCCTGTGCGCAGCTTAATATTGATCCCGAAGATTGCCTGTACATGGGTGATGACTGGCCTGATCTCTCTGCTTTTGCCATTGCCGGCATGAAAGTGACCGTGCCGAATGGTCATGTCGAAGTCCGCCGACGTGCCGATCTGGTGACTCAGGCGCAGGGTGGACGTGGTGCGGTTCGTGAAATCTGCGATATGCTGTTAATGTCCAAAGGCATGTACCAAGAGTTACTTGAAAAATATACTCGTGCGCCTTATTAATAAGTCATATCTTTTGGATTAAGTACACCGCTTATGGATACTAAAGTTTTATATATTACGGCTGTGATTATTGCCGCAATAAGTGGTGGTTATTACTATTACAGCGGCAAGGGCAACAAGCTGCAGGCAGACTCTGCGCGCAGCATGACCTATTCCGCTCAAAATATTAACTTAACCCAGACGGATGAAGCAGGCCAGGTGTCGGTTCGTGCCCAAGTGGACCGACTTGAGCAGAACCTGCAGCTAGAAACCTCAAAGCTGGAAAATCTGCGAGCATCGACTTATGACAATGGTAAAGTCGATGCGACTTTCTTTGCCAAAATGGCGCATGGTTATGATGACAATACAAAAGTTGTACTCTCTCAAGAAGTGCTCGCCACCAAAATCATGCAAAATGGGAAAATGCAGTTCCGTACTGAAGAACTGACCGCTTTTCCGAAAACACGTGAAATTGAAACAGACAAGACAGTGATTGTGGAATCTCCACAGGCTGAATTTGTCAGCCAGGGTCTTAAAGCCAATCTTAATGATGGTCAATACGAATTCTTTAATATTCGAGGAAAGTATGAACCAAACTCCTAAAGCCAAAATGATGCACACTTTCCTGAAGCGTATGACGCTGGCGACTGTGGTTGGACTCGGTTCAATCGCTGCTTTTGCCCTGCCATCTGACCGTAACCAGCCAATCACCTTGCTGGCTGACCGGGCGACTTTCAATGAGCGGACGGGTGTGACGACGTATTCGGGCAATGTCATCATTGAACAGGGCACCATGAAGCTGCAAGCCAATTCGATTGTGGCTAATCTGAACAATAAGCGCCAGATCAGCCTGATTACGGCGACAGGCAGCCCGGCACAGTTCCAGCAAAAAGTGGATCCGGCCAAAGGTCTTGCCAAAGGTCAGGCGCAGAAAATTGTCTATAATGCTGAAACCGGGATTATTACCTTGTCTGGTAATGCCTTCCTGCAACAGGACGGTGCCAGTATTCGTGGTGCGACTTTAAAATACAGCATGAACAAAGGCGATATCGAAGCTACCGGAACACCAAACAAAACTGGTTCATCGTCTGGTCGTGTACAAATCGTGATTCCACCATCTAGTTCAACAGCCTTCCCGGGAGCGCGTGATTAATGGAGCAATCGCAGCAGGTTCAAACCTTAACCATTAAGCATCTGGCGAAAAACTATAATAAACGCTGGGTAGTAAAAGATGTGTCATTCAGCATGGAAAGTGGCCAGATTGTTGGGTTGCTGGGACCAAATGGCGCCGGTAAAACCACCAGTTTTTATATGGTGGTCGGTCTGGTACGGATGGATAAGGGGGAAATCTATCTCGATGATCTGGATCTTTCCGACCTCGCAATGCATGAACGGGCGCGTAAGGGAATTGGTTATTTGCCGCAGGAAGCTTCGATTTTCCGAAAACTGACGATTTCAGAAAATATTATGGCGATTCTGGAAACCCGTAAAGATATGACCAAGGCACAACGTCAGCAACGTCTGGCGGAGCTGCTGGCGGACTTTAAAATCACTCATATCAAAGATTCTTTGGGCATGAGTGTATCCGGTGGGGAGCGACGTCGTGCCGAGATTGCGCGTGCACTTGCGGCGGACCCAAAATTTATGCTACTCGATGAGCCTTTTGCCGGTGTCGATCCGATTTCGGTTGGAGATATTAAGGATATTATTACGACCTTGAAAGATCGCGGAATTGGGGTACTGATTACCGATCATAACGTGCGTGAAACGCTGGCGATTTGTGAGCATGCTTATATTGTCAGTGAAGGCGCATTGCTTGCTGAAGGCACACCAGAAGAAATCCTGGCGAATGAGACCGTGAGAAAAGTTTATCTGGGTGATGATTTCACTGTTTAAATAATCCTGCTTTATATAAAAACCCTGCATCAGATGCCAGTTGTCGGATGCAGGGTTTTTTTTGATCAAATCAAAGTGAAAAAGATTTCTTTTAAAGGGATTTGATATATGGTTAGACTAAAACAAGAAACATTACATAATTATGCAATTTAGGGCAGAACACTTTAAAAAAAAATCAGGGGAAAACAAATCAAAAAAGAAGTGGATTGATACTTCTTCTTTTGCCTTTATCTGTATCTTTGGCACATGCAGAAAGCTCACCCCATTATTTTGCCAATCTCAAAAATGGCTTGAGCCAGCTGATTGCACCCAAACCGACACGATCAGCACATACCATTGATATTACCTCGCTCGGTCATTATGCATTAGATACATCAAAAGTAGCTGAGCTGCCGCAAATTACCCGGCCACAGTCAGGACAGCCAGCTTTAAGTCCTACGATCACAGCTGGCATTCCAAAGGCAATGAATCTGGTGGAAGCTGTACACCGGGCAGTGCAACGACGTCCTGAAATCACTCAGAGTATTTCGACATTATCTGCGCAGGCCGCGAATATTGATGTGGCGAGAGCAGGGTATTATCCGCAGTTATCCGGGGGGATCGGGACAGGGGATCTCACTTCCGGTGAGCGTGGACGACAAATGGTTTCTTTGAATGCCACCCAGATGCTGTATGACTTTGGAAAAATTAAAACCAATGTCAGTGTGGAAGAAGCCCGCTTGGCAGAAGAACAGGCAAGAGTGCTGGTTAGTTTGGATCAGATTGCATTTGAAGTAGCAGATGCAATAGTGAATATCAAACGTTATCAGCAAATCACCCAGATTGCCCAACAGCAGATTCAGGGCATTGGACGGATTGCAGAAATTGCCAATTTGCGTGCCCGCGCCGGAATCAGCAGTCAGGCCGACCCGATTCAGGCCCAGTCCAATCTGGAAGCAGCGCAATCGAATCTGATTGTACAGCAGACCCAGCTCAGACAATATCAACAACGCTTGCGTACCTTGCTAGGATTTGATGTATCCACTGTTGAATGGGATATTCCTGATCGTATTGTGGCACAGGCCGATCTTTATCAGGATCCGGAATTTACCCAGATTCCGAACATGATTCTGGCCCATGCCGGGGTCAATATTGCCCGTTTGCAAAAAGATCAGGCGCGGCTAAGCCCTTATCCGACCATTAGTGTTAAAGGTAGTCTAAGTCAGGCGATGAATGGACGGAATCCAAATAATAATGAAGATGATGGCTTTTATAATTCAGTCATGATTGAAGCCAGCAGTAATTTGTATCAGGGTGGTGCAACGCGTTCACAGACCCGTGCCGCAAGCTATGCCGAAGAAGCTGCACGCGCACAGGTCAATACGGTCTATCTGGATGTGCAGGATCAGGTGCGCTTGATCCGCGAGCAGATTGAAAATAAACAAAAACAAATGGGGGGTTTATCCCAGCGCCGCGCAACCACGGTACGCACCAAAGAGCTGTATCAAGAACAATATAAATTGGGTACCCGAACCGTAGTGGATTTGCTGAATGCAGAGCAAGTCATTCATAGTACCGCGCAGGAAATTGAATCGGCACGCTATGACATTTACTCGGCGATCGTACAGTACATTCAGGTCACGGGCCGTACACGGGATATTTACGCGCTTAACAGTATTTCTATTCAGGGGTTTGAAGTTCAGCCATGAGTACTACAATAATAAATTATCAACCTTGGCTTCATGCAGTTTTAAATATTGCCAGGCATTACCGGATCGAACCTTCTGAGGAGCGGATTCGCCTGCAACTGGACTGGAATCAGCATCATGACATTGATGACATGCTCAAGATTGTCAGTCGTCAGATGGGTTTAAATCTCCGTAAAAATAAATTTGAGCGCAGCCTGCTGAATCCATGGCGTTTACCTTTAATGGTTGAATTCGATAGTGGTGATGTGGGCGTGATTGAACGCATCGATACACAGGGCAATGTCAGCATACAGCTCAGTGGTGATGAAGGTTTATCTCAAAGCTTTACAGTTGAGCCGTTAGAGGTTGGTATAAAGCATCTTTATGTGCTGCGTCCTGAATCTTCAGTTCCAGATGCGCGGGTGGATGAATATATCAAACCCTTTGAGAAAAACTGGTTCTGGTCGATTGTCCTGAATGACTGGAAGCGCTATATCGATGTGATGTTTGCGTCTTTAATTGCCAATATTCTGGCATTGGCCACGATAGTCTTCTCGATGAATGTCTATGACCGTGTCATTCCATCACAATCCATTCCGACGTTATGGGTGTTGGCAGGTGGTGTACTGATCGCTGCGATTTTTGAGTTTGTTTTACGTGTCTCGCGGATCTATTTGTCAGATATTATTGGTAAACGCGCGGATTTAAAAATTTCTGACCGGGTATTTGGTCATTCATTACGGATTAAAAACAGCGAACGTTCCAAATCGACAGGAACTTTTATTTCACAAATTCGCGAGCTGGAAGGCGTCCGCGAGCTGGTGACTTCAACCACAGTTACGGCCATTGCCGATCTGCCATTTTTCTTCCTGTTCTTAGGCATCTTCTGGGTGATCGGTGGCAATCTGTTCTGGGTCATGTTACTCGTTGTGCCCTTAATGATTCTTCCAGGGATTCTGGCGCAGAAAAAACTGGCACAGCTGGCCCAGTTGGGGATGCGTGAATCTGCCATCCGCAATGCCTTGCTGGTAGAAGCTGTACAAGGAATTGAAGACATCAAGCTGTTAAGAGCTGAAACGCGTTTCCAGAATCAGTGGAATCATATGAATGAAGTGTCAGCCGATGTCAGCATGCAGCAACGTAAAATTGTCGGCTTGATGACCGCCTGGACCCAAAAAATTCAGGGACTGACCTTTGCAATTGTAGTCTTGGTCGGGGCTTTTGCGGTGATAGAGGGTGACATGACCACAGGCGCACTGGTGGCCTGTTCGATTCTATCTTCACGCATGCTGGCACCAATTTCACAAATTACGGGCGTACTGGGTCGCTTGCAGCAGGCCAAAGTAGCGAAATCCGGTCTGGATGAATTGATGAAAAAACCGGTGGATCAGCCGGACTATTCGCACCTGATTCATCGTCCGGCACTGGATGGGCATTATGAGCTCAACGGTGTGGTGTTTAAATATGGCGATGATGATCCGAAACCGAGTTTGATGATTCCCAAGCTGGAAATCAAGCCGGGGGAGAAAATCGCGATTCTGGGCCGTAATGGTGCAGGAAAATCGACCTTGTTACAGCTTTTGTCTGGGATGCAGACACCGTTACAGGGCAAGGTCAAGCTGGATGGTATTGATCTGACCCTGATTGATCCGTCAGATGTGCGGCGTGATATGGGCTTGCTAAATCAGAACTCGCAGTTATTTTATGGTTCAATTCGTGAAAACCTGACTTTGGGTGCACCTTTGGCCACCGATCAGCAAATTCTGGAAGCCTTACAAATTACCGGTGCACTGGGATTTGTACAGGAGAAAAAAGAAGGACTGGATCATATCATTTTAGAGGGTGGTGTCGGCTTTTCTGGTGGGCAGCGTCAAGCCTTGTTATTGGCACGGTTATTGATCCGTCAACCAAAAATTTTGCTACTGGATGAACCGACCGCTGCCATTGATGATGTGTCAGAAAAACAGTTGATTGATCATCTTAAAGGTTATTTAACCCATCGTACGATGATCGTTGCGACCCATCGCCGTGCGGTATTGGAACTGGTGGATCGTATTCTGGTGGTCAATGATGGCAAGATTGTGATGGATGGGCCACGGGATCAGATCCTGAATCAGTCGCAGGGTGGTAATAAGCGGGTTGTAGGAGCAAGTGCATGAGTGAACTACAGCAACTAAAACGTTCCAGCAAGGTCAGCTTTCAGGAACCGCCCTTACCGAAATCAAGTGTCATCATCTGGATTATCGGCATTGGCCTATTGGTATTGCTGAGCTGGGCCTGGTTATTCAAATTGGAAGAAGTGTCTACCGGTACCGGGAAAATAATTCCATCATCCAAAGAGCAGGTGATTCAGTCTCTGGATGGCGGTATTCTGACCACACTCAACGTCAAAGAAGGTGAAATTGTCGAGCGTGGGCAAGTATTGGCCCAGCTTGATCCGACCCGCTTTGAATCCAATGTCGGTGAATCAGAATCCTTGCTGGTGTCGTCACGTGCCACTTCAGCCCGTTTACGTGCGGAAGTCACCGGCGCACCGTTGGTCTTTCCTGAAGAAGTGTTGAAATACCCCAAATTGGTTAAAGAAGAAACGGCCCTGTATCAGTCGCGTCGAGCCAATTTGCAAGAATCTGTTGCAGGCCTGGAACAGGCTTTGTTACTGGTGCAGCAAGAACTGGAAATGACCGCTCCCTTGGTCGCCAAAGGGGCAGCCAGTGAAGTTGAAGTGTTGCGTCTAAAACGTGAAACCAATGACCTGCGTAATCAGATGAATGATATCCGTAATCAATATTATGTGAATGCGCGGGAAGAATTGTCCAAAGCCAATACTGATGTAGAAACCCAGCAACAGGTGGTACGTGGCAAGTCGGATACTTTGAGCCGAACTGTTTTTAAATCACCGGTTCGCGGTGTCGTCAAAAAGATTGATGTGATGACGCTGGGCGGCGTGATTCCACAAAATGGCAAGTTGATGACCATCGTGCCACTGGATGAAAAATTACTGGTTGAAGCACGAATCTCGCCGCGTGATATTGCCTTTATTCGCCCTGATCAGGAAGCATTGGTTAAAATTACAGCTTATGATTATTCGATCTATGGTGGGTTGAATGGTAAAGTTGCGATGATTTCACCGGATACCTTGCGTGATGAAGTCAAGCAGGATCAATTTTATTATCGGGTGTATATCCGTACCGATAGCGACAAGCTCAGCAATAATGCCGGGCAGGAGTTCAATATTACTCCAGGGATGGTGGCCACCGTGGATATTCGTACTGGTTCAAAAACCGTGATGGATTATCTGATCAAGCCATTTAATAAAGCCAAAGAAGCCTTGCGTGAACGGTAATATTTGCCAAGCAATTGAGTAAAACAATCGATCAAAATCAGGCCTCTCCGTGGAGAGGCTTTTTATTTGTCTGTGCAAAGCAGGTATACTGCAGCAGTGAGAGTTTAAAGTCTGAAGTTATGCCATTTACCATTGCCAGCCTGGTCAGTTTCGAGGAAGACATTAAAAAAAGCCGCTTTCAGGCCTTTGCCACCCCTGTTGAAAATGAGCAGGACGTGAAAGATTTTCTGGAAGCTTATCGTGATCCAAGCACCACGCATCAATGCTGGGCCTGGAAAATTGGCCATCAGGTACGCTTTAATGATGATGGTGAACCCTCAGGCACGGCGGGACGCCCGATTCTGGCGACCATTGAAGGTAATGAGCTGACCAATGTGCTGGTACTGGTCAATCGTTGGTATGGCGGGATCAAGCTGGGAACAGGGGGCTTGGTACGGGCCTATGGCGGTTGTGCTGGACAATGTTTGTTGTTGGCAGAAAAAATTGAACTGATTGAAAAGAAGAAGGTGCAATTTTCCTGTCAATTCAATGAATGGGCCATCTTTCAATATGAATTGAATCAGCAGCAAATCGATTATCAGGAAGAATATACAGCCGAAGGGGTGCAGATCAGCGCCTTATTTCAGTTACATCAAATTCAACCTTTTGCCTTAAAAATTCAAGATGTGACCCGCGGCCGTGAACAGCTCAAAATCATAGAAGAAGCGACAGATGACTGACGTAGATCCATTACTGAAATATCGTGAGCAGCATAAACATCGCCTGAATTACATGCCTTGGCTGTACTGGTCTTTAAAGCCAAAAAATCGCGGTTGGGCAGAAGCGTGGCAAAAGGACTATCAGGCTTACTTGATGGAAATGGAAACCGTCGAGATTGGTGAAAACTGTTTTATTTCACCTCTTGCACATATTTTCGCGGAGCCGGGACGCAAAATCATTATTGGTGATAATACCTTTATCGCTGCAGATTGCACCTTACATGGCCCACTAGAGATCGGCAATGAAGTGGCGATCAATCATCACTGCATTCTGGACGGTGGTCGGGTGGGGATTAAACTGCATGATCAGGTACGTATCGCCGCTTATTGTCATCTTTATGCCTTTGATCACGGCATGGATCTGGAGCAGCCGATTTATCAGCAGCCGGTACGTTCACAAGGCATTGAGATCGGGCGGGATGTGTGGCTGGGTGCGCACGTCGGTATCAAGGACGGAATTAAAATCGCAGATCAGGCCGTGGTGGGAATGAACAGTATGGTGACCAAGAATGTTGAGGAACGCACGATTGTCGCCGGTAATCCGGCTCAATTCATTCGCTATCGTGAATAAGCTTTTGGAAGTCAATTGCTTGATACAACTGCCTGACTCAGCAAATAGATCGATATGTTGATCTATATTTGTTCACATAAAAGTTAACATATTTCAATTCAAGCCTTACAGATTTTGCTGCACATTTTTGAATGCTTATGCTAAGTTAAAAATAACTAAGAAATTTTTATCATAAATAGAAGAGAGGCTAAACATGAAACGTGTCATCGCCTGCATCGACTCATCACCATGTATAAACGCGCTGGCTGACGCGGCGGCATGGATTGCCAAACAGACTGGCCGTGAACTGGTCCTGTTACAGGTTTTGGATTATTACCCGGCCAGTTATCATCTGGGGGAAATCAGCGGAGTGATCGGCTTTGAAAGCAATGCCATGTTACTCAAAGAACTGGCTGAGCTTGAACAAAAACAAAGTGAAATCGCGCTGGATTATAGCAATAACCTGCTGCAACACATTTCCGAGCGGATTCTGGCAGAACATGGCATTCAAACCACACATATTCAGGAAAAAGGTGATTTTCTGGAACAAAGCTTTCAGATCCTGCAGCCTGATGATATTGCGGTGATTGGATTGCTCGGTGAACGCTCGGCTGAAAAAAATAAACCAATTGGCACCAATGTGGAAAATTTTATTCGTGGTGCCAATTGTACCGTGATGACGGTCGGAGAACAGTTTAAGCCACCGACACGATTTATTTTCGCTTATGAATATTCACCGACCTGTATCAAGATGATGAAACGGATTGCGGAAAGTGATTTGCTGCGCTTATTGCAATGCCATCTGTTATATATCGGTGATCATGCTGAAATTCTAAATGAGCCTTTGCAATATTTAAATCAGGCCGGTTTAGATGTGGTGCCACAATACCGCTATGGCGATGTCGCAGAAAATATTTTGACCTATCAGCAGGAACTCGGGATTCAGCTGATCGTGTTGGGTGCATTTAGTCACAGTAAAATCCACCAGTTCTTTTTGGGCAGTATTGCGACCACGATTTTCCGGAATTCTAAAGTGCCTTTACTGGTTGCGAAGTGAGAATTGCATATAATAGCCAAGCGCGAAGTCTAATCGTAAATTGTTACAGCTTGATTTAAAAATGACCAGAGTTATCCTCATATATTGTGGATAACTCTGTGGTTAATATTTATAAGTTAATGTTATTTATGGTAAATATGTCATTGGGTGATTTTTGTTCTTCTTGTTTTATTTCACAATCGCGAGTGCAAAACCATCATGTCCTTTGCTGCCAACCGTTTGTAAAGCAGTGCATGACAAGATACGTGGATGATTTTGAAGCGCTTTAAACATGTCACGAATGCCTTCAATACTTGGTTTATTATTGTCTGGGTTAATGATTTCGCCAGCACGAATCACATTGTCCAGAAAAATAAGTGTACCTGAGTGCGACAGGTTTAAACTGAGTTCCAGATATTCCGGATAACTCTGTTTGTCTGCATCAATAAAGATGAAATCGAAAGCTTCCGTATCTTCAGGCAGGGCTTTAAGCACATCTGCTGCACGGCCGCATTTCAGTTCGACGGTCTGTTTAAGCTGCGCGCGATCAATATTTTCCTGACCCATCGCTGCATGGGTATCACGTCCTTCAATGGTCAGGATATAGCCATCATCCGGCAAAGCACGTGCCAGCCACATGGTGCTATATGCTGCAAATGTGCCGAGTTCCAGTATACGTTTACATTGGTTCATCTGGATTAGCATCTGCAACAACATGCCTTGGTTCGGTGCTACAGCCAGATGATCAGGAAAACCGTGCGCTGCGGTATTCTCAAGAGTTTGATTCAGAATAGGGTCTTCAGGAATTAAATGTGAATCAATGTAGTGATCAATGTCTGTCCACATTTGTTGCATAGTCTTAGCACCTCGATTGCGATGCGTGCATTTTAAACTTTTCGCGGCAGAGCGCAATTTATTGTTCTATAGGTGATGATTTTTTAGGCTCTACAATGTCCTGAATGAACTTTGTAGAGTGGTTGTCATGACTTAGTAATTACACATTGAGGAATTACGGCCTAAACTCGGTCCCCAGGTACGATAACCTTGGGTATCGATGTGGATTTGACCTGAAGCATACATGCCAAGTCCCATATTCAGACTTTGACCATGCTGTACCCAGAACTGACACAATTTGAACTTGGTATTTTCAATATAGCTATAATCTTGTGCCTGCGGATATTCAGGCCCAATCCGGAAATCGATGGCAGAGTTGTACAGATGGCGTGAAGAGTTGGCACCACCGGCACACTGGTTTAAAGGCAGGTCACGATAGACTGACGTGACTTCAAAATCAGTCAGTACATTGGCTGCAACCAGATATTTAAAGACTTTTAAAGTTGGGATCTGATTGGCCCATAATTCACGGCTTGGAATCATGTATTGGGAACGGCCACACTTGGCCCAATCACGTGCAGTACGCATCAATTCGAAACTCGGAATGATATTGCCAACCCCATGACGTTCCAGAAAAACCTCATATTCACGCACGCGTGACAAATTATCCAGTGCCGATACCCAGTGGGTATACACATAAGGCACAGTTTTTGGGTGGGCTTTACGATCGTATTGAACACGTTCTTGTGGAATGTAAATCCGTTTTCCAGCAGGTGTGGTGGCCTGTCCAGGTTGTTTTGTGGTCGTGGTACAGGCCACAAAAACAAGAGGAATTATACAAAGACTCAATAATCCCTTTAACAAGTTCTTCATTTATAGAAATCAGATATTTACAAAATAGCGCTATTTTAGACTAAATATAGGGAGAAATTTGGAGAATATTGCAATGAAATGTGTGCGTTGAGTATAAAAAAGATCAGCATTTGCTGATCTTTTAAAGTTTAAACTAATTACTTTTCAAGGTATTGTAATTTGTCTGCTTTGCCATTCCATTCTTCACGGTCTGCTGGCTGGTCACCAATTTGTGTGATATTTGGCCATTTTTGTGACAGGTCAGCATTCAGTTCAATAAAGACTTCTTGACCCTCTGGTAATTCGTCTTCAGAGAAAATTGCATTTGCCGGGCATTCAGGTTCGCATAACGCACAGTCGATACATTCGTCCGGGTTAATCACAAGGAAGTTAGGACCTTCATAGAAACAGTCTACAGGGCAAACTTCAACACAGTCTTGATATTTACATTTAATACAATTTTCAGTGACAACGAAGGTCATGGCGACAGCTACCTAAAAAATATGGTTCTAATTACGAATGCTGTATTTTAGGCAAAAACAGGGGGAACTAACAATTCCTTTTATTGATATTTGTTATATATAGGGCTGTTAAATTTGAAAAAAGGTCGCATACCGATGAATTACAGCATTCATCGGTATGTTCAGGACATCGACCCTATGCCAGATGAGGTCTAGGACCGAGAATTAACTTGACTGTTTGATCAGGTCTTTGAGCGCATATAACTGCTGCAAGGCTTCACGCGGAGTTAAACTATCTACATCAATATCTTCGAGTAAGTCCAGTGCAGGCGATTCTTTTTCAATTTCGATGATACGTTCTATAGGCTCCATAACTTCAGGCATTGCAAACAGATCATGCTGCGGGCTCAGTGGCTTGGCCTGATGCTGTTTTTCCAGAATCTTTAAGCGGTTTTGCGCTTCTTTAATCACCGCAGCCGGAATGCCTGCCAATTTCGCGACTTGCAAGCCATGACTTTGACTGGCCGGGCCATGTTGCACCTTATGCAATAAAATCAGATTACCATTCAGCTCTTTGGCCGTGACATGGTAGTTATTAATGCCACTTTCCTTATCCAGTTCAGTCAGTTCGAAATAATGGGTAGCAAATAGACATAAACATTGAATGCGTTTGGTCAGATCCAGCACACAGGCCCAAGCCAAAGACAAGCCATCATAGGTACTGGTTCCACGGCCAACTTCATCCATGAGTACCAAAGACTGGCTGGTGGCATGATGCAGGATTTGCGAGGTTTCGGTCATTTCCACCATAAAGGTTGATTTGCCGGTCGATAAATCATCGGCAGAACCAATACGGGTAAAGACACGGTCAACCGGACCTAAGGTTGCAGCTTGTGCCGGAACATAGGCACCACAATAAGCCAGTAATACAATCAATGCAGTCTGGCGCATAAAGGTCGATTTACCGCCCATATTCGGACCGGTAATAATCGCCATCCGATGGGAAAAATCCAGTCGCGTATCGTTCGGCGTAAAGGCGGTTTTACTCAGGGCTTCTACCACCGGATGTCGACCGGCAGTAATACTGACGCCGACTTCCGGGCTGAATTTTGGACGCGACCAGTTGCGTAAACGCGCCTGATGGGCAAAATTAGCAATCAGATCAATCTGGGCAATGGCGCTGCTCATCATCTGTAAACTGCCGATATCCTGACGCAGTTCATCCAGCAGCATTTCAAACAGCATTTTTTCACGGGCCAAGGCACGCGATTCGCTTGATAAGACTTTGTCTTCAAATGCTTTCAGTTCAGGTGTGATGTAGCGTTCGGCATTTTTCAGGGTTTGCCTACGAATATAGTGCTCGGGTGCCTGTTCAGCCTGTGCGCGGGTCAGTTCAATATAATAGCCACTGACGCGGTTGTAGCCAATTTTCAGTCCCGGAATGCCGCTTTGTTCACGCTCTTTAATTTCCAGATCAATCAGGAACTGGCTGGCATGATCACGAATCTGACGTAGTTCATCGAGTTCACTGTCAAAACCTTCTGCAATGACATTACCATCACGCAGCAGGACGGGTGGATTTTCCACAATGGCAGACATCAGACGTTGATGTAGATCATGGAAGTCGCCGAGTTCTTCATTGAGTTGTACTAAAAGTTTGGACTGTTGCTGACTGACAATCGGTTGCAGGGCATGGCGTAAAAATGGAATTTGCGCGCAGGCCTGTCGCAATTGCACCAGATCACGTGGACGGGCACTGCCAAGCGCAATACGGCTCAGCACGCGTTCAATATCGCTAATTTCTTTTAGTACCAAACGTACAGGTACTTCGTGGAAACCTTGCAGCAGGGCTTGAATGGCATCCAGGCGCTCATCCAGCAAGGCGGTATCGCGTAAAGGTTGCATCAGGGTGCGACTGAGCAAGCGCCCCCCCATGGCAGTCTGGCAATCATTGATTAGCTGAAATAAGGACGTCCCATGTTCAAATAAAGGCTCAATCAGTTCAAGATTACGGCGTGTCACCGGATCCAAAGCAATAAAATCTGAACTCTGTTCTAGCTGAATCGTGCGGATATGCGGTAACGCAGTTTTCTGGGTTTCTTTGGCGTAGTGAATCAGTGCCGCTGCGGCTGCTTTAGCCAAAGGTAAATGATCAATTCCGAAACCTGAAAGCGTGCTGACGGCAAACTGGTCACATAAGGTTTTTTGTGCATTATTCAGGTTGAAATCAACATTTGGACGTTTGGTGACCGAGATATCCAGTTGCTGTTTGAGTTGTTCGGTCAATGTCGGATCAGCGATATTTTCATCCAGCAGAATTTCGCTTGGCATCAAACGTGCCAGTTCAATCATGAGCTGGTTAAGATCATAATCCTGCTGCTGTACTTTAAATAAGCCAGCGCTGAGATCGAGAAGTGCAATGCCAATCTGACTCTGCTGAATACATAAAGCCACCAGATTCGAGCTTTGATGTGCACCGAGCATGGCATCATCGGTCAGGGTGCCCGGCGTAATAATCCGAACTACACCACGCTCAACCGGTCCTTTCCCAGTAACCTCGCCGATCTGCTCGCAGATCACCACGGTTTCGCCTTTTTTGACCAGACGTGCCAGATAGCCCTCGGCTGCATGATAAGGCACGCCCGCCATAGGAATCGGCTGACCATTGGCTTTACCACGATGGGTCAGGGTAATGCCTAAAATCTTGGCTGCCTTGTGTGCATCTTCAAAGAACAGTTCATAAAAATCACCCATACGATAAAACATCAAAGAATGCGGATGCTGCATTTTCACCGACATGTATTGCTGCATCATGGGCGTTAAGGTAGAAAGATCAGCCATAATTTCTGAACTGGTCATTAAAAATAAATCCTTTCAACAAGAGATAAATGCAAATACTGCTCAATAGGCTATGCAGGAAAATTTAAAGCACATTTTCAATCAGGCCAATCCAATATGGTTGAGCACAGGAGATCGAAAATGTGAAATGAATCTGCTGATTCAATTCAGCTTTAAAGCTGTATTGCAGCAAGTCTATCAAATTTAATTTTTAGAAAGAAATGAAATTCCAGATGAATCTTTAAGTCAGCGCTCAGATCTGTCGCTATGGCTTCTTATTCAGCATTATTTGCAATTTTAAAAAATAAACCACCGGATGCGAACATGCGGTGGCAAGTCTCAATCAAGACGATAGTTTATTCCGGATCATAAAGACCAAGATCGGTCAGATGTAATCTGAGAATCCGGCGTAATTCCAGTACGGCTTCAGGCGTTTCCTGAATCGAGTGGCCACCCTTAATGACTTTGCTAGATACAGCACCATTTAGGTAAGCACTCTCATATGAAACGATATCATCGCTCATGAGCTTGGTGTCTTGCGTATCTACGGTATTGCCGATAATCGAGTGAAATTTGATATCTTTAGAAGGCTGAATATCCTGGGTCAACGCCGTGAATTTTGAATTTTCACTCAGATCGCTTGGGCCATTTTGAATCAGGTCATGCCCCAGTTCTTTGACAAACTCGTTTAACCCGATCTGGCCTTGCAGGGTATCGGCAAAGGCACCCAAAAATGCACCCGGTATACGGATAATTTTACGGGCCAGTTTGGTATGCCAGCGGTCGGCATATTCTGTCCCACGATGTGGTGTCGCTAAGAAAATGGCCCGAGTGAAATTTGGAATAGGCCGCATTTGCAGGCGTGCTTTAAAGAGCGGGTTATCCTTAAATTGTGCAATGCGGGTATTTTGTACCAGCTTGAATGCATCTTGGGTAATATCGGCCTGACTGACCATTAAACGGGCAATCACACCTCCCATGCTATGTCCGACCAGTACCGCATCTTTTTTGGCTGGTGCATTGTTCGCGACCTGGGCAAAGCCTTGCTGAACCAGAGCATTAATTTGAAAACGGCTTTCCAGAATCGGCATATTAGTAGAATAAAATACCTGCCAGACCTGGAAATTTTCCCTTAATACCGGATCACCCATAATGTCGTTGGTCAGACGAATCCAGGCTTCAGGACTACTGGCCAGGCCATGAATCAATACCAGCACTTTCTTGTTTGGATTATAAGGTTCCAGCATGTACAGATGCGGCATGCTCAGACTGTCTTCGCGATTAATCAGGGTCAGATAGGCTAAACGCCCCAGATTGTTCTCGGCCAGCCATAAACCGTAAGGTGCAGAAAAGTTGGCAGCTAGCGCATATTCTTTCGAAGCCACTTCGATCTTTTCATGTTTATAAGGGTCGTACAGTTTCAGGTGAAACTCCGAAGTAGATAAAATCTGTTCGGTCGAATTCGCGGATTTAGGCACAGCAGTAATGGTGGTCGCCAGATAGCGGGCTGAATGAATGTTTGGATTTTTACCATTTGGATAGTTGTGCTTGAGCGGATCGACAATATATTTTTTATCCTGTTCGGTTTGCTGTGCTTCAGGTAAAACCACTAAAAATTCTGAACCAAAACCATCACGGCGGGTGATGGAATGCAGGCCGGAAAAGTTCATATTATAGGTGGACATCAGCTGTTCAATGGTCTGGTTTTTCAGCTGCGGAAAATTTTCCAGATCAAGGGTGTATACACTGTCACCGACCTGAATGCGCTGGCCGGACTGTTTGGCTTCATAACGTTCAGCATAGCGTTGAATCAGATGAGCAATCGCCAGGTTATAAAAGTCACGAATCTGGACCTGGCGGTTATCAAAAATCCGCTCTTGCGGCGCACGCTCGGTTTTAAATAGATAGGCATAGCTATAACGAATGCTTTTATCCAGCATCGTGAGCTGCTGATCCAGACATTTCTGGATATTCTGTTTGTGTTGTTGCTGTTTTTCCGGTGACCGGGTTTTGTTTAAGACACCGGTGTTGCATTCGGCAGACTTGGCATTTTGTAAGGAGTTGGCGAGATATAATTCACTTGCTGTAGAAAGTAATTGTTCATCTAAAATCTGGGGAATACTTTTCAGATCTTCCACACATTCTTCGGGCTGATCAATACAGATCTGGGCCTCACGACCTGTCATGGACAACACATTCAGACTGGCTTCACTGAGCTTGTCGCGGGTCAAGATGCTGTCACGCTCATTGTTCAGCGTGACATTAATGGCCTGTTCCTTAACACTGACCACCTGACAGCCGCTGAGTACGCTGGTGATGAGTAAAGTGCACAGCATTAATCTTTTATTTATTTTTTCGTGCATAAAACTTTTCACTGAATTCAAGTTATAAAGCGGGATAATGTTTTGTATTTTACTAATTTTTTCCCATAAAAATAGACCGCCGTAGCAGTCTATTTGTAATCAAATTGAAGCGAATCTTGATTATGGCGTTACAGGTGCTGTTGCTGGCTCTGTAGCCGGAGTAGGTGTTGAACTTTGCAGAATTTGCCAAACATTCCAGCGACCATTTTTTTCAATTTCCTGAATCAGACGGTCGGCTACTTCAGCTTCTTGCGGATATTTCACCTTATAGTTCGCCAAGGTTTGAGTGGCATTTTTCTTCTGTTCTAATGCAATATAATTATTGGCTGCAGAAAGATAAGCCTCCTGAACCCCGGCTTTCATGGCTTTGTCCAGATAAGCGATGGCTTCACGTTGACCACCGCCTTCAGACAGACCAAAACCAAACCAGAAGTTGACTTCAGCATCATCCGGGTTAATTTTGAGAATGCGCTGGGCATAGGTCAGGGAATTGGTGGTATAAACTGAACCCAGATCCAGGTTACGTGCCATCACGCTGGCTTTAAAAGCACGCATCAACACATCAAAAGAGGCATTTGGACGGGCCGCTAAAGTATCTAGTTGTCGGGTGACTTCACGCAATTTGGCTTCAAAGCCACGGCGTTCCTGACGATCGCTGAAACGTGGTGGATAATGACGTGCCTTACCTTCGACCATTTGCAGAAAATCGTCAATTTCAGTGATATCGATTTCATTTGAATTGGCAAGTGCTGCATAACGCATTGCACGTGTATTGCTATCTACCACTGGAATAATCAGTTTATTCACATCTAGGGTCAATTGCTTGGATGGATCATTAGGATCCGTCACCACCATCTTGGTTACAGGCTGCGCTGCAGCCTTTTTCAAATGCACTTCAAATTCAGGCGGTTCATTATAATTGAATGGATTTAAAGCATAAAATGGTGGGGACAGTTCAGGCTCTACAAAAACCACTTGGTCTACAGGTTTCTCAGCAGATTTCTGAGGAGTGATCGAACACGCAGTAATTGTGAATGCTAAGCAAGCAAGTGCCAAGGGCTTAAAGGTCATAATAGTCATCCATTCTGTTATTTTTTAAAACATCTATTCAAAAATTGCATGATCGTCAGTCTATGAAAACTATAACCATCATGCAAGTAAACCCGTGTTACAGAGTGAAGTGTGATATTCAGGCTTTGGATTGGCTGGTTTGCGCTTCACATTCACGGCGCGCTTCTTCCAGAATCTCCAACTCTTTTTTGCTCAAAGGCTGGCCATCCTGTTGCTGCTTGTTAAAGGTCGGATCTAACAAAGAAAGACGATTGCACAAGTTGTTCATACGCTTTTCATTTTGCTGAATGCGATCCAGCAGAATCCGCATGCCTTCCAGAATCGGATCGGATTGGTCTTCAGTCGCAGCATAGGGCTGGAAACCGATACTTTCTGCATAGTCACGACGACGCGCTTCAGCATCATCTTTGGGTTTATCTTTGGTGATAAAACGTGCCGGGTTGCCCACCGCTGTGGCGTTCTCAGGAACAGCTTTGGTGACGACCGCATTAGAACCGACTTTGGCATTTTTACCTACGGTAAATGGCCCAAGAATCTTGGCACCAGCACCGACTACCACGCCATCTTCTAGCGTTGGATGACGTTTACCTTTATTCCAGGTCGTTCCACCCAAAGTCACACCGTGATAAAGGGTGACATCATCGCCAATTTCAGCAGTTTCGCCAATTACGACACCCATACCGTGATCGATAAAGAAACGGCGGCCAATTTTTGCACCCGGATGGATTTCAATGCCCGTGGCAAACCGGCTAAACGAAGACAACGCACGCGCAGTTCCTTTACAGTCTTTGTTCCATAGCTCATGTGCCATGCGATGCATGATCAGCGCATGAATGCCAGGGTAAGTGGTTAAGACTTCTAAGGTATTGCGTGCTGCAGGATCGCGCGCAAAGACAGCTTGTATATCTTCTTTGAGCTGTTTTAGCATTAGATTTGATCCTCGTCCTGTGATGATGTGTGTGAAGATTTTTTCCAGGTACCGTTATTCAATGCCTGAACACGGCTGAAAATACCACGAAGTAAGTGATATTCCATACGATCTAATTGTATACGTCCGAAGAGACGACGCAAGCGTAAAGGCAATAATCTTGGATTTTTTGGATCCATAAATTCAATTTCTGCCAGCATTTTTTCCAAGTGCGGATAGAACTGTTCCATCTGCGCATGATTGACTAAAGGTTCATCCCATTCCATTTCAATGCCATCAATGACTTGCATGGTCGCTTTAGCATCACGTGGCTGTTCAATTTGACTCATCGTTGCCATGCGCATCTCATAGCAGATCACCTGAATCGCCTGAGCTACATTTAGTACGCCATAGTCAGTATTCACAGGAATAGTCAGATGATAATTGGCCATCGCCAGTTCTTCATTGGTCAGACCACGGTCTTCACGGCCAAATAGAATCGCAACTTCCTGCTGCTCTTGTACCACGGCGGTCATGGCTTTTTCAGCGGCAGGGCGCACATCTAACAGCGGCCAGGGAATGGTACGGCTGCGTGCGCTGGTACCGAATACAATCTGACAGTCTTTAATGGCATCTTCAAGGGTTTCTACAATCTCGATCTGCTCGATCAGGTCAGTTGCACCCGCAGCCAGCGCATCAATATCCGGATGCGGATAGGTTTTCGGTGCCACCAGAACCAGTTTGGACAAGCCCATGGTTTTCATGGCGCGTAAGGCACTGCCGATATTGGCAGGTAAAGTGGTATTGACCATGACAATACGCACATGGGAGAGATGTGCTGAAACAGCAGCATTGTCAATTTGACTCATGAGGATTCCAATTTTAAGGTGTTTTAAAGATCAGGATTTATGAATATTGCGGCTGGGATTCAGCCTGATACAGCTCCAGTGCATCATCCATGCTCATGCCCGCAGGCGGCGGAGGAATATCCACCGGCTTGGCCTGTTCATAGGACATGGCTTTGGCAGCTTTGGACTTGACCTGATACTCAATATGCAAGGCTTCTTTACCAAAATAGTCACGCAATTTGGCTAAGAGCTCATCCAGTGGGGCGACTTTCCAGTTCAGACCCAGATGCAGTTCAGTCGTAGCATACGGATAGTCCAGATACAGAATCACCGGAATATGTGCCGACATATCGACATTGCAATAAGGAGTCAGAATCTGCTGCAGGTCACGGCTCAAGCTCTTGCTGAAATGCTCGGCTGTGAGAGTAATCTTGATGCGATTGGCACGTTTCTGACGAATTTCATTCAGGCTAAATGCTTTGGTGAGGCGTCCCATCGGACGGTCAAAGCCTTCACGCTCATAGATTTCGCCTTCAATCACCACCACTTTATCGAGCTGGATAATCTCTTTAAAGCGGTTGAAGCGTTCGTGATTGGCTGAAATCTCAATCCGTGCCGTACCATCATCCAGTGTCATCATCATCCGGTTCGGGAAATTGGCAATATCCACCACCAGTCCTGCAAACACGGTGGTCACGCCACGGCGTGTCGGCGTCAGCTCATTGAGCTGACTAGGTACAAAGGCTTTCAGTTCATTGCGATACACATCAATCGGGTGGCCAGTCAGATACAGGCCAAGCGTGTCTTTTTCACCTTTCAGGCGAACTTCATCCGCCCAAGGTTTGACCGGTTTAGATGGCTTGCGCTGAACTTCTTCTACTTCGCCAAACAGGTCCATGATGCCGGTTTCACGATTGGAACGTGCCTGTTCCGCAGCTTGAACCGCTTCAGGCAGTTGTGCCATCAGGTCGGCACGGTCAATGCCTAAGCAATCCAGTGCACCTGAACGAATCAGTGCTTCCAGAGTACGCTTATTGATTTTTTTTAGGTCAATACGATGACAGAAATCAAACAAGTCACGGAATGGACCTTCTTGCGCACGCGAGTCAATCACCGACTGCATCGCCGCTTCACCAACGCCTTTAATCGCCCCCAGACCATAGACAATGGTTTGCTCATCGATAGCATGGAATTGATACAGCGACATATTCACTGACGGTGGCAAAACTTCCAGATTATTCTTGCGACAGTCATCAATCAGGAATACCACGTTGTCGGTGTTCTGCATCTCCGAGGTCAATACCGCAGACAGGAATTCTGCCGGATAATGCGCTTTCAGCCATGCAGTTTGGTAGGCAACCAAAGCATAAGCAGCCGCATGCGATTTGTTAAAACCGTAGCCGGCGAACTTTTCCATATAGTCGAAGATATGGTTGGCCGTGGCTTCATCAATGTCTTTTTCCGATGCACCTTCAATAAAGATCTGGCGCTGTTTGACCATTTCTTCCGGTTTTTTCTTACCCATCGCACGACGTAACAAGTCCGCGCCGCCGAGGGTATAGCCGGCACAATACTGTGCAGCCTGCATTACCTGTTCCTGATACACCATAATCCCGTAGGTGGGTTCTAGCACGCCTTCAAGCAAGGGATGCAGATATTCAAAATCGCCACCATGCATCCGGTGGATAAAGTCAGGAATTAGATCCATCGGGCCAGGACGGTAAAGTGACACGAAGGCAATAATTTCTTCAAATTTGCTTGGGCGTGCCTCTTTCAGCATCTTTTTCATGCCCACGGATTCAAACTGGAATACCGCAGTGGTGTTGGCATTGGCAAAGACCAAATACGCGTCTTTATCTTCAAGCGGGATATAGGCAATATCTAAAGGCTTGTCAGATTTGATGCGTTTATTGATATTTTTAACCGCATCTTCAATCACGGTCAGGTTACGCAGACCCAAGAAGTCAAACTTCACCAGACCTGCAGATTCGACATCGTCTTTATCGAACTGTGCCACACGTCCGGTACCATCTGCATCACACATGACCGCGGAGAAATCGGTAATCTTGGTTGGCGAGATCACCACACCACCGGCGTGTTTACCGGTGTTTCGGGTAATACCTTCCAGTTTCAGTGCCATTTCCCAGATTTCGGCTGCATCGTCATGGTCTGGATTGGATGGATTGGTGACGATATCTTTAAGCTGAGGTTCAGCTTCCAGCGACTCAAGCAGGCTTAGACCTAAAGGCTTGGTTGGGATCATTTTCGAGATACGATCCGCCAGACCATAAGATTTACCCAAAACGCGGGCAACATCACGAATCGCACCTTTGGCAGCCATGGTACCGAATGTTGCAATCTGGGAGACCGCATCACGGCCATAGGTACGTGCTACATAGTCAATTACGCGGTCACGGCCTGCGATACAGAAATCGACGTCGAAGTCGGGCATCGAAACACGTTCCGGGTTCAAGAAACGTTCGAACAGCAGTTCATAACGCAGTGGATCAAGATCGGTAATTTTTAAGCTATAGGCGACCAGTGAACCTGCACCCGAACCACGGCCCGGACCGACCGGAACGCCGTTACTTTTCGACCACTGAATGAAGTCCATCACGATCAGGAAGTAGCCCGGGAATCCCATCGAGTTAATGATGTTAATCTCGTATTCGATACGCTCATCATAAGGCTTGCGGATTTCTGGCCAGTCTTCATCACGTTGTTCAGGCGGATACAGGAAATTCAGGCGTTCTTCCAGACCTTCTTTGGACAAGTGTGCAAAGAAGGTATCAATGGTATGACCTTCAGGAATCGGATAATCAGGCAGGAAGTATTTGCCCAGTTGCAGCGTCACATTACAGCGTTTGGCAATGTGATAGGTGTTCTCAATCGCAGATGGAATATCCGAGAACAGCGCCGTCATTTCTTCAGCAGATTTGAAATATTGTTCAGGTGAATAGGTTTTAGGGCGGCGGTTGTCACCAAGCACATAACCATCTGCAATACATACCCGTGCTTCATGCGCTTCATAATCTTCACGGGTCATGAAATGCACATCATTATGTGCGACCACACCGATATTGTATTTTTTTGCCAGCTTAACGGCTTCCAGAATAAAGTTATCTTCATCCGGACGATTGGTACGGGTCAGGGCAAGATAAACACGATTACCAAATTTTTCGACCCATTCTTCTAGCAGCGGTTCCGCTTTTTGCGGATTTGAACTCATCAGCATTTTGCCGACATCGGAATGCATGCCGAGCAGGGCAATCATGTCCTCAGGCTGATTTAAAATCCATTGTTTTTGAACGCAGGGAATATCCAGTTGCTGGCCACTGATAAAGCCTTCAGATACTAATTCAGTCAAATTACGCCAGCCGGTATTGGTCATGGCCAATAAGGTCATGCGATGTTCGGCATCATTCAGGCGAATTTCAGAACCCAGAATCGGCTTGATGCCTTTGCTCAGACATTTGCCATAGAACTTGACGGCAGCATGCAGGTTAGAAAGATCCGTGAGCGCAAGGGCAGGCATCTGTTCTTCTTCGGCAGCTTTGACCAAGTCAGGTATCCGTACGATGGATTCAGTAATCGAAAATTCTGTATGAATACCAAGATGAACAAAGTGCATAGATGAGTCCCTGCTAAAACCATTGAATAGTTTAACATGGGATTTATTGTTTCAGTTTGAAATTGAGGGGAAATGGCTAACTTTTAGGTCAAGTTTGAATTTGATTTTTTAAGCTGATTATTTAGTTAGTTGTTAGAAGATATTTTCTTTTACTTTTGACGGGACAAAAGTAACAAAACCCCTTTGTTGATCTGATGGCACTTCCTGAGCAAGCTTTAAGCATTGCTTTAAAGCTTGTGCAAGACAGAACAACGGCGACTTCCTGTCGCCGTGGCACGTATCAAATAGTTGCAGGACTTTACTTTGAAATAATGAGAAAGGGATCGTAAGTATTAAAAACAATAAAACCCTCTTTTTAGAGGGCTTTATTCATACATAAAAACTAGCTTAACGAAGTCGGGATAACCAGTCACCGAGGCTTTGTACAATCTGTACCAAAATCAATAACACAATCACCGTCATGATCACCACAGAGGTATCAAAACGCTGATAACCGTAAGAAATGGCCAGATCACCGATACCGCCGGCACCGACAGCACCCGCCATTGCGGTTGCACCAATCAAACTGATGGTGGCAGTGGTCAGGTTCAGAATCAGTGAACTACGCGCTTCAGGTAAGACAAATTTAAAAATAATCTGCATTGGGGTTGCACCCATCGCTTGCGCAGATTCAATAATGCCTTCATTCACTTCCAGTAATGAAGTTTCTACTAAACGTCCAATATAAGGGCCGACATAGATGGTCAGTGGTACAATTGCGGCCCAGGTGCCAATTGAAGTGCCGACCAAAAACTTGGTCAGCGGAATAACGGCAATCAGTAGAATAATAAATGGTAGTGAACGTAGCGCATTGACAATCGGATTGAGACCGTGATAAATCACACGATTTTGCAAGATGCCGTTAGGACGCGTCACCACTAAAGTAATTGCCTGAATAAAACCCCAGATACAGCCAAACAGCATTGCGAAGAACACCATATGAAAGGTTTCTTGCAGCGCTGTCACAAATTGATCCATCGACAGCGAGCTTTTCCAGAACGGCGCAGTAATTGTCGTCAGCCACTGTACAATTAAATCTCTCATGCCTGTACTCCTGCTTGATCTACCTGTACGCCGTTATCTTTCAGATATTGCACTGCAGCGCTAATCTCTGCGGAATCACCCAGGAGCTGAATAAACATCTGACCAATCACCGAACCATTAATTTCGGTCATGTTGGCAAACAGGATATTTAAACTGATATCAAACTGTTTAATCACGGCCTGAATCACCGTTTCCTGTGCCGAGCTACCAAGGAATTTTAAACAATAAATACTGTGATGATTCTGGTTTTCCAGATTATTCAGAATATTGACCGGCAAATGTTGCTGAAGCACGGTTTGAATAAAATTTTTGGTGGTCGGGTGTTGCGGCTGACTGAAGATCTGTAGCGTGCTGCCGGTTTCAATCACATCACCTTTTTCCATCACAGCGACATAATCACAGACGGTTTCAATTACATCCATTTCATGAGTGACCATGACAATGGTAATACCTTGCTCTTGATTGATTTTTTTGAGTAATTGCAGAACTGATTTGGTGGTTTGTGGATCGAGTGCCGAAGTCGCTTCATCACAAAGTAAAATCTTGGGATGGTTGGCAAGGGCACGGGCAATCCCGACGCGCTGTTTTTGACCACCAGACAATTCATCCGGAAAAGCCTGCCGTTTATGTTTCAGGTCAATAAAATCTAATAATTCTTCGAGGCGTTTTTCCCGTTCAGCCTTGCTCCAGCCCAGAAGCTTCATAGGCATTTCGATATTGGCCGCCACGGTTTTGGTTTGCATTAAATTAAAATGCTGGAAAATCATGCCGATATTGGCACGTTCTTGACGCAATGTTTTGGCATCGAGTGCGGTAAAATCTGTTCCATTAATGATAATCTGACCTGAGCTTGGACGCTCAAGTAAATTAATCAGACGGATGAGGGTACTTTTACCGGCACCACTATAACCGATGATGCCAAAAATACTGCCGGTTGGAATCGATAGATTAATCTGATTCAAGGCATGCAAGGTTTGACCCTTAAGCTCATACTGTTTTGAAATATCTTTAAATTCAATCATAGTGTCAAAAACTGCATCACGGATAAAAAAACAGGCAAGAAATCGTCCTTGCCTGTTCTAAAAGACTATTATAGTACTATTTTGATTCAGTTAAATACGTCACCGGCTTGTTTACTGCAACTTTAGTGCCACCAAAATTTTCATCGACATACGCTTGAACTGCTGGCGTATGATACAAGGCACCTACTTTTTGCAGTACAGGATCCGTTTGACGATCTGCTGCAACTGCTAAAACGTTTACATTCATTTTTGTGCTTTGATCAATTGGCTCATAGTAAACCGCATCTTTTAATACGTTTAAACCGCCTTCCATTGCCAGCGTATTGCCTAGCACAATCGCATCAACTTCATCTTTTACACGGACTGCAGTTGCCATTTGAATGGGCTTAATCACGATTTGTTTTGCATTTTCAGCCACATCAGCTGTTGTGCCTTTTACATTGTCAAAGCCAGCTTTTAATTTGACCAGACCTGCCGATTGTAAAAGTAGTAACGCGCGTGATTCATTTGCACCGTCGTTTGGAATGGCAATGGTTGCACCTGTTTTAAACTCATTCAAAGATTTTACTTTGCTTGAGTAAATTCCCATTGGTTCTAAATAGGTGGTAGACAATGGTGCAATTTTTGCTGTATTGGCATCATTATACGCAACCATATAGGCATATGACTGGAATGCATTGACATCGATTTCTTTATTGGCAACGGCTGTGTTCATTGACACATAGTCAGTGAAATTTTTCACATCAAGTTTAATGCCGGCTGCTTTGGTTTCAGGTAATGTGGCGATATAGCGCCATACATCTGCATCTGAACCGGTCGATGCCATGGTTACGGTTTGAAGGCCATTCGCATCTTTGGCTTGTGCTGCATCATTGGCAGGCGCTTCTTGTTTGCCACACCCAGTCAAAGTTAATACAGAGGCACTCAATAAAACGCCAAGTAATTTTTTCATGAAATTTTCCTAATTTTAATCTTGCCTAGAGTATAAGCATTTTTAAATCGTGTTAAATAAGATTTTTATACGATCTAAGTATGTGTCCTGATCGTTGTTGGTACTGGCCTTAAACTAAAAGATCCAAGCCTACAGCAATCGTTCTGGTGAACGCGATCAAGTCAGAAATGCCACAAACCTGATTGTAAATAATCTATTTTGGAGAGAAAAAATAGATAGTTTATAAGCACATGAAGTAGTTTGAGCATTCTGGGATTGTCGATATCATAGCAATAAATCTATATTCGATATACTGGATAGCAAAGCCTTGTTTAGCTCTTTAATTGAATAAAAAAACCAAGTTGTTTTATAAAAATATTAATAAAAACAATATTTTATTTATAGTAGGGATATGGTTTTTAGGGAGTTGTTTAAATAGTGATCTTTATAAGATTTTATCCAATCTAAATCATAAAAATGGATATATATGATTTATTGATGGAATCAAAGTAGCGTTGCGCTGTTCTAGACATCAGGGTGTTATCTCGATTCAGCGTCTTTGGGAAATAGCACATAACCTCATCGTCTGTGCATATTTGGATAAATGGGTCGGTGTCGGCGTCTTGCTATTAGATTTGCATAAATTTATTAGGGATGAGCATACAGTTTTTGTCAAAAATTTAGGTAATTTCAAAAGGTTGCATTGAGGGGCTTAGGTAACGCCGAGTTTAAGGAGTTATATAAAGCTTTGAATAAGTTGCATGAGGAAATCACCTATGCTTTAGATATAAAAAATTGAAGTAGATGTTCAAACTTATAACGATAAATTCCCATATTTGTATGACTACTATCATGAGCATCTAAAGCACAAAGAAAAATTTGAAGAGATTGCTAATAATTACCTTATTGCAAAATAAGAAAACCCCGCACTCAGCGGGGTTTTTACTTAATCAAAATTAAGATTAAGCATTTTCACGTGCAATGGCACGGTAACCGATATCTTTACGATATTGAACGCCGTCGAATGTCACTTTTTTGCAAAGTTCCAAAGCTTTGGCTTGTGCTTCACCAATCGTATTACCAAGCGCAGTTACGCAAAGTACACGACCACCCGCAGTCACAATCTCGCCATTTTCATTGGCTTTCGTACCGGCATGGAAAACTTTTGCATCAGTCATTTCAGTGTCTAAACCAGAAATCACATCACCATTGCTTGATGTTTCTGGGTAGCCTTTTGATGCCAGTACGATACCGACAGTCTTGCGCTCATCCCATTCAGCTTCTTTCGGTAAATTACCGTCTAAGCCTGCTTGAACCAAATCCACTAAAGATGATTTTAAACGCATCATGATGGGTTGAGTTTCAGGGTCGCCAAAACGACAGTTGAACTCGATCACTTTCGGTTGACCTTGTTCATCAATCATCAAGCCAGCGTACAAGAAACCAGTATAAACGTGACCGTCTTTTTTCATACCTTCAACGGTAGGACGCATCACTTCATTCATGGTTTTTTCAAATACATCCGCAGTCACAACAGGCGCAGGCGAGTAAGCACCCATACCACCCGTGTTTGGACCTTGGTCGCCTTCAAAGATACGTTTGTGATCTTGTGAAGTCGCCATAGGTAAGATGTTGTCGCCATCAATCATACAAATGAAAGATGCTTCTTCGCCTGCAAGGAATTCTTCAATTACAACGCGAGAACCTGCATCGCCAAATTTGTTGCCTGCAAGCATGTCATCGATCGCATCAAATGCTTCTTGATTGGTCATGGCAACGATCACGCCTTTGCCCGCAGCAAGACCGTCGGCCTTAATGACGATCGGCGCACCATTTTTTTCAACAAATGCTTTCGCAGCATCTACTTCTGTAAATACATCGTAAAACGCAGTTGGAATGTTGTGGCGTTTTAAGAAATGTTTCGCGAAAGCTTTAGAGCCTTCAAGCTGCGCAGCAAATTGAGTTGGACCCCAAATTTTTACACCCGCTTCACGGCAAGCATCAACGACACCGTTTACCAATGGAGCTTCTGGGCCGACAATGACAAGCTCAACGGCATTGTTTTTTGCGAAATCGATAATCGCAGCATTGTCTAAAATACTTAAATTTACGTTTTCACATTTATTTTCAGTGGCTGTACCTGCGTTGCCCGGAGCAACAAAGACTTTTGCAACTTTATCGTCTTGTGCGATTTTCCATGCAAGTGCATGTTCACGACCGCCATTACCCAAAACTAAAATATTCATCTAAAAATCCCTCAAAAGAATAGAATCCCACCTTGCGAAGCCATGCTTCTCACCCTGTAAAAAAGAAGGGCTTCACGAATAAAAATGTCCCTTTATTTGTGAAAAGTCCCCCTTTTTACAAAGGGGGATTTAGGGGGATTAATAAATACGACTTTGAATCAATTAGTGACGGAAATGACGCATGCCAGTGAACACCATCGCAATACCTGCTTCGTCAGCAGCCGCAATGGTTTCTTCGTCACGCATAGAACCACCCGGCTGGATAATGCATTTGATACCCGCTTTAGCGGCGTTATCAATACCATCACGGAATGGGAAGAATGCGTCAGACGCCATGACAGCACCCTCAACCACCAAGCCAGCATGTTCAGCTTTAATTGCAGCAATACGAGCAGAGTTAACACGGCTCATTTGACCTGCGCCAACACCAATGGTTTGACGGTTTTTCGCATAAACAATCGCATTAGATTTCACGTATTTTGCGACTTTCCAGGCGAAGATCATGTCATCGATTTCTTGTTCAGTCGGAGCGCGCTTGGTCACCACTTTAAGATCAGCTTTAGTAATCATGCCTAAGTCTTGATCTTGTACTAACAAGCCGCCATTCACGCGTTTGTAATCAAGTTGCGATTGACGTGCATCGATTGCTGGAAGTTCACCGCAAACTAAAACACGTACGTTTTTCTTCGCACCAGTCACTTCAAGTACGCCATCAGCAATACTTGGTGCAATGATCACTTCAACGAATTGACGCTCAACAATCGCTTGTGCAGTTGCAACGTCTAATTCACGGTTGAATGCAATGATGCCGCCAAATGCAGATTCGGGATCTGTTGCATACGCAAGGTCATAAGCCGCTTGAATACCGTCTAAAGATACTGCAACGCCACATGGGTTAGCGTGTTTAACGATCACACAAGCAGGCTTCGCAAATGATTTCACACATTCAAGTGCTGCATCAGTATCTGCGATGTTGTTATAAGAGAGTTCTTTACCTTGAAGCTGTTTCGCTGTTGAAACAGAAGCTTCAGTCGCTGTGTCTTCTACATAGAATGCAGCAGCTTGATGCGGGTTCTCACCGTAACGAAGGTCTTGAACTTTGTTCAATTGAGTATTGAAAGTACGTGCAAATTTGTCTGCCTGACCTTCTTCTTTACCTACGCGCGCGCCTAAGTAAGATGCGATCATGCCGTCATATTGAGCAGTATGTTCAAATGCTTTTACTGCTAGGTCAAAACGAGTTGCATGAGATAAAGCACCCTCAGCTTTAAGCTCGGCAACGACAGTTGCATAGTCAGAAGCATTTACGATGATACCTACAGATGCATGGTTTTTTGCTGCAGCACGAACCATGGTAGGACCACCGATGTCGATGTTTTCGATAGCATCAGCAAGTGAACAGTTTGGTTTGGCTACCGTTGCAGCAAATGGATAAAGGTTTACAACGACTAAATCAATAGCATCAATGTTGTGTTCAGCCATCACAGCTTCGTCTAGACCACGACGAGCCAGGATACCCCCATGAATTTTCGGATGTAGTGTTTTTACACGGCCGTCCATCATCTCTGGAAAACCTGTATGCTCCGAAACTTCAACTACAGCCACATTATTGTCTTTCAACAATTTGTAGGTACCACCTGTAGATAAAATTTCTACCCCTAGAGCAGCAAGTTCTTGTGCAAATTCAACAATACCAGTCTTGTCAGACACAGAGATTAAAGCGCGTTTAATAGTCATGATCTTCGTCACAGTTTTCAAGGAACAGAATAAAACAAAATCAGCAATTTACAGGTTAAAAAAAATGCCTGCGGAAGCCGCAAGCATTTTATCATTTATTCACTCATTAAACCGTGAGCTTTTAACTTTTTACGTAAAGTACCACGGTTGAGTCCGAGAATCTCGGCAGCACGTGTTTGGTTACCACGTGTATATTCTAGAACTACAGATAGAAGAGGTTTCTCCATTTCTGCTAGCACCATGTCGTATACCTGAGAAGGTTGCTCGCCCTGCAGTTGTGCAAAATAGTGGCGAACTGCGCGATCTACGTGGATACGTAAAGCAACATCAGATTGTGCAGTAAAAATAGGAGATTTGCTATTCATGCGAATTAATCCGAAAAACAAATATCACTTGGGTAAAGTGATATATAAAAGTGGTCTAGAAATTGAAATGAACTCCATTTTAGATCCTAAAACGGAAGTTCTAAAACTTAGTCATTACATTGAGCCTGTAGCTTGACACATCTCTGCGATTTGGTCGAAAAATAAGCGTAACAATAGTTAAAGTTTTGTTACTGACCAAAATCAAAACAAAAAAATCTGCACGATACGCAATAAATTTTATAGCGCATTAGGCAAGACTGTATTTGTTGTGAAAAAGTCGCGAGGAGTTGCAGCACATAGCTTTCGTGGCGCGTATCATACCATTGTCTAAGCAAAAGTGAGCAAGAAAACTGCATTTTTTTTAACTTTTTTTAATTTTTTAATGCTTTCTCAGTAGATTAGGGGCGAATTATTTCCAAAGTATAGCGATCAAAGCTTTTGCGATCGACTGGAAGCTTAAATTTGAATTTAAACGGGCTGTTTTTCGGAATGCGCTGAATATTGACTAAACTTTCAATCAAGTACTCTTCGGAGGACAGGTTATAAGTTGCAATCACTTCACCGCGATGTTCCAGATTGATTCTTAAAATTGGTAAAGCCAGACTACGGTCATGAAAATTAATCAGCTCACCGCTAAACTCAGCTTCATTATTACCGGTTGCCTTGATTTTGACTTTATTAACCTGAATTAGTGTGTAGTATTTTTCCAGATTGGAACAATTAAACACTTCACAAGCACTGTTAAAGGCCAGACTTATGACGTGACTGTTTTTGATGTATTGCGGATTGAACCAGAAAAATTGAAACAGCAGCAGGCTGAACAGCGACAGATTAAGTAAACTCCAGCCTATATAGTACATTGGCCCGCGTTTGGTTTGTTTTTCTGCCTGATCTTCCCAATTCATGCTCGGCAGGACTGAAATCGGCTCGGTACTGAAATAATTCAGGTTATTTAAATAGGTTTCCAGGTCAATATTGGAATGTTCAACTTTTTGATCAAAAATCTGTAGCAGGCTATGACGATGGTGCTGCTGATCCGTGTGATAAACACCTGAGTTATTTTGAGCATTAGTTTTGCTGAATTCGCTGGAGTTTGATTGAGCGTGAGACATTGAGGCAGTGACCGAATTCCGGGTTTCGGTCACCAAATGCGATAAGGCATTAAATGAGGTGGTACATTTAGGACAGCAAACCATTCCCTGCGCAACGGTGAGTTGAGCAACTGTGACCTTATAGGTGGTGGAACAGGTAGGGCAATGGGTTCTTTTGTCACTCATGGATTATTTATAGGCTCATTCGTTCTTATGGCGTTTACCCGAGATACGGCACCAGTGCTCATCTCGTTTTTCTACCTCTAATATATCAAAATAATTTGAGTAAATGCTAGTAACATCAGCAACTTGCTCTTCAATCACTCCAGCAAGTGCGAACTGTCCCTCAGATTTAATTAAAGTTGCGAACTCAGGAGCCAGCATCATCAGTGGTGCTGCCAGAATATTGGCAACAAATACGTCAGCTTTGGTATTGCCGAGCTCATCTCTAAATTCTTCTGGTAGTCCGACATAAAGCTTGTCCAGTACGCCATTCAGTTCAGCGTTTTGCTGAGTCGCCAGTACAGCTTGTGGATCGATATCCGTGGCATATGCTTTTTTCGCACCTAATAAGAGTGCAGCTACCGCGAGAATGCCTGAGCCACAGCCATAATCGATGACAATTTTATCTTTCACATCAATCTTGCCGAGCCATTGTAAGCACAGGAAAGTTGAAGCGTGGTTGCCTGTTCCGAAAGCCAGCCCTGGATCAAGCTTGATGTTTACCGCATCGGCATCAGGTGCTTCCATCCATTCGGGTACGATCCAGTATTTATCAGCAATCTGAATTGGCTCATAGGCATCCATCCAGGTGCGTTCCCAAGCCTGATCTTCAATCAGTTCATGACGGATCGGAGCATCTGGCATTTGTGCACGAATAAAGGTTTCTAGTGCAGCAACATCAATTTCTTCGCCTTCTTCCTGCGCATAAATACCGGTCACAATCACTTTATTCCAGAGTGGTGTTTCACCTGGAAGTGGTTCCAGCAAATCCTGGTTTTCAGCATCATCCAAAGTCACACTCACTGCGCCTAGCGAGCTGAGTAATGTCTCAGTAAAATCAACCTGAGCCTGTTCAACCGTAATATGAATTTGTAACCACTTCACAGAAATAACCTTTATACATTTTTCAAAAAGCTATTGTAACGGAAGTTCAGACTCAACGCTGCTATCTTCTTGATCCATTCCCAAAATAAAAAGGATGCCTGAAGCATCCTTTGAACAGTTCCAGAGCTTATCTAATCCAGATTCGTTAGTGGTGTTTGCGCCGGGAGTGGTGCAAGCCGATTCAACAAGCTGCCAAAAATTGCAGCAAAGATATACATAAAAATAGAATAAACCGCGGCCGGCATCGCCACAGCAGCACTGCCGATCACGGTCAGGGCAATGGTCATGGCGAGGGTGCTGTTATGAATGCCGATTTCAAATGCGCTGGCACGGGCTTGAGCGCTATTAATATTGAGTAGTCGCGGAATCAGATAACCAATACTCAGGCTCAGGATGCAGAACAAGGCAGTCGCCAGACCCACCTGGGTCAAGTATTCACCGATATTGCTGCGCTCTTTGATGAGTGTGGCAATAATAATCAGCACCAAAAAGCCAATGGAAAAAATCCGCAGCGGCCGATTCAGTTTTGCTGTCACGCCTGGTGCATAGCGCCGAATCAACATGCCAATTCCCACCGGAATCAGGATGATCGCAAAGACTTGCAGAATCTTGCCGAATTGCAGGCCAACTTGCTGGCTATCCTGCATAAAATGCATGATCGAAAAATTAATAATTAAAGGTAAGGTAATTGCTGCGATGACTGAGTTGATAGCAGTCAAAGTGATATTGAGGGCTAAGTCACCTTTAAACAGATAGCTAAACAGGTTGGCCGTTGCACCCCCGGGCGAAGCCGCCAGGAGCATCAACCCGACCGAGAGCAATGGGGTTAAAGCGAATAGTTTGCAAAGCAAAAAGGCAATGCCAACCAGAACAACCAGTTGGCAGAACAATGCTATAAATACGGCTTTGGGGTGGCGAGTGACACGGCTAAAGTCCCGAGGCGTCAGTTCAAGGCCCAGTCCCATCATGATGATTGCAAGTGCCAGCGGCAGTAATATCGTTATAAGGCCAGAATCCATCTGTATGCTCCTTGTCGAAAATTGTTTTAATACTTCTGATTTTCTTTAGAAAAGCATACAGCCTTATAGCAGAATCAGCCAAATAAATTACAAATCTGATAAACGACTTTTATTGCTATACACCACTTGCTGGCGACTAATCAGCACACCGAAAATAGTGGCGAAACTGTACATGAAAATTGTATAAATGCCTGCAGGAATAGCCATCGTGACATTATTTAAGACCGATATCGCAATCGTCAGCGCAATGGCAGTGTTATGAATGCCAATTTCAAAGGTACAGGCGCGTGCCATTTTCTCTGGGATACCCATGAGTAAAGGAATGCAATAGCCAATAAACAGGCTGGAAAAACATAAAATCGCAGTTGCTGCACCAATATTGGCAAAGTATTCGACCAAATTCGAACGTTCTCTGAAAATGGCGAATATCAATAGGATGGTTAGAAAACCGATAGAGAGTAAGCGCATGGGCCTGCTGACAGTAATTGACAGGTTTGGAAATTTGGCCCGAAGCAGCATACCCATGATCACGGGAATCAAGGTAATTAAAAAGACCTGCATAATCTTTTCAACTGGAAAAGTCACGTTTGAGTCATGACTCATAAAGTAGTGTAAGGACAGATTGATAATAAAGGGCAGGGTAAAAATAGAGATGATGGTATTAATGGCGGTTAGAGTAATATTCAGTGCCACATCACCTTTATATATGTAGCTAAATAGGTTCGCGGTTGGGCCACCAGGTGAGGCGGCTAGCAACATCAGACCTACAGCAAGCAAAGCGGGCAAGTCCAAAATCAGACAAATAAAAAAAGCAACGCTGGGTAATAGGACTAACTGCGCAAATAAAGTAATAAAAATGACTTTAGGATAGCGACTTAAGCGCAGGAAATCTTTGATAGTGAGTTCTAGCCCCAGCCCCATCATCATAATTGCCAATGTAATTGGCAAAAAAACGCTAAAAAACCCCGAATCCATGAATTTGCCTTTTTATTATACATTTATAGGTATATTTCTAGTTTAGCCTAGATGAATAAATAAGCAATAAAAAACGGGCAAAATGCAGTCACTTTGCCCGTCAAAGCTTTTACTTGAAATCTAAACTATTTAGATATATATCGGCTACATACCTGGCTGGCCTTGCATTGGTGAATCAGGCTGTGCTGGCTGGTTCATCTGATGCTGCATAGGCTGGTTTTGCATATGTGGCTGCATCGGTTGGCTTTGCATCTGAGATTGTCCCTGAGGGCGTGGTGGCATAAAGCCTAATGCACATTTACCTTTGACTTCGGCACCATTGATGGTGGCAGTAGTCGCACCACTGTTGCCGCTACAGGTACTCATGAGTTCGGCTTCATCGCCTTTGATTGAAGCATTTTCGGATGAAGCGAAAAACTGCGGCTCACAGGTACCATTCCAGATAATGCCGCGATGGGCAAAACTGACTTGTGCACCTTGGGATTTGCCTTTACAAACCTGTTGGTACTTTTGTGCATTATAAATGGTTTCGACCTTATCATTCGCTGATGCAGCAAATGGCGCAAAACATAAACCACATAGAACGGTTGAGAGGAAAATATTCTTATTCATCTTTTATACCTTTGTTTGTAATGTAACCAACATATAGATTAAAAAATGCGCGAGATTAAACAATGCAAATCGAGTAAATTTCTCAGCTTATATGTTTAATTTATATAGTCCCTCTGCAAAGTTAAATTACAGTGCTTTAATGTTGTGCGAGTTAAGTGTGATTTATCTGAGGATAAATTCTACTGAATTTGTCTACTTTAGAGTGAAATTTGCTATAATGCTCAGCTATCCTTTTTTATCTCTCAATTACCACTATGCATTATCCTAAAGTATACGATGTCATTGTTATCGGTGGCGGTCACGCCGGTACGGAAGCGGCTCTGGCTGCAGCGCGTATGGGTCGACAGACTTTACTCTTAACTCATAACATTGAGACTTTAGGGCAGATGAGCTGTAACCCGGCCATCGGTGGTATTGGTAAATCGCATTTGGTGCGTGAAATTGATGCTTTGGGCGGTGCGATGGCACTGGCTGCCGATAAAGGCGGTATTCAATTCCGTATTTTGAACTCGCGTAAAGGCGCTGCAGTACGTGCAACACGTGCGCAGGCGGACCGTGTACGTTATAAAGCCGCGATTCGCGAAACATTAGAAAACCAAGCCAATCTGGATATCTTCCAGCAAGCAGCAGACGACCTAATTGTTGAAGGCGATACTGTTAAAGGTGTGGTTACCCAAATGGGTATCCGTTTTGATGCCAAAACTGTGGTGCTGACAGCAGGTACTTTCCTAGGTGGTGTCATCCACGTCGGTCTGGAGAAATCTAGCGGTGGTCGTGCCGGTGATCCGCCGTCAATTTCCTTGGCACATCGTTTGCGTGAACTTCAACTTCCAGTGGGTCGTTTAAAAACAGGTACACCACCGCGTATTGATGCGCGTTCGGTCGATTTTTCTGTCATGACACCACAGCCGGGTGATTTCCCGTCTCCAACCATGTCGTTCATGGGTAATGCTTCAATGCATCCAGAACAGGTAAATTGCTATATCACGCATACCAATGAGCGCACGCATGAAATCATTCGTGGCGGTTTAGATCGTTCACCGATGTACACGGGTGTGATCGAAGGTGTTGGGCCACGTTACTGCCCATCGATTGAAGACAAGATTCACCGTTTTTCCGATAAAGATTCGCACCAAGTCTTCCTCGAGCCTGAAGGTCTGGATACACATGAGCTTTATCCAAATGGTATTTCAACATCATTGCCATTTGACGTTCAGTTTGAACTGGTTCGTTCGATCCGTGGTATGGAAAATGCGCACATTCTTCGTCCGGGCTATGCCATCGAATATGATTACTTTAACCCACAAGCGTTGAAATTCACGCTTGAGACTAAAGCAATTAATAACCTGTACTTCGCGGGTCAAATCAACGGTACTACCGGTTATGAAGAAGCGGGTGCGCAAGGTTTGCTTGCAGGCTTGAACGCCGCACGCCGTGCCTGGGATCAGGAGCAGTGGACACCGAAACGTGATGAAGCTTACATGGGCGTACTGGTTGATGACCTGATTACACTCGGTACCAAAGAACCATACCGTATGTTCACCTCACGTGCCGAATACCGTTTGATGCTGCGTGAAGATAACGCAGATCAGCGTTTAACAGCCATTGGTCGTGAAATGGGTCTGGTGGATGACGCGCGTTGGGCAGTGTACTGTGAGAAAATGGAAGCAGTGGAAAAAGAAACAGGCCGTTTGCAACACTTGTGGGCCGCACCAAATAACCCAATGGGTAAGAAATTCGTTGAGATGACCGGTGCAGACCTGTCTAAAGAATGTTCGGCGATTGATTTGTTGAAACGTCCAAACATTTCATTTGCTCAAATTGCAGAGTTAACCAATTCTGAAGTATCACCATTTGTCGGTGAGCAAATTGAAATTGCAGTGAAATATGCGGGTTATATTAATCGTCAGCATGAAGACGTCGCACAAATGAAACGTCTTGAAGAAACCCGTATTCCTGCGGATTTCGATTATGACATCGTGTCGGGTCTTTCCCGTGAAATTACCCTGAAACTGAAAGATGTTCGTCCTGAAACATTGGCGCAAGCCAGTCGTATTCCAGGTGTAACCCCTGCAGCAGTTCAACTGGTGATGATTACAATTCGTAAGAATGCACAAGCAAAGAAATCTGCTTAAGATTTTGCGCTAAAAAAGCCCGCATTAAGCGGGCTTTTTATCGGCTTGTAGTTTTGTATAAGTTTTGACTATCGTTGAATTAAAAATAACTACTATTAAATTAAGTTATTGATAAATATATATAATAAATATTATTAAGATGTATTAAGTCTATAAATACAATCTTTTAGGTCTAATTTAGATGATATTTACACATGCTGATGTGCTTAAACCCGACTATTGTCGTGCTATTTCTCTATTAAGATTAGGTTAAGAATAATGCAACGGATCGTCAGACTGTTAAACGGTTTGTGAATTATTGATGGAGATCAGTCATGGCACAGTCATACAGCGAAAAAGCCCAAAAAATATTAACGATATTCTTATGTTTCTGGGTCGCATTTTTTGAAGGTTTTGACCTTCAAGCTCCCGGGATTGCGGCGAAAGGAATTGCAGCAAGCTTTGGTTTAGATCAAATCCAAATGGGCTATGTATTTAGTCTGGGTGTCTTTGGAATGCTGTTTGGCGCATTCTTTGGCGGACGTATTGCAGATTATCTAGGACAAAAGAAAGTCCTAATGCTTTCTGTGACTATTTTTGGTCTGTTCATGTCGTTGACTGCAATTGCGCCAAGCATCGAAGTTTTATATGCAGCGCGTTTCTTTACTGGTCTGGGTTTAGGTGCGGCAATGCCAACCATGATTTCAGTCGTCGGTGATGAAGCAACCGAAGCCAACCGTGGCAAGCTAAATAGTCTGATGTATTGTGGTTTGCCGGTAGGGGCGATCTTTGTTGCCGGTCTGGCCATGTTGCTTCCGGAGATTCAATGGCAAACCTTGTTCCTGATTGGGGGGATTAACGCCTTTAGCACTGATTCCATTGATGGCATTTATTCTTAAAGATAAGCTTAAGGTAAATGCGGAGGTACAGGTCTCTGGTGAAGCTGTGCCGGGCATGGCTGAAGTTTTGTTCAAGCAGCGACAGTATAAAAATACAGTGCCTCTTTGGGTTGGCTTCTTTTTTACCTTGATGATCAATTATATTTTGATTAGCTGGTTGCCAAATTTACTTATGGAACAAGGTTTGCAGAAACAGCAGGCATTTTTGGTGATGTTGGTGTTCCAGGTGGGCGCTGTCATTGGAACCCTAAGCCTGGGTTATTTACTGGACCGTTTAAAGCTCTGGCAAATGGCGACTATCATTTATAGTGGCTTGTTTGTTGCCTTGGTATTGCTATTCACCACAACTTCTATTCCGTTATTAATTTTGGCGGGAGTCATGGGGGGTATTTTCTCTACAGGTGGCCAATCTATTCTGTATGGGATCTCACCAATTTTTTATTCAGGCGCAGGTAAAGTCACCGGTGTGGGTAGTGCGATCTCTCTAGGACGTTTAGGGGCGATGACTGGACCATTATTAACTGGAAAAATTCTGGCATTAGGTTTGGGAACGACGGGCATTCTTGTGGCAAGTTTGCCAGCAGTGGTCGTATCGGCAGTAGCTGTCACCGCACTATCACGTTATAAGGCTGCTCATAAGTAATTGATCATTGATATCTGTCAATACAAAAAGGGAATCTGAAGATTCCTTTTTTTATCGTCGAGGTTTTTAATTGAATAAAGTCAGTCCATAAAATTTGCTAAAATATACGGATAGTAAACAGATTGATTTTTATATGGCTTATCAACTTATTCCACTCTCGATTCAGGCCACTGATAATATTGCCTGTCCACATTGTCAGCACAACGTGATTGATTGGGCAGAAGAGCAGTATGTGCAACCTTGTGAACATACCCTGTTTATTGCCATGGATATTGGCTTTGAATATATGACGGATGAATTCGAGCACAGCATGCCGCGTTCTGTAGATGATCTGCATGCCAATGATGATCAGGTGAATATGCTGGATGAAATCACCCAAGCGACTTATTCAAATTATCTGATATATAAGTCTGATCTGGGCATAGATGGGTATTTCCGCTATGTGGGTTTTACTGCATAAATCATCATCAATAAAAAAGCGCCAATCGGCGCTTTTTTATATGGAAAGATTAACTTTCTATTTCTTCTTCGATTTCATCATCCGTAGTATCCATGCCCAATTCTTTAAGCTTGCGCGTTAAAGTGTTGCGACCCCAACCTAAAAGTTCTGCGGCATGACGTTTACGGCCACGGGTTTGTTGCAAGGCTGCATTGATCAAGGTGCGTTCAAACATCGGCGTCGCAACATCCAGAAGTTTCATTTCACCATTTTTGAGTTTCTGCATCGCCCATTGACCCAGCAATTCATCCCAGTGATGCGGTGCGATCTGGTTCAGCGTTGGAATTGGCGCACCCGGATCCTGCTGATGAATTGGAATCTGTTTCAGCTCAGGTGGCAAGTCTTCAGGATAGACTTCACGACCTGTGATCATGACAGTCAGCCAGCGACAGGTATTTTCAAGTTGACGCACATTACCTTGCCATGGCAATTTCTGCATATATTCTTGGGTTTCAGGACGTAATATCTTTGGATTGACCCCAAGTTCTTTACCGGCACGTGCCAGAAAATGCTGCGCCAGCATCGGAATATCTTCACTGCGATGTGCCAGTTTTGGAATATGAATACGAATTACATTCAGGCGGTGATATAAGTCTTCACGGAAACGACCATCATGGACCAGTTTTTCCAAATCCTGATGTGTTGCAGCCACGATACGCACATCGACCTTAACCGGAATATGACCGCCAACTCGGTAGAACTCTCCATCGGCTAGGACACGCAATAAACGGGTCTGGGTCTCAAATGGCATATCGCCAATTTCATCTAAAAACAGCGTACCGCCATTTGCCTGTTCAAAACGACCTTGGCGCTGGGTATTAGCACCGGTAAATGCACCTTTCTCATGGCCGAAAAGTTCAGTTTCGATCAGGTCTTTTGGAATCGCCGCCATATTGAGGGCAATAAAAGGTTTTGAGCTGCGTGGTGAATGACGATGCAGGGCATGCGCTACCAGTTCTTTACCTGTACCAGACTCACCATTAATCAACACGGTAATATGCGATTGTGATAAACGGCCAATGGCACGAAACACTTCCTGCATGGCAGGCGATTCACCAATAATTTCGGTAGATTGAATTGGTGGAGCCGCTTTTGCTGATTCTTGTTGCTGTAGCTTGGTGATATGTAAAATTGCACGATTTACCAGCGCCAGTGCTTCATCAATATCAAAAGGCTTAGGCAGATATTCAAAAGCACCAGTTTGATAGCTAGAAACAGCCGATTCTAAGTCTGAATGCGCCGTCATAATAATGACAGGTAGGTCAGGATAACTGTGTTTAACCTTGCCCAGGAAGGTAAGTCCATCAATACCCGGCATGCGGATATCGGTCAAAATCACATCGGGTGCTTCCAGACTCAGTTGGTCTAGTGCAGATTGTGCTTCTTCAAAACTGGTCACATCCAGACCTTCCTCTTTAAAGGTCTTTTCCAGTACCCAGCGCATGGCGCGATCGTCATCAATCACCCATATTTTATTTCGCGACATGATTCGACTCCCAAGGTAAATATAAGCTAAAGACGGTTTTTCCAGCCACGGACTGACACTCGATCATGCCGTTGTGCTGATGAATAATATTTTGAGCAATACTGAGGCCCAGTCCGGTCCCTTTGGCACGGCTGGTGACCAGCGGATAAAACACCGATTCGATAATCTCTTCCGGCACACCTGGGCCATTGTCTTCAATATCAATCCGTACCACAGAGCGGTGAATCACCCCGTTAATAGTAAAAAGACGCTGGATCCGGGTTCTTAAAATCAGTTCCGGTTGATGTTCGACAAAGAATTCCTTGTTTTCGGTCATGGCCTGTACGGCATTGGCGCAAATATTCAAAATGACCTGAATCAATTGGTCACGGTCTGCCAGAACTTCCGGTAAGGACAAGTCGTAATCCCGGATAATCTTGATTTTCTTTTTGGTCTGGTTGGCAATCAGTGAACGTACACGTTCCAATGGTTCATGGACATTGACCAGTTCATAGCTCGGAAGCTGGCGTGAGCCGAGCATGGTATCGGCCAGATTTCTCAGTCGATCCACTTCGCTAATGATAATGTCGGTAAATTCTTTGTATTGTGGATCATTCAAACTACGTGCCAGTAATTGAGTCGCGCCACGAATGCCACCGAGTGGATTTTTGATTTCATGCGCGACACCGCGAATCAGCTGACGCGCTACCTGATGCTGTTGCAGCAGATTTTCTTCGCGTGAAATTTTTAACATACGATCGCGAGGATTGAGTTCAATGAGCAGCAACGGATGATAAGGTTTGCCGAGGTTCAATTGAGAAACGGTGTAGTCGACATGAATGTCTTTAAAGTTGACCAGAATAGTGGCTTCGCGGCGTGTATAAGGTTGTCCCGTAGTTAAAGTATTATTCAGGGCTTCTTCGGTATTGAACTCATCTGTCGGGTTTTGCAAAATATTGAGCACAGATGTGCCGCTCGCGCGGAATAAGCTCACATCAAATAAGGCTTCACAGGCAGAATTCAGATAATAAATATTAAGATCGCGGTCTATCAATAAGATACACGTGGTCATATTGTCCACTAAAGCACGATAGTCGATCGGAATAATTTGATCCATTCGCGGGTTTGTTCCTGTATTAAAATGGCGCAATGGCATCTTCATAAAGCAATTTAATCAATTTTAAGTTCTGATTTGATGCAAGATGCACGCCAACTTTTATGAGTAGAGATTATTTATTGCGATGAAATGCAGAAATGTGACAGAGCAACACAATTCATCTTAGATATAGCGGATTAAATTGAGGCTGTAAATCTAAAATGATTCATTTTGGTGCATAGGTGAGTATGTTGAATATTTTATGGCAATATTTTAGTGCATGATGCAAAGAGTCAGGTTTTCAACTATTTTTATGATGCGAAAAGACATACAATACGCGCATTCTAGTAGAGCGAAAATTCATGAAGTCCCCCAAAGTCGGTTTTGTATCTTTAGGTTGTCCTAAGGCATTGGTAGATTCTGAACGTATTTTAACCCAGTTAAAGACTGAAGGTTATGACGTCGCTTCGGATTATGACGGTGCTGATTTAGTTGTAGTAAATACCTGTGGTTTCATTGAATCCGCAGTGCAAGAATCGCTCGATGCGATTGGTGAGGCGATGAGCGCGAATGGTCGCGTGATCGTAACAGGTTGTCTAGGTAAAGACGAAGACAAGATTCGCCAAATGCATCCCAATGTCCTGAAAGTGACAGGTGCAGCGGCATATAAAGAAGTTATGGATGCGGTTCATCAATACGTGCCTGAGCCGCCAAAACACAATCCATTTATTGATCTGGTCCCAGAGCAAGGCATCCGCCTGACGCCAAAACACTATGCTTATCTGAAAATATCTGAAGGCTGCAACCATCGTTGTACCTTCTGTATTATTCCGAGCATGCGTGGTGACCTGGTTTCACGTCCAGTTGGTTCTGTGCTTGAAGAAGCTGCAGCGCTGAAACGTGCCGGTGTAAAAGAAGTACTCGTCATCTCCCAAGATACTTCTGCTTATGGCCTGGACACGAAATACAAGCTGGATTTCTGGAATGGCCAGCCGGTTAAAACCAAATTCTATGATATGTGTGAAGCATTAGGGCAGTTGGGAATCTGGGTGCGTTTGCACTATGTTTACCCGTATCCGCATGTGGATGCTGTAATTGACCTGATGGCACAAGGCAAAATCCTGCCTTATCTGGATATTCCATTCCAGCATGCAAGTCCAAAAATTCTCAAACTGATGAAACGACCTGCGCACAGTGAAAACACACTGGAGCGTTTGAAAATCTGGCGCGAGAAATGTCCTGATCTGGTACTCCGTTCAACATTTGTGGTGGGCTTCCCGGGTGAAACCGAAGAAGACTTCCAGATGTTGCTGGACTGGTTGAAAGAAGCCCAGCTGGATCGTGTGGGATGTTTCACCTATTCGCCAGTTGAAGGCGCGACAGCAAATGATTTGCCAGATCACGTTCCTGAAGAAATTAAACAAGAGCGTTATGAGCGTTTCATGCAGGTTCAGCAAGAAATCTCGGCAGCCAAACTCCAAAAACGTATCGGTCAGACCATGACTGTGCTGGTAGATGACCTGGAAGACGAATTCCCGGTAGCGGTTGCGCGTTCTTATGCAGATGCACCTGAAATTGATGGCAATGTTTTTGTTGAAGATATCGATAAAAGTGTCATCAAGGCAGGGGATTTGCTTGAAGTTGAGATTACTGATGCAGATGAATACGATCTGTATGCAAAACTCATTTCACTCAAGTCTGCTTAAGATTTTGAATTAAAAAAATTTAAATTGAATACTTTGGAGTTTGATGATGTTGGATTCTAAAAAGCCACGCTTTGGTCGCATCCTGTTAAAGCTTTCTGGTGAAGCGCTGGCAGGCAATAAAGACATGGGGATCGATGCACAAGTGCTCGATCAGATGTCACTTTCTATTGCGCACCTCGTGGGTTTAGGCGTACAAGTAGGTATTGTTGTGGGTGGTGGTAACCTGTATCGCGGTAGCCAACTACAAAAAGATGGTCTGGTTGGCCGTGTAACTGGCGATCAGATGGGTATGCTGGCAACAGTCATGAACGGTTTGGCACTTCGCGACGCTTTGGTGCGCCGTAATATTAAAACCCGTTTAATGTCTGCATTGCCAATTGGTGCTGTAGTTGAGTCTTACTCAAGCCGTGATGCGATCCGTCACCTGACTCAAGGTGAAGTGTGTGTGTTCGTGGCAGGTACAGGTAATCCGTTCTTTACGACGGACACTGCTGCCTGTTTACGTGGTATTGAAATCGAATCAGACTTGATCTTGAAAGCGACCAAAGTTGATGGCGTATATAACAAAGATCCAAGCAAATATGATGATGCGGTTAAATATGACACATTGACTTTTGACCAGGTTCTGGACGAAAAGCTGGGTGTAATGGACTTAACTGCAATCTGTTTATGTCGTGATCACAATGTGCCGCTACAAGTATTCGATATGAATAAATCTGGCGCATTGCTTTCTGTTGTGATGGGTGAAAAAGAAGGGACTCACGTTACCAATTAATGACGTGAGCACCAAAGCACTTTATACTACACGCTAATTTAGTAATAACCTCTTTTAAAGAATTAAGTAAGGAAGATCATATGATTAACGATCTTAAAAAAGACAGCGAAGACCGTATGAACAAAACTCTAGAATCTCTAGAGCATGGTTTTGCAAAAGTTCGTACCGGTCGTGCGCATCCATCAATTTTAAATAACGTGATGGTTTCTTACTATGGTTCAGACGTTCCATTGAACCAGGTGGCAAACGTAGGTGTTGAAGATTCACGTACTTTGTTAATCCAGCCTTTCGAACGTTCAATGGTTTCTGCAATTGATAAAGCGATTCGTGAATCTGATTTGGGTCTGAACCCAATTACAGCAGATGCGATTCGTGTACCGATGGCTGCGTTGACTGAAGAAACGCGTCGTGACATGCAGAAAGTTGCGCGTAATGAAGCAGAAAATGCCAAAGTGGCGATCCGTAACATTCGCCGTGATGTATTGGGTGATATCAAAGCTTTGTTGAAAGAAAAAGAAATTTCTGAAGACGAAGAGCGTCGTGCTGCTGACGAAATCCAGAAAATTACCGACAAATTTGTTGCTGAAGTTGACAAGCGCTTGGCTGCGAAAGAAGCTGAATTGATGAAGGTCTAATTCATCGATGACCGTTGCTGAAGAAAATCCCCGTCTTCCGAAACATGTTGCCATCATTATGGATGGCAACAATCGTTTCGCCAAAAAAAATCAGATGCAAAAAGGTGATGGACACCGTGAAGGAAAAACGGTTCTGGATCCGATTGTTGAACACTGTAAAAAAAGAAATATCCAGGCTTTAACTGTATTTGCCTTTTCAAGTGAAAACTGGAATCGTCCACAGTTTGAAGTTGAATTGCTCATGAAATTGCTGGTTGATACCATTCATGAACAATTGCCCCGCATGGAAAAATTCAATATTGCCTTACGCTTTATCGGTGATCGCAGCCGTTTGTCTCCAGAATTACAGGGGCTTATGTTGCATGCCGAACAAAGGACTGCTAATTTCAATAGTATGACACTCACTATTGCAATCAGTTATGGTGGTATGTGGGATATGGCACAAGCTGCACAGCGAATTGCCAGCGATGTTTTAACAAATAAATTAGATCTTGATGCAATTAATACTGATGTATTTGGTCAATATGTCAGCCTCGGTGATTTACCTGCAGTTGATCTGCTGATTCGTACGGGTGGAGATTTCCGTCTGTCGAATTTCCTGTTGTGGCAGGCAGCCTATGCAGAGCTTTATTTCACTGAGACGCTATGGCCAGAATTTACCATTGAAGAACTTGATGATGCACTTGCCGTATTTGGTGGGCGTGAACGTCGTTTTGGTAAAACATCAGAACAGATTCGTCAGGAAAAACTTGAGAATTAATACATGTTTGAGCGGATTATAACCGCATTGGTGTTGGTAGCAGTTGTACTGAGCTGTATGTTTGCTACCGAATCACATTATCCAATGTTTGTATTGATGGTTCTTGCTGCTGGGGTGGCCGGTTATGAGTGGTTCAAACTCATGCCGCGAAAATTTAAACATGTCATCAAACCCGTTGCATGGGGATATGGAGTGCTCACTGCAGCACTCTCCGCTTTGGCATTGTATTTTGCCGAAGTCGCCTTATTGTTATGGGTGGCTTCTATAATTACTTGGTTGCTCAGCATTTACTGGGTTAAAACCTATCCTGAATATGATGGCTGGTACAACGCCAGCCTGCACGGAATCGGCGTAGTTCTGATCTCTGCTGCCGTTACTGCAATTTTCTCTGTCTGGCAAAGTTCACCGTGGTGGCTGATGTACCTGTTTTTACTGGTATGGGGCGCAGATAGTGGTGCATATTTTGTGGGTCGTAAATTCGGCAAGAAAAAGTTGGCGCCGAATGTTAGTCCTAACAAATCGGTAGAAGGGCTTTACGGCGGTATCGTTACCTCAATGTTGATCGTGACGGCAGTTGCTTTGCTTTATCTGGATATGACCTGGCCAGAACTGATTTTATTCCTGATATTATCTGTCGTTACAGTATTTAGTTCGGTGCTGGGAGACCTGTTTGAATCCATGATCAAACGTCGTGCAGGTATTAAGGATTCAGGTCGCATTTTGCCAGGACATGGCGGGGTACTGGATCGTATCGATTCTTTGCTTGCTGCAGCTCCGATCTTTGCAGCAGGTATGGCTGTTTTAAAACTTATTGGTGTAGATTTATAAATGTCACAAGCAGTTTGTATACTGGGTGCTACAGGTTCCATTGGTCAAAGTACTTTAAAAATTTTGCAGCGACATCCTGAAGCATACTCGGTTTTTGCTGTGACCGCGCAAAGTCGTATCGAGGAGTTGGTCGAAATTTGCCGGCAATTTCGTCCTAAAGTGGCGGTGGTGCCGGCTGAAAAAGTAGATGAACTCTCAAAATTACTTCAACACCATCATTTATCTGATATTGAAATTCTGCAAGATGAAGCCGGTTTAATTGCTGTAGCTGAACACGCTGATGTTGATATCGTCATGGCGGCAATTGTTGGTGCAGCAGGCTTGTTGCCAACATTGGCTGCAGTGAAAGCGGGTAAGCGAGTATTGCTGGCCAATAAAGAAGCTTTGGTGATGTCGGGTGACATCATGATGCAGGCAGCGCGCGATCATGGGGCATTACTGCTTCCCGTTGATTCCGAACACAATGCGATTTTCCAATGTCTGCCACAGCATTATTTTGAAGCAGAGCGTCATGGCAAGCCCAAACTGGGTGTGTCCCAGATTCTACTGACCGCTTCAGGTGGCCCATTTCTGAACCACAGCATGCAGCAACTTGAAGAGGTCACACCTGCCCAAGCTTGCAAGCATCCTAACTGGTCCATGGGTCAAAAAATTTCAGTCGATTCTGCTACCTTAATGAATAAAGGTTTAGAATTGATCGAAGCCTGTCATTTGTTTGCAGTTCAAGAACAATTTGTTACAGTTGTTGTGCATCCACAGAGTATTATTCACTCCATGGTTCAATACGTTGATGGTTCGACTTTGGCACAAATGGGTAATCCGGATATGGGCACGCCTATTGCACATGCATTGGCATGGCCTGAGCGTATCAGTACGCATGTGGCACCACTGGATCTGTTTATGCATTCACAACTTAATTTTCAAGAACCGGACATGCTCCGTTTCCCTGCATTAAAATTGGCCCGTCAGGCCATGCAGAGTGGCGGAATTGCACCTACGATTTTAAATGCGGCCAATGAAATTGCAGTTGCTGCATTTTTAAATCAACAGATCAGATTTACCCAAATTCCTCAGGTAGCTGAGCACGTCCTGAATCAGATGGACAATCAACCTGCACATGATCTGGAGGCTATCTTGCAAGCAGATCAAATGGCACGAGGTTTATCACAGCAATACGTTGTGAATAAAGGAAGTTAAGATATGAATGCCTTGTTTATGATTGCCGCTGCAATTCTCTTACTCGGTCCCTTAATTGCGATTCACGAGTTCGGTCACTATATTGTGGCGCGTAAACTGGGCGTTAAAGTATTGGTCTATTCGATTGGATTTGGGCCAACATTATTAAAATGGACCTCGAAAAAATCCGGAATTCAGTATCAGTTGTCTGCCTTACCTTTGGGTGGCTATGTCAAGATGCTGGATGAGCGTGAAGGTAATGTCGCTGAAGAGGACTTACCCAAAGCTTTCAATCGTCAGCATCCGTGGAAGCGGATTGCCATCGTGGCAGCGGGTCCATTCATCAACCTGATTTTTGCAGTTCTTCTATTTTGGGTGTTATTTTTACCAGCTCAAGAACAGCTCAATACCCGGGTAGGCAAAGTTTTACCAAATACACCTGCTGCAACAGTACAAATGCAGCCGGGCGACAAAATTATAGCTGTGGATGGTACTCAGGTAGAAACTTGGGAAAAACTCAGTTATGCCTTGGTGGATCGTGTTGGTGAAACTGGCGTGGTTTCTATTCAGGCAGATCGTGCTGGTGAAAACAAACTGTTCCAGTTGCCGATTCAAAACTATTTAAAAGATCAAAGTCAATCGCCACTTGAAAGTTTGGGTTTCTTGCCTTATCGGCCAGAAATTCCGGCTGTAATTAGCAAACTGAGTGAAGATGGTGCAGCCATCCGTCAAGGTTTGAAAGAAGGTGACAAGATTCTGGCTATTGACGGCGTTCAGATGAAAGACTGGTTTGATGTGGTGCAGGTGGTACAGGCATCTCCAGAAAAATTACTCAAAATGGATGTTTTACGCGAAAATAAGGTGGTTCAGCTAGAAGTCATGCCGCAAGGCAAACGTGACAATATGGGCAATGTGACCGGTATGCTGGGTGTACACAGTGATCCGGGTAAAATGACCATTCCTGCAGAATATAAACAGACCATTCATTACACGCCAGGTGAAGCGTTGGTAATGGCATTTGATAAAACAGCACATTTATCTTCGATGATTCTGAACTCGATTGTCAAAATGGTACGCGGTCTGATTGGTCTGGATAATTTATCAGGTCCAATTACCATTGCCAAAGTGGCAGGACAAAGCGCAGAAATGGGCTGGGAAACTTTTATTTCCTTTATGGCGCTAATGAGTGTAAGTTTAGGAATATTAAATCTACTGCCTATTCCAATGCTTGATGGCGGACATCTGGTTTACTATTTTGTTGAATTAATTCGTGGTAAACCTGTTTCCGAACAAATACAATTGGTTGGGTTAAAAATTGGTATGGTACTGCTCGGCAGTATGATGCTTCTGGCATTATTTAATGATTTTATGCGTTTATAACAACGTAAATGGAATAAATTAACAGCGGAAAAGACTGGCATGCAGCACACACATTTATTTATGCCTCTGGCACTCGTTAGTGCAATGGCAGTAGCACAACAAGTATATGCAGCAGATGAATTCATTGTACAAGATATAAAATTTGATGGATTAGTACGTTTAACTCCTGACAATGTGTATGGCCTAGTGCCAATTAACAGTGGTGATCGGGTCAATGATCCAATCATTGCCAATGCAATTCGTAGCATGTATGCATCAGGCCTATTTGATGACATTAAAGCCGTGCAGCAAGGCAATACTTTGGTTTTCCAAGTTGTTGAACGCCCGGTCATTTCAAAAATCGAATTGAAAGGCAATAAGTTGATTCCTAAGGAAGCACTTGAGGAAGGCCTGAAAAAAATGGGTCTGGCTGAAGGTGAAGTGCTGAAAAAATCAGCGCTGCAAACTATTGAAACTGAACTTGAACAGCAATACATGCAGCAAGGTCGTTATGATGCCGATATTACGGTCACCACGACGCCTCGACCAAATAACCGTGTTGAATTGCTAATTGATTTTATTGAAGGTAAAGCGGCCAAAGTTTTTGATATCAATATTATCGGGAATACCGTATTTAAAGAGTCTGATATCAAGCAGGCCTTTGCAGTAAAAGAAAGTGGCTGGAGTTCGGTTATTTCTCGTAATGACCGTTATGCGCGTGAAAAGATGGCGGCAAGCCTGGAAGCTTTGCGTGCCATGTATCTGAATCGCGGCTATATCAACTTTAATATTACCAATTCCAGCCTGAACTTGAGTGAAGATAAAAAGAATGTCTTCATCGAAGTTTCTGTGGATGAGGGCGAGCAATTTAAATTTGGTCAAACCAAATACTTAGGTGATGCGCTTTATAAGACTGAAGAATTGCAGGCTTTACAAATCTTCAAAGAAGGCGAAATTTATTCGCAAGAAAAAGTAAATGCGGTTAAGCAGTTATTACAGCGTAAATATGGTAATGCAGGTTATTACTATGCAGAAGTCAATATTGTTCCTCAAATTAACAACGAAACCAAACTGGTTGATCTAAATTATTATATTAATCCGGGTCAGCAAGTCACGGTACGACGTATTAATTTCACTGGGAATACGAAAACTGCAGATGAAGTATTACGTCGTGAAATGCGCCAAATGGAAGGTGCACTTGCAAGCAATGAAAAGATTGACCTGTCTAAGGTTCGTCTGGAGCGTACCGGTTTCTTTAAAACTGTCGATATCAAACCTGCACGTATTCCAGGTGCACCAGATCAGGTGGACTTGAATGTTGCCGTTGAAGAGCAGCATTCAGGGACCAGTACTCTTGCAGTTGGCTTCTCGCAAAGCGGTGGTGTAACTTTCCAGGCTGGTTTAAGCCAGACCAACTTCCTGGGCACTGGTAATAGCGTCTCAATCGATTTGTCGCGTTCTGAAACTCAAGATTATTATAACTTGAGCGTGATGGACCCGTACTTCACCATTGATGGTGTGCGTCGCGGCTATAACATGTATTACCGTAAAACCAAGCTTGATGATGATTATAACGTCAACAACTATGTGACAGACAGTTTTGGTGGTGGGATTAACTTTGGTTATCCAATTGATGAAAACCAGAGTGTCAGCTTGGGTCTGAATGTTGATCAGACTGAAGTAACAACTGGTTCTGGAGTATCTACTTATGTTCGTGATTATTTATTAGCGAATGGTGGTAAAGAGACAGGGCGAATAGATACTTATTGCCCACCAGAGTTCTGGAATGCGACAACAAGAGAGTGTAGTCAGCCTGCTCAATTCTTTGATGAATTTAAAGGTGATTTTTTAACATATAATCTGAATTTGGGTTGGTCGTATAATACTTTAAACCGTCCTATGTTCCCGACAACGGGTATGTCACATCGTGTGAATGCGGAAATTGCATTACCAGGTAGTGATGTCGAGTATCAGAAAGTCACTTATGATGCTCAAGCCTTTTTCCCATTAGGCAAAGATTTTGTCCTGCGTGGTTATGGTAAGTTGGGTTATGGTAATGACCTGCCATTTTACAAGAATTTCTATGCTGGTGGTTTCGGTTCAGTTCGTGGCTATGAAAATAGTACATTAGGTCCGAAATATGATGGTGTATTTTTTAGTGAAAGAGGTGAGCCTGACCCTTCACCTGAAGAGGTTGGTGGTAATGCTTTAGTGCAATTTGGTACTGAACTGGTACTTCCGGTGCCATTTAAAGGGGATTGGGCACGTCAGGTACGTCCAGTGATTTTTGCTGAAGGCGCACAAGTATTTGATACTAATTGTGATATACCAGCTTCAGGTAGCGATATTATTGTAGGTAGTACTACATATAATGCGCGCCAATACTGTAAAGATAACTTCGGTTTTGATGCAGATAATATGCGTTATAGCGTGGGTGCTGGTTTCACCTGGATCACCATGATTGGGCCATTGTCTCTCAGCTATGCTTATCCGTTGAATAAAAAAGACGGTGATGATACTAAAAACATCCAGTTCGAAATTGGACGTACTTTCTAAAATCGTTTTGACCTAGAAACTAAATTTTGCTCATAAAGCCTTCAGGTTTTGTGAGCAAATTTTTTTGAATGAGTAAGAATATGAAAAAAATGATTATGGCAATGAGCCTGGCTTTGGCAAGTGTTGCACCTTTAACTCAAGCGGCCAGTATGGGGGTAATTGACTTGGAGCGTGTGGTTGAAGGTAGTACTTATCTGAAACAACAAAACACGGCATTTCAGCAAAAAATTCAGCCACAAACCACCAAGATTGAGCAACTCAGCAAAGAGCTGGAAGCTTTGCAGCAACGTGCTCAATCCAACACTAAGCTCAGTGAGACTGAAAAACAGAAAATGTCTGCGCAATATCAGGCTAAGTTGCAAGAATTGAATCAGTTACAACAATCTGTACAGACGAATGTTCAAAGCTCGATTCAGCAGATCCGGGCTGTATTTGATGCACGTATAAAGCAAATTGCTGAACAATTACGTAGAGAAAATAACCTCGATGTGGTTTTAAATAAAAATTCAGCACTTGCTTATGATGCTAAATATGATTTAACTGATAAAATGATTCAAAAGGTTAATGCAATTAAATAATCAATGAATCATCAACAGCTTCAGTTAGCTGATCTCGCTCGCCTGGTTCAGGGCGAGTGCATAGGTCAGACAGATTTACGTTTGAGTGCTTTGGCCAGTCTTGAACAGGCAACTTCACACGATCTGGCATTTGTGAATGCCGATAAATATGTAGAGCAGGCCAATCAAAGTCAGGCAGGTGCTTTAATTGTCACGGCTGAACTAAAACAACAGATAACTTCACATCAAAACTTTATTGTTGTGGCAAATCCCTATCTGGCTTTCGCGATTCTGACGCATGTCTTTGAGAAAAAACATCGCCAGCGCGGCATTAAGAGTACTGCTCAAATTCACCCGTCGGCAGTGATTGCGGACGATGCTTATATTGGTCATTATGTGGTGATTGGTGAGCATTGTGTCGTGGGTGCGAATACGATTGTTCAGGCGCATGTGCAGATCGATGATGATGTCGAGATCGGTCAGGACTGTTTTATTGACTCACATGTGACCCTCACCGGCGCAGCAAAAATTGGTAATCGGGTACGTATTCATGCCAATAGCGTGATTGGCAGCGAAGGGTTTGGTTTTGCACCTTATCAAGGGAAATGGCACCGTATTGCGCAATTAGGTTCTGTACGCATTGAAGATGATGTGCGTATTGGGTCAAATTGTAGCGTAGACCGTGGTGCGCTGGATGATACGATTTTGCAACAGGGTGTTATTATTGATAATCTTGTGCAAATCGCGCATAACGTTAAAATTGGTGCACATACCGCAATTGCTGCAAAAACTGCCGTTGCAGGAAGTGTTTCAATTGGCAAAAACTGTATCATTGGTGGTGCCTCTGCGATTTCTGGACACTTGAATATTGCCGATAATGTGACGTTGACCGGAATGTCAATGGTGACAAATAATATTTCTGAAGCTGGAAAATATTCATCCGGGATTGGTCTGTTTGAAAACCAGAAATGGAAACGTACCGTGGTTCGCCTCAGACAATTAGCAGATGTGCCATTGACCCAGGTGATCAAACGACTAGATCATATGCAATCTCAGATTGAGTCCATTGAATCAACATTTAAGTTGCGTAAATAATTATGATGACAGAGTCGAATTTGCCTACATTCACGAAGCCTGAATTACCAATGAATATTCAAAAGATTCGTGAATATTTGCCCCATCGCTATCCATTTTTATTGGTTGATCGCGTCGTCGAAATTACCGATAATGGCATTGTTGGTTATAAAAACGTCTCAATTAATGAAGAGTTTTTACAAGGCCATTTTCCGAATTATCCAATTATGCCGGGTGTACTGATTGTTGAGGCACTGGCACAAATCTCTGGAATTCTGGGTTTTGTGATGAATAACGAAGTACCAAGTGAAGGTTCTTTGTTCCTGTTTGCCGGTGCGGAAAAAGTTAGATTTAAAAAACAGGTGGTTGCAGGTGACCAATTGGTTTTAAAATCTGAATTAGTGATGCAAAAGCGGGGCATTTACAAATATAATTGTATTGCCACTGTAGATGGCGTCGTCGCAACAACCGCGGAAATTATGGTTTCGCATCAAAAAGTCGAGCAGGCATGAGCAATAATCCCCTTATTCATCCAACTGCCATTATTGACCCGTCAGCAGTCATTGCTGCTGATGTAGAAATTGGCCCATATTGTATTATCGGGCCAAATGTCACTATTGGTGCGGGTAGCAAACTTCATTCACACGTGGTGGTGGGTGGCTATACGCGTATAGGTGAATATAATGAAATTTTCCAGTTCGCCAGTGTAGGCGAGGTGTGTCAGGATCTGAAATATGCCGGTGAAGAAACCTGGCTTGAGATTGGCGATCACAACAAGATTCGTGAGCATTGCAGTCTGCATCGTGGCACGGTTCAGGACCAGAGCCTGACCAAGATTGGTAGTCATAACCTGCTCATGGTCAATACTCATATTGCACATGACTGTATGGTCGGGGATTATAATATCTTTGCCAATAACGTCGGTGTGGCTGGACATGTCCATGTCGGGGATTACGTTGTCATTGGCGGAAACTCAGGCATTCATCAGTTCTGTAAGATTGATTCTTATAGCATGATTGGTGGGGCATCCCTGATTCTGAAAGATGTACCGGCCTATGTCATGGTTTCAGGTAATCCTGCGCATGCATTTGCCATGAACATTGAAGGTATGCGTCGTAAAGGCTGGTCAAAGACAGTAATCAGCGGTTTACGTGATGCCTTTAAACTGATTTATAAATCAGGTTTAACGACTCAGGAAGCAATCGAGCAGATCCGTACAGGAATTTTGCCGGAAGTGACTGAGGTGCAGCGTTTAATTGATTCTCTTGAACAGTCGAAACGCGGCATTGTGCGCTAAATGTTTGAGGCAATAAAAAAGACACCATAGGGTGTCTTTTTTATTTTGGAGCTTTTATTTTACTTAAGAAATTTTATTTCCTCAGCTTTCGGATAATTCTTCAATAGCTTTGTTTTATATTGCGATGCAAGCGTAGTATTCTTTTCGACATCTTTGCTGATGTTATAAAGCTGATACAGGGCAGTGGAGGCTTTCGCAGAATTTGGATAGCGGTCAACGACAATCAGATAATTACGTTTCGCTTCATCAAATTTTGGTGGGTCAATCGCCAGATTGAATTCCGCTAACCAGAAATAGGCATTGCTGATATAAACGCTATTCGGATTGTTTTTAATAAAGTTTTGCATGGGTGCAATGGCTTTGGCTGCACCGCCATTTTTATAAGCATCTAAAGCCACGGTATAAGCGGCTTTTTCCAGCTCAGCAGGTTGCTGTCCGCTGCTTGCTGTATTGACCTTATTTGTGTTTAGGCTGGGTGCAGTATCCTGTGGATTTTCCTCCGTTGGATTGTCTTCAGCAGGTTCAATTTTTTGTTGCAATAGTTCCAGGCGCTGGTCGAGATCGGCATAGTGATTGGTCAGTTCATTTTTGAGCCGTTCAATCTCATTTTCCTGTTCTTCCATTTTACCGCGCAAAATCCGCAGGTCATTTTCGAGCTGCTGGTTCTTTTGCATGATTTGCCAGCTGGTATTGGTTTGAACGGCTGGAGTTGCGCCCGCCGCAATTGCCGCTGGGGTATTTACTGCTGTCTGATTAGAAGCTTGGCTCAAGCCGCGCGATTCAATCGGAATATTGGCAAATAGAGGCATGGTAAAGAGTGCTGTCACTGCACACAATACGGTCTTTTTAGACATCATAAAATTTCCATAATTCTTTGTGAGATTCGGATCCGCTGCTCATCTTTTCAAAGTAGATCATTCATATACATTGCACACATTAAAAACGGCATTTTTAGAAAATGCAACAAGGTTTTACAAAGATCATGTGAATCTGAGTGTTGATGGATTGATTGTGAAGATCCCTTAAAAATCAGCAGAAATATCAATATTGTTTTTAAAATAATCAAACGGATAGCTTGAAGGATTATTTTGGGAAACAAGGCTTGCAACTTGATTAAAAATCTCTATACTCTGTTTTTGTAATGGTAGCCCTGCTGGTTACTTCGCAATTGTACTCTATGAACCCCGCCAGGACCGGAAGGTAGCAACGGTAATAGTACTATGATGTGCCGGAGCTTTGCTGGTAGGGTTGCCACCATATTCTTCTTATTATAATAACAATGCAAATTCGCAGTTTTCTATTCTCAAATATCATTCCTTTTTCAATATCGTCAAATAGCACTATCTTATTATTTTAATGATTAAATCATCATTATTTTATGTCGTGCTTTATTTTATTTTGCAGCTAATATTGAATTAAATATCCAATATGCTTATACGTGCATTAAGGCTTTCAAAGAATATAAAACTTAGTCTTCTGCTTTACGATTAATCGCCTTGATAATCGCATCCATTTCAAAACCACGGTACATCAGAAAACGGATCTGTTTGGCTTTCAGTTTGGGATCTTTAGTGACTTCTGGGCCATATTTTCTAAGTTTGAGTTCATAAGCCTGTTGCACCCAATCAGTTTCTTTTAATTCTTCTGCGATTAAAGCCGTATCAATTTTCTTGTTTTTCAGCTTCATTTTAATTTGATTCGGGCCTTTGCCTTTACGCTTTTGACTCGAAAGCATGGTTTCAGCCACACGCTGATCACTTTGATAGTTCTCACGGGACAGCTCTTCCACTAAGGTAATGACTTCATCACGATGCTCTGCATAAAGGCTTAATTTCTCGATCAGTTCGGCTTTGGAATATTCCTTGCGCGTCAGTACGGCAAAGGCATAAGAACGTAAGCGTGAGCCTGTCAGTCCCGGTTTCTTCTCATCCTGAGTTGGGGTAGAGGAAAACAAACGTTCTTCAGGATCAAATTCAGGAGCGTCTTGGATCGCACTTTTTGCAGGTTGAGCTTGATCTTCAGTATCACCAAATTGCTGTTTTAAAGTTTCATAATCGAGCAGTTTGCTGAATTTCGCGTCTGACATGATTCTCTCGGATTTTAGATTCCCTATATAATAACAAAACGCCCCGGAGGGCGCTGTGTATTGACGTTTAAAGATGATGCATCTAATAAGATCATGCATCTAAAAAGTCAGGTTCTTCCTTGCTATCGTCTTCTTCAACAACCACTGCTTTAGTCAGAAGCTGGTCACGAATCAGTTTTTCAATCGTCTGAGCCATTTCTTTATGCTCTTCCAGATAACGGATGGTGTTGTTCTTACCCTGGCCAATTTTGTCGCCTTGATAAGAATACCACGCACCAGCTTTCTGCACGATTTCTTGCTGTACAGCAAGGTCGATCAATTCACCTAGATGGTTAACACCTTTGCCATAAAGAATCTGGAATAAAGCTTCTTTAAACGGAGGCGCCATTTTGTTTTTCACGACTTTGACTTTGGTTTCAGAACCAACAATCTCGTCACCTTCTTTCACTTGGCCAATACGACGGATGTCCAAGCGAACAGAGGCATAGAATTTCAGTGCATTACCACCGGTTGTGGTTTCCGGGCTACCAAACATGACGCCAATCTTCATACGAATCTGGTTAATGAAGATCACCATACAGTTTGAGCGTTTGGCATTACCGGTAATTTTACGCAGTGCCTGGCTCATCAAACGGGCTTGCAGACCCATATGCGAGTCACCCATTTCGCCTTCAATTTCGGCACGTGGTGTCAATGCAGCAACAGAATCGACAACGATCATGTCGATCGCGCCAGAACGTACCAGCATGTCTGCAATTTCAAGTGCCTGTTCACCGTGATCCGGTTGCGATACCAGCAGATTGTCGATATCTACGCCAAGTTTGCGCGCATATTGAGGATCAAGTGCGTGTTCCGCATCGATAAATGCACACGTACCGCCTGCTTTCTGACACTCTGCAATTGCTTGCAATGTCATTGTGGTTTTACCTGAAGATTCAGGACCATAGATCTCGACGATACGACCTTTTGGTAAACCACCAATACCGAGCGCGATATCCAGCGTTAAAGAACCTGTAGACACGGCTTCAACTGCCTGAACGGTATTGTCACCAAGACGCATTACTGTATTTTTACCAAACTGTTTTTCAATCTGGCTTAAGGCAGCGTTGAGCGCCTTGTTTTTATTCTCATCCATCTTACAACCTCAATACGATGTCACTAAGTTAGTACTCAAGTGGATGTCTTAAATTAGAGCTTTGTTCCACAGGTGTATAGTGACAGAATTTTCCCTAGTGTTCTATAAAAGTCAGCGCATGTACGACATATTCTGACGCTTAAATTTAATCGTCATTATAGGACCATGACTGATCGAAATTCTGACTATTTTCATTTTTAAATCTACTGATGTCACGACGATCTTTCTTGCTTGGACGATGGTCGGGACGAGCTAGATTATGCAACTTTCTTTGTGACGTAATCAATTCCCGGCGCGCAATACTGACTTCGGTCTCTTCATACAGTTTTTGCGCCACGGGTGCAGGTCCACGAACATCAGAAAGTTCCTTAACCAGCACGGTTTTTTTGTCGATGCCTTGCTGAATCGTCAGTTCCATACCGACACGGACTTCGCGTGATACCTTGACACGTTCACCATTGTGATGGACTTTGCCACCTTCAATTGCATGTTTGGCAATCGATCGGGTTTTAAAAAACCGTGCTGCCCACAGCCATTTGTCTATACGCATGCCTACCGCATCTTCGGGTAAAGACGATTTACGCATATTTTTTTTCTACCTCAGCCTGATTTAAATGAGTGATTAAATCTGTTAATTGGTGCAGCATCGGGTAATTACAAGTCTGGCGCGCTACTTTGGCTGAAGAGGGCTGCTGGATGCTCAACAGATTCTGAATGCCATGTGCTTTAGCGCCATTCAGGACTTTTTCAGTATCATCAATAAAATAAGCATTTTCCGGATCAAATGGATGTAGTTCATTCAGGCCTTGCCAGAATTCGACAAATTCTTTGGCATGTCCGATCGTTTCTGAGCTGACGATGACATCGAAATAATCTCTTAAATTTAAATGATCCAGTTTAAATGCTAGACCCGCACAGTCAGCATTGGTGGCCAGCCAGATTGGATAGCCATTATTTTTAAGATAATCGAGCAATTCGAGACAATGGGGGCGTAAGGCAACTTTATCTTTATGTTCAATTTGCATCGCCAGAACATCGACTTCGACTTTAGCCGTCCAGAAGCGTGAAGAATACCAGTTTAAGGTATGATTATGTTCCTGATAGAATGCATAGAGTGTCGTCTGGCTGTGTTCCAGGCTACAGCCATGTGTGGCAGCATAACGCACAGGCAATAACTCGTTCCAGATGAAATCATCGTAGGCAAGATCAAGTAAAGTGCCATCCATATCGAAAATTATGGTAGGTTTTTCAGAGCATTTTGACATATTTAGGTTTTCTATGTTTAAAGCAACAGCAGCACCACAAGATCCAATGATTTTGCAGTTTGTGCCCATTTTGACACAAGCCTGTGAAATTTTGCGAGAAGAATATCAGCGTTATTGTTCTGGTGCGGCTTTTGATGTCATCAAAAAAAATGATAATTCTCCGGTGACTCAGGCAGATTTTCGGGTCAATACTTATCTGACCCAGGCTTTGGCAGAGATTTCCAGCTTGCCTTTACTGTCTGAAGAAGGACAGGAACATGAACGCCGCTCATGGCCAGAATTCTGGTTATTAGATCCGCTCGATGGCACCAAGGAGTTCTTGCATCAACGGCCTGAATTCACTATTAATTTGAGTTTGGTGCGTGGAAGTTTGACGACTTTTGCCATATTGGCAGTTCCGGAGCAGCAAATGATCTATTTCTGTGCTGAGCAAGGCCTGCCTTATAAATATGATATTCAAACTAGAACATGGTTTGCTTATGCAATGTCTTCGACATCTAAAATGATTGCTGTAGGGTTGAGCCAAAGTAGCCAGCAGAAACCAAAATATCTGGAGTATTTGCAAAGTTTGGCCAAGCTCACGCAATACACTGAATTTAAAGCGGGCAGTGCCTATAAATTTTGCATGATGCTGGAAGATCAGGTGGATATCTATCCACGGTTTCATCCGACCTCGGAATGGGATACCAGCGCTGGTCAATGTATGCTCGAACGGATTGGTGGTGGTCTGGTCGATTTAGAAGGCCGTCCATTTATTTATAATCATCGGGATACCTTACTGAATGGCGGATTCATTGCTTATAAGAATAATGATATGAAAATTATTGCATTGCAGGCGGTTTCTGACATGCAGGCCGAGCATTGAGCAAAATTCTGAGCGTGTTATAGTGGTGCTTAACCTATTACCAATCCAGAGTTGGCTGTAACGTGTCCCTGAAACTGCTTCCACCGAGTATGTTGAGTGCAATTGATTTATTGCCCGATGTACAAACGCCTGTCACCTTATTCACACGGCATTCGATTCGTGAGGAGGTTCCGGGGCAGGGTTTGGCAGGCTATGATCTGCAACTGACCAATCAGGGGCGGGATCTGGCGCAGGAATGGGGTGCTTATCTGGCTGATCAAACCGATCGTGTGATTCATCACTGTATTTCAAGTCCGATCCAGCGTTGTATTGATACCGCTGCATTGATGATTGAGGGGGCAGATGCGGTTACCCCTGAGCAGAATACCCATCGTATTGAAATTATCGAACAGGGACTTCTGGTGGAGCCGGGCAGCTTTGTGCTGGATATTCAAAAAGCCGGGCCTTATTTTGCCAAGCAGGGTGCGCTCGGTTTTATTAACAGTTTTGTCAATAATGCCTTGCCGGGGATGAAACAGCCGATTCATGGCGTAGTGGATGTACTGGAACTGATTTACAACACTCATCCACAAAATAAATATGGGCTGAGTTTGGCCGTTAGCCACGACACTATTCTCGCAGCGATGATTGCGGTGATGTCAGGACGTCAGGACGTCAGTCGGGAAGACTGGCCAAAAATGATGGAAGGTCTGTTTGTCTGGTTTGAAGGTGACGTATTTTTAGAATCCAAGCTGAAATGGATCTGGCGCGGACAGGTACATGAACTGGATATTGCCGATTTTAAACGTTCCCAACTTTCTTAAATCAAATTGATCTACTCAAAACTCAATTGTTCGCAGCAATTGAGTTTTTTATTGGGGAGTTAGAAATTATGAAGATCGTGTGGCGTTTCATATTGATCATTCAATAAAAGTCAGGCTTGAACGATAAAGATAAATTTTAAACTGCACCTTTTACATTTATAGGGTGAAAATTCAATAATGTAAGTATAAAAATTATCTATGCTTAATAAATAGACCTCTTGCGAAAGT
>NZ_DCLL01000041.1:0-17775 GCF_002321025.1 Acinetobacter lwoffii
ACTTTCGCAAGAGATCTAATGTCTTTCTCTTTTTGCGTACGATATAGCAAATAGGTTACGTACACGTCGTATTCGCCTTCAACTTCAGTTGGCTCTACGATCACGTTGCTCACCATGTGGGTGGTACGTGATGGAGGCTCTTCAGCCCAAGCCATACCAGTTTCCAGACGCGCTACACGACGCTCTAAAAGGTCTTTCGAATCGTTGAACACCCAAGTTGTAGGTGGTTCAACTGAACGACGACGGTCACGGGTTTGTGCGTTTGGCGTGGTACGTAGCGTGTAAGAAATATCTTCAGCTAAGGTATCTAACCATTCGCGGAATTTCCAATCGTCTAGCAGCTTTGCTTCGCGATACAGGAACTGACTAATTTGGTGATGAAGTTCTAAGCTGATTTGACTCATTTCATAAGCTCCTTCTCATATTCGTCAGCTGCTTTTTCCACGTCTTCCCATTTTTCATGGATCAATAAATCTGCCCAGCGGCGGTACATACCACGTGCTGCAGTTTCAGAGAAAATGTAGTTGGTGATCCCCGGGATACCATCTTCACGTACTTTTTCGTTGCCTTTACCCATTTCCATAATGAGCTTGTTTTGACGCGCTTTATAACCACGTAAAACTTTTTGAATCTCAATCCAGTTTTCAGAGTCATCTTGCTCCAGGAAACCAGCTGGACCAAAGGCACGCGTTGCAGAACGCTCAAATGCTTCTTTCACTTCTTGAGATGCTTCAGCATCCGCGATACAGAATGCCCAGACTTCAGTTTTGTTTGGACCACGTGGGTGCCATACGCGAAGTGTTGCAGTACCGTTCAACCAAGACAAAGTTGGGAACATGGTGTTGTGACCTGCAAGACGCAATGCACGAGTCTCGCCTAGGCGCTCTTTTACTTCGTCGTAAGTTTCACGGAAGTAGTTTGCAACTTCACCGTCAACCCATACGTTTGCGTCTGGTTTCTCTGTGAAGAAGAAGCCTGAACCATGACCACGTGAACCGTACTGGATCGCGTCTTTAGCAGTTTCCCAAACTGGACGAGCAGTTTGCGCAGCACCTAATTTCTTAGATGATTCGTCGTCTGGTTTTGCGCCCAATACTTGGATCGCAGAAGCGTGAGAGAACAATGCGTGGTATTGGTCAGATGCGAACTGTTCCGCCGCAAATTTCCAGTTACACTCGATTTCCCACTTGTGTACACCACCGATGATTTCAGTACCACCTGGACGACGGTCAACCACGCCATCTAAGTACCAGGCGATATCGCCCATGTATTCTTCTAGGTCAGGTGTGGTTTCATCCCAACAAGCGAATACCAAGCCTTTGTATGATTTAACGCGGTTAACTTCAACCAGCCCCCATTGCTCTTTACATGCACCATGTGGGTAAGCACGTTCTTCAAGCGGGATATCTTTTAAAGAACCGTCAATGCCGTATGACCAGCCATGGTACGGGCAAGTAAATGCACGGGTATTACCACAGTCAGCGAAGCTTACACGCATAGAGCGGTGACGACACTGGTTTAAAAATGCTTTGATTGAGCCATCTTTTTGACGTGCCACAATGATCGGATCTTCACCCATGTAGGTGTTGAAGAAATCACCAGCCTTAGGAATTTGGCTTTCATGGCAAAGGAATAACCAAGTACGACCGAAAACACGTTCGAGTTCTAATTCGTAAATGTCAGGATCTGTATAAATAGATGGCGTAATACGTCCATTTTGTGCATCGACTAAAGCATCGATTTCGCGCACATCAATTTTTCCACTCATGAAAAGCTCTCCTGTGACCTATCTTTGGCACAAAGTAATAGACTCAACTTTTCAACGATGATGGATTTGACAGCGTTTTTCGGGAAATATTTTTTTTGTTTCAATTAAGAGCTTAAAGCAATTATTAAGCACGTGAATTTTTATATTAAAACATCTATTAATCCCGCCAGAGCATTTAGTTTATGAATGGGAAAATAATCTTCACGACATAGTTGTTTATAGATTATACTTTGAGGAAATTATAGTAAGACATTTTTTGGATTACTCTTTGGGTTGATGACATGGAATTACGACACCTTCGCTACTTTATCACCGTTGCTGAAGAGCTCAATTTTAGTAAGGCAGCACTTAAACTTTATACGGCTCAACCCTCACTTAGCCAGCAAATCAAAGACCTGGAAGAAGATGTTGGCGTAAAGCTACTCAACCGAACCAAACGTAAAGTAGAGCTGACCGAAGAAGGCGCCGTATTCCTGGAACAGGCCCGTCTCACCCTTGCACAGGCGGACAAAGCCGTTGCCATGGCACGTCAGGTGTCACAGGCCAAACAGCAAATGCTCCGCATCGGTTTTGTACCGGTGGCCGAGATGAAAATCTTCCCGTATATCTTGCCAAATCTACGTGTACAGAACCCGGATTTAAAAATTGAACTGCTCAGCCTGAACAATAATGAGCAAATGCGTTTGTTAAAAAAAGGCGATCTGGATCTGACATTTACTCGTCATAATTTCAATAGTGATGAAATTGAAAGCCAGTTCGTGATTCGTGAACCGCTAATTTTTCTTCTGCCTAAAGATCACCCTTTAGCAAAATACGAAAGAATTTCTGTTAAGGCATTGAATGGTATTGATTTTATTATCCCATCAGCAGAGCAGTCCTTGACCCTAAACCAGGCGATTCTGGACTTTGCCAAAGCCAACGGCATTGAATTCAATATTGTGCAAAAGGCCGATAATATTTTATTTAATATCAACTCGATCGGAATGGGCTTGGGCTGTACCATTTTGCCTGGCTATATTGCACCACTGACTATGGATAATACCGTGATTCGTCCGCTGGACGTGGAATTGCCCTATTTAGACCTGTATGTCAGCTACCATAAAAACAATAAATCCTATGCCGTCAGCAAATTTCTTGAACTTTTGACTCGTGTGTTCTATCTGGATATTAACCGTAGCGAACAAAATTAATTCTATTCCTTTCCTGCATTAAGCACATGCCATTCAACTTTTGATAGGCATGTGCTTTTTTTGTTTTATTATTTTATGCTTAAGAATTCATTTTTAATTCCATTCTTTGATAAAGAATCTATTTCTAACGTTTAAATTTGTCACTTGACCTCGACCAAAATTGTGTATTTTTAGCTCTAAATGTACTGCATTTACCACTTAAGTCTAATAAAGTTTCATTCGGATTTTTCTCAGTTTAAATAGCTCAAACCTATAAAAATTATTAGATTTTTATATTTATTCAAATAAATGAGAATCAAACTCACTTAGGTGCGCTACCTTAAATATTTCCGATATAAAAAAGGATGACCAAAGCCATCCTTTTTTAAAACTGTATCAAACTTATTTTACGCCGTGAACAGCCAGGTAGTTTTTGATCACAGTGTTGAACTCATCTGCTTTTTCAACTTGAGACCAGTGACCGCATTGGCTGAAGATATGTGCATCAGCATTTGGCACGATGTTCAGGATGTCCCAAGTACGAGAAACCGGAATCACCACGTCTTGCGTACCATGAATCAATAGTACAGGCACAGTAATGTCTTTCATTTTTTCGAAGTCTAATGGGAATTCGAAACGGTCACGGTCACGTGCGCCAACCACATCCATTAAACGATTTGATGCATAGTCATTTGCAGCAGAAGCAAAACGTACTTTTACCAGTTCATCAGTAATCAGGTCTTTGTTTACGACAAACATAGAAAGGGTTTTCTTGATTCCTTCTTCTGTAAGAACTGGGTTTGCGTGAGCTTTAAGTGCAGCTGTCTGTTTCGCACCGCCCGTACCCATAGACACGATACCCAAAATACGATCTGGATAATCCAATGCCATCTGGAATGCTAACCAGCCACCCAGAGAGTTACCGACCAACCAGGTTTTTTCGATACCCAAAGCGTCTAGCGTACGGATCGCATGATCTACCCAGGCACGGATACCATATTCAGTACCCGGTGCAACCACAGTTTGGCCATAACCAATGGTATCAATCGCGATACAACGCGCTTGCTCACCAATTTGTGGCAGGTTTAACCACCAGTTTGCCGCGGCCGATACACCTGTACCTGAACCGTGTAAAAATAGAATAGGCGTACCTTCACCAATTTCGTGGTAATGGGTCAACTCGCCTTCAGCGGTTTCAATCCATTTGTCTTCTAAGCCAAAGAATGGATCTGTTTGATAGTCAGGGATTTGAACAGTGCTCATATTGCTTCCTCTTACAGTCTTTCGCTTGCGTGTCCCTCTATTTTCAAGAATTCGACGTCAAGTTGACTCATTAAAATGACTTGTGTACACCCTTATATTAACTGCTCAGCTGCAGCAAACTGATACAAAATTACGATTGCACCCTACAAAATAGATATAATTTAAGTGTTTGTTTTATTTATTAATTTATAAATTAAACCCTACATAAACTAAGGCTTTAACTGCATTCTTAAACCAAAAAGCAGCCAGAAGACTGACTGCTTTTAAAATATACGGGTATTAGAATTTATGGGTATAAGTAGTTGCGACACGGTATTCTTGCAGGTCTGGTTTTGCTGGATTGGCAAAATTCACATCAATATACATCGCCTGTACACCCAAACCTTTTAATTTACCTTCTGGCACAGTGTAGTTCACGACGGCATTCACTTCATCCGTATTGAAGTTCTGACCTTGATACGCCCCAGTACCTTTCTGATCATAACCTTTGAAATATACGGCTGTTGCATTTAAGCCTTTTGCACCCATTTCAGAGAAGTCATAGCCATAAGAAACACTCCATGACTTTTCTTCTGGCGCGGTAAAGGTTGCTACCCCCCAGTTCGCCAGATAAGGCTGTGGCACCCAGCCACCCAATGTCGGGAATGCGCTATCACCAAACATTTGCTGGTAACCTACACCTACGGTATGTGCACCATGATTCACTTTTGCAGCGACAGATAATGCTTGGTTATCGATCTCACCATACAGCTTGTCACCTGACTCCGAGTTATCGAAGTAACGGATGTGGCTATCTAATTTGGTTTTTTCACCAAGCGCAGTTTTATAATTCACACCCAGATAATGCTGTTGGTAAATGTCTTGAACATCGGCATACCAGTAGCTCGCCCCTACTTCTTTAGTAAGTTGGTGGTCTACACCCGCAATCCACATGCCATCAGCTTCAGCACCCGTATCATAGAAACTTGGTGGAGAAAATTTAGTTAAATCAAGGAACTGGTTGTCATAACGGTTGTTAATACCATCAATATAAGCCAGAGTTAACTTGGTATCTTTAAGGTCTTTAGACTCTAACCAGGCACCACTATAAGTCGTCAATAACTGACGCGATGGATCAAATACCAAGACTGGAGATACAGGCAATAACTCACCGACTTTCAGTTCAGTTTGTGACACTTTGGCTTTTAAGGTCACGCCGACTTTACCGAAATGGTCTTTTGACTCTTTGCCATCGTGCGGTAAAACCCAGTCCGGATTTTTATCACGGCCATTGAGTTTGACTGCATGTTGCACCAGTACATCAGCACCGACCTGCACACCACCACCGATATCGTGATAACCCGACTTGGCATCCAGAGTCACCCCTTGTGACCAAGAACCCCAGTTACGTGATGAGTAGTTATCTTGATACTGACGGTCTAGATAAAAGTTTTTAAATTTGAGTTGAACATTGCTGTCGTCAATAAAGTCTGCATTCGTTGCAGTTGTCCCTAAAGTTGCTGTCGCAGCAAGCATTGCAATCCATAAATTGTGACGACGCATGATGAGTTCCCCATTCAGCAGATAAAATCCATGCAGCCATCATGCGCAAGTCGGTTTAAATAAAAAATCCGACCACAGTATTAAACTTTTGCTCTTTTAGCTCTCCATATTCCACGCCCAGATTTAAGTGCTCAATCTCTTAGATTTTAAACCGATTAAAGAAAATAAAAATTTGACCGGATATTTAATTTAATTTTTTGTTTCCTCTATTAATAAGAGCAATTTTTTTAAAAACTTTAAGATAATATTTTTTATTTATCGTTTTTATGTTTAAGGAAAAAATTAAACTAAAATAATCTTCACATAGTACTATAAGTAAAATATCTGAGATTAGAGTTTTAATATATTATTAAATCTACTTCATAATAAAAAAGCATCCGAATCGGATGCTTTTTTATTAGCCTTATTTTAATACGACTGCATTAAAAATTAAGCTTGTAACTCACGTGCTTTGGACATGGTTAATGCCAGGTCTTCAATCATGTCTTCCTGACCACCTACCGTACCACGGCGACCCAGTTCCATCAGGATTTCACGCGCAGATACGCCATATTTCGCTTCAGCACGTTTCGCGAACAATAGGAATGACGAGTAAACCCCTGCATAACCTAAAGTTGCCGCATCACGGTCTGCACGAATTGGATTGTGCATCATTGGAATCACTAGATCTTCAGCAACGTCTTGTACTTTGAACAAGTCAACGCCAGTGTCCATACCCATACGGTTTGCCACAGCGATAAACAGCTCAAGTGGTGTGTTACCCGCACCAGCCCCCAAACCTGCAGATGCCAAGTCAACACGTACCGCACCTGCTTGAACCGCAGCAACAGTATTCGATACACCCATACCTAAGTTGTGGTGACCGTGGAAACCAAGCTCAATGCTTGGGTCCAAGTGTTGACGTAAATGACCCACACGGTCGATCACATCCTGCGGAAGCATATAACCTGCTGAGTCTGTCACGTAAATACAGTTTGCACCATAAGACACCATCTTGTTTGCTTCTTCAAGCAATTTTTCAGGAGATGCCATATGCGCCAACATTAAGAAACCGACGGTGTCCATTTCTAGTTTACGTGCGGCGGTGATGTGCTGTTCAGAACAATCCGCTTCAGTACAATGCGTCGCTACACGAATGGTAGAAACACCGATTTCATGTGCCATTTTCAAATGGTCAACCGTACCGATACCAGGTAAAAGCAATGCAGATACTTTTGCATTCTTCATACGTGGCACAACAGCAGATAAATATTCTTCATCCGTTGCAGCAGCAAAACCGTAGTTCACTGATGAACCGCCTAGGCCGTCACCATGTGTTACTTCAATTAAGGGTACGCCGGCATCATCAAGTGCTGTTGAAATTGCAATCATTTGCTCAACAGTCGTTTGATGGCGCTGCGGGTGCATACCATCACGCAAAGTCATATCATGAACAATAATCTTAGACATTTTGGTATTCCTTTAAGCTTCAGCGGTGTTGAACACGTGTTCTGCGAACATTTCTGCAGTACGTGCAGCTGCTGCAGTCATAATATCCAGGTTGCCTGCGTATTTCGGCAGGAAGTCACCCAGACCTTCAACTTCCAAGTAAATTGATACACGGTTGCCATCAAATACAGGACCATTTACAAGCTTGTAACCTGGTACGTATTTTTGAACTTCCTTGATCATGGCATGTACAGATTCAGTGATCGCTGCCTGATCCGGCTCACCTTCTACTAGACAGTGAACAGTATCACGCATCATTAGAGGTGGCTCAGCCGGGTTAATGATGATGATCGCTTTACCTTGTTTCGCGCCGCCGACTTTCTCAATGGCACCTGCAGTAGTACGTGTGAATTCATCAATGTTTTTACGCGTTCCCGGACCAACCGACTTAGTCGATACAGTTGCAATGATTTCGCCGTATTCAACAGGTTGAACGCGAGAAACCGCAGCCACCATCGGAATCGTTGCCTGACCGCCACATGTCACCATGTTCACGTTTGGTACTTCGCCCGCTTGTAGTAATGCTTCAAGGTTGACTGGTGGTACACAAAATGGACCAATCGCAGCAGGCGTTAAGTCGATCATCAACACGCCAAGTTCATTCAGCTTGCGGCTGTTTTCAGCATGGACATAGGCAGAAGTTGCGTCGAATGCAATTTTGATGTCATCAGCAATCACATGAGGAAGAAGACCATCAACGCCTTCAGCTGTGGTTTTTAAACCCATTTTCGCAGCACGCGCCAAACCTTCAGAAGTCGGGTCAATCCCCACCATCCAAACAGGCTCTAACCATTCGCTGCGTTGTAATTTATAAAGCAAATCCGTACCAATATTCCCTGGACCGATCATTGCACATTTAATCTTTTTCATGAATGTACTCTCTTGGAATCTTGATTATTCAGCAGCGAATGCAGCGGTTACTGAACCGAAGCCTTCAATTTCAACTTTGAATTCATCACCTGGTTGCGCCACAACCATTGGACCTAAAGCACCCGTCAAGATGATGTCACCTGCCAACAATGGACGGCCACGACGCACCATTTCATCTGCAAGCCAAACCGCAGCATTGAGTGGGTTTGCAAGACATGCTTTACCCACGCCTTGAGAAACGACTTCCTCACCGCGCGTCATCACCATCTTGCAGTTCACAAGATCAAGTTTTTCTAACTTAACCGGCTGAGAACCCAAGACAAATGCAGCAGAAGATGCGTTATCCGCCACAGTATCAATCAGGCTGATTTTCCAGTTTTCGATACGGCTATCGACCACTTCAATTGCAGGCAGTGCATAATCAGTTGCGCTGATAATGTCTGCATACGTGTGTTTTTCTTTGGTTAAATCCTGGTTAATCACCAATGCGATTTCTGCTTCAACTTTCGGCTGAATCAGAAGGCCAGCTGGAATTGCTTCACCATCGCCATAGGCCATGTCGGCAAATAACATACCGAAATCCGGCTGATCTACACCCAGTTGCGCTTGAACGACTTTAGACGTCAAACCAATTTTACGACCCACCAGACGGCGACCTTCAGACAAAGCACGCTCGGTATTCACTTCCTGAACGGCATAGGCGATATCTACGTCAGCACTTTCACCGCCAAGTTCCGGGCGAATCGGTGCAATCGCAGTTTGTGATAATTCAGCGCTACGAAGTGCTTGTGCAACTGATTCAACAACAGCAGAATTCGACATCAATGTTTCCTTAAACTGCAAAAATTAGGCTTATGCCGGGATCTAAGAGGGACAGAAAATATGAAAATGATCAGGCTGATCATCCGCATGGACTGCCTTTCTCAGAGCGAGCATAGGAATAAACAGTTTTAGGATGGGAAAAATCCGGCGTTTGTGCCAATAGTTATTTTATTTTTTGCTATAGCTATTATCTATAAGAATAATTTATAAAAAATTAAATAAAACAAAATCTTATTGTTTAAAACACATCGTTATTTAGCAAAATAACTGCCATAATATGACCGAATAAAATCAGTACAATTACGACTTTAGACTAAAAGATAAGAACCAGCGCTTAAATCTGCAGCATTCCCCAGCCAATTTAAACCGGGGAACTGCTTGTTTTTCATTACAACCAAGATACTGGATTAAACTGCTTGTTTCCATTGGACTTTAGCCAACAAAGCGCTATGCAAAGCAGCCACATCATCCACGATACAGACTGGATTAAATTGTGCTAAAAGTTCAGGTTCATGCACACCATAACTTACCCCAACGCTTGGCATGGCAATATTTTGCGCCATTTCCAGATCATAAGACGTATCACCGACCATAATCGCATGTTCAGCCTGCACACCGGTTTCCGCCAGAATTTCTTCTAACATGAGTGGATGAGGTTTAGAATGGGTTTCGCTGGCTGCGCGCGTACTCACAAACAGCTCTTCACTGTTCGTCTGTTTTAATACACGATCCAGACCTTTACGGCTTTTCCCTGTGGCTACTGCCAGCTTCACGCCTTGCTGCTGTAAATCTGCGAGCATGTGCGCTACGCCTTCAAACCAGGAATCTCCTGATGAGTTGGCAACATAGTGATCGGAATAAGCCTGCAAAATATCCGTATGTAATTCTGGTACTGTCGGGAATAAACGCTGTGCAACTTCAGGTAAACCCAGTCCAATAATACTTTTAGCATCTGCATCCGTTAACGGCTGCTGAAACTGCTGTGCGGCAAACTGCAAACTCGCCACGATTTGACCCACTGAATCAAATAAAGTGCCATCCCAATCGAAAATGACCAATTTTACAGGTGAGTTCATAAAAGATTTCCTAGATTTGATTCAGTCTTGAAGCCCTCTCCTACAAGGAGAGATTTTTTTTCATTCTTAAGCAAATGACTTTATTAAAAGAACCAATAAAGTCGAATTATCAATGAAGTTTTAATTCAACATTACTATTTAATAAGTAACGTTCCCTCTCCTGAACGAGTTTAAAGCACTGCTTTAAACGACGTGCAAGAAGGAGACTTGCTCAGCAGTGCTGCTTAGGGAGAGGATTCTTTCGAAATTTAATCTCCCCTAGCCCTCTTTAAGAAATAGGGGAATTCCCTCCTTTTTCAAAGGAGGGTGAGGGTGGATTAAATTTATTAAAAGAAAAAATAAGTCCTTATTGGGCAGCCGGTTTATCCGCTTTCTGCGCTCTTAACTGCGCCACCAGACTCTGCATATCTTCTGGCAATGGTGCTTCAATTGCTGGATAGCCCGGAATGTCCAGACGCATTGCATGTAAACACAAACGGCGTGGTTTTGGCCCACGATATTCTGTTTCATGACCATACTTTTCATCGCCTACTAGCGGATGACCAATACTCAAACCATGAACACGAATCTGATGGGTACGACCAGAAAGCGGAGATGCATACACCAGTGTGGCATGCATAAAACGTTCCTGCACATTCCACTGGGTTTTAGACTCTTTACCTTCTTTCGGGGACACGCAGACACGACGTTCACCATTGGCCAGCTCGTAACGATGTAAAGGTGCATCAATCAGCTGTTTATCCAGACTGACCTGCCCTTTTACTACAGCGGCATAGGTTTTTTTGATTTTATGTTCACGCAACATATCTTGTAATGTTTTCAACACGCTACGCTTTTTGGAAATCATCACCAGACCGGAAGTATCACGGTCAATCCGGTGAATCAGTTCCAGATACTTTTTACCGGTTGCGGCACGCAAGCCCTCAATCAGGCCATAGGCCACACCGCTACCACCATGCACAGCAATCCCGGAAGGTTTATTCACGACCATCAAACCTTCATCTTCATAAATCACACGGGCCAATAAGCCTTGTGCCACTTTGTCAGAAACAGGTGCAGCAGATTCATCTTTTTGTTCATAGCGAATCGGCGCAACGCGAATCTGGTCACCGATTGCGAGTTTGGTTTCTGCTTTAATGCGTTTTTTATTAACGCGAACCTGGCCTTCACGAATCAGACGATAGATACGGCTTTTTGGCACACCTTTCAGACGACTAAACAGGAAATTATCGATGCGTTGTCCATCTTGATGTTCATCCACTTCAAACCAAGTGACGTTTTGCCATTGTTGCGTAGAATTCATACAGTTACTATGACCCAAAAAATACTAAAATTGATTAAAAACTGATCACTTAGGTTATGCTTTACACAAGAAACATAAGCTTAGCCCATAGGCAGATGATGCAAGGTTTGATATAGTCAGCGCACGGAAACCATCGTTTGTGAGTAAAAGTTGAATCATTTCAGATTTTTCTGAACTTGATTGTTCAATTAAAGACTCACATGATACGGGAAGGTCCCCAAAGAATTATGCCACGCCGAAGGCTTATTATATCGGCAAACAAAGCAAACTGTTGCGTTTAATTGTACCTCAGGTACATAAATCAGTTTGTCTTAAAAAATATGTCGCCAACTTTGTTGGTTTTTAAACGTAAACTGATACACATCAGATTAGTCGCAACCTGAAGACGACTTCAGGCTACAGCGTTGATGCATTGGATCTGCACAGTTTGTAAAGATACGACGACAATTCCGTATCAAGACACTTTCTATAAAGAAGGGATGATCTTCGAGCAATGTGACAGTGAAAGTTACACACATCCAATGCACCGCTCGTCCGCCAGTGAAGCGTTCAGGTGACTTTAATCCGTTTAAAGATTGAAGCCGTATTGCCATCATCAATACGTGAATCAAAAACCGAAGCCCATCTATATTAAATAGAGCTCGGTCATAAAAGACTCAAACCACAATGAAATTCATTGCAGATTTGAGCCATTGATCCGTGATGTGTGATGTTCGCTACGTGTATAGCGATTTTTTGCTGTGTATCACTATAAGGTGTTACACCCATGAAACGTATGTTGATTAATGCAACACATGCCGAAGAAATTCGCGTTGCACTTGTCACTGGTCAGCGTCTTTACGATTTTGATTTAGAAAATCGTACCCGTGAACAAAAAAAATCCAATATCTACAAAGGTCACGTGACTCGCGTTGAACCTTCTTTAGAAGCTGTATTCGTTGAATACGGTGCAGGTCGCCAAGGCTTCCTGTCAATGCGTGAAATCGCAAATTCATATTACAAAGCCGACCCTCGCCAAACTTCAAATATCCGTGAACTGATCACTGAAGGCACCGAACTTCTGGTTCAGGTGGAAAAAGAAGAGCGTGGCAATAAAGGCGCTGCCCTGTCTACTTTTATCTCACTTGCTGGCCGTTATTTGGTCTTGATGCCAAACAACCCTAAAGGTGGTGGTATCAGCCGTCAGATTTCTGGTTCAGTGCGTGAAGAACTGAAAGAAATGCTGGCAACACTGAACGTGCCACGTGGTATGAGTGTGATTGTGCGTACTGCCGGGATTGGCCGTTCACAAGAAGAATTGCAACTCGACTTACAGCACTTGTTAGACCTTTGGGCACAAATCCAGAGCACTGCAAGTTCAGGTCCATCGCCAATGTTGGTACATCAGGAAGCGGGCGTAGTGACACGTGCCATTCGTGACTACCTGCGTGATGATGTTGCTGAAATCCTGATTGACTCAGAACAAGCTTATAACGAAGCTTATAACTTCGTAAAAGCGGTAATGCCACGTCAGTTAGAAAAACTGAAAACTTATACCTTAAATGAACCTTTATTTGCGCATTTCGCGATTGAAAGTCAAATTCAAACTGCTTATGAACGTGAAGTAAAACTTCCTTCGGGCGGTTCGATCGTAATCGATCAAACTGAAGCTTTAGTGTCAATTGACATTAACTCGGCAAAATCGACTCGCGGTAGCGACGTTGAAGACACCGCGTTAAATACCAATATTGAAGCGGCAGAAGAAATCGCGCGTCAATTACGTTTACGTGATATCGGTGGTCTGGTGGTGATCGACTTCATCGACATGACTAAAGACCGCAACCAGCGTATGGTGGAAGCGAAGCTGCGTGAAGCGACGCAAAGTGACCGTGCCCGTATCCAGTTCGGTCAATTGTCACGTTTTGGTTTGATGGAAATGAGCCGTCAACGTCTGCGTCCTTCTCTTGAAGAAGCGACTGGCTACGTTTGCCCACGCTGCCATGGTACCGGCATGGTTCGTGATCTTCGTTCTTTATCACTTTCGATTATGCGTAAAGTGGAAGAGATCGCGCTACGTGAACGTCATGGTGAAGTTCAAGTCGAAGTTCCAGTCGAAATTGCTGCCTTCTTATTGAATGAAAAACGTCACACCTTGGTCTATTTAGAACAGACTTCAAATGTACGTGTCACTGTGCTGCCGCATCCGCATCTGGAAACACCGCATTATGAAATCACTTATAATGCCGAAGGCTTTGCACCAACCAGCTATGAACGTACTGAAGCAACTCGTTCAAGTGAAAAAGAGTTGGGCTATGAGTCATCTGAATGGCATTTAGAAGAAGAACAACATACGCATGCTGCTGCACCAGCGCCTGCTCAACAGCAAAACAACGGCAGAAACAATAAACGCCGTAACCAGCAAAACCAAAATGCACAGCAAGTACCTGTTGCGCAACAAGCTCCAGCCCAAGCACAAGTTGCTGCTCCTGCATCTAGCCCATGCGCATGGTTAGAAAACCTGTTTGTTCAAAAACAGGCTGCGACTGTTGATCAATCGCGTACTGCCAACAATGCAGCTGCAGCAATTGAACAAATGATCAATGGCGGTGCGGTGAGCCGTGGTCAGTTCGGTCAATTGTCTGCACCAGTGGCACAACCTGCGCCACAGCAAGTGTCTCAACCTGCTGCTCCGGCAAGCAGCAATGCCTACCTTGCACCATCGACTGTAGCGCAAAAACAGGAACGTGATGCTGAAAAACCGGCAGAGCGTGATGAAAGAGCGCCGCGTCATAACAACAAAAAACCACGCAATCCGAAGCACAAAGAACCGCGTGAGCAGGTTCAGTCCGAAGCTTCCGCTCCTCAGCAACATCAGGTGCATGAAGAAGTGGTTCAGGTATCTCGTCAAGAGCAACGTCATGAAGCACGTGAAAACAAGCGTAATTCTCGCCGTCAGCACCACAACGAGCCATCTCAGCAAAATGATGTTCAAAACAATGAACAACAGCCACAACAGGCAATTCCACGTCGTGACCGCCGTAACCAGCCACGTCAGGAACGTCCAAATCGCCACCGCGATCCAAGCGTGCTGAATGAACAAGCTCAACAAGCAGCACCTGCAGCCGTTGAAGCGCCAGCAGTCAATGACAAGCAGCTTCGTGTTGAATTGGTCGATGCACCACGTCAAGACGTGATGCCAACAGCCATGGTCGTGAATATTGACCAGGCGAAAAGCGAAATCGTGGCATTGAATGACAATGCTGCAGTTGCAACGCCAGCGGTTGAAGTGACTGCACCGGCAGATGCGCCAGTTGAAGAAGCCGCTGCTGAAAATGTAGTGGAAGCTGCACTGACAGCTCCTGTTGAAGAGGTTGTGCCAGCTGAAGAATCAAGCGCTGAAAAACCACGTGCCAGCAACGATCCGCGTCAGCGTCGTCGTCAGCAGCGTGAAGGACAGCCTCAACAGGCTACAGTTCAGAAGTTGACTCCTTCACAAGTACCAACGTTGGGTCAGTTCACCATTGGTAGCCTGATTCGCCATGTTTATGGTGAAGACTGCTCCGTACTGATTGAACAGTTTGGTTTATTGCCAACCTTCAACCGTGCTCTAGAGAAGTTCACAAAAGAGTACAACGCGAGTCTGGTGGCTGCAGCAACGCCTGCCACAGAGAAAAAACCGGTCACCCGTGATGTTCAAGTGACCGTAGCCAAGGTTGAAGCAGAGCCTGCTCCAGTTCTGGACCTGACTCCACCAAAACCGGTGTCGGACAAACGTGTCGCAAATGATCCACGTGAGCGTCGCCGTCTGGCTAAACAGGCTGCAGAACAGGCCCTGCAACAAGCCAAGCAACAGGCCAAAGTAGAAACAGCTCCGGCAGTTGAAACTGCGCCAGAAGCACCTGTAGCAGCAGAAGCGCAAGCAGAGTCTGCTCAAGCAGCGGCAACTGAAACTCCAGTAACCACTGAAGTAGCTATTGAAGAAACCGTAAATGCTCAGCCAGCTGAACAAGCAACTGAAACTACGGCACCAGTAGATACAGCTCCTACAGAAGCGGCTCCAGTGACTGAAGCTCAACCTAGAGATGCTGCGCCAGTTGAAGCAAATGCTGAATCAGAAGCTCCTGTTACAGAAGCCCAGGATCAGGCCGAAGTAACAACAGAAGACACTGAAGCCAGCGAAGCTGAAAAAGCGGAGAAACAGGCTGCTCGTCCACGTCGTCCACGTGGTCGTCCACCGAAAAAAGCCAATACTGCAACTGAATCATAATTTGCTTAATTGCAGTCATCTAAAAAAACCTAGTCATTTCGGTGACTAGGTTTTTTTTGCTAGATTTAGTCAGAATAGGTTGATTGCACTAGTGTTTTAACGCTAAAAGATGGATAGCTCGTCTACTGTATATAAATTGAACGTATCGGATACGAAAAATAAATAGGATTCTCATGACCCAAATGAAACCACACGATCTGATTGGGATTGCAGATGTCGCTGCCAAAATCCCGGCTTTCTTGACCAAAGTGCCCAATTTGCTCACTGGTCTAAGACAGGCATATTTACGTACTCCGAACACACCGGCCGGCCTGGGTCTGGCTTTTGAAAAAGCCACCAAGCGTAACCCGGAAGGCATTGCCTTGCGTTTTGAAGAGCAAAGCTATAGCTATGCTGCTCTCAATGCCTGGGCCAACCAGATTGCCCATTTCTATCTATCCTTGGGCGCCAAGAAAGGTGATGTTGTTGCTGTCATGGTCGAGAACCGCCCTGAGCTGATTGCCAGCGTGATTGGTCTGGCTAAACTGGGTGTGACCACCGCTCTGGTCAATACCTCTCAAGTCGGCAAGGTGCTGACGCACAGTATCAATCTGGTCAAACCGATTGCCCTGATTGTGGGTGAAGAGTGTCGTCATGCAGTCAACGAGATTCGTAATGACCTGAATATTAGCAGTGACCGCCTGCACTGGTTTGCAGATCAAAACACTCAAGCCGATCCGGGTCAGGCGCCTGAAGGCTTTATCAACCTGGCTGAAAAAACCGATCTTGCTCCCAAATTCAATCCATCAACTACTCATTCGGTACAGGGCAAAGACGGGCTGTTCTATATTTACACCTCGGGCACCACGGGTCTACCTAAAGCGGTGATCTTTACCAATGGTCGCTGGACGCTGGCTTATGGCACCTATGGGCATGTGCTGAATCTCAATAAAGATGACGTGATGTACTGTACCCTGCCGCTTTATCATGCCACAGGCATGGTGGTGTGCTGGTGCGGTGTCATTGCAGGGAGCAGCACCCTGGCTATTCGCCGTAAATTTTCGACCTCTTCTTTCTGGAAGGATGTGCAAAAATTTGATGCCTCTGCGATTGGTTATGTCGGTGAGTTGTGCCGCTATCTGATGGATGCTCCCCCATCTGAACTGGAAAAAGGTCACCGCGTGACTAAGATGATTGGGAATGGCATGCGCCCAAATATCTGGGATAAATTTAAATCCCGTTTTGGCATTCAGGAAGTGCTGGAACTGTATGCCTCTAGTGAAGGCAATGTCGGTTTTAGCAATATTTTCAATTTTGACAATACCGTCGGTTTCTCACCCACACCGTATGCGATTATTGCCTTTGATAAAGATAAAAATGAGCCGGTACGGGATGCCAAAGGCCATTGCAAACGGGTGAAAAAAGGCGAAACTGGTTTATTAATTGGTAAAATTACCCGCCGTTCACCCTTTGATGGCTATACCGATCCGGAAAAAAACAAGTCAGTCATCATGCAGGATGTATTTACCACAGGTGATGCTTACTTCAATACCGGAGATCTGGTGCGCAATATCGGCTTCCGTCATGCGCAGTTTGTCGATCGTTTAGGCGAGACTTTCCGCTGGAAAGGGGAAAATGTTTCTACAACTGAAGTGGAAAACATGCTGACCGAGTATGACAAAATCGTTGAAGCGGTGGTGTATGGCGTAGAAATTCCCAATACCAATGGTCGTGCCGGTATGGCCGCGATTACCCTGCAACCCGATGTAAAATTGGATGATGCAGATTTAGCAGCCATGGCCGCTTGCTTTAAAAAATGCTTGCCGGCTTATGCGGTACCGGTATTTTTACGTATACAACAGCAGATTGAAACTACAGGTACCTTTAAATACCAGAAAAATAAATTGAAAGAGCAAGCATTTGATCCGAGTAAAACCGATGAACGCCTGCTGGTGTTATTGCCAGGTGCAACGGCATATTCGGAGCTCACCGCAGAGATTTTTGCCAATATTCAGGCCTATCAATATCGCTTCTAAGTACTGAAGTTGCCTATTTTTTGTTTAGATAAAGCATAATTGTTGTATTTATAATCAAACATGGGCAACTTTGTTATTTTTTGCTTGCGCTGAAATGAGATCTTGCTACAATACGCTCCATCAAACAAAGTGGTGCTTTAAGCTATTTAGCTTGACTTGCACTGCACATTCAAACCTGGTTTGAATGATGGTTCAGGGTCGTTAGCTCAGCTG
>NZ_DCLL01000041.1:17813-37987 GCF_002321025.1 Acinetobacter lwoffii
CGAATCGCGGACGACCCACCACTTATTTGATATCCCTTGATGGGTCGTTAGCTCAGCTGGTAGAGCAGCGGACTTTTAATCCGTTGGTCCCGCGTTCGAATCGCGGACGACCCACCATCTTCCGAAAGGATCACGTAAAAGTACACCACACTCTTGCGTCATAAAAATGGTCATCATCATTTTTATTCCTCAGGGTCGTTAGCTCAGCTGGTAGAGCAGCGGACTTTTAATCCGTTGGTCCCGCGTTCGAATCGCGGACGACCCACCATTCTTTCCTTAGAATGTCTCCCTGATTTCCCTTATTATATTTTAATTAAATTGCGATGTTTTGGTCGTGTATTTCTGCGCCCAGATTTTAGGCTCACACGTTCCCACAACTTGCCTTTATTGTCTAATCTAAACAGTATTTGAATTAAGCTTTCTACCAGATCAGCCGATTTTTATCGGGCATTATTTTTGAATATGAAAGGATGTGTCTTTGACCAGTTCATAGGCTTTTGAAGGTGCCGGATAGCCGCGATCAAATAATTCACGGTTGGTTCTTTCCTTTTCACTATAGATTTTTTCCAGATTCATGACCAAGTGATTTGAATCTTTAATCTTATAGTAAAAGCTCGCCCCTTCTTTGCGATTCACCACCACATCGGTACGTTCCGGATTGATAAACCAGCGGTCTTTACGGTAGGTGATATTGTGAGCCGTGCTGTTTTTGGTATTATCAATAAATACTTTGCCATACTGTAAAATGCTGCGATGCACGGTACCGTCCGGCATCAGAGTTAAAATAAATTCTGCCTTGCCTTCAGTACAAGGGGCAAAGCGGCCATCACAATCAATTTCAGTATGATAACGGCCTATAAACACCTTGGCATCCTCTGGCACAGTTGCCGGGTTTAAATCAGCTTCTGCCGGAAGAGTCGCCTGCCCTGCGACCTGAGTTAAGGATTTGGCACTGACGGTCACTACATCGGCCTTCGTATTGGCAGCGGAAATTTTAACACCCTCTTCTGAGGTTGCCTGACTTTCGTGTTCAGGTTTGACTTGTTGCTGATCACAAGCCTGCAAAATCACCATACTCCCTAACACCAGGCTACGTTTAAAAAAACTGCTTAATGTACAACGTGATACATCCAATTTCATTTTTAATAAACCTAAATAGGAAACATGGCGAGCAAAAAGCACACAGCAAAGCTGCTGAACTTTACACAAGAGTTCAATAGAATTTTCACTATGTTAGTAGCTCTTAGATCTGGTTTTAATCTTTATTAACATTACTTAACGATTTTATTTTTAATCAGCACTTTAAAAAGCTTAAGCAAACTCCATTTCTTTAAGTATGGATCTAGTTTTAGGATTCACACCTATTTTTAATCAGGAGATTTTAATGGCCAATGTTGGTTTATATCGCTCTAACCGCTCAAACATGATTGCAGGTGTGATGGGTGGTATTGCTGAACGTTTTGGTTGGAACGCGAATTTATTACGTCTGATTTTTGTGGTGATTTCAATCATGAGTGCCGCATTCCCGGGTATTTTGGTTTATCTGGTGTTGTGGTTAATCATGCCGAAAAAACAATACAGAATTGATCATGACAGCGTTCATCAACCTCAGGGCTATCAAAATCCTGTGCGTACAGTAAATCAGGATAAACGCTATTAAGTTGTACAGTCGTTTTTAACAAGAGTTCTTAAACCAGTTTCATCGCAGAGCTTCCTCTTTCACCCCGGTTAAATGGGATGAAATTTTGATGCCACGGTAATTTCCCCAAGTTATCGTGGCTTTTTTTTGCCTATATTTTTTGTTATTTCTTTGCTGTATTACAGCTTTTCACTTTCTTTCCCAGTTGAATTCACGATAAGTTCAATATTCTAATTTTTGAAATGGATTTCACATGACTCAGGCAGAATGGATGATGCTGTGGCTCTGTGCTGTAGCAGCCCTGCTGCATGGTTTAAGTGGCTTTGGCTTTCCCATGATGAGTACAGCTGTTCTGTCCAGCGCATATCCGCTTAGCATCGCGGTTACCCTTGTCATTCTGCCCTGTCTGCTGCTGAATCTGATCATGCTGAATGCCGACCCTGCACATAGTCTGTTGAATAGTATTGGCTATTATATAAAACGCTATTGGCCACTAATACTTAGTAGCCTGATCGGCAGTGTACTCGGGGTCAAACTGTTACTTTGGCTCAATGAGGCTTATTTAAAACTGTTATTGGGTCTAGTAATCATATTTTATGTCTTGGACCAGTTACGGGCACGCCCCTTACAAGTTAGTCCACATATTTCCAGCATGCTCTGTTTTGGTTTACTGGCCGGCATTATTGGAGGTGCGACCAATGCTATGGCACCTTTTCTAATGATGTATCTGATGAGCTGCCAGCTCTCAAAGACAGATATTGTCATTATCAGTAATCTCAATTTCATTGCCGGTAAACTGATCCAGCTGATTTTACTATTTCCAATTCTGATCACACTGGAAACCCATCAACAGCATATTCTGATCGGGATCAGCCTATTCGCCCTTGCTGGTGTCTGGATTGGAGGCAAAATACGCCATCGTTTATCTCAGCAGCACTTCAAATGGATTGTCCTGGCTTTACTTCTCGGTTTGGGCTTGTATGCCCTCTGGCAAAGTGCTGGATTATTGCAACAATCTGGTTATAGTATCTTTAAATAGGGTGTTTTTTAAACAAAGAAAAATTACAAATTCAAAGCTGATATAAAAAAATGACGTAAATAAAAACCTTGCAAGGAGAGTATATGACTCAGACCAACCTAGCTACCCCGACCAATGCCATGCCCAAAGGGCTGCTGAAAGGCTGGATCCTTATTCTTGTCGCAGCCATTGTAGCCTATGGCTTATATCTTTACCTGCCCTATGACCAGAATGCCAATAAAGGACTGGCCCTTTTAGCCTTTATCGGTATTTTATGGCTGACGGAAGCCATTCATATCACGATTACAGCGTTACTCGTCCCCGTGATGGCGGTATTGCTGGCCATGCCAATGGCCTCTGGTGAGGAACTGGCTCCGATTACCACACAAGCCGCTTTGGCCACTTTTGCCGATCCTGTCATTTTCCTGTTTTTTGGTGGTTTTGCGCTGGCCACAGCGTTGCATATCCAGAAGCTGGACCGGAAAATTGCCATGTGGATCATCTCCCTGTCCAGAGGGCATCTGGGTATTTCTGTACTGGCGATTTTTGTGGTGACGGCGCTGCTGTCCATGTGGATTTCCAATACGGCCACTGCTGCCATGATGCTGCCTTTGGCCCTAGGCTTGCTTTCACATCTGGATGTCAGCAAGGATCGTAAAACTTTTGTCTTTATCCTGCTCGGCATTGCCTATTCGGCCAGTATTGGCGGGCTGGGCACTATGGTCGGTTCACCTCCGAATGCCATTGCCGCCAAGGCCCTCGGCTATGATTTTGCCGACTGGATGAAAATCGGCTTGCCGATGATGTTCATTATTCTTCCCGCCATGCTGGTCAGTTTATATCTGGTACTACGTCCAAAACTAAATCACAAAGTACAATTTGTGACCGAAGATATTCCTTGGACCGGCACCCGTATAGCCACCATGATCCTCTTTCTCTGCACTGCAATTGCCTGGATTTTCAGTAAAAAATTCACCGAAATTTTTGGTATTTCACAACCGGATACCTGGATTGCAATTTCGGCTGCCTGTATGGTGGTGATTCTGGGTACCGCAAGCTGGAAACAGATTGCAGAAAATACCGACTGGGGGGTCTTGTACCTATTTGGTGGTGGTCTGACCTTGAGTGCCATTCTGAAGGATTCAGGCAGTTCGCTGGTACTGGGTCAAACTCTGGCCAATGCCTTTGGTGATGCCTCCCCACTGATGATTATTTTTGTAGTCGCTACTTTTATTATCTTCCTGACTGAATTTACCAGTAATACCGCTTCAGCTGCCCTGCTAGTACCAGTATTTGCCGCAATTGCAGATCAGATGGGAATGCCCAAAGAAATTCTGGTGATCGTCATTGGTATTGGTGCCTCATGTGCCTTTATGCTGCCGGTAGCTACCCCGCCCAATGCGATTGTTTTTGGAACCGGTCATATCCAGCAAAGCGAAATGATGAAAGTCGGTTTTGTACTGAATATCATGTGTATCTTTATTATTTCCCTGTTTATTTACTGGTTCTTTATTTAATCATTACAGTTTTTAAGCATCACACCATCTACAAAGCACACTCCGGTGTGCTTTGTCGTATTAATCGCCTATATGTTGAATCTTTCTCTCATCGAAAAATGATATGCTTTTAACAATGATAAAGATAAAGTCTTTATATTAAAAACATCAAAAAGTAGCAGATAGATAGTGGACAGGATATTTCACTTAATCTCTCAACCGATCCAGAATTCCCCTTGGAAAATGACATTTAACCTCGCGCTTGCACCTTTGATCATCGCTGTAATTTTATTCCCTTATGCGCTATTTCATGAAGCCAGCTCTGGGATTTTCTCCATTTTCAAGAGCCTGTTTTCAGCGCTTTTTATTAGCTTTTTTGTCTACCTGACTTACTGGATGATGATCTTCCCTTTCCTATTGGTGACTCACCTGCTGCTACGCCATTATCAACTGTTTAATATCATCACGATTTTAATGAGCTGCGTACTGGGAACCCTGATTCTGGCCTATATCTCGCATCCTTCAAGTGAAAATTTTAGTTCCCATTTTTTGTTTCTGCTGTGTTTTTCCCTGCCGATGGCACTATTTTACAGTTTTCTCAGCCGGCAAGCTGACCAGAGTTGATCACACATGCTCTGTTAAATTCCGTTTTAATTCGGTTTTAAACTTTCATTTTAAAATGATTCAGCTCCTGATTCAGTGCGGCAATCATATCTGCCCGACTGATAATTCCCACCAATTGCTGCTCGCTCATCACCGGAATATAGTTGAACGAACGCTCGACAAAATACGGCACCAGATCCTGAATGGGTTGTAAAGGCTGCACCGTAATTACCTTACGGGTCATGATATGTTTGACCTGATGCTCCCAGCTGCTACGGACATCAGCCGCGCGCTTGAACCATTCCACCACCTGATACATTGCCAGTGTACCGACCAGTTGTTCATCGGCATTAACGACGGGCAGGCTCATTAGGTTCATCTGCTTGAATTTGTCCAGTGCGTGCTGGATATCATCATTTTCATGCAACGTTGCCACATCCTTCGTCATAATATCCTGGCAGCTAAATTCATGCACTGCACGCGCATTGGCGCGGTTTTGTGCCTCCAGAATAATTTTTTGCAGGTCATATTCACTGATGTCCAGCAGCTCGGTACGCTGATCCAGGACTTCCTGAATATCCTGCGGTTGAATGGTGACTTTCTGGGTGGGCGTAGGATCTTTGGAGCGGGTATTTAGTTGGGCTTGCTGCGGATAATCCTTTCCAATCATCCGGTTAAAGACAATCGCAATCACCATGAGCAGAATTGAATTGAGCAGCACCGGATAAAATACAAAGGCATAACCCAGTTCATGTACTGGCTGGCCACCCAGCACGGCGGTAATCGCTACGGCGCCACTCGGTGGATGCAGGGAATCTGTGGTCATCATCAGGACGATCGCCAAGGCCACGGCTACACTAAAAGCCTCAGTCGGACTGGCAATCAACAAGGCACAGCTCACGCCAATCACCGCAGCAATGGTATTTCCGACCAGAATATTCCAGGGCTGTGCCAGAGGACTGGCTGGCACTGCAAACAGTAATACCGAGGATGCGCCCATCGGGGCAATATACCAGGCTTCAAAATCCCCCAGAATCCATAAACTCAACAAAGATGAAACCACCAAACCCAATAGTGCTCCAACTCCGCAGAGCAAACGGTCTTTGAGTGGAAGAACTTTGAAATTCGGTTTTAAGGTATTGAGCCAGTCGAGATGGGAGTGAAACACAGTGCGCCTAATCTTATTGTTTATAGATTTTGGGCATTATAGAACCAAGCCCGATGAAAGGCATCTGTGTTTTACATCTTTTCATCATTCGCGAATGCAGGCTTTTTAAAACAATATTTCGCTTAGCTTAAAAATACTCAGCAAGATTTTTTATAGGGGCTGTGCTATCTCCGCCTACTTCTGAAATGGAATAAATCCTTTTAAACCATTTTGCTTAGATATTTTCTAGATCGTTTTTATTATGGCCTACTCGTTCATTCAGGTTTGAATCAGGGGCTGGATTTTTAACAGTTCGACCTGACCATAATAGGTTGAAAATGCCACATCTCCGGCATCGACTCCAGTACCGATCCGAATAAGATTTTCGACCGGAGCCAAACGGGTCGGATCAAACTGCACCCAGCCACCGTCTAAATAGGCTTCAAAAATGGCATGAAAATCGGGTAAAAACTTTTCAATTTCCACATAACCGACCACCATGCGTGCCGGAATTCCCAAGGCACGGCACAGGGCAATGCCTAAATGGGCGAAGTCACGACATACGCCTGCACGATGCACCAGTACATCTGTGGCAGTGGTAAACTGGTCGGAACTGCCAGACACATAAAAAATATTGTTATAAATCCACTGTTCAATGGCTTTAACCCGAGTATAACCCGGTGTCATCCAGCCAAATGAGCGTTTCGCCATTTCCAGCAATAAATCCGAATTGCAATAACGGCTGGCCAGCAAATAAGGCAATACTTCATCGGGCAGCTCAGGAATGGCCACTTCTTTTAGACCCTGCTGAAGTTCCAGAGAGAGGCTCGGATGACGGACTACTGTCGCCGTATAATTCAGCTCAAAAGTCTCACAGGGTTCGACCTGTAGCCGAACATGACGATTTTGATGCTGCGCATCCTGAAATTCATGCCATACCACCGGCAGATTAAAGCTGAGTTGTTCTTCAAGAATCTTCTGATCGGAATGATGTGCCGCCTGAAGCATAAAAATAAATTCTGTCGGTTGCACGACCTTGTATTTTAAATGGCATTGAATTTGGTAAGTGGTCATGAAGTTCCTTATTTTTAAGCATTATTATATTGCGTGAATATTAAACTAATTTGAGGATCGCAATCGTATGAGATCCGTTGAACTTTATGACTCTCCAGTTAACTGCATGCCATATATCAGATTTATTCCTGATTTTCAGATCAGCCTGTATCAACCAGCAAGGCTAAAATCGCAGTAAGCCTCTAAATGCTGTGTATTGTTTAAGCCTGTTTTATTTTTTTCAAAAAAGTATCCCTACATTAACCCTTTGCCACTCCCCTGCAAAGTCCTTATAATTGAGCACAATTTTTCTCTAATTTTAAGTGGATGACCATGAGTCGCGCCATATCGCATATTGATACCTTCCAAGGCTTAATTCTTGCCTTACAAACTTACTGGGCGGAGCAAGGCTGCGTCATTTTGCAACCTTATGATATGGAAATGGGTGCAGGGACATTCCACACTGCGACTTTCCTTCGTGCACTGGGTCCTGAAACCTGGAATGCCGCTTATGTTCAACCTTCACGCCGTCCGAAAGATGGCCGTTATGGTGAAAACCCGAACCGTTTGCAACATTATTACCAATTCCAGGTGGTGCTTAAGCCAAACCCGGACAACATCCAGCAGCTTTATCTTGATTCGCTTAAAGCGATCGGTATTGACCCACTGGTACACGATATCCGTTTCGTGGAAGACAACTGGGAATCTCCAACACTGGGTGCTTGGGGCCTAGGCTGGGAAGTTTGGCTCAATGGTATGGAAGTGACGCAGTTCACTTACTTCCAGCAAGTCGGTGGTGTTGAATGCTACCCAGTGACTGGTGAAATCACTTACGGTCTTGAACGTCTTGCAATGTACTTGCAGGGTGTAGACTCTGTTTATGATCTGGTGTGGACCAAAGGTCAGTTCGGTACGGTAACTTATGGCGATGTGTTCCATCAAAATGAAGTGGAACAATCGACCTATAACTTCGAATATGCAAACGTTGAAAAAATGTTTGAATTGTTCGATTTCTACGAAGCTGAAGCAACGCGTTTGATCGAAGCGAAACTTCCACTTCCTGCATATGAGCAAGTCGTGAAAGCATCACACAGCTTCAACTTATTAGATGCGCGTGGCGCGATTTCTGTGACTGAACGTCAACGTTACATTTTACGTGTACGTACCTTGGCACGTTCTATTGCGACCAGCTATGTAGCAGCACGTGCGGAACTTGGTTTCCCAATGGCTGAACCTGCATTACGTGATGAAGTGTTGGCACAATTAAAAGCGCAAGTTGAAGCAGAAGCGAAAGAAGCAAACAAGGAGAGCAAATAATGTCTAAACATACCGTTTTGTTCGAATTGGGTTGTGAAGAACTTCCACCAAAAAGCCTGAAAAAATTACGTGATGCACTACATGCAGAAACCGTTAAAGGCTTAAAAGATGCTGGCTTAGCGTTTGATTCGATCGAAGCTTATGCAGCACCGCGTCGTCTTGCACTTAAAATCGTCAATGTTGATGCTGCACAAGCAGACACACAAAAACGTTTTGACGGCCCTGCCAAACAGGCAGCCTTTGATGCTGAAGGCAACCCGACGAAAGCACTTGAAGGCTTTATGCGTGGTCAAGGCATCACGGTTGATCAAGTATCAACTTTCCAAGCAGGTAAAGTTGAAAAAGTATGCTATTTAAAAGATGTCAAAGGTCAAAGCCTTGACGTTTTATTGCCACAAATTTTACAAAATGCATTGGATAATCTTCCAATCGCAAAACGTATGCGTTCTGCGGCAAGCCGTACTGAATTCGTACGTCCTGTGAAATGGGTTGTGTTGTTGAAAGACAACGATGTGGTTGATGCAACAATTCAAGACCACAAAGCAGGTAACGTGACTTATGGCCACCGTTTCCATGCACCTGAAGCAATCACTTTAGCGCATGCAGACGAATACTTAGCGAAGTTAAAAGCGGCTTACGTTGTAGCGTCTTTTGAAGAGCGTCAAGCCATCATCGATCAACAAGTCAAAGCACTTGCTGATGAAGTGAATGCCATTGCAATTGTCCCTGCGGATCTTCGTGACGAAGTGACTGCACTCGTTGAATGGCCTGTTGCGCTTCGTGCAAGCTTCGAAGAACGCTTCCTTGCTGTTCCTCAAGAAGCATTGATCACCACGATGCAGGACAACCAGAAGTACTTCTGCTTAGTGAACGCTGACAATAAACTTCAACCTTACTTCATTACTGTGTCAAACATCGAGTCGAAAGACCCGACACAAATTATTGAAGGTAACGAGAAAGTGGTTCGTCCACGTTTGTCAGATGCTGAATTCTTCTTCTTACAAGATCAAAAGCAACCGCTTGCATCTCGTAAAGAGAAACTTGCAAACATGGTATTCCAAGCTGAATTGGGTACGCTTTGGAACAAGTCTGAACGTATTGCGAAATTGGCTGTAGCACTTGCGCCTATTACAGGTGCAAAAGCGGAAGATGCTGAAAAAGCGGCGCTTCTTGCAAAATGTGACTTAACTTCTGAGCTTGTGGGTGAATTCCCTGAACTTCAAGGTATTGCAGGTACTTACTACGCACGTCTTGAAGGTGAAAATGCGGAAGTGGCTGAGTCTTTAGGTGAGCAATACTTACCTAAATTCGCAGGTGACGTTTTACCGAAAACCAAAACTGGTACAACCATTGCTCTTGCGGATCGTTTAGATACGCTCACAGGTATTTTCGGTATTGGTCAAGCGCCTACAGGTTCTAAAGACCCATTTGCACTACGTCGTTCTGCAATTGGTATTTTGCGTCTTGTGACTGAAAACGAGCTTGATGTTTCAATTGAAGATTTGATCAAACTTGCACTTGCTGCTTATGGCGATGTATTGAAAGATCACGACAAGACTTTGGCAGATGCTGTTGCATTCCTTGAAGGTCGTTACCGTGCGAAATACGAAGACCAAGGCGTTGCGGTTGATGTGATTCAAGCTGTTCAAGCGCTTTCACCAAAATCTCCGCTTGATTTTGACAAGCGTGTAAATGCAGTCAACCACTTCCGTGCCTTGCCTGAAGCGGCTGCGCTTGCTGCTGCCAACAAGCGTGTTGCGAATATTCTTGCAAAAGAAACTGCTCCTGAAGGCGCTGTGGTTGAAGCAAACTTGGTTGAAGATGCTGAAAAAGCATTGTTCGCTGAACTTGCGAAAATTGCGCCTCAAGTTGAGCCATTATTTGCTGCGAAAGATTACACTGCTGCATTGTCTGTGCTTGCTGCACTTCGTGCGCCAGTCGATGCATTCTTTGACGGTGTAATGGTGATGGCAGATGATGCTGACCTGAAAGCAAACCGTTTACGTATGCTTGCTCAACTTCGTGATTTGTTCACAAAAGTGGCTGATATTTCAGTGTTACAGCACTAATAATTTAAAGTAAAAAAGACCGCAAATGCGGTCTTTTTTTACACTAAAAATTATAAATATATGATATAAATAATTGTATTTTTAATAAAAAATCAAAATGATAGACAATAATTTTACAGAAAATATTGAGAGAGACCCCAAAAGACTATCTGATGGAAAAGTAATTTATCCTTGTCTCCTAGAGCCCGGTATTCATAAGATATCTTTGGAAAGTTTGGAAAAAATGGTTCTCAGCCCATTTGAAGAAAAAAGAACACGTTCACATCTATGTAATCGCTTAAGAGTATTAATCCAAGCCCTAAAAGCATATCGTGTAGAAATGATCATTTGGATTGATGGCTCAATGTGTTCAAAAAAACCTCATCCTAGCGACATTGATATAGTTTTATTTCTGAATCAAGAAGATCTTAATAAATTATCTGCCGAAAAATATAATGATTTACTCTCACTCCTAGTAAATCGTAATACAATTCGCGCTCGATATGGGTGTGATCTTTATTTTAATTACATGAGCGATGAGGATAAATATCACTATTGGCGTAGTCGTTTTAGTTTCAATCAATTATATGAAGCTAAAGGTTTCATTCAAATTCGAGTAAATCCAAATGAACATCACTACTCTTGAAGAACAAATACATTTAGCTGAAAAAATAATAAAAAAAGATAGTGAAACCTTAGATAAAAATGATCGCTTTAAAGTCGCATCTATCGATTCTTTTAAAGAACATTTAGATAGCCTTAGAAAGCAACTTTATGATCTGCAACTTCGCAGAGAAAAAGAAATTTTAGAAGTTCGCTTCGTAGGTGATAAAGCTCATAATGGCTCACTCCCTTTAATGCTACATGCAGCCTTATCAAAAGGTTTAGCTGAAAGTTTAATTACACTTTCTACGAAGATAAAAACCCCTAAAAAACATGCTGATTTTGTTAACCAGTCCGAGTTAGATCTTCGCTTAGCAAATATTGTATCGGGTTCAACCAAATTTATTATTAGCTTAGATATTCAGCCCGACTTGTTCGGATGGAGTCTATCTCAAAATACTCTCACTTATTGGTTCTCATTTTTTCAAGCATTAGAAAACCCTGAAAATAATCAGGAGATTTTCTCAATGATGGGGAATAAAGGGATAAAAAGTATCAAGTCCATGCTATCAGCTTTAAAAAGTAATAATTTAGACTTTGAACTAAATTGGGATTCTCATCATAACAAAAATCATTACTGGGTAGGAAATTCACAAAAAATCGAAGCTGCATTAAACTTTTTGAATGATTTGGAAATTAAAGAACCATTGATATGCGAAATCTCTGGAGCCATACAAACACTAGATATATCTGGAAAAATAACTATCGTTGACGAAGACAAAAAAAGTTACCGTATACGTTTAGAGAAATCTTTACTTCCTGAAATTGAAAAACTACATATTAAGCAGTTTGTTAGTTTAAAAGTAATGAAGCACATTAGTACTCACCCAACATTTGAAAAAATTGTTGAGAGCTATGAATTTATTGAGATTCTTTAGAGAAAAATTTCAACTATAAACACCGTATTAAATGACCTAAATCCATCATTCTAAAATCGTGAATACTATGGTCATCCTTTTCACAATTCCCTATACTCATCTCAACAACACTCAACAAGAAAGAATCATATGAAATTTAAAGCTCTTATTTTGACGGGTCTTGCGAGTATTGCCCTTTCAGCCTGTACCTCTGCACCAAAAATCCCACAGCTTCAGGTTGGCGTCTTACAGGAAGTCCAAAACCTCGAAGTGGTTCCAGCTACGACCAACAACAAGGCCAAACTGACCAAATTCCTCGATAAATGCGTGATTGAATTCACCGGTGATATTGGCAATAACCGTGTCATTGAACAATGGTCATTTAAAGGCATGACTCTAATCGATGCCGGCTCAGCGACTTTCCAACGCGACGGTACTAGCACTGCACAAAAATTTGACCTGCACGATGCAGGCGTACAAAAGAACTTTGTCAGCTTACGCGAACATTTCGCCAAAGATGCCCTGACACAATGTGACTAAAAAGATCGCCCTGTTTGAGTATAAGAACAGGGCTTTTATTTTGCTAAAACTCAATTCGACCCTTCATCTGATTTCTACTGCCCTTTCTTTAAAAATTATAATATTCCGGTACAGATCAACCTGAAAGCCCTGCACTCTTCACAGGATATTCATTGTTTTTGACCAATTATCCGTTACACTGAAAAACAAACTCAGACCGCACTTAGACGAATTCGAGGTCAATCCATAATGAATATCAAAACCCCAATTATTTTAACGACAGCTTTAATGCTTTCTGTTCCAGCATTCGCACAAACTACGACTCAGTCTGCTAAACCGGTTAAACCCTATGGTGAAAATCCGAACCTGCTGCATGTCTTTGCCTATAAAGCACAGGAAGGCATGATTAATACTGCCGAGAAAGTCGGTGAAGCAACGGAAAAAGGCATTGCAAAAATCAAGCCGGGGGTAGATCGTGCCTGGAGCAATACCAAATCTGCAACCTCGGATACACTGCAAAAAGTAGATCAGGGTGCAACTCAGGCAGCCCAGCAAACCGGTCAGAAAATTCAGCAGACCAAAGAAGTCTGGCGTGGCAATTCACAGCAGTCACCTATCGTGCAGCAGCCTCTGAGTCAGTCGAGTGCGACACAAACTCCAGGCACGACGCAATCTCAACCCCAGTCCAGCTCAGCTACCAGTTATGCGGTAACCGATTTATAAAAAAAGCCCGTGATGGGCTTTTTTTATTTTTAGAAAATAAAACTATTATCTTGTATCGACGCGATCTATCAATTGACCTGTCGGATCGGCTGACCTTGTTTAAATGCTGCTACATTTTCCACCATCTGATCCACAATCCGTTGTCGTGCATCAACACTGCCCCACGCATTATGCGGTGTCACAATCAGGTTGGGAATCGTTGAATCAAGTAGTACATTGCCCTGTTTCGGTGGCTCTACCGTGAGTACATCCGTCGCTGCACCGGCAATCTTGCCTGCACGCAGAGCCTCAACCAATGCCGCTTCATCAACAATTCCACCACGCGCACAGTTAATTAAAAATGCACTGCTTTTCATTGCATCCAGTTCAGCATGACTGATTAAATGGTGGGTATCTTCAGTGAGTGGACAATGCAAAGTTAAAAAATCGACTTGAGGAAGCAGCTCGGTAAATGGGATACGGGATGCATCCGCCGGACGATTTGGCAGCGCGGCAATAAGCACTTTCATGCCAAAGGCCTCGGCCAGTTTCGCCACCGCATGACCCAGTTCGCCATAACCCACAATGCCCAATGTTTTTCCGGCCAGCTCGACAATTGGCGCATCCAGCAAACAGAACTGACTGGCTTTTTGCCATTCGCCTTGTTCTAATGCACGTTGATAAGACAGGAATGAAGTCGCCAGATTGAGCATCAACATGATGGTATGCTGCGCGACTGCCGAAGTGCCATAAGCCTGACAGTTACACACGACGATCCCTTGCGCTTTGGCCGCCTCAAGGTCGACATTATTGGTGCCGGTTGCAGAGATTAAAATGAGTTTGAGTTGAGGGCATTGCTGAATCGTAGCTGCATCGATCATCACCTTATTCGTAATGATGACATCGAAACCAGCTACACGGGATGCAATCTCGGCAGCCGAGGTCGCTGGATACAAAACCAGTGAATCAAATACTGCATGCAGTGCCTGAAAGTCCAAATCCTGCTGGTCTAAAGAAGCATAGTCTAAATAAACGGCTTTCATGGCTATTCCCTCAATCCTGTTTGACAATTTATGTCTGTCATTTAAAACAAGTCATTGAGGCTTTTCAACCTGTTTCCAGCCTGATGCAATTAATCCAGCGGTTTATCCATATGATTACGTAGTGACTTGCGAATTCGATACACCACATACACAGACAGAATAATCATAAAGATGATGGACGCACTGACCATGATCACTGCAGGATGCACAGTTTCTGCATGCGCCAGATTGGGTAGAACCAAACCGAAGATAAAACATACTTGCATCATCCGAGTCGCTTGCATCATAGAGATCCCCTTCTTCGTTTCAACCATCGGGAACGATATAATTGGTTTATTATTTATACCGCTTATCTCTATATTATGCCAAGCTCATCACAAGTCAAGTAATTGTTTTTTATAAAAATTTTAGTTAATTTATCTCGCTGTGCGTCACAAACTGCGTATTTTTGTCACTATCGTTGATAAAAGCAGCAGCACCATACTCATTGGTACTCAGATTCAGCTGCTTATAGCTAAACATATAAAAATCGCTATAACGCTTCATTAAAATCGGGTGCATACCCAGACTGAGCTCATCCTGTTCCTTGATCAGTTTCATGATATGCCGGTCGTTCATCACCACCAGATAACGTTCATCATTCAGGTTAATGCTCAATAAACCATTACCTTTGGCATAAATCGGAATCAGGAATTTATGGTTCAGGGCAATTGCGCCTTCTGCATAACTTTCGATTTTATGGCTGATGACATTAAATACCAGACCATGCCCATACTGGTCCAACAGCAACTGACGATTTTCCTGCGGCAAATTCACATGAATGCCCAGTTTGAGCAGGTCATGCTGATCAACCTGTTTATTGCGTAACAGTTCCCGCAAAATCACCTGTTTCTGGCTGGCATCAAAAAACTGGTTATCCAGTTGCAGATCGTTATTTTTCAGAATGTGCCCCAAAGCCATGCGGTGTCGTGGCAAGACATTTTCAATCACCTTACGATAATAGAACTTGCTGTTTTTCTTGACCCGACGCATTTTCTGGTAGAAATAACTCGGCTCATAGTCATGTACCAAAAAGTTATAGAGCAATTCGGAACTGGCCAAAACTGCGATCGCATCATGGCCGGTAAAAGGCAAATGCAGCACATGATGATGTGGGATTAGTGCCTCTAATTTCAGATAATGGGCACGATCTTCGGCACAGTAGGGATCATACACAATAATATATTCACAGGCGTTGTCGATATCTTCGGCCGCAACCCGCATATTGGCATTCAGCTCTGGCTGATAGAACATGTTATAGCGGGCATCATGTACATCTTCCGGATCAATCGAATATTGCGGCACCATCGCCACCACCCGTTGCACGCCCAAGGCACGGGAATATTTGATCGCGGCATAGCCACCCATCGAACCGCCATACGCAATACGCTGCTGAAACGGCGCAATCAGATCTGCGATGGCTTGCAACATGTTCCACATGGAACCTTGCGGAAACCAGGATTTATGCTTGGGCATAATACCAAGCACATTAAACTCGAATTTCGCCAGTGACTTTTCTGCATTGATGTTGAGGCCCTTGGCACGGGTAATCAAATCGCCAAATGAAAAAATCAGTTCTGAAGAAGATCCCGGCATAAAAATCGCGCGTATATGTTCATCTTCAAAAACAATCTGCTTGTCCATAACTTTCCCATGCTGGTAAATCGAACCCTTCCACAACAATTCAGTCAATGAACGCTGTCAAAAAAGTGAATATGCTATTTTATATCGATCAAAAAGATTAAAAAGCGCAAAATATGACACAATCATTACATCCTGCAGCAAAACGGGGTTTTAGTGCGTCGGCTGAGCTCTATCAGCAAGTGCGTCCCGATTATCCGGCAGAAATCAGCCAGTGGCTGAGTGAAACGCTGGCTTTGCCTGCAGATGCGCATCTTTTGGATTTGGGTAGTGGAACTGGCAAGTTTATCCCCTATTTACGCCCGCTCAGTAAGCACATTATCGCGATTGATCCTGTCCCGGAAATGCTGGCTCAATTAAAACAGGCGCATCCGGACATTCATGCTCTTGAAGGTGTTAGCCATCAACTTCCCCTGCCTGATCATAGCCTGAATGCGGTATTTTGTGCACAGTCATTTCACTGGTTTGCCGATTCTGCTACCTTACAAGAATTATATCGGATACTCAAACCGCAGGGTTATCTGGTGTTAATTTGGAATCAGCGCGATACTCGGATCGACTGGGTTCAGGCCTTGGCCGATTGTATTGCCCCCTTGGAAGGCGATACGCCGCGCTATCATAGCGGCACCTGGCGCGAGGTCTTTGCAGAGCAAACGCTATTTCAGCCCTATGCAGAAACCACAATGACCCAGCAACAGCATGGCAGTGTCGAGCAGGTGGTATCCAAGCGGCTGCTCTCGACTAGTTTTATTGCAGCCATGCCTGAACAGCAGCAGGCACAGTTAAAACAACAATTTGAACAGATCATCCAGCAATATACAGCCAAAAGCGCAGAGGAAATGATCGATTTTCCTTATGTCACCCATATCTATGTGTTCAAGAAAAGTAATTAAAAACAGGAGGCGATCATGCATAAAATACCAGGAATGACACGAACGCTGTTGTTCGCTGCGGCCATGCTGCTGATGGCATGTGACCAGAAAACGACCGAAACTCCGACTGAAGCGACAACAGATAATACGGCTTCAGATCAAGTCATGCAGGAACTGAAAACCGAGCCACTGAAAGACTTCCCTAAAACTGCTGATGATCCGCATGATATTGCTGCATTGACGGATTATGAACAGCGCTTTCAGGAAATGAGCAGCGACTTGGAAAAAGAATTAAACAGCATGCGCGATGATGAAAATATGACAGAAGAATTTGTCCAGCAACGTCAGCGTGATCATGTCCAGTCAGCATTGAATATGTTGAAGGCTTTAGAACTGAAAACCGAACAGGGCCGTTATATTCAGGGCTTAATGTATCAATACTGGGAACATCAGGACAAATTACTCAATACTCCCAAGACTCAAGCTACACCCGTGAATGAAGCCAGTGAGAATGTCAAAGGTCTAGGGAAATATCTACACGCCCAAGAACAACTGGAACGCTGGCGTTCGCAATATCCGGATCTCGCCAAGAAAGAACCAGCTTCCCGGCAAGTGAAGGAATAGTCTAGGATGCTAGATTGGCACACAGCTTAGATAAAATACAAAAATAATCTAAGCTGAACTGGCAGCTTTAAAACAGCGTGAATGAACAAGGCCGGATCTGTTGAGTCTGCATTCAGTATAAATACTAGATCATCCTAGCTATAAAATGACTTAATCTGCTGTCAGAAACTGATGCACACCTTCACCCGCTGCACGCCCTGTGGCAAAACAGGCGGTTAGTAGATAACCGCCGGTCGGTGCATCCCAGTCCAGCATTTCTCCGCAAAGAAATACATGTGGGTTAGATTTCAATTGTAGCTGTTCTGACAACACTTCACGCTTGACACCACCTGCACAGCTAATCGCCTCTTCAATCGGGCGGAAACCTGTGAGTGGAAGGGTCAAATGTTTAATTTTTTTGGCTAATTCAGCAGCATCTTGCCATACCGCTTTGGCTACCAATTCCCGTACTAAGGCCGCCTTGGCACCGTCCAATCCAGCTTTACGCCAGACATTAGTTAAAGACTGCTTCTTACTTGGCTGTAATTTTTGCGCAAGCTGTTCCATGCTTTGATTTGGGAAGAGGTCCAGATGCAGCTGCATCGGCTGCCCCTGTTTTAGTTGCTCGCGTAAACCCCGACCCTGCTTATAGATCAGGCCACTTTCCAGACCGTAATGGCTAATTACGATATCGCCAACGGTCTTTTCACCTTGCCCTAACCATGCTGCAACACGTTTCAGCGGCTGACCAAAGACTGGCTGCATAAATCGAGACCAGGGATATTCCACTCCGGCATTACTGGCCTGGAAAGGCTCAATTTCATCCGGCTTTAACCAGGCTTGCCATGCACCATCACTACCCAACGCTGACCAAGACACTGCACCACAAGCCAGAATAATGGCATCAAAATGTTCAGTGCAATCTTCATTATTTTTCAGATCACGCAGCTCAAGCTGTTGCTGCTGCAACTGGCTGACTTTATGCCGGTAATGAAACTGAACGCCATCATTGGCCAAACGCTTGAGCCAGGCACGCAACAAGGGTGCGGCTTTCATTTCAGTCGGGAATACCCGGCCAGACGAACCGATATAAGGTTCTATACCGAGCTGTTTCATCCAGTCTTGAATCCAGAGCGCATCCCACTGTTTGATCCAAGGTGACAACCACTCCACCTGATCATAACGTTGTACAAACTGTGGCACAGGCTCGGCATGAGAAATATTCAGACCAGTTTTGCCCGCCATCAGGAATTTACGCGCAGCAGACGGTTTTTGCTCATAGACACGCAGCTCATAATCAAACTGACTGAGCACTTCTGCTGCCATTAAGCCTGCGGGGCCTGCGCCCACAATAGCAATGCGTTTGCTCATCTGATTATTCCGAGACGGTGGCATTCTGCCCTTGCAAAGGCTGGAAATCATCAAAACGTGTCACATAAGTTTCAGGCTTGCTAATGATCAGTTGCTGGCATAATTCGCCGCGTTCCAGATATTTAATTTCAAAATGGGTGCGCGCCGAATCTGCAGCAATCACTTCTTTGACAAAAGGCAGCTTCCAGAGCTCTCGCACCTGTATTTCTGCTTCTTCGATATAGGCAGGAATATTACTGGCCAAAGTAATCGTTCCCCCGGTTTTCAGGCGTGAAAGCAGAAACTCAAAAAATGGCATATTGACCCAGCGCTGTGCCGGATTATGCGGTTCAGGATTTGGATATAAAATAAAGAATTGTTCTACCTGCTGCGGATACAGTGCATGCACGATCCACGGTAAAGCATCGGCATGAACGGTTTGTAAATTAGTTTGACCCTCAACCGCATGCTGTTTTTGCATCGCCAGAAATTTTTCACGGGTACGTTCAATTGCAATCAGTTGAGTGTCGGGATTGTTCTTGCTGAATAACAAGGCATGTTTACCTTTACCCGCTCCCACTTCGACGCAGACCGGTTCAGGACTGATGCTTTGAAAATCACGGGGCGCATGCATACGCTGTGCTTGAAATTGACGAATCGGCATAATCAGATCAAACTAATAAAAACCGCATAAGTCTAACAAGTGCGGCTATATTTGCCTAATCGAACCTTTATTTTTCTTTGGAGTCGTCCCATGCCTACCACTTTAAACTGTCCGCGCTGTGGCAAGCTGACCACATGGGAAGATAATGAATTCCGTCCTTTTTGCTCAGAACGTTGCAAAATGATTGATCTAGGTGCCTGGGCCAATGAGGAATATAGTTTGCCTACCCAGGATGCACCACAAGCCGACAACAGCGAAGAATAAAGGTCTTCCCTGTCGAAAATTCTGTCTGAAAGCAGAATCTTGTCGAAATTAAGTAAATAAATCATATGAATTTTATAGAATTACTTAGATAAAGCAACACGAATTAACATCTTTCATAAAGCCTTAGTATTATTGTTCTACTCTAAATTTTCACATTATTTTTAGAGCAATAATATGGGTTATATTATTTTAAGAGTCATATTAATTGGGGTTGGTCTACTCGCACTTCTTTCGTTGGGAGTCGGCATTTTCCAACAAGATAGTTTATTTATTGTATTGGGTGTGCTTTTTGCTTTTGCCGCTTGGCTCATACACATGCAAACGCGACAACTTCGCAATAATCCCTTTTCAGAATAAAAAGGCTTTGTTGCACAAAGATTTGAAATGCAAAGCGCCCCTAATTGAGCCAAATTTAAGGCGTAACTTGGGTAAGTGGTCGACCTAATTCCGTAAATCTGTTAAGGACTGCTACACGTGCATGGATCTCATTCACTTGGCTATCAAAACTCCTTGCACTGAGTTTATCTCCTAATAATTTGATGCAATGCATCTTAGTTTCAACCAAACTTCGCCGATGATAGCCTGACCATTTTTTCCATAGTGTCCTGCCTAAACGCTTAACTGTTCGAAGTAATT
>NZ_DCLL01000054.1 GCF_002321025.1 Acinetobacter lwoffii
AAATGTCAACAGACCCTATTTATACTTCGCCAAAAATCATAAAACCAACAGCTGATGCCAATGCCAGCCATAGGGTCGGACTAAAGAAAAGTGAATTACGTACAGGAACACCGACTGTGGGTGCCAAGGATTGCAAGGCGACGACTTCTGGCACAAATTCATCCTGCACTTTAATATCCAGACGTACCATGTTGTCTAATGTCATGCTGCCTTGTTGGGGAATGATTCTAAATTTAAGCCGCTCTCCAATTTGTGGTTCAATTTCAGGCGAAGGTAAATCCTGTAACTCGAAACTTAAATCTTGAGCTTCTCCTATCAACTCCAAAGTACCCATACCACGTTCGGAATCGTAAGTTTTAATTTTTCCATCCGTAAACATGACACTTTTCTCTATAGAATTCATTTAATTTGTATTCTAAGCCAACGGAAATGTTCAGCATTGTTGCTGTTTGGTGGATTTTTTATGTGCTGTCTGTCTCTTTGAATATCTAAACGGTGGCACTATAAAAAAGAGGCTCGAAAGCCTCTTTTTAAATGTGACTAAACACGATTTAAGTATGAAGATTATCCATTAACCACGGAAGTTATTTAACAATGCCGATGTAATTGATTTATTGTGTGTCGCCACTTTGGTTTTTTTAGCTTTCTTTGAGTTGTCTTCGACACGTTCAATCTTAATCGCTTTGTACTTATCGCCATTTTCAACAACATTAAATTTTACGCGTTCATTACGTTTTGGCTCGCCTTCTGCCGCAGGGAAGTCTGAAATATGGAAGAAGACATCTCCCTCAGCGCAGCCAATAAAACCGAAACCTTTGGCAGGGTCATACTGTTTGATTTTGCCCTGATACAATTCATCTTTCATGCTATTGTCCTATCCTGAAAATGCCCTGTCTACATTATATAAAAAAGAGGCTGTAGTAGCCCCTTTTTTCATCATATTCAAAAATTAGTCTTTTTGAACTGAACCAAAGATTTTATCGCCAGCATCGCCAAGACCTGGAACGATATAACCATTTTCATTTAAACCATTATCGATAGAAGCAGTAAAAATCACCACATCCGGATGCGTAGCTTCTACACGCTTAATGCCTTCTGGTGCAGCAACCAGAACCATCACACGAATATCTTTACAGCCGCTGGCTTTCAGTACATCAATGGCAGCCACTAAAGAAGAACCAGTCGCCAACATTGGATCAATGATCATCGCGATACGGTTTTGTACGTCTGGAACCAGTTTTTTATAATAGGTACGTGCTTCCAGAGTTTCTTCATCACGCTCTAAACCAAGTACTGATACTTTTGCACTTGGAATCAGGTTCAAGAAACCGTCGAGCATGCCAATACCGGCACGTAGAATTGGCACAACCGTGATTTTTTTACCCGCAATACGGTCAACTGTAACAGCACCATTCCAGCCATCAATATCATGTTCAACCATTGGCAGGTCTTTAGTTGCTTCATAAGTCAGAAGCATGGTCACTTCTTGAGCTAACTCACGGAAATTTTTGGTACTAATATCTGCACGACGGAGTAAACCAAGCTTATGTCGAATGAGTGGATGACGGATTTCATGGATTGCCACGGGAGAACACCTAAAAGGTTAAAGATAAATTTCCGCTATTATAAAGGCTTTTATTGATTTGTATAAATAAAAAAGCCCCCAATCATGGAGGCTTTTTTGTAATAACGTCAATCTTTGCAGATATTAGTTAAAACCACTTTGAACCAAAGTGAAAATGAACTGTTGCAATTCAGGTGACATGGCAAAGAATGCATATTTAGACACTGCAATCACCGGATCTGGGTAGACACCGATCACAAGTACCGCAAGCGCAGCAAGAAGTACCATGATACCGCCGACTTTTTGACCCCAATGATTCACCGCATCTAGACGTGGTGTTTCAGGTGGTGTCATGTAAAGTACAACCATTACGCGCAGGTAGTAATACAAACCGATACCAGAACCCAGGATGACCATCGCAGTCAGGAACCAGGCTTCGCCTGCAACCGCAGTTTTAATTACCAGGAACTTACCGATAAAGCCGGCAGTTAAAGGAATACCTGCAAGAGACAGCATCATCACCGTCAATACAGCAGTCAATACTGGACGGCGCCAGAACAGACCACGGTATTCAGCCAGACTACCCGCTTCATCCGTATTGTTATACGGACTAGACATCAACGTAACAACACCGAACGCACCGATCGTGGTTAATACATAGGTAATCACGTAGACGTTTACACTTTCAAAAGTCGCGAAACCTTGAACCTGTAAGAAATCCGTATTACGTGAACTTACGATGGCAACCAGCAAATAACCAAAGTGTGCAATTGAAGAGTATGCCAAGATACGTTTCAAGTTCACCTGGCGAACCGCCAGCAAGTTACCTGCAAGGATAGACAGAACCGCAATAATCGAAATGATGGTGACGAAGCTGTCTGCCAAAATTAAACCTGAAGACAATGCATAACGAACAAACAGACCAATCATGGCTACTTTCGCAACTGTCGCAAGGAAAGTCGCGATTGGCGCTGGTGCACCAGCATATACGTCTGGTGTCCATTTGTGGAATGGTGCCAGCGATAATTTAAATGCTACTGCAAATACAATTAATGCCAGACCAATCACGACAGCCGGTTGACTGAATACGGTAAACAGTTTGCCTGGTTCAGCAACGAAACTTAAAGTACCTGTATATGCATAAATATATGCCATACCCATGAGCAGCATTGCAGACGCAGTTGCTGAAAGCACCAGATATTTCACACCCGCTTCAAGCGATTGAGAACGTTGATGTGTATATGCCAACAAGCCATATACAGGAATCGACATTAACTCAAGGCTAATAAAGAATGATGCATAGTGTGAGCTAGCTACCATTAGCATGGCACCCGCAACGGATGTCAGCATCAGGATATACAGCTCTTCACGGTTATCTTTATAGGTTTCGATATACGCGTGAGATAGCGTTGCACATGCAAGTGCAGCAATCAGGATCACAAACTGGTATAGCATCGTAAATGGATCTACGATGAACAGATTCATCACGTTGGCAGGTGCAAATACGCCCGCCAACAAAACGAAAATGATATAGAACGCAGCAAGGTTTAAACCAATCACTGTGGTGGTAGCCACCAGGTTATGGTTACGCTTGATTGCGGTCAGCAACATCACGACGATCGCAGTTAACGACACGATCATCACAGGTGCTAGAGGCATAAGCTCAGAAAAAGACATTGTGAAGTTCATGGCTTATTGGATCTCCACATTTTCAAGTTGAGTCGTTACTTGATCAGCAACTTCAACCACTTCTTGAACTGGAATGTAGCTATTCGCTAACCACGCCATGCTTGAGTTAGAAACATCAAGGAAGCTTTGTGGATATAGACCAAGCCAAAGTAGACCAAACGCACAGATCAACAGTAATGCGATTTCACGTGCATTTAGATCTTTTAACGGATTTGTATAGTGCTGCTGTTGCGCTTCATTTGGTACACCAAACAGGGCTTTGTGAATCAGGATCAAACCGTACAGACCTGCAAATACCAAGCTGATTGCCGCAATAATGGTAAACGCCGGGAATTGCGCATAAGCACCCATCAGGATCAGGAACTCACCAATGAAGTTACCTAGACCTGGAATACCCACCAACGCCGCAACGAAGAACATCAGGAAGAATGCAAGATACGGGAACTGACCACGCATACCACCCATCAAACGCATATCACGTGTATGCACACGCTCATATACCTGACCACACATAATGAACAGTGCAGCAGATGAAATACCATGTGCCAACATCATGATCATCAGACCCTGGAAGGTCAGGATGTTGCCTGCGTAGATCGCAAGTAAAACGAAGCCCATGTGTGAAATAGAGGTATAAGCCAACAGGCGTTTCATATCGGTTTGCTGGAAAGCACACCAAGCACCGTAGAAAATACCGATTAAACCCAGAATGATTGCGAAGTCTGCAAACTGTGCAGACGCTGCCGGGAAGAACGGAATCACGAAACGTAATAAACCGTACGCCGCAGTCTTAATCAAGATACCAGCAAGATCGACAGAACCCGCTGTTGGTGCTTGCGCATGCGCATCTGGTAACCAGCCGTGTAATGGGAAAACTGGAAGTTTTACCGCAAAACCGATGAATAAACAGATCATGAACGCATAAGCCACCGCTGGCGCCTGAGCATCAAGCGTATTCGCCACACCTAACAAATAGTTGTAGTCGAAACGGATTTCGCCAGTCATGGTATAGCCCACAGTCACCAGACCCAAGATACCAATCAGCATCACCAAACCGGCAACCTGCGTGTAAATGAAGAACTTGTTAGCTGCATAAACACGTGACTTGCCTTCGGCCCCTTTATGACCCCAAAGGGCAATCAGGAAGTAGATCGGTACCAGCATCATCTCCCAGAAGAAGAAGAACAGGAACATGTCAATCGCCAGGAAGACACCGATGACACCACCCAACGACCATAAAAGGTTCAAGTGGAAGAAACCCACGTTCTTTTGAATCTCGCCCCATGAACAGCCGACTGCCAAAACACCCAGTAGTGCAGTCAAGCCAACCATAAGAAGTGATAAACCATCCACTGCCAAGTGAATGTTAATGCCCAGGGTTTGAATCCAAGGCAATTTGAATTCGGCAGCCCACGAAGGTGTAGCACCGCCTAATTCATAGTTATAAGTACCAGTCTGCCAAAGGACGATGGTCAAGACCAACGTCACCAGCATACCGATCAGCGCGATATAACGCGGCAAGTGTTGGTCGAGTTTATCGACCAACCAGCATATGAAACCTGCAATGAACGGAATGAGGATCAGAGCCGGCAAAATAATATTGTTTGGAGCTTCCATTTTATTTCCCCACGACCTGAATCACGATCAAGATCATCAGTAGGACAACGACACCGAGCCCCATACTAGATGCATATTCACGCAGTGAACCGGTTTGACGTGAACTTGTAAAGCTGTGACCACCTTTAACAAGTGCAGGAAGTACCAGCCATAGGCCATCAATTGGATCACGACCAAAGATTTTCGCGAACAATAAATATGGCTTCACGAAAATGATGTCATACAGCGTATCGAAACCTAATGCATTACGGCAGATATTGACCAGGCCAGCACCTACAGAAGTGGCTGCAAAACGTTTGACTGCATTGTAAGCAAAAGCGAACAACACAACACCCACTGCAAGACCTGTTAACGCAACAGCGATTGCGATGTATTCAGCACCATGTGCACCTGCTTCAAGCGCTTCAGGAATAATGAAGGCTGGAATTCGTGCAGCATCCAGAATGCTCATTACCGGTGCTTTTAATACGATCGCCAGACCTGTTGAAAGTACAGCAAGAATCGCCAGTGGCGCCCAGTATGTTGCACCTTTGATTTCATGATAAGGCGTGTTTTCTTTACCGAAGAATACAACCCAGATTAAGCGGAAGGTATAAATCGAGGTTAAGAAAGCACCTGCAACACCGACCCAGTACAGCGTGTTATACACTGGTAAACCAGCAATATGACTTTGCGTCCAGACTGTAGCAAGAATCGCGTCTTTTGAGAAGAAACCAATGGTCAGGAATGGAATCGCTGCCAATGCACCGCCACCAATTGCGAAACATGCAAACAGGAATTTGTTCTTGTAGAATAGACCGCCCATCTTGAAGATGTTTTGTTCGTGATGGTAAGCCAGAATCACCGCACCAGACGACAAGAACAAGAGTGCCTTGAAGAATGCGTGAGTCAGCATGTGGAACAGACCTGCCTGATATGCTTCAGCACCGACTGCCATAAACATATAACCGAGCTGACTCATGGTTGAGTATGCCAGAATACGTTTGATGTCGGTTTGAACCAGTGCAGCAAAACCAGCCACAAGCAAGGTCACCGCACCTGTGATCGAAATAAATACCATCACTTCTGGTGCAAGTTCAAAGACTGCGAACAGACGGCAGCACAGGTAAACACCGGCTGTTACCATTGTTGCAGCATGGATCAATGCAGAAACAGGTGTCGGACCTGCCATCGCATCGGCTAACCATGTTTGTAACGGGATCTGTGCAGATTTACCTGCCGCACCCAAGAATAAGAGCAATGCTGTCCAGATGGTCAATGAAGAACTTTGCGTCATTACAGTCGCCGCATTTTCGACGATGTACTGAATGTTCAAGGTACCGAATTGCTGGAAGATCAGGAACATGGCAATCAGCAGGAATACGTCACCAATACGGGTCACAGTAAATGCCTTGATTGCCGCCAGACCGTTTGCCGGGTTCTGGTAGTAATAACCGATCAACAGGTATGAACACAGACCTACGCCTTCCCAACCCAAGAATAACAACGCCAGGTTGTCACCCAATACCAGCAATAACATGCTGGCAACGAACAGGTTGAAGTAAGAGAAGAAACGTGCAAAGTCTTCTTCACCGCGCATATACCATGATGCAAAGATGTGAATTAAGAAACCCACACCAGTGACCATGCCCAGCATCAATAAAGACAAGCCATCCAGCTGCAAGCTGATGCCCGGAGCAAAACTGCCAACACTGAACCAAGTCCAAAGATGTTGTACTACTGCAGTTGAACCATTATTCACAAAGTCCATACCTGCAATCAGTGCGAACAGTGCAGATAAACCGACTGCACCGACACCAATCATCGCTGCAACAGATTCCGGAAGCTTGTTGCGCCCCGCCGCTAACAGGACAAAACCAATGAGCGGAAATAAAATTGTTAGATATAAATAACTCATCCGCGCATCTCACTAGCAGCATCCACATCCAGGTGATGGAAGCGATGATAGAACTGAAGGACGATCGCAAGACCAATACAAGCCTCTGCCGCAGCAAGCGTCAGGATCAGGATAAACATGATCTGACCATCTGGCTGTGCCCATGCACTGCCCGCCAGGACGAACGCTAAAGCAGCAGCGTTCATCATGATTTCAAGGCTCATTAAAATAAATAGTAGGTTGCGTCGCACCATTACACCGTAAAAACCCAGTGCAAAGAGAATAGATGCAACGATCAAACCATGCTCTAAAGGGATGTTGCCCATTATTCTTTTTCCTCTTCTGCATCTGGTTCACGTTTACCTAAATGGAATGCAGCTACCAGGGCAGCAAGCAATAACATCGCGGCAACTTCAACCAACAACAAGTATTGCGTAAAGAGTGCTTGACCCACTGCTTTCGGGCCCACCATTTCTGTACCCATTACCAGTGAAGCTTGTGTGTAATCAGAGTTTAATACCCATACCAGTACCAAACCGATCAGGAAGCTCATCAACGCCGGATAAGCCCAAGCCGATGAAGTCAACCATTTTCGTTCTTGTTCAACGGTCTGCTCACCCAGGTTCAGCATCATCACCACGAACACGAACAACACCATGATCGCGCCCGCATAAACAATCACTTCCAGCGCACCAGCGAATGGTGCACCCACGATCAGGAACATGCCTGCGACTGCAAGCAATGACACGATCAGACTTAATAAAGCATGTACCGGATTCGCGTTAGTGACCACGCGAACCGTAGAGACAATGGCCACGAGGGCCATTAAATAAAATGGCCACATCATGGTAATAGACTCCGTACATCAACAGGTGCACTTTCACGCTGTGCTTGACCTTTGTCCTTGCCTGCAACTGCCATACCGGTTACACGGTAGAAGTTATAATCAGGATATTTACCAGGACCAGAAATCAGCAGGTGTTCTTTTTCATAGACCAAGTCCTGACGAACATATTCGCCAAGCTCGAAGTCCGGGGTCATCTGAATCGCAGTGGTTGGACACGCTTCTTCACACATACCGCAGAAAATACAACGCGAGAAGTTGATACGGAAAAATTCCGGATACCAGCGACCATCTTCACGTTCTGCTTTTTGTAGTGAAATACAGCCTACCGGACAGGCAACCGCACACAGGTTACATGCCACACAGCGTTCTTCGCCATCAGGGTCGCGCGTCAATACGATACGACCACGGAAGCGTGGTGGCACGATTTCTTCGGCCGGCACTTCCGGATATAAAATGGTGTCACGTTTACGTGTTGCGTGGCTGAACACCATCCACAACGAACGAACGATTGACCCGAATCCAGCTAGAAATTTAAACATTTTGTTCTCCCTGCTGTCTTAGGCCTGATTCATCAGAATCACAGCACCAGTTACCAAAAGGTTAACCAACGCCAATGGCAAGCAAATTTTCCAACCAAAGTTCATTACCTGGTCATAACGTGGACGCATTAAAGAACCACGCGCCAGTACAAACATCATTACAAAGAATGCTGTTTTGATAATGAACCAGAATGCTGCTGGAAGGAACGGAATATCAAGGTTGAATGGCGCAAGCCAGCCACCGAAGAATAAAGTCACGATCAATGCAGAGATCAGTACCACGTTGACGTATTCCGCAACGAAGAACATCCCCCATTTCATACCGCCGTATTCGACATGGTAACCTTCTGCCAGTTCCTGTTCTGCTTCTGGTTGGTCAAATGGGTGACGATGCGTTACCGCCACACCTGCAACCACGAAGATCAAGAAACCTAGGAACTGAGGAATCACAAACCAGACATCTTTTTGCGCTTCAACGATTTCACGCATGTTGAATGAACCGGCAATTGCCACCACACCCATCAACGAGATACCCAAGAATACTTCATACGAAATGGTTTGAGCTGCAGAACGTAAACCGCCCAGTAAGGCATATTTGTTGTTTGATGACCAGCCACCGAACAGGACTGCATAAACTGCAATACCCGCCATTGCCATAAAGAACAACAGGCCGATGTTCATGTCTGCTACACCTAAATAAGGTGATACAGGAATAACCATGAACGACAGCACCGCAGTTGCCATCGCAACTGCTGGCGCCATACGGAACGTCAATTTGTCAGCAAACTTAGGTGTCCAGTCTTCCTTGAACATGATTTTCAGCATGTCGGCAACAATCTGGAACATACCGCCCGGACCAACACGGTTCGGACCATAACGGTCTTGCCACAAGCCGAGTAAACGACGTTCAATAAAAGACATCAACGCAGCGATCAGTACTACAACCAGCAAGATCACAATCGCTTGAATGACTGAATAGGCAATTGGCCAGTTTTCAGCCCACAACGGCGTTTGACGGATTAATTCTTGTTCCATGAATTACACTCCTACCGCGACTGAAACAGGCTCTGCAAGAGATACCGTCGGTGCCAGACCGATTGGGTAGCCAATATAACCTGTCGGTAAATATTCAATCACTTGAACTGGAAGAACGATTGACGTCTCACCTGCTTTCACCGTGATTGTCTGACCATCTTGAACATTCAGGCGCGCTGCATCCTGCTCACCCACTGCAAATACCGCTTCAGGAATACGTGTTTCCATCGCTGGTGTTTTGATGGTAAATTCACCTGAACCAAAAATATGGTGCATCGGTACTAGACGGAAGCTTTCAGCATTGACCAGAACAGGTGCCGGTGCAACGAATGTACGTGCCGGACGTTTTGCCAAACGGTCGAATAAACGAACGCCTGAATCACCACCTTTCAGTGAACCACCCACAGTTTCCTGGAACTTGTTCCAAGCTTGTGGCGAGTTCCAGCCTGCAGACCATGCAAATGGAACCAGTGGAGATGGAGTCTGGTCTCCGACATAACCTTCCATCGAGAATGTTAATGCGGAGTCTTTATCTGTAGGCTGTTTCGGCTCATGTACAGACAATGGCGAACGCATTGAAGTACGACCTGAGTAACGACGTGGTTCACGTGCCACTTTCAAGCCATGAACACGGAAGCCCGCATCAGGTGCAACATCCAGAATGCCTTCAAGCGCAGGAACGTTTTTCGCCACTGACTCGATCACATCATCCAGTAAAGTCCAAGAAATCGCTTTGCCTTTTACGCCTGTTTCCAGAGCGTGTAACCAGCGCCAAGATTCCTTGATCGCCAATTCAGGATTGTAGTAGCTTGGGTCATACACTTGGTAGAAACGTTGTGCACGGCCTTCTTGAGAAACGACAGTACCATCACCTTCAGCAAACGATGCAGCAGAAAGTACGATGTCGGCTTTTTTCACTGTTGCAGTTTCAGAGTGATCCAGTACGATCACATCTTTACCTGCAAGTGCAGCATCGACCTGTGCAGCAGGAAGACGACGGTAAAGGTCGTTTTCAACCACAATCACAGTATCGTAATCTTGTGCAAATGCTTGCTCTAGGCTTTGACCACCAAAGATTGCCATACCCATCGAGTTCACTTCAGGAACCGTCAAAGTCAGACCCGCATTACCCAGATTCTGTGCAACTTGTGCAGCAGCTTCCATAATGGCAGGATCTTGCAAGCTTGTACCCGAGATAATCAGTGGTTTCTTCGCAGCTTTTAAAGTGTCCGCAATGGTTTGTGCAAATGCTTTGGCATCGTCATCTAAACCAAGAATCGTTTCACCAGCAACTGCTGCAGCAACCGCAAAACCTAAACGCGCGATGTCGTTTGGAGAAGCAACCACTTCGCCTTCAGCAACATCAGACAAACGGGTTTGTGTCGCAGCCAGGATGTAAATCGGAGATTTTGTATCTTGGGCAATACGTTGTACCGGCTCAGCTAACCATTCTTGCGTACGGCGCTCTGCCGCCATCTCTTTGCCTTTATTTTTCGCAGCCTGGCGAACAGATAAAGCCATACGTGGCGCAGTTTGTGTGAGGTCTTCACCCAAAATTAACACAGCATCGTAGCTTTCAATTTCACGCATGTTCGGGTTGTAAACACCCTCGGTTTGCATGATAGAAGCTGCCAACTCAACCAGATTCTGCTCTTTTTGAGATAGACCTGTTGAAAAGTTCTCTTGACCCACCAACTCACGAAGTGCGAAGTTTGATTCAAGTGATGCACGCGGTGAACCAATACCCAATACTTTTTTGCCCTGGATATTTGCAATGACCGTGTCTAGTGCTGCATCCACTGAAACAGTTTCAACAGTTGCACCTTGACGGAATTGTGGTTGACGCGGACGGTCCTCACGGTTCACATAACCTGTACCGAAACGGCCTTTGTCGCATAGGAAGTACTGGTTGACTTCACCGTTATAACGGTTTTCTACGCGGCGAAGTTCGCCATAACGCTCACCCGGAGAGATGTTACAACCTGAAGAACAGCCTTGGCATACGCTTGGCGCATACTGCATGTCCCATTTACGGTTGTAGCGAGCCGAATGAGTTTTGTCGGTGAATACACCTGTTGGACATACTTCAGTCAGGTTGCCCGAGAATTCAGACTCTAAAGTACCTGATTCAGGACGACCGAAGTACACACGTGATGCATTGGCATACACGCCGAAGTCCGTACCACCTGCGTAGTCTTTGTAATAACGCACACAACGGTAACACGCGATACAACGGTTCATTTCGTGAGAAATGAATGAGCCAAGCTCCTGGTTGTAATGGGTACGCTTCGTGAAACGGTAGCGACGACGGTCATGCTGCGTCATTACAGTCATATCTTGTAAATGACAGTGACCCCCTTCTTCACAGACTGGACAGTCGTGCGGATGGTTGGTCATCAAGAATTCAACAATCGAAGCACGGAAATCTTTGGCTTCTTTGTCTTCAATCGAGATGTAGGTATTGTCAGATGCTGGCGTCATACATGACATGACCAAACGGCCACGCGTATCTTCTGGATTCGCGTACTGGGTCACGGCACATTGACGGCAAGAACCGACAGAACCTAAGGATGGATGCCAACAAAAGTATGGGATATCAATGCCAAGACTCAAACATGCTTGTAGCAAGTTTTCCGAGCCGTTGACTTCATACGATTTGCCATCGACATGAATTGTAGCCATAGTCGAATTCCTTAAGCTTGTTCTACGTTGCTGGTTTGAGCGGCGGCATTCACAACCTTCGCTTCAAATTCGCCACGGAAATATTTGAGTGCGCCCATAAGCGGCTCCATTGCACCCGGTGCGTGGGCACAGAAAGTTTTACCAATCCAAAGCTTACGAGTCAGTTCTTGTAAGTGATCGATATCTTCTTTCTTACCTGTGCCATCTTCCAGTGCTTTCAGCGCTTTCACAGCCCAAGGTAAGCCATCACGGCAAGGCGTACAGAAACCACATGATTCGCGTGCAAAGAATTCTTCGAGGTTACGTGTCGCTGAAACCATACATTGGGTTTCATCTACCACCATCAGTAAGCAAGTCCCTAAACGCGAACCTGCCTTCATGATGCTTTCCGCATCCATAGGAAGATCAATATGCTCAGCAGCCAGGAAGTCAGTCGATGCACCACCCGGTAACCATGCTTTCAGTTTTAAGCCGTCACGCATACCACCCGCATGGTCTTCAATCACTTCACGTGCTGTCGTACCAAATGGAAGCTCCCATAGACCTGGGAATTTTACCTTACCTGATGCACCATAAATCTTGGTGCCTGGATCTTTCGACTTACCCGCAGACAAGTTGATATACCATTCAGGACCACGCAGCATGATGGCTGGTAAGTTGTTGTAGGTCTCTACGTTGTTGACAATCGTAGGACGACCCCAAGCACCTGCAACTTGCGGGAATGGCGGTTTAGTACGCGGGTTGGCACGGCGACCTTCTAGCGAGTTAATCAATGCAGTTTCTTCACCGCAGATATAACGACCCGCACCGGTATGCACGTGTAACTCGAAGTTCCAGCCTGTACCAAGGATGTTATCCCCTAAGTAACCTTTGGCACGAACTTGCTCAAGTGCTTCATTTAAGTACTGAGCAGCTTCAATGTACTCGCCACGGATAAAGATATAACCGTGTGTTGCTTCAAGCGTATAGCCTGCAATCAGCATGCCTTCGATCAATTGATGCGGAAGATCTTCCATCAACAAACGGTCTTTAAAGGTACCTGGTTCCATCTCATCGGCATTACAAATCAGGTAACGTGGACCTGAGTTGTCGTTTGGCGCCATCAAAGACCATTTGATACCTGCCGGGAAGCCTGCACCACCACGACCTTTTACAGTCGCTGCCTTAACCACTTCCAATACATCTTTAGGCGACATAGACAGGACTTTTTTAAAGCCTGCATAACCTTCCAGCGCTTCGTAATCATCTGCATTACGTACGTTGGCCCGCTTGCTTAAACGCCATGTTAATGGATGCGTTTCCGGGTTACCGTCGCCATAAATTGGTTTTGGTTCAGTATTCATACATACTTCTCCAACAGCTGTTTCACCGAAGTCACTTCAACCAGACCGTGCGTGTCTTCATCAATCATTAAGGTTGGACCTTTGTCACAGTTGCCCAGACAGCAAATTGGCAGCAAAGTGAAACGACCATCTGCAGTCGTTTGACCAAACTGGATTCCTAATTCGCGCTGGAATGCTTCTGCCAAAGTTTCCGCACCCATCAAGAAACACGCAATCGAATCACATAATAAAATTACGTGACGACCGACCGGCTGACGGTAAATACGGTTATAGAACGTTGCCACACCTTCCAGGTCTGCAACGCTCATGCTCAGCATTTGTGCGATGGCATTCATTTGCGCATCATCTACCCAGCCATTACGGCGTTGTACACACTTCAGCGCATCTAGACACGCTGCACGTGGGTATGGGTAGTGCCCCATGTGATGTTCGATATCGTGAATTTCGTCCGCAGTCAAAATCCCTTCAACATTCACACGTGGCTTTTTATCAGTCAAAATCATCATAATGCGTTTACCCCTTAGCGATCCACGTCAGCCATTACGACGTCAATGGTCGCTAAATAAATGATTAAGTCAGACATTAAGCTGCCGTTAATCACAGAAGGCATTTGCTGTAAATGCGTGAAGGTTGGTGTACGGATACGGGTACGGTAACTCATGGTTGACTTGTCTGAAGTCAAGTAGTAGTTCGACGCGCCTTTCACCACTTCCGCCATCACAGATGCTTCACCCGCAGGCATTACAGGACCCCAAGATACACTCAGGAAGTGCGTAATCAAGGTTTCAATATCTTGTAATGTCTTGTCTTTTGGTGGTGGAACAGCCAGTGGATGATCTGCTTTGTACGCACCAGACGGCATATTATCTAAACATTGTTTGATAATTTTCAGTGATTCTTCGATTTCACGGTAGTGAACGATAACACGTGCATAGGCATCGCCTTCGTACTCAACCGGCACTTCGAAGTCATAATTTTCATAGCCGCTATATGGACGATATTTACGTACGTCAAAGTCGATACCTGTAGCGCGTAGACCTGTACCTGTTACACCCCAAGCCAATGCAGATTTTGCATCGTATTGCGCAACATTACGGGTACGACCCACAAACACCGAGTTTTTCAGCGCTGCAGTATGGTATTCCTTCAAACGTTTCGGCATCCAGTCCAGGATTTCACGGATCAGGTGCTGCCAGTTGTTTGGAAGGTCATGTGCTGTACCGCCAATACGGAACCATGCCGGGTGCATACGGTAACCGGTGATCGCTTCAATCGCGTCATAGATTTTCTGACGGTCAGCAAACATGTAGAAGACTGGCGTCATACCGCCGGCATCCTGAATCGCAGTACCAATGAACAGCAAGTGGTTATTGATACGAAACAGTTCAGACATCATCACGCGAATACATTGCGCACGGTCAGGTACCGTAATACCCGCCATTTGCTCTACGCCAAGCACGTAAGGCATGTTTTGCGCACAACCACCGAGGTAGTCGACACGGTCTGTATACGGAATGAATGAATGCCAGGTTTGACGTTCAGCCATCTTTTCCACACCACGGTGGTGATAACCGATGTCAGGCACACAGTCTTTCACTTCTTCACCGTCCAGCTGCAAGATCACACGGAACGCACCGTGCGCAGATGGATGGTTCGGACCCAAGTTCAGGAACATGAAGTCTTCATCGGCATTGCCGCGCTTCATACCCCAATCTTCAGGGACGAAACGAAGATGTTCCTGTTCGTAGTCCTGTTTGGCTTTATCTTGCAAATACGGCGTATATTCAGTCGCACGCGCAGAATATTCTTTACGTAGCGGATGACCTTCCCAATAGGTTGGCAACAAGATACGACGGAGCATTGGATGCCCTTCGAAATTGATCCCGAACATATCGTAAGCTTCACGTTCGTACCAGTTGGCATTTGGCCAAATATTGGTTGCCGTCGGAAGATTCAAATCGCTTTCAGCTAAGGCAACTTTAATACGAATGTCAGTATTACGCTCGAGCGACAACAGGTGATAGAACACGGTGAAGTCAGACGCAGGTAAACCGTCGCGGTGCGTACGCAGACGCTCATCTACCGCTGACAGGTCGAACAACATCACGTAAGGACGTGACACTGTACGCAAGAACATTAAAACTTCTTGTACACGTGCGCGCTCAACCCAGACTGTCGGGAAATCCTCGAAAGTCGTTTGCACAAAGAAGTTCTCACCAAATTTGGTTTTGAGTTCTTCAATGATGGCAAATGCTGGGCGTGAATCAACAGGCGTTGATTCTGGCATAGCAATGTCAATTTCAGCCATTGGCTTGGCTTCCTATTTAATACAAATTCAGTCAATCTAAACGACAATTACACCCATAGCGGGTGCACAACAAAACAACCTGTCGTTTAAATTATTTAATTTCATCCATAGAGCGTAAGTTCTTCACAGCAACACGCTGGTCTTTCTTACGGTCACGTTCCGGCATCATCTTTGGCTTATACACTGGCTTAAGATCATCACCGATCACCGCAGAAAGCGGACGACGCTCTAGTTGAATCTGGTCTTGCAACAGCATCAATGCCTGAATCAAAGCTTCAGGACGTGGTGGGCAACCTGGAATATACACATCGACCGGGATGATTTTATCCACACCTTGTACGACTGAATAAATATCGTACATACCACCTGAGTTGGCACATGCACCCATTGAAATGACCCATTTCGGTTCCAGCATCTGTTCATATAGACGTTGAATTACTGGTGCCATTTTCACGAAGCAAGTACCCGCTACAATCATTAAGTCTGCCTGACGCGGTGAAGCACGGATAACCTCGGCACCAAAACGTGACAAGTCATGCACGCCGGTCAAGGTGGTTGCATATTCTACGTAGCAGCAAGATGTACCAAAGTTAAATGGCCAAACTGAGTTTTTACGACCCCAGTTGACTGCTGTATGTACCACATCCTCTAAGCGAGTCATGAATACATTTTTATTCACTTCTTCTTCTAGCAACGGATCTTCTACAACAATACGTTCCTGAAGTGGATATTGGTCAGCATCCGGATTCGCACGGGTTAATGTGTATTTCATCCCGTCTTACTCCTTATCAGATGATTTAGCCGGTGAGCTTTTCACACGACCAGAGGATTGAGCTGGGATTTGACCTGTAGGGTCGATTACCAATTCTTCAATTGAGTTGAAGCGCGTAATTTCTGCTAGATCCATATTTGGCGAACCAATTTTAGCTTTAACACCTGCGGCTTTACGTCTGTCTGAAGGTGCCCAATTGAGTGCACCTGTCGATAATTCGTAAATCAAACCAACAATTAAAACCAAAATAAAGATAGCTGCAGTTGCAAAACCAATCCAACCTACTTCACGAACAGAAACCGCCCATGCATATAGATAAAGTGCTTCTAAATCAAACACCACGAAGAAAATTGCAACTAAATAGAACTTTGCAGACAAGCGGATACGAGCTCCACCTGCGCTAACTACACCTGACTCAAACTGCTCCTGCTTGGCACGGCCCCATGATTTACCCCCGAGGAGTAATGGGACAGTCAGCATAAAGACGCATAAAAATGTAACGCCGATCACGAAGGCAATAATTGCCCATTCGTATGGAGTAATAGCACTCATGCGGGGATAACTCCTGGCAGGCCTATTTGTTAACAAAGAATGTATGTATTGGCCTTCAAATACACCAAACACAAAATTAATCCCGCCAATTGTACCTGATTTTGGATTTCACTTGCTAGTTTATAAGCCTTAGTCTTTGGGATGATTTTTTAGACATTTCAGCATTTAATTTGACTTTAATCATTCAGAATTCGTTTTAATCGTTTTCCTAAATTAAATTTTAATTATCTATTAATTTTTCCATAAATAGCGCTGCCAGAAAATAGACTGATCGATGAGCTGCTTTTCTCGCCCACCCATTTACATATAGTCCTTTTCACTATTGAATCCAAGTTAAATCAGATAAAAACTTATTTTAACACCTATTATTCCCTTCAAACTATTTGATTTAACTTGAGATTTAATGTGATTTTTTACATTTAACTGCTGATTTACCCCCTGCAGCCACTTGGTAAGCTTAGATTGGCAATTGTGTCTTTTTGCAACATGCTCAACGGACTGATTCAGAATATGTTATTTCTATTTCTAAACCACATCATGACATTAATAAAGTAACAATAAGGAGTCCTTGCATGTCTCTACGCTTTTCTCATCGACCTAATTATTTTTTATTTGCTCAATTACTGGTTCGACATATAGAAAATTACATCCAAAAAAATCCCAACATAAGCCAGGCAGCTTTTGACTTACGTGACATCCATGCACTTTTTCAAGAAGATCACGCCTCTTCCAGCATCAATCTGGATGGCATTATGAATATCGCTGACGAATATAAAGTCGAAACGTTATCAGGCGACCAGAAACTGATTCAGCGCTATAATGTCGATGCGAAAAACACCAAACTATTGATCGACTTTAACCCTGAAGCGCTACAAAGCTTAAAAGAGGGTAAATCACTCATTGAACCTGATGCGACCATTCAGGAATAAAAATCGCTCCCAATAAAAAAACGATGCCGATGCATCGTTTTTTTATGACTAAAATCATTCACACAATATCAAGCTAAATGATCGCTCGCTTCCTCAGGCTTTTTTTCTAGCATCTTGCGCTTACTCTTCTTGACATAACGTTGTGCCGGCCAAGTCATGGTAAAACGCGCACCACCCAGGGTCGGACTTTGATCAACTTGAATCGTACCACCAAACCAGTATGCAATCCGGCTGACAATCGACAAACCTAAACCATAACCACCCGAAGCACGGGTACGACTATCATCCAGTCGGGCAAAGGCTTCAAAAATGCGGGCGCGATCTATTTGCGGAATCCCCGGCCCGTCATCTTCTACACAAACATAGGCCTGACCATCTTGGTCCAGACCACCGCTAATCAAGATTTTATTATCACAATAACGGATGGCATTCCCCACCAGATTCTGAATTACACGATGCAGGTAGCGACGCTCTGCCTCTACCGTAATCGCAACAGGCATTGGATATAAATCAATGATTTTCTGGGTTTTCAGTGCTTCTGTTTCTTGTGCCACCTGATTCAGTACGTCATACAGATCAATCTGTTCAAACTCAATCGACGGCATGCCCTGTTCCAGTTTGGCATAGGTCATAATCTCATCAATCAAGGTATTCAGTGCTTCGATGTCCTTATCAATCTGCTCCACCTGTTGCAGACGATAATCGTAGTCGTCTTCATCTGCCATCATTTCCACACCAAAACGGATCCGTGCCACCGGTGTACGCAACTCATGCGACACTGCACGCATCAGCTCACGCTGTGCTTCGATTAAACGCTGGATATGGTCTGACATATTGTTATAGCTAGATGCCAGTGTAGACATCTCGTCACTGCCTTCCACAGGAAGACGCAATGACATGTTACCCGATTTCATTTTGTTTAAGGCATAGCTGACTTCACGTAACTTGCGCTGCATCGGAACCAGCAGACCATAAACACCCAGACTCAACACAAACAGGCTTAATAAGGTAATACCGGTCGCCAACTGGAATGGCATCCAGTTAAACAAGGGTACCGGCCCCATGACCAATACTTGCGAGGTCGAACCAGGAATCGGTGAAATAATTGAAATTGTGGTACCACGAATAGAGGCATTATCGCGGTATAAAATGATGCTGTGATCCAGACGCAGACGTCCGATTTGCTCGGAGTCTAAAGGTAGATTCTGGACATTTTCGATAGAAACCGGATAAGAAAAATAATCCTGAATACGAGCCAGATATTCTTTTTCCTGACCTGGATAGTAGACCAGGTAGTCCAAAATAAAGACTGGTAAGGCCTTCATCTGACGTTCAGTAATACTGTCAGCCTTAATATAAAGGTAATGACCTGGGTCATCGCGCAGCCCTACCACAATATAGGCAATACCGGACTCGGCATCCCAGCGCACCACCGCTTTACGTTCGGCAATACGGCGCCCTTCAGCACGGGTAATGTCGACCTTGCTGGCTTCTACATAGTGAATGGGCAATTCCAGCAAATCGGAGGCATCAGAAACCCAATCCATTTTTTGCTGGAGATTTGGCTGGCGTGCAACCCCTTCACTGATGATATATGCCATACCATCAGTCAGGGATTCGCGATATTCTTGCGCACGCTGATAGTTGATAATCTGTACCAACAGATAGCCGAACACCGCCACCAAGACTACAAGAATGACGAGTCCTGCGTATATACGCAAAAATATACTGTGCTTAAACACCTATAATTTATCCTGCTTATTCAAGCAACAAACCACATTTGCTTAAAGACCATTGGTCTCTTTAACAAAAAGATAACCTTTACTACGTACTGTTTTAATACGCTTCGGATTTTCTGGGTCATCACCGATTTTTGGACGGATACGAGAAATACGCACATCGATTGAACGGTCTTGACCATCATATTCGATACCACGTAAACGCTCGAAAATATCTTCGCGAGAGAGAATACGGCCAGCATTCGATGCAAGCAACCATAACAGGTCATATTCTGCACTGGTAAAATCAACCAGATCGCCATTTAAGGTCACTGAACGACCGCCATTGTCGATGACCAGATCATCAAATTCGATGCGCTGTGCCACTTCATCTTCAGGCACCTTGTCAGTACGACGCAATAATGCACGAATACGTGCTAGCAATACACGCGGCTGAACAGGTTTAGCGACATAGTCATCTGCACCCATTTCCAGACCCAAAACCTGATCCATATCTTCAGTACGCGCAGTCAACATCAAAATCGGTTGATGATAATGTGGACGCACTTCACGGCAAATGGTCAAGCCATCAGCACCTGGCAACATCACATCCAGCACTACCATATCTGGCTGTTCAGCAATAATCCGACGAATGGCACGATTACCATCCGGCTCTACCCCTACCTCAAGTCCGTTACGGATCAGGTATTCTTGCGTTAAACGAGCAAGACGCTCATCATCTTCAACAATTAAAATCTTGGGTAACTTTTCTTCTTGGCTCATGTATTGCCCCTTATTTGGTGGATCTACGCTATAGGCGTATCCTTTTGAAATCCAATAGATACGTTTTTAATATGCTTGCAATATACACACGTTTACATTGTAAACAAGATAGCGTTCACCAAACTGATACATCAAGATAGCATTTTGTAATATTTTATCGTGCATTTTTTGGACAATTATGCTTGAAACAGTGGCTTAGATCTGATTTGCGATTTACACAACTCTTACATGGACAAAATATGACTGCTTGATTCAGCACTTTTTAGTTATCCACAGTGTTATCTATAAGCACTTTCTTTGGACTTTGTTATGCTATGCCTTGCCTGATAAGGCTTATACAAAAATCAATAAAAATAGCGATATTTTTACAAGGACTAAAGCACAACTTAAGAAAAATATTTAGCTAAATGTCAATATTGATCTACCCTAAATTTTCCCGTATCTTGTGTTCAATTAATTTTAAAACCACTAGGTCTTGTGTTTATTCCTCAAACACTGTGGCACGAATTTTGCCCAGTTCAAACGGTCCATAAACATAAAAATAGATGACAATGGAGCTATGCTAACATGAGCGTAATCACTTCAACTCCTGGTCAACTTCAGGTGATTAAACGCACCGGTGATGTTGCCGCTTTTGATGCAGAAAAAATTTCTGTCGCAATTGGTAAAGCGTTTTTGGCGGTTGAAGGCCAACAAAGCGCTGACTCGAGCCGGATCCATGATCGTATCGAGCAACTGACGGAAATGGTATTAAATACCTTTAAACGTCGTTTACCTTCTGGCGGAACGATTCATATTGAAGAAATTCAAGACCAAGTTGAACTTGCGCTAATGCGTACGGGCGAACAGAAAGTTGCACGCTCTTATGTCATTTATCGTGAACAACGTTCTGAAGCACGTAAACAATTAGGTGCACATCATCACCCGACCCTGCAAATTACCGATGCTGAAGGCAAACTCAAGCCACTGGATTTAAGTGCTTTAACTGCGCATGTTACTAAAGCAGCTGAAGGCCTTGAAGGCATTGATGTACAAGCGATTGTCGATGAGACTGTGAAAAACTTGTACAACGGCGTAAAAGAGTCAGACATCTCGACCACGATGATGATGGCGACCCGTACTCGTATCGAGCAAGAGCCTAACTATACGTATGTGACTGCACGTTTATTGCGTGATGACCTGGTTGCGACTGGTTTGAAATTCCTGGGTCTACCTGTAGATACAGTTGAAGGCGATGCGCTGGAAACTTACCTGAAAAAAGGGATTGAGCTTGAGCTGCTTTCTCCAGAATTGCTGAACTTTGACCTGGCTAAACTGGCAGCTGCGATTCAACCGGAACGCTCTAACCAGTTTACTTACTTGGGTCTGCAAACTTTATTTGACCGTTACTTCATCCATTCAGATGGCGTACGTTTCGAACTTCCGCAATTGTTCTTTATGCGTGTTTCTATGGGCTTGTCGCTCAATGAAGAAAACCGTGAAGACCGCGCGATTGAGTTCTATAACTTATTGTCTAGCTTCGACTACATGGCATCGACGCCTACCCTGTTTAACTCAGGTACGCTTCGTCCACAATTGTCGAGCTGCTATTTAACAACCATTGATGATGACCTGTATGACATTTATGGCGCGATGCGTGATAACGCAATGCTGTCTAAATGGGCAGGCGGTTTGGGTAATGACTGGACGCCAGTCCGTGCCTTGAACTCATACATCAAAGGCACTAACGGTAAATCTCAAGGTGTAGTTCCGTTCCTGAAAGTGGCGAATGATACTGCTGTTGCGGTTAACCAAGGTGGTAAGCGTAAAGGTGCAGTTTGTGCATACTTAGAAACCTGGCACCTGGACATCGAAGAATTCTTGGAACTGCGTAAGAACACCGGTGATGACCGTCGTCGTACCCACGACATGAACACTGCGAACTGGGTTCCTGACCTGTTCATGCAACGTGTATTCGAAGATGCAGAATGGACACTGTTCACCCCTTCTGAAACGCCTGATCTACATGATTTGACGGGTGCAGAATTCGCTGAGCGTTATGCACATTACGAAGCGATTGCCAAAGAAACAAATATGCTGCACAAGAAAATCCGTGCAAAAGATTTGTGGCGCAAAATGCTGTCCATGCTGTTTGAAACTGGTCACCCGTGGATCACATTCAAAGACGTATGTAACTTACGCTCACCACAGCAACACGTAGGTGTGGTGCACTCTTCTAACCTGTGTACAGAAATTACACTCAACACAAGCAAAGAAGAAATTGCGGTATGTAACTTAGGTTCAATTAACCTGGTACAACACGTCAAAGGCGGTGTACTTGATCGTGAAAAACTGGCACGTACAGTTAAAACTGCGGTTCGTATGCTCGATAACGTGATTGACATCAACTACTACGCTGTTCCACAAGCACGTAACTCGAACCTGAAACACCGTCCGGTTGGTATGGGTATCATGGGCTTCCAGGATGCACTATACGAAATGAACCTGGCTTATGGTTCTGATGCTGCGGTTGAGTTTGCTGATGAATCGATGGAAGTGATTTCGTACTACGCAATTTCAACATCTAGCGATTTGGCTGTTGAACGTGGTACATACGAAACATTCAAGGGTTCATTGTGGGATCAAGGTATCCTGCCAATCGACTCGCTTGATCTGGTTGCGAAAACTCGTCCTGAACGCATGTTCGAAGTCGACCGCACTCAACGTCTGGACTGGGACACTTTACGTACCAAAGTTCAAAAAGATGGTATGCGTAACTCGAACGTGATGGCGATTGCTCCGACTGCTACGATTTCAAATATCTGTGGTGTTTCTCAATCTATTGAGCCGACATTCCAGAACTTGTATGTGAAATCAAACCTGTCTGGCGAATTCACCGTGATTAACCCGTACCTGGTACGTGCGTTGAAAGAACGTGGTCTTTGGGATGCAGTAATGGTCAACGACCTGAAACATTTCGAAGGTTCTGTTCAGAAGATTTCTCGTATACCTGAAGAGCTTAAAGCCATCTTCGCGACTGCGTTTGAAGTTGAAACGCGCTGGATCGTGGATGCTGCATCACGTCGTCAAAAATGGATTGATCAGGCGCAGTCTCTTAACCTTTACATCGCTGGTGCAAACGGTAAGAAACTGGACATCACTTACAAGATGGCCTGGTTACGTGGTCTTAAGACGACTTATTACCTGCGTGCATTGGGTGCGACTTCTGCCGAGAAATCAACAATCAACACTGGCGCATTGAATGCAGTTAAACCTGCAACTGTTGCGGCGCCTGTTGTAGCAGCAGCTCCGGTGGTTGAAGCGCAAAAACCTGAAGCTCCTGCAGAGGAAGAAGGTTTTGCACAAGCGGCTCCAGTGCCAATGGCATGTTCAATTGACAACCCTGATTGTGAGGCTTGTCAATAATCTGACAGGTTTTAAATCCTCCCCGACCCTCCTTTAATAAAGGAGGGAGAAAATCCCCCTTTTCAAAGGGGGACTTAGGGGGATTACGAAATTCAGGCAATAAAAAAGCCCTCTAGCGTCCGTCAAAACTAACTAGAAGGCTTTCAATCTCGAAGTGATACCAAGATGGTCACAACGAGGCTGGCATCACAAAATGCGTGAACGGATTGTATCATCAATTCGAGAAACGAGCCAGTAAGAGTCATCTTGAATTTGTAATGGAGATTATCTCTATGGCTACGAAAAAAGTTTCTCGTGATGCAGGAACTGGTCGTTTCGTAACTGAAGGCTATGCAAAAAAGCATCCTAAAACTACAGTTACTGAAACAATCAAGCCTAGTAAATCATCTAAAAAATGATTTAAACGTGAATCCTAGTTTCGGCTAGGATTCACAAACTAAAAGTAAAAGGAAACCTCAATGCCACATATGACTCATAACTACATGTTAGGACTTGCGGCATTGCTGATTTCCTTTGGTATTACCTTTTATTTACCCATTGCTTACTTCTGGTTCAAAGTTCGCCAGCAGCGTAAGCAAAATAAGTAGTGGGGATTATTGCTCCTGTATAAAACTAGAGCATTCATCAACAAAACTTAATTTTGCTTACACAAATTAAGCGTATAGTAAGACATCTCAGCCAAGCTGAATGTCTCATAAAAGATATAAAGCAACGTAGAGAGAATTGATATGTCTATCCTAAGTTGGGACGATTTCGAAGATGATTCGCAAAAACCGGCTGCACCTGAACAGCAGCCTGCGCCCGTCGAGCCGCAAAAAGCGACTAATTCACAGATGGTATCTGATGCAGGCAACGCATCGCCGGATGTGGCAGCTGCACAACCCCTTAGAGCCACTCAAAACCGAGGATCAAATCCAACCGATTCACTGGCAAGAGCATCTGCTTCCCTAGAGCAGCTTGATGTTGCACCGGGTCTGGAAGAGCTTGAAATGGGTGCGCAACGCGTTCAGGTTGATGACAAGGCGATGATCAACTGTCGTGCAGACTTGAACCAGCTTGTTCCATTCAAATACGAATGGGCTTGGCAGAAGTATCTGGACGGATGTGCAAACCACTGGATGCCACAAGAAGTGAACATGAACCACGACATTGCGTTGTGGAAGTCTGAAAATGGCTTGACTGAAGATGAACGTACCATTGTGATGCGTTCACTTGGTTTCTTCTCGACTGCCGATTCACTGGTTGCAAACAATCTGGTACTGGCGATTTACCGTCATATTACCAACCCTGAATGCCGTCAGTACATCTTGCGTCAAGCGTTTGAAGAAGCGATTCACACACACGCTTACCAGTACTGTATCGAGTCGCTAGGTATGGATGAAGGCGAAGTCTTCAACATGTACCGTGAAGTACCGTCAGTTGCACGTAAAGCTGCGTGGGGCCTGAAATATACTCAGTCTTTAAGTGATCCTACTTTCAAAACCGGCACACCTGAAAACGACCAGATCCTGCTTCGCAACCTGATCGCGTTCTACTGTGTACTTGAAGGTATCTTCTTCTACTGCGGTTTCAGCCAGATCCTGTCGATGGGCCGTCGTAACAAGATGAATGGTGTTGCCGAGCAGTTCCAGTACATCCTGCGTGATGAGTCTATGCACCTGAACTTCGGTATCGATATGATCAACCAGATCAAGATCGAAAACCCGGGTTTATGGACAACTGAATTCCAGGAAGAAATCATCCAGATGATTCTTGAAGGTACGATGCTGGAAATCGAATACGCACGTGACACCATGCCACGCGGTGTACTTGGCATGAACGCTGGCATGATGGAAGAATACCTGAAGTTTATTGCGAACCGTCGTCTGGCGCAGTTGGGTTTGCCTGAACAGTTTGCTGGTGTGAATAACCCGTTCCAGTGGATGTCAGAGATGATGGACTTGCGTAAAGAGAAGAATTTCTTCGAGACGCGCGTAACAGATTACCAAACTGGCGGTGCGTTAAGCTGGTAAGGTTTAGCTTAAAATGACACGACATCTGTCATTTTAACTTTAAATAAAAAGCCACCCCTGCGGTGGCTTTTTTATGATCTGATTGATCTGCTTAAATTCTGAAATTTATTTCAACCGATTCCCTGCTTCATCAATAATCATTTCCTCATTTTCCATGCTAAAAGCTGCGCGCTGCGGAGCAGAAAGAATATCTAAAACAACTTCTGATGGTCGACACAATCTCACACCAAGTTCAGTCTGCTGATCTCAACAATCGATATTCTGAACGGGTGGAAAGTGCCGAGGAATTATCGAAACGGGTGAATCAGCAAAAGATCTAGTTTTATCTCAAATCCTCTGATCAACTTTTCAAAACTTAAATATTAAAAAATCCCACTCAGGAAGCGGGATTTTGTTTTTTGAAAATTTAACAGCCCTAAATCATCTGAATTAAAATTCTTTTGTCACACTCAGACCAGCGCTCCAGTTCCGCCCTTCTGCCGGCTCAAAGAAACGGCTATTGCTTTCATTGACAATCACCGAACCGGAATAATCTTTATCAAACAGGTTATCGACACGCGCAAAAGTATTCACTGCCCAATCCTGCATTTTCCAGTGATAACCTATATTGGCACCAGCGACTGTGTAGCTTGGTGCAGTATCAGAATTTAAGTCATTCACATAAATCTTGTCCGAGTAACGCACATCGAGTCCTGCGTGTAAGCCACTTTCAGGCTTCCAGCCCAGACTTAAAAATGCCTGATTTTTGGCAATCCCCGGAATATAGTTTCCGGCTGCAATAGCGGCTACCGTACCGATTGCGGGAATGTCAGCATCAAAAGTAGCATCTATATAGCTATAGCTGGCTTGAGCAGTGAGATCACGCCAAAGGTTTTTGTTCCAGGAGAGTTCAATACCTTCTCTTAAAGTTTTATCGGCATTACGGAAAGTAGAGCGACCATTGTCACTCCCTGCAGAAACAATGTCATTCTTCGTCCTGGTCTGAAAAACTGCAACAGTAAAATCACCTAATGTATTTACAGACTTTAATCCCATCTCATAGGTTTCACTTTCTGCTGCTTTTAAACTGAAGCTGCGGTTTTCTGCAGTATTTGCAGGATAAGACATTTCGGTAAAGGTCGGCGTTTCAAAGCCTTGTGCATAACTGGCATAAGTCATCAGCTCAGGTAAAATCTGCCAGCTTAAGGCCATGGATGGCAATAATTTCTGATAATCGGTTTTACCTGAATTATTGCCATTCGCCAGGAACTTGTCTTTAGACTTGAAATGTACATTGCTATAGCGCAGGCCGGCATCCAAGGTCCAATCGGGAGCAAAGTGATAAGAAGCTTGCAAATACGGATCTAAATTCCACAGGGTATTGTCTTCATCTCGGCGTAGGTCGCCTTTCACTCCCAAGCGATCACCTAAAAAGTTTTGATAGCCTTTACGGTCTTCGGTCATGGCATCAACCGCAAGTCCAGCAATCAGCTGGGTATCTGGCCAAATGTTCTGACCTGTCCAGCGTAAATCTATCCCATAAAAATTACGGTCAAAATCAATGACACCACCGGGATGATTTTGGGCTAGTTGAACTGTATTAGGTTTACAAATATCAGTATTTTCTTCATATGCACACTTTGGAATCGACTGATATTGCGTGACTGCGCGCTGTCCCCAGTAGGCCATGCCATATAGCTCATGCTGATCATTGATCGGCTTATTCCAGGTTAAACCTGTTTGCAGCTGCTCAATTTCTTTACGTGCATTATAAAGAAGGACGTTGGTCGCGACCTGTCTGGGATTGGCCTTCCACTGCTCTCGGGTTAAACCGCCCGGATCATCTGCAGCAATTTTAACGTAGTTATTCATCCAGTTGATTTTAGAACCATCTTCCAGATCCCAGGTCAGCTTGGCATTGCTCAGGATTTTATGCGCACCGCTATGCTCCCGATAGCCGTCGGTATCAAAATAAGATGAGCTGATGATATAAGCTGGTTCATCGGCATTTTCTGAACCGCCTTGCAAAACCAGCTTGGTCTGCCCTTTGTTCTGGCTCCCTGCAGAATGCCCCAGTTCAATTGAGTCAGCGCCTTGCCCTTCCCTTGTGGTGGTTAAAATCGTTCCCCCGGAAGAGTTGCCATACAGTGATGAAAATCCACCACCCAATACTTCAATATGGTCCAGACTGTTCAAATCAATATTCGAGGTTTGTCCCTGTCCATCCGGCATTGTTGCAGGGATTCCATCCACATATAAACGTACACCCCGTACACCAAAACTGGAGCGCGCACCAAAGCCACGCATCGAAATTTGCAGGTCCTGAGCATAGTTTTCACGGTTATTTAACTGCAGTCCTGGAACACCTTTTAATGTTTCCGAAAGGTTCACATTCAGGCTGTTCTCTGGTTGTGCCTGCTCCAGATAATAAACCGATGCAGGCGTGCTCAACTTCTCCCGGTCAGTTCGGGTCGCCTGCACAATAATAGGCGCAAGTTTTTGCACTTCTGTAGCAGTATTTTCAGCATACAGCGTCTGGCTCATACAGGCGATTAAACAGGATAATGTGGTTTTTACAGGGAGATGTCGAAATTGATGCTGCATATTTTGTAGGTTCCAGTTATCTCTATGACTTAGAAAACTCATAAGCTGCCGAAGCACATCACATGATTAATTCTATAAGCCGGTTTGATCTTCAATGATCAGTAGATCGAGTTTGCTTGATCAGATTACAAGTAGAAATTTTAGTTTTAAGCTGCGTGGTCAATAGAAGTCACCTATCAAAGCAATTTACCAAAATCTTTGTTTACTTCATTCAATATCGTGCAGCCCACATGATTTTCTTTAATATTCTAACGATTTATAAAAAGACTGATGGGAAAGCCTGACGAATCAGGCTTTCCCATACAACAACAGAGAGTCAGTTACTTATTGTCTGGCAAGGCATAAGCCACCAGAGAGTCACCCATCTTGGTACCAAAAGAACCATGACCACCCGCCATAATGACCACATACTGCTTGCCATTGGCTTCATAAGTCATTGGCGTAGCCTGACCACCTGCAGGTAGACGGCCTTTCCACAACTCATCACCGTTGTTCACATTAATGGCACGGATATAGTTATCTTGAGTTCCACCCACAAACATTACATTACCCGCAGTTGAAATAGGTCCACCCAGCATCGGCACACCCATTTTGAATGGCGGCAATGGAATGCCTGGCATACTGTCACGAATGGTACCGATACGGCGTTTCCAGGCCACTTCATGAGTATTTAAGTCCACACCTGCAACAAAGCCCCATGATGGCTGTTTACACGGCAGCCCAAACGGAGACAGGAACGCACTGATTTCAACGCCATAAGGCACGCCATACATCGGTTGAACGCCGGCTTCTGTGCCTGCACCTTTAGCCGTCTTAGGACGGTTCGGATCTTGAGGAATCAGTTTTGATACAAATGGCAGGCCAATCGGGTTGGTCAGTGCAATTTGACGGTCTGGATTCACCGACATACCCCCCCATTCAAACACACCCAGGTTACCTGGGAAGACCAGCGTCCCATTTTCAGAAGGTGGGGTATAAATGCCATCGTAATTCAGTTTGTGGAACGCAACACGGCAGACCAACTGGTCAAACATGGTCGCACCCCACATCTGTTTATCGGTCAATTTATCTTGTGGCGCTAGGTTAAAATCAGAGAACGGTTGAGTTTTAGAATAGAACTCGCCTTTGGTTTGAGGACCGCGTTTCACAGATTGAGGTACTGGTTTCTCGGTAATCGGCACAATCGCTTTACCATTACGGCGATCCAGCACAAAAGCATTCCCGGTTTTGGTCAAGACATAAATGGCTGGAACCATATTGCCGTTTTTGTCTTTAATCTCGGTCAATGTCGGCTGTGAAGGTACGTCCATATCCCACAAATCGTGATGGGTGGTCTGGAAGTTCCATACCAGCTTACCAGTCGTTGCATTCAAGGCCAGCATCGAGTTGGCATAACGCTCGTCTAGCTCAGTCCGGTGACCACCGTAAATATCCGGGGTACCGACACCCGTTGGTACGTAGACGATGTCCAGCTCTGCATCATAGGCCAAAGGTGCCCAAGCATTTGGAGAGTTATGTACAAATTTTTGACCCGGTGCAGGAATCAAATTCGGATCTTCAGCGCCTGTGTCAAATACCCAAAGCAGTTCACCGGTATTGACATCATAACCACGGATCACACCCGACGGTTCTTCAGTTGAATAGTTATCTGTGGTTGAACCCGCAATAATAATGGTGGTGCCGGTGACTACAGGCGGTGAGGTCGGAATATAACCGCCCGGATATGGGAATGGCATATCTTTTTGCAGATCAACTTCGCCATTTTTACCAAAGTCAGAGCAGACTTTACCGGTGGTTGCATTCACAGCAACCAGACGCCCATCATTGACCGGTAAAATGACTTTTTGTGGACATTCAGCAGAACTGCTTTTTTTCGCAGCGAGACTGGTTTCAAAACCAGCCGTATTGTTGACATCATAATAAGATACGCCACGGCAGGTTAAATGCTGATAGGTATGATCAGCTTTTAGTTTTGGATCATAGGTCCATTTCGCCTTACCAGTTGCCGGATCAAGCGCAGTCAATTTCTGGTGAGTGGTACAGATGTACATGTTGTCACCCACCTTGATTGGAGTAACCTGATTGGTGGTTTCACCCGAGTCATTTTCAGTCTTGAATTCGCCCGTGTGATATTCCCAAGCCACCTGCAAATCTTTGACATTTTCAGTATTAATCTGCTTTAAGGGTGAATACCGTAAACCGGACTGGGTACGGCCATAAGCAGGCCAGTCTTCATCTGCCACACCGGGGATTGGCTGGTGGGTTGCAGGCTGCTGGGATTTTAATTCACCGCGAATTTCTTGCGGGTCATTAAATACAGCATAAATCATGACAGCGATGGTAATGGCCAATGAAGCACCCAAGGCAATTTTTGCGCCTTTGCTTTGATCAAAACCGCGTGTTACCGCCGGAATCAGCAGGGCCAGACCAAACAGACCTAAAATATCTAAACGCGGTGCAAGTGCAAAGAAATCTGAACCGACTTCCCAAAGCCCCCACACCACTGTTGCCAAAACGAATACGGCATAAACCAGAAGAGCAGCGCTTTTTCGTTTATACAAGAGAACTGCGGTCGCAATAAAGAGAATACCTGCAATGATGTAGTACCAAGACCCACCCAGCACTGCAAGATAAATCCCTCCAATCAGCAGTCCTATACCGAAAACAGCAGCAATGACCGCCAAAATTGTTTTCAGTACTGAACCTGATGACGAAGTATTCATGTTGAACACCTATAAAAGATTTTTTGAAAGTCCATGCACATGACAGGCATGAGCACCCTTATTGTTAAATTCTTAGTTATAAATACATTAGTGTCTTAAGCAGGCATTGCCCATTACTGCAACAAAGGACTTAGAGATTCAATAGTGTATTTGCAACTAAAAACTATGTTTTAAAATGACGTATTAAACTTGATTCCGCCCACCCAGACATTTTCACCGTCTTTATATGCACCGACGTGACGCACATATTGCACATTCGGGCGAATGGTGAGCCAATTAGTGGCATGTAAGCCATAATAAATTTCTGCATCGATTTCTTGATGACGGTCAGCACTGACATCGTCATTCATGTTGATGCGTGCAATACCAAATGCGATTTCATCTTGAGGGCGTGAATCCATTGCACCCTTATAAACCAGCCCGATATTTTGCATATCACTGACATTATTGGTTTTGGAGTCATGCACTGTCGCATTCACAAAGCCGGTCAAACCACGCGAAGTATCTCCGTGATGTGCAGTCAATTGTTGCTTGGCAACAATCCAGCCCCCATGGTGATGATCGGTTTGATCTGGATTGGAAATGACTTCAGCCTCTGCTGTACTGTAGTAATAACCGGCACGGTATTCACCCGGTAGTTTCTGTTCACCCAGTTTAGGCGCCCAAACCACTTCTGCAGGAAGCATTGCCCCTTTGGAACCATCCGTACTCAGGTTAAATCCTTTACCACGTTCCAGATTCTCAGGGTTGTATTCATAAGCACCGACTTGGGCATAAAATTCAGGGTTAAGGTTATATTTGACCCGTGCAGCCCATTGGCTTACCGGCCAGTTGTACCACTGATCGCCAACCCAGTTCCCGACTTGTGAACCGCATAGGGCCAGATTCTGGAAATCACAGTCAAAACTATTGAAGTCTTCACCCTCACCAAAGCGTCCGACTTTCACATCCAGTTTTTGTTCCAGGAATTTTTTCTTGATCCATAAATCAGTCAGGCGCCAGGTTTGACCACGGCCCCAGACTTCTTGCACTGAACTCAGATGGCCACTTAAAGCAGCAGCGCTTTGAGACAGTGACTGACCGTTACGCTGGGTCACTGTTATTTGTGCTTCGGTGTCTTGCCAGCCTGCAATTTTTGCCAGATCCAGATGTGCCCCAAAAACAAACTGGTCCGCATATTCAGTTTTATGGTTTGAAGATCTTTGCGCATCGATCAAGGTTGCCATTTCACCGGTATAACCAAAACTGAAATCATAGCCCTGATTTTGGAGTGCTGTACGTTGCCCGTTCCAGTCACCGAGCATCCACGGGCTTTCCGAACTGAAAGCAGCTTCAGCATGCACAGTGGTCGTGGTTAAGATGAAAGAGGCACAGCAAAGGTAAACGGCCTTCGATAATGGGGAGAGATACATTGAATGTGATACCTTCATCACAATATGAAGCTTTTTATTATACGCCTGTTGATTTTAAAAAATCGTTACTAATAGATAAAAAGTATGAATAAAATGTTATATTTATTAGTATTATTATATGCTTTTTGTAAATTTAAAATTTATAAGTATCTGTTTATCATCATATTAAATTTAACAACATCAAACCATAGTTCCAAAGAAAAATTTGATATTCATCAGATAGATTTAGCTTTAATTTCTTATAAAAGATTCAGAGATAAATCAGCTCCATTACTATTTAATTTTCTTCATTTCAAATCATGCAACGCTACATTTTTTGTTGATTGAATACTGAATCACTATTGCGATAAGGCTTTTAAAAACATGAAAAAATTATTGTCATTTCACCATAAACTTTTAAAAATTAGATTATGCTAAAGTTATTCTGATAAGAAATTGCGTCGCTTTAAAACAATAATCTAGCTTAATAGACGAGAACAAGCATGAAAGGTTCAATCCTTGATTTTTCTATTCAACACAATACCGGTTTTATCTCGGGGGATGATAATCAGCGCTATAGCTTTAATGGCGCAGACTGGCGTAGTGAGCGTCCACCTTCACGCGGTGATCGGGTCGATTTTATCGTCAATACCGCGGGTGAAGCATCTGAGGTTTATTTAACCTCAGGCAGTTCTATTTATCTGGGAGAAAAAATTTCCAGTCAGCTTGGCAAATATTCAAATCTGGATCAAGCCGAGGAAAATTACAGCAGCATTGACTGGTTTGTAAAATGTCTGACCAACTATGCAAACTTTTCCGGCCGTGCACGCCGTAAAGAATTTTGGTTCTTTATGCTGTTTTGTGTAATTTTAGGCATTGTTGCTGAGGTAATTGATACAGTTTTAGGCACTAAACCGCTGGTGAATAGCCTGCTTAATCTGGCACTTCTAGTCCCAAGTCTGGCCGTTGGCGCGCGTCGCTTGCATGATGTAGGACGTTCTGGTTGGTGGCAATTACTGACGCTTACCGTGATTGGCATACTGGTACTGATCTGGTGGTGGGCAACTGAAACCAAGCAACAAAACAATGAGTATGGTGCTCCTGCCAAATAACCGAACCTTACAAATCCCGTCTTGATGCGGGATTTGTTTATCGATTATTTAATGACTAAATATCAGCAAAATCAGACTTTCTCCATGCTGCAAGATCAATTAGTGAAATTTCCAGATGCTGTATGGGTGCAAATCTATAAAGATAAAATGCAGCTGATGAATATAGATGGCACGATTACGCATACTCTGCTACCCGATGTGCCTTATGCCCACCCGCGGAGTATTATTGCCGACTTTGATGCAGCCGCGGTGACGCTGAAACGGCTGTTACCATCGTCAATGATGAAGAAACTATTTAGCTCTATAGCACTGCTGCAAATTATGGATCTGCCTGAAGACGGTTTAACCGAAGTTGAAAAGCGCGCGTTACTCGAACTCGGTTATGAAAGTAGCGTGCAAAATGTCATCCTGTTTGACCATGCAGGAAATGCACTGACCAAAGCCAGAGTTCCACCCCAACATCGAATGACGATCATCAATATTTTACTGGTGATTATCATTATGGTGGTGTTGGCATCGACCTGGTTTTTGACGCTTTAAATGTTCTTGTAAGAGCAAAAATCCCGCACGCTGCGGGATTTTTATTGAGATAACAATCTAATAAGAGAGTTGATCTGTATAGATGTAGCAGCTTATAGACAAAATATCTCTAAAAATCAGCTCAAATAAAATAAGCAAAAATTAGGGTTTATTTAAAATAATCTAGCAACTGATTAAAGCGGTCTATTTGATATTTAGGCTGTGCCAGTGCTAACTCTTCCTGACTACCATAACCATAATTTACCGCAATAGTATCAATACCATTTTGACGGGCACCAAAAATGTCATGCTCACGGTCACCCACCATCAGGCATTGATCGGCCTGTAATTTTTGCTGCTCTAAAATATACTGAATCAGCTCAGCTTTATTGGTTCGCTCGCCATTCAGCTCACTACCATAAATGTCGGTAAAATACTGGGCCAGATCAAAATGTTCCAGAATCTGTTTGGCATACACTGTCGGTTTTGCTGTAGCGACAAACAAGCGATAACCACGGCGTTTCAGTTCTGCCAGCGTTTCTGCTACACCCTCAAAAACATGATTTTCATAGAGACCCTTGACTGCAAAGCGCTCCCGATAACCCATCAAGGCCTGTTCAGCCAGAACATGATCGGCCTCAACATTTAAAATTTTGGCAAGCGAGGCTTTTAAGGGCGGACCAATAATCCAGTCGATATTGATCTCGTCACTAATCGGATGACCGATCTTTTCCAGACCATAGCGTGCAGACGTCGTAATCCCCACTTTCGGATCGGTTAATGTCCCATCCAGATCAATTAAAATATTCTTAATCACCGCCCATCCCCTCTCATTAGTACCGATATAAATTAATATCGAGAGTTCATTCAAATTTGCCTATACTAATGCAATTTTAGTGAATGAAGGACATCATTTTGCGCCCTACCGTACTTTGCTTTTCCGGTTTAGACCCTTCAGGTGGAGCCGGCCTTCAAGCAGATATTGAAGCCATTGGTCAAAGTGGTGCACATGCGGCAATTGCCTGCACAGCCCTCACTATTCAAAATTCACAGCAGGTTTTTGGTTTCGAAGCCACTTCCAGAGAATTGCTGTTGGCACAGGCCAATGCGGTGGTCAATGACCTGCCCATTCGTTGCGTAAAATCTGGCATGTTAGGCACCACAGACAATATCGCAGCACTGGCCGAGTTTCTGGCTGCACATCCAGATTATCTGTATGTGCTGGATCCGGTTTTGGTCGCGAATAGTGGCGGTTCGCTGGGTAATCAAGAAACGCTGGTCAAAGCATTTACCCAGTTGATTCCATTAGCCACTATCTTAACGCCGAACACGGTTGAACTACGCGCCCTGACGGGTGAGCAAGACCTCAAACTGGCCACTCAAAAATTATTTGAAATGGGTGCACAGGCAGTTTTGGTCAAAGGTGGCCATGAAGATACGCCAGATTACATTCAGAACAGCCTATATATCGCAGGTGAGCTGGTCAACGAAACTCGCTGTCCACGTCTGCCAGGTGAATATCATGGTTCAGGCTGTTCACTGGCCAGTTTCATTGCCGGACGTCTGGCCATGGGTGATCAGTTGAAAACTGCGGTACAGCATGCTGAAACCTGGTTATTTGGGGTATTAAAAAATGCTGAAATTCCTGTTCCAAATGGCCAGAGAATTCCAAAGCGTTTTTAAGATCACACTTCTTAAAATCAAAACTAAAAAAGCCTGAGTCATTCAGGCTTTTTTATCACTGCTATTTTTTAAACAATACTATTTGGCCTGATAAATGATTTTGCTTACATAGGTCGGTAAATTCCAAGCACCACCGGCGAAGCCTTTGCATTGTACGGTCAGACCACTGAAGCTTTTGACAAATTTCTTGCCATTCCAGGCCCATTCGTTCTGACTCAGACAATCGCCCAAACCACGCACTTTATGCCCGGAAAATATCTGGCCTTGGTTAAATGTTTCTCCCGAGGTCGTCACCAACTGTTTAAATTGCTTGTTTCGATCCATCAGCCAGAAGCCACTACCCATATTATAAGCCCCACGCCAGCATGGAATCTGAATCAGTTGATTCTGGGCATTAATGGGATAAATGGTCATAACATCATCATCCAGAAAACGCTGGCTAAACAGCAAATCACATTGATCTTCCTTGGTGGTGGCTTGCAGTTTTCGAATCATCTGCTGACTGGCTGCCGTATTCAGTTTTGCTTGAGTGACTTTGCCTGACTGATATTTTGGTATCTGAATTTTCGGTATCGCTGCAGCTTTGAGCACCGCCTGATTGGATTTTTTCCCCGGCCTGATCAAGGCTGAGGGCGTAGAAAGTCGACGCTGAAATTCATCCATCTTCAGCAAAACGGCACTGGCACCGGAAGTCGACAGGTTCCAGCGTGATTGCGTATTCTTAAATACAACCGGAGCTGTTCCCTGTACAGCTTTTAGCAAGGCTCGCGTTTGATCAGTACTGAGTTGCCCTATTCCCTCCCGATTCAGACCAATCACACCATAAGGTGTGCTGGCAATTTGTAGCTGAAGCTGTCGTGTAGGTGTGGCAGCAGCTAAGGGTAAAATCTGGACTTGGGCTTTGATACTACTGTTTGCACCCGCAGCACGCTCTAGTAGCACCGAAACCGGCTGATCAATATCTTGATCCGATTGATAACCGGCAGCGCGGCAGGTGCCGGTATTATCACAGGCAATTTCCCAGTCTTTATGTGAAAAATGTAGGTCCTGCATGGCCGCTAGACTTAATGAGCTAATACTGGCTAGACTAAATATGATACTCATAATTTTGATGCTGTAGATCCATTTTTGTTTCATCATCTAGTCCTTATTTAAAATGCTTGCCGAGGTGGCTGGCTGCATCTGCTCAATCTGCTTCTGTTTATCTTTTTTCTTGCGCTCATTGCTCAAAGTCGCCATTAAATCCTGCGCCAAAGCCTTAAGTAGAATCATATCTTCGGCCTGCATCTGTCTCGGCTGCTTGTCCAGCAGACACAGACTCCCAAGCGCAATTCCATTTTTATCTTTTAAGGGCACACCGGCATAGAAACGGATATGATGCTGTCTTAACTCTGACAAATGTGGAAAGCGCGGGTCACGTTGCAAATCTTCTATCACCAAAGGCTCGTTTTGATAGAGCAGATGGGTACAGACTGAATCCTTGCACATTTGTCGGGTTGCTACAGGTTCTTGGGTAAAAGGACTGACTGGAATATACATTTCGTGCTGATTCAGCCAGGAAATTTGTGCGTAATCAACGTCAAAGGCTTGACGGGCTTCTTCAATATATTGTTTATAAAGGATCTGATGACGGTGATCTAATAATCCCAACTCATTTAAAGCCTGCTGCCGTTCTTTTTCATTCTTGATCTCCAGATTCTCAAACCAGCTTTCCCCTTCATTCAAGGTATAAGTTTCGATAGTCAGAATCAGATCATCGACATTATTGACCAGTGCCTCCAGCTCAAAACATTGTTGCAGTTCATCCAGAAGCTCCAGCTGCATCACGCTCCAAGTCGCAAAAATGATTTTCAGCTCAGGATATTGCTGCGCCAATCGATATTTCAGCAACCGAATCTGTGCTGCAGGCGCATGATGAAAAATCGACACACATAAAATCTTGATTGAAACTGGCAGTACAATGCCCTTTCCTGATTCACTGGATTGAATCAGCACATCCGGATCATTTCGGGCAGCAATATTTTTGAGATTCAACGCGTGTGCCAACATGGCAGAAATCTGGGTGTCAATTTCCCAACGCGCACCAACGCAATAGACTTCGGGCTGCTCGTTACTTAATTTACTCGGATAAGCTTTTTGGAATGCATGATTAAAGAACTGCAAGCCCTGATAAAGACGCAACCGGTGCTCGGCAGTAACATCGGTATCATGTCCTTGAGAATAAATCCGAATGGCTGGAATGGCCACTTCACCATAGAACATTTGTACCCGACGGGCCACCTCCTCCGCACTGGGCTTTTTTGGCAATTGCGCACAGATATAATCATTGGCTACTTGCATTGCATCATTGACTTCGTCGGCTACCAGTCGCTGATAAAAGCGTTCGAAGGGTGACAATACTGGCGTACTGCCAAGCAAAGTTTTGACAAAACCCAGTGCCGGCACGTAGTTGGACAAAACCAGCAGGCAGGCAGTCAAAGGCGTCGACAAGATCAACCCCACCGGTCCCCAGAGGGTGGTCCAGAACGTGGCAGCCAAAATAATCGCTAAGGTAGACAGACCGGTACTTTCCCCATAAAGCCAAGGTTCAATCACGTTATTGCTGATCAGTTCCAGCACCAGAATCAAGGCGACAGTCCAGAGCACCATGTCCCAGCCCGGATCAACGGCGAAGGCCAGCGTAATCGGGAAAATAGCTGAAACGATCGGGCCAACATAGGGCACAAAACGCATAACCACCGCGACCAGCCCCCACATGATCGCTGCCGGCACCCCAATCACCAGCAGCCCAATCGCCATGGGAATGCCATAAGTGACATTGACCAGCAGCTGCATGCGCAAATAGGTTCCGATACTTTTGCCGGCATCATCCAGCGCATCGGTGCCGATATTCAGATTACCGCCCAAGAGTTTCAGAAAACGGTCATGCAAGTCTTTGCCATTGAATAAAATTAATACCATAAACAGGAACACAATCCCGATAATCGCCAGTGGATTCAGAATTTTATTCAACCAGTCTAGGGCAGCCTCTTCACTCGTTGGTTCCAAACCGACCACTTTGACATTCTGCACATTCGGGTCTTCTGTTTCATGTTCGGGTGTATCTATCGAATTTTCTACCGTGTCAAAGGTCTGGATCGCGCCATCCCACATACTCGGTCCCTGACGATAGTTTTCAAGCATTTTTAGTTTCTGCTGGATGGTGTCCTGATATTGCGGCAGTTCCTGACTCAACTTGCCGAGTTGTACTCCCAGATAAGTTGCAGTGCCGCCCAGAAATGACAAGGTCAGGCACATGACCAGGCCAATCGCCGCCCATTGGGGACAGCCCCAGCGCTTTAAGCGAGAAACCAGAGGAGAAAGTAAAAATGCCAGCAGAATGGCCAGAGCCAGCGGAATAAAAATATCACGACCAAAATACAATGCCGTCATGACTACAGCAGCAATTACAAAGCCTGCCATCATTCTGAGTGCATGTTGGGTGCGCTGCCGCTCGGACTGATCCGGCATCAATACTTCAGTCTGTTGTTGCAGGTTGGCCTGTCGTGGTTTTACTTGACTGTTCTTGTTGTTATCCACCTGAAAAGTCCTAAAATATTATTCCTTCAACATAATTTAGGACTTTCTATATTTTTGTTACAAAGGTATTCCTGTAATCATTTGCAAAGATATTTCACTTAAATCTTTTCAGGTAAATAGATTAACTCACGCTTTTGATCCGGCGCATTTTCCGGGTTTCGAGTTGCACAGGGACTGAAGTATGTTGATGCAGCAATTGCCATTTGCCCTGCTGCTTGCTCAGGCACATGCTGACCCGACACCAGCCCAGCTGGAAAATCGGTTCAATCACCGCATAACTCACCCGTACATAACCATCGACTACAGCCAGATCAGAAGTGACATGAATATTAAGGTCTTGGCGTTCGATGCGTATGCCTTCCGGTATAAATGCCCGATATTGCTGCCAGAGTGCCTGATAGGCTTCTACACCTTTAACCTCCATACTGACATCAACCAGACGGATCTCCGGTCGGCACAATTCAATAATATCCTGAATTTCGAGTCTGGCTATGGCATTATCCCACTCTCGAAGAAATGCCATGACTTCCCGAACCAATTGTTCATCCCCAAAAATCTGCATCAAATTTTCCTCAACCGGACAAGTCAGACCTGAAATCTTGGATTCAATCAACTCACCGGATTTCTGATCTTTTTGTTCTTATTATTTTGCCTATGCTAAAGCGCTGTTTTCGCTTTGCTCTCTCCATTGTCTGATTCGGTACAGCTCGCCTGAAGATTATTTTTAAATTATTTTTATTTCAATCAGGATGAATATGCCGTTTCTAGATTGGATGATTCAAAAATCAGCAGCGATTAAAAGTTACTTTAGAACTTTTATCGTATGTCTGTAAATGACATAAAGCGTCATTTAAAAGAAAAATATATTTAAATCTGAATAAGATAGCTGACCATTGCAAACCAAGTCGATCTGTTTATAAATTTCGTACGGCGTTGATAAAATTTCAAGCTATTTGATCCATGTCATATCAACAGATAAAAGCCATCCTTCAGACAATAGCTTTACTATAAGTCTGCTTTGGCATTTCAATGATTTCGACACAAAGTTATATTTTCAATTCAGGCTGTGGCGCAATATATTGCTGCATGAGGTCGAGCACCAATTTGAAAATTGCCTGACGAACTTCGACACTGCGACCGCTCAACAGTGAAGCTTTGGCATACACATAGGCCTGATCTGTAACAATATTCAGTCCAATCATATAGTCCTGCTGCATAATCGCGCGACTTTTTAAATCATTGAGATCCGTGACATAGCTGGCGCTAAAAAGTGCCTCATGGATCGCGACCAATAAGGATTTGATCTCAATATGTTGCAGATTGTCAGAATATTCCAGATGCAGGTGCGGCATTAAAGTGGTCTCAAATCGAAATGCGAGGATCAGGGCGGCAGGAAAATGATCAGCCCAGAATTTCAGCAATAATGAGAATAATACGATACATCAACCGTATTATTCTCTCGTCAGAATTTTAGTCTAGGGCTAAATTTAAGCTTTCTTTACATATTCTGATTTCAGTTTCATCGGGCCGATTCCCTCGATTTTACAATCGATATCATGCCCATCTGCAGCATCAGGCAACAAACGGATACTTTTGACTTTGGTGCCCACTTTCACCACTGAAGATGAACCTTTGATTTTCAGGTCTTTAATCACTGTTACCCTATCACCGTCCGCCAGTACATTGCCATTGGCATCCTTAATGATCACTTGCTCTTCAGTGATTTCACCTTCTTTCCACTCGTGTGCGCATTCTGGACAGATCAGTAGATCGCCATCTGCATAGGTATATTCAGATTGACATTTTGGACAGTTTGGCAGACCCATAAGAACCTCGAAAAAAAGAGAAAAATAAAATAAATGAAACAAATAAGCGCACAGTATAGCATCTTTGTCAGGCGCGCTCATGGAGAGGACATGAGGATGAAGCCAACATAGGAGATCGAAGGAATTAATTGTCTGAAATCTGCGGATTAACCAGCAAAGACAGAAGTTGCAGTGATTCCTGCCAGCTCAAATGACATACCGCTGGCGGCACCACATCCGGATAACCTACCTGAATAATGTGTAAACCTGTACCGATTGAGACTTTTTCAAAGATGATCGTGACCTCTATTTCACCCTGCAAGTCGGGGGTAGAAAACTGATCGGTATAGCGCAGTAGCTGATTGGGAATGACCTCATGATAAATGCCATGAAAATGATGCTGGGTTCCGGTAGAAAAATTGGTAAAGGTGGTTTTATAGCTGCCACCAGGTTTGACTTCCGCATGTTCTACTTTGGCAATAAAGCCATGTGGTGCCAGCCATTTGGCCAATGCATCCGGATGCACAAAGGCACGATACACCCGCTCCGGTGGTGCACTGAACACACGATGCATTTTTAAGGTGTAACTCATTTTTTCTTGTCCTTTGTTCTTATTATTTTTTTATTGCGGGATATTCCCTGCATTTATTGTGACTAAATCATCAGCCTGAGTTAAGTACTCATCTGAGTTATTTTATCCAGTTTTGAGCTGGCTATATATAATGAGTATGTATCTATACTCAAGCTCAAATCTTCATATAACGATTAAATAGAGCAATAAAAACCCCGGCAGCACCGTAATGCCAGTCAGTTAAG
>NZ_DCLL01000061.1:0-69843 GCF_002321025.1 Acinetobacter lwoffii
ACTTGGGATTTGAATCCGCGATGTATGAATCCTTTAAATTGGAAAGAAATTCCTATTTATATGGGGAAGCAATCTGAACTATCCATAAATTGATGTATGAGATAAGTTGAAGGTGGCAAAAATAATCAACTATTCATTTAAAAATTCTAATTATACAAATATAGATTAATTGTTTATTTATTGATCATAGAGCACTATCTATATTTGCCGAGGTTGCTAAAATTCGCGCAATTTTGAATAGAATTGGTGCGTGACGTGTTTGAGAAGTTAGCAGAACAAAGCCTGAACCTGATGGATTGGGAAATTGATAACCATTGGCCCCTAGATTTAGACCAATGTGTCATGATTGCTGCTCCTCATACCAGTAATTGGGATGCACTGTATGCACGACTGGCCTTAAAAGCATTAGGCGTGAATGTTCGCTTAACCATTAAAGACAGTTACATGAAATTGCCATTTGGGCCTTTTGTGCGTGCTATGGGCGGTATCGGGATTGATCGCCGTCCTAAACAGCCGGGTGAGCCTCGTCCGAGCATGGTTCAGCTGATGACGGAATTATTCAAGACCCATCCTAAACTGGTCATGCTGGTGACGCCAGAAGCAACTCGTGCCAAACAGGAACAGTGGAAGACAGGTTTTTATCATGTAGCGATTAATGCAGGTGTGCCGATTGCATTGGCCTATATGGACTATGCCAAGAAGAAAACTGGCGTAGGTAAAATCGTTTATCCGACAGGGGATTATGAAAAAGATATGGCAGAAATCATGGCATTTTATGCAGAGATTCAGCCAAAATTCCCTGAATGCTTTAGCGTAGATCAGCGCTATTATCAGAATTAAAATTGAGTTGAAAAAAAGCAGGAAAATTCTCCTGCTTTTTTATTGCCTAATCATCATGAAGATTGACAGACTTAAGATGCATTTTCAGAAGCGGGTAAAATTCCACCCAGATTTTGGCAGGCATCTTTATAAAGATCATATTGTTGCTCCACCACTTCATGCAGTGGCAGGTCAAACAGCTCTTCACCTTGATGATACTGTTTGATATAAGACTCGACTTTGGATTTGCTGCTATACAACATCTGCTGATAATAGTCGGTCATACTGCTATGTGGCATTTGGGCGGTATCTACCTTGGCACAATGGAAATTTTGCAGTAATTGTTCTGATTTTTTCAAATCGCTGGACATACAACCTGCCAGTAGCAAGGTACTGAGCAATGTCGTGATAAATTTCATGGAAAGTAGACTAAAGGCTTTATGGGAGCGCACTATTGTAGAAGTAAAACCCGGTCACAAAACCTTTTTAATCTACCAAATGGTTAAAAAATAGAACAACAGAATTTGAAAATTCAAGTCCATTCTCTAAACATTTAACCTTTGACCAAGCCACCATCTACAATCAGGTTTTGTCCTGTGACGGCACGTGAATAAGGTGACAAAAACATCAGGATTGCAGCAGCAAATTCTTCTGGTGTAATTACGCGGCGTAAAGGCGTCGATTGAGCAATCAGGTCAAAGACAATGTCAGGTGTGGCCTTACTGGCATCCGTGGTTTGTAACAGGCCACCAGAGAGCATATTCACATTGATGCCATATTGTCCCAAGTCCTGCGCCGTGGTGCGGGTAAAGGCCAATAATGCAGCTTTGGCGGTGGTATAGTCATGATAAGGAACCACCGGATTTTGCACCAGGTTTGTACCAATATTCACGATCCGGCCAAACCCTGCCTGTTTCATATCATCCAGTGCGGCTTGTGTAGTATTTAAGGCAGCCTGTACTGCACCGCTAAATTGCCGTTGCAACATATCCCAAGTCAGCGTTTCTACTTTAGGGCGTGCATCACCATTAAATTCAAATTGAATCAGTGCGTTATTGATTACAGCATGAATCGCTTCCCCGAAATGGGTTTTAGCTGCGGCAAATAAAGCGCGGACCTGATCAGTTTGAGTGACATCTGCCTGATAAATAAATACCTGTTCAGGATACTGCTGGGCCAGCTGTTCAGCTTGCTGCTGACTGCTATGATAATTGACGACCGCGCGCGCGCCCTCAGCCAGTAAAGCCTGAGTAATGGCTAAACCCAAACCACGTGCACCACCAGTAACAAGAACAATCTGATCACGAATCTGCATAATGATGATCTATATTGACAAAGATTGGCCTTAACATAGCAGTTATTTCACCGGATTCAAGCTTTAGCGGGGAAGACAGACTCGGCTTGATCTTGTGTTTAAATGAATTGGGACGCTAATAGAAAACAGCCTGCACTAAAGAGTAAACTTAAGATCATGCGTTTGAACAGTAATTCCGAAATTTTATAAAATAGTTTTGCGCCTAAAATTGCCGGAATACTCACAAAAACAATCAGCAAGGCCATATAGGGTAAATGGCTTTGATTGATCAGGCCTTGCCATACATAAGTACCCAGCGTGAAAAGCTGAATGGCAAAATTAAAGTGCCGTAAAATATAGCGCTGCTGGGTTTTGGGTAATTGTTTTAACATCACCCAGGCCGAAGGAATGGCACCGCAAAAACCGCCCAGTCCTCCTAAAATTCCGCCAATAAAACCGATGCAGCTATCAGTCAATTTTCCTGAATGCTGAATTGTTTTGAATTGCGGATTGAATAGCATCACCGGACACCACAGTACCAGAAAAAATCCCAAGATCATCTTAAAGGTATCTGCTTGAATGATCTGCAACAGATAAGTACCCAGCGGCACGCCAATCAGACCAGCAATCAGATAAGGCAGCACCAACTGCCTGGATAAAACTAGCTGCTTTTTTTCCTGACTGAGTGAAATCACATGACTCCAGATCGAGGCAAATACCAGCAAGGGCGCGGCCAGTTGCGGAGGCAGCACCCAGACCCAGAAAGACATGGCGATCAGGGCAAAGGCAAAGCCGGTCAGCCCCTGGACAAAACCTGCGACCATTGCACCAAGAATAAATAACAGCCAAGTCATAAGGATCAGGTCATAAGCAAAGGCAGCAGTATTCTCAAGATTTAAACAAAAGCCAAGCTTCCATTTAGCTGGATTTATGCAAATGAAAGTTCAAATTCTCATAAAAGCATGAATGCTAATTAAGAAAAAAGAGGTTTACGGCCATGCATAAAACATGCATAAATCTCTACAAGAGTGCAACAATGGCTCCGTTCACTCTCCATGAACTCGCCTGATACTGACAGAGTGCAGTAAGAGGTGATGGACATGATGAAAAAAGTGATATTACTTTCTGTATTGGCTGTGTCATTAACCGGTTGTGTGGTTGATCCTTGGGATGATGATTATCGTGGCAACAGAGATCGTAATGGACATTATGATCGAGACCACAGAAATCATGACTGGAAAAATAAGGACCATAAAGATCATCGGGATTGGAAACGTGACCGAGATAACCGCGACTGGCGCCGTGATCGTTAATCACAGTCTTTAAATTTGACTGACTACAATGACAAAAAGGATTCCACTGAGGAATCCTTTTTTAATGGCTCTTCAAAACAATTTAAATCAAGAAATACTTTTTTGATAAAGCCCCGCACGAACTGTACCGGCTTTGGTATTTTTAATTAAACGCCATGAGGACGGTAATTTAAGTAATTGTAAATCACGATCTGCTTCTACATAAATATAGGCATTGTCCTTGATCAGAGGATCTGCCTTTAGCGCTAGTTCTTCCCATAAATCCAGGCTATATGGCGGATCTAGAAAAACCAGATCAAACTGTGCCTGAAGGGTAGACAAAGCTTGCTGCGCCGTAGCCACTTTTAATTGTGCACGTGCTTTGGTGACTTTTAAAAGTTCCAGATTTTGGGTCAGAAATTGTGCCTGAGTACGATCCGGCTCAATCATCACCACTGATGCAGCACCACGCGATAATGCCTCAAACGCCAATGCCCCAGAACCGGCACAAATATCCAACACCTGGGCATTTTGTACATCCCACATCAGCCAATTAAACAGTGTTTCCCGAACACGGTCAGGCGTCGGGCGCAAACCCTCAATGCTGGCAAAAGGCAGTTGGCGGCGTTTCCAGTCACCACCAATAATTCGAAGCTGGTTTTTCATCTTTAATCTCGCTCTACCGGTGTCGGAGCAGGTGTTGCTGCGGGAGATGCAGCCGTATTTGCAGAAGTCGGAGCAGCATTGTCGGGCTGGTCACTGGCTGGAACGGCACTAGATGCTGCATCCTGACTCAACATGCCTGCACCACTTGGCAATTCAGCTGGCTTGATTCCGGCCGTCATCAGACCACCACTTAATTGGTGGCCTTGTGGGCGTACCGGATTTTTATCTTTATGCAGTAACCAGTAATCAAAAATTGGACGGGCCAGAGCCGTTGCGGCACTACCACCGCGACCATTTTCCAGAATAACTGCAATCGCGATTTCAGGATTTTCAGCAGGTGCAAAACCGACAAACAGGCCATGATCCAGCTGACGGTCAGTCAATAAGGATTCATTATAGCGCTTGCCCTGAGCAATACTTTTTACCTGTGCCGTACCGGTTTTTCCGGCAATAGAATATTGTAAGCCGCTTTTGATGCCTCGGCCTGTACCGGATTGAATCACGTCCACCATCGCATCACGCATTTTGATCCAGTCTTCTTCCTGACCATTAAAATCGATCTTGCCATGCGTGCCATTATGCACCTTGAACGGTTTGGCACCGCGACTTTCGCGCAGAACATGGGGAATGACTTTATTGCCATGGTTGGCGGTAATGGCTGTGGCCATAGCCAGCTGCAATGGCGTTGAAGTAAAAGCACCCTGACCAATACTGACAGAAATGGTTTCACCACGTGACCATTTGGCCTTGCGGGTACGCATTTTCCATTCCGGGTTTGGATACAGTCCTGAGCTTTCACTTGGTAAGTCCACGCCGGTTTTTTCCCCAAAGCCAAACTGACGCATCCAGGTATTCATTTTTTCAATACCCATGCGGTAGGACATGACATAGAAATAAGTATCACAGGAGACGACTTGGGCCTTATGCATATTCACTGCGCCATGCCCGGATTTTTTATGGTCACGGAAACGGTGACTGTCTCCCGGCAGGCTGAAATAACCCGGATCAGAAATAGTGGTATCCCAGTCCACCAAACCATGATGCAGACCACCGAGTGCAAACATTGGTTTAATAGTAGAGCCAGGCGGATAAACCCCTTGCACGGCACGGTTATATAAAGGTTGATCAAGGTTATCACGCAGGAACGAATAATCTTTGGTGCTGATCCCGGTCACAAACAGGTTAGGGTTAAAACTTGGACTGGAGACCAGCGCCAGAATTTCCCCGGTTTTGGGATTCATCGCCACAATCGCGCCACGACGCCCGGCCAGTTGCTCCGAAGCGACTACCTGCAAGCCGTAATCCAGTGACAGGAACAGATCATTACCACGTACCGGATCTTTACGGCCCAAATGACGCAGCACATTACCAAAGGCATCTGCTTCTACCGATTCATTTCCCGGCACACCATGTAAAAGTTCTTCATAGGATTTTTCCACACCGATTTTTCCGATCAGGTTGGTTCCAGCATAGAGATCCTTATCAATTGATTTCAGTTCTTTGTCATTAATCCGACCGACATAACCAATCACATGTGCGAACAGGTCACCATGCGGATAGTAGCGGGTCATCTGGGTTTCAATATTCACGCCCGGAAATTGATATTTCACTTCACTGAAACGGGCAATATCATTTTCATTCAGGTTGAGCTTGATTGAAACCCGTTCGGTTTTACGTGCTGTTTTAATCCGGGTTTGAAAGCGTTCAAGATCTTCTTCGGTCAATTCCAGAATCGGTTTCAGGCGTTCGAGCGTTTGATCGATATCCTGTACGTCAGCACGACTTAAAGTGGCAGTAAATACTGGATAGTTATCGGCCAGCAACACGCCGTTACGGTCATAAATATAACCACGCGCTGGCGGCAAAGGTTGTAGACGAATCCGGTTCTCATCAGAAGCTGTAGTAAAGCTTTCAAAGTTGAACAGTTGCAAATAGGCATAGCGGCTGACCAGCAGCAGCATAAAGAAAATGACAATCCCCATGGAAATCAAGACTCGACTGCGATAGATGCGCTTTTCTTGTTGTGCGTTTTTTAAAGGAAAGTGCTGCTTCATACGCGATCGACTTAAGACCTGAGAGTGGTAGAAAAGAATCAAAGTGGAGTATTCTAACGCAACTGCACTTGATTTGATAATGAAAAACTGCCCTTACAATCAGTTCCTTTAAGCTTTGACTTTGCAGACATTAAAATTGTAAAGTGCTGTATATAAGAGTTGTGATAATTCTGCTAGAGTAAAATCTAATAAAAATAGGACTATACCAAAAACTATAATTAAGGAAGATGGTGAAGGAATGAACAAGGTTTACCCTTTGTTAGCGTTTGCATTGTGGGCGAACGGGGCTTATGCACATGATCAGATTAATAATACTGCAACCAAAATAGAGCCTGCTCAGGCAAAAGCCTTTAATGTGGGCGTGGGTTTTACCCAGAAATTACTGCATTTAAATACCGAATGGGTGAACCCTTATGGGATTGCTTATGTGAAAGGTGGTGTTTTTCTGGATGATGATCGTACGATTGGCGGTCAGGCAGGCTTTCGTTATCCTGCACATCTCACCGGCAAAGACAAAAATGGTTATTATGTCGGGGTTTATGCCGGTCATATCGACAGCAAACAGGTTGATGGCGAGTATGAAGGCCGTTTAGGTGCTGGCGTTGATTTGGCCTATGTTTTGCTTAGTTCAGAACGGATCAGCAGTTTTAGTATCGGGATCGGTGCCGGAGAGAAACTCGAAGACCGAAATGGTCGTGCTGTGGCTGAAACAGAACCCCGGCTACAATTTTCCTATACTTTAAGTATCGGTTTATAGACAAAATATTCGACCTTATTAATATGTGTATTCTGTGAACAAAAAATTAAATATGGAAGTTATGCATGCTTGAGTACGTCAACGAGTTGTGGCAAACCTTTGTAAACCGCCCGGATTTTTGGGCCGTGCTCAGCATTATTCCAGTGACTGCATTTGTAACCTGGGCTCACGTCTGGATGGCGCTGAAAATGGTCTTTTATCCGATCAATTTTTGGGGTTTCCATCTCGGGCCTTTACCTGTGGGCTGGCAAGGGATTGTGCCACGCAAAGCTGGACGTATTTCAGGCATTATTACCGATAACACACTGTCAAAATTAGGCTCTATCCGCGAATTTTTACAGGCGATGGATCCGGATGATATGGCACGCATCATTGGCGAGCAGGTCGGTTTCGAACTGGAACACCTGATTGATGAAGTGATGATGGATCGCAATGCGGTGCTCTGGGAAAACCTACCTTTTGCTATTAAGCGCAGAATTTATGCACAAGCACAAAAACAAATGCCGGCAATTTTGCGTGAATTAGTGACTGAGCTGACCATGAACGTCGAGTCACTTGTAGATATGCGTGAAATGGTAGTGAGCCAGATGGAAGGCGACCGTCGCTTGATGGTGCGGATGTTCCTGAAGGTGGGTCAAAAAGAGATCAATTTTATCTGGCATATCAGTGCCCTCATCGGGATGTTCTTTGGTATTTTTCAGATGATTGTCTGGTTTGTGGTGCCGTGGCACTGGACTGTACCGTTTTGGGCTGCGATCTGGGGCTTTTTGACCAACTGGATCGCGATCTGGATGGTATTCAACCCGCTCTATCCACATCCGGTGAAGTACCCGCAATTCTTTGCCCGTACTGCAAACCGCAAGTTTCCGTGGATCAAACCGGTGATTCCGCGTATTGGCACCTATAACATACAAGGCGCATTTATGAAACGTCAGGATGAAGTCTCTGACGTCTTCGCAAGTGTAGTCACAGAAGATCTGATTACGTTAAAATCGATCATGACCGAGATGATGTATGGCGGCAGAAAAGATAAAACCCGCCGCATTATCAAACGTCATATTAATGAAATTATGGAAACACCCCTGGTTCGGACCTCTTTACAGCTGTCTTTAGGACCAAAAGAGTATGCAAAACTCAAGACGGACTTGATCGATCGCTCGATTGAAATTACGATGGTGCCTGTATGCGACCCAGCATTTAATGCGAGCCGTGCACAGAAAATCTATCAAATGTTTAGAGACCGCATACGCGAGTTGACTCCGAAAGAGTTTCAGAACCTTTTACGTCCTGCATTTCAGGAAGATGAATGGATTCTGATTTTATTGGGTGGGGTAACCGGTTTTGTCGCGGGTTTAATCCATTTGTTTGTGGCTTTCTTATAATGAGATGCCGGGGGACACAATCGGGCGATTGTGGTCGTGGCGTCATACATATTGTTTAAATGAGGATGTTTATATATGCGCATTATCTTACTCGGACCACCTGGAGCAGGTAAAGGTACACAAGCTCAGTTGATCTGTAAGCGCTACAATATCCCACAAATTTCAACCGGTGATATGCTCCGTGCTGCAATTCGTGAAGGAACTGAATTAGGTCTACAAGCTAAAAGTGTCATGGACAATGGCGGTTTGGTTTCTGATGAGTTGATCATTGGTCTGGTAAAAGAGCGTATTGCGCAACCTGACTGTGTAAATGGCTGCATTTTTGATGGTTTCCCGCGTACCATTCCTCAAGCAGAAGCTTTGGAAAATGAAGGCATCAACATCGATCACGTGATTGAAATTGATGTACCAGATGAAGAGATCGTACAACGTCTTTCTGGCCGTCGTCAGCACCCGGCATCTGGTCGTGTGTATCACATCGTTTACAACCCGCCAAAAGTGGAAGGTAAAGATGACGAAACGGGTGAAGATCTGGTTCAGCGTCCTGATGACCAGGAAGCAACCATTCGTAAGCGTCTAGGTTCTTACCACACTGAAACCGAGCAACTGGTTGGTTTCTATCAAGGCCGTGCAGCGTCTGGTGAAAATGCACCAACTTATGACAAGCTAAACGGTTTACGTCCAATCGATGAAGTTCAGACTGATCTTTTCGCGATTCTGGATCAGGCAAAATAATCGGCTGACGATGATTTTGACAATCGGAGAGCCCTAAGTCATATTAGGGCTCTTTTTTATTGCGTATTTGAACAGGGTACTTGTTGCTATGAAATTTGGCGTATTGGTGTTGATGGTAGTCTTTCTGGCAGTATTGGTAGGTCTGTTCTATTTCAGTTTTAAAATACTGAACAAAGTACGTCAGGAAGAACGTGCGGAAAATGCAGCAAAGCGACCTGAGCGCCAGCTCCATCCAAAATTACAAGCTGAACTTGAACAGCGCAAGAAACAGGAACAGGCTGAACAAGATCAGGGTAAATAATCCATAATAGTTCAGCTCAACTAAAAATTTGGTTTAAACGAAAAGCAGTTTTCTTAAAGTCGATAAAAAGGTGACACATTGGTCACCTATTTTTTATCCCATCTTGATTGCGCCGTTCTATTCAGCAAGCTCAATATTTTTCACTGCAATCGAGCGGGCTGCACCAAATTCGAATCGGTCCGGCCAGTTACATACATCGGATACTACACATTCATGACATTTCGGTTTGCGCGCAATACACGTATAACGACCGTGTAAAATCAGCCAGTGATGTGAATCAATGATAAATTCCTTGGGAATGACTTTGACCAGACGGTGTTCAACTTCCAGCACATTTTTACCTACCGCTAGTCCGGTACGGTTACCGACCCGGAAAATATGCGTATCAACTGCCATGGTCGGCTGACCAAAGGCCGTATTTAGCACCACATTCGCCGTTTTACGACCTACACCCGGCAGGGCTTCTAAGTCTGCACGATTGTCCGGTACCACGCTGTTGTGCTTCTGAATCAGTATCTCGCAGGCTTTAATCACGTTGACCGCTTTCGAGTTATATAAACCAATGGTCTTGATATATTCCTTCAAACCGTCCACACCTAGCGCATAAATGGCTTCCGGTGTATTGGCGACGGGAAAGAGTTTGTCTGTGGCTTTGTTGACACTGACATCGGTAGCTTGAGCAGAGAGCGTGACCGCGACCAGCAATTCAAAGGGATTCGCATAATTCAGCTCGGTTTTTGGATTGGGTCGCTGTTCACGCAGACGTTCAAAAAAGGTCTGAATCTGCTTTTTGGTCATGTTTTTAACGGGTTTGGCCTTTGCTGTGGTCATGTTCTATCCCTGTAAAGCCTGTAATTGCTGTGTCAGTTCTTCCAGTTGGGTGCGTTTTCGGGCATCTTCACGAACCGAAAGCTGTTTTTCCAGTTTTTTAATTTGGGTACGTAGTTTTGCCAGTTCAATCGTGGTCTTGGAATCGAGGGCTACAGGTGCATTCTCTGGCTTGCTTGCGACTTCAATCACAGGAAGTTGCTCATTTAAAGCAGAGAAACGGGCAAACAGGGCAGTATCAATTTCTGCACGGACCACAGGTCCCTTACGATCGGTACGCCGTTTTTCTTCACGCTGGATGTGCGCATAGTAACGCTGACGCAGATCATCCTGTTCCGCAAGACGCTGTGCTTCAGTCGGCAAGGGTTGTTGATCTTCAACCAAATCGATGCAGTCTACCGGACAAGGAGGAATACATAACTCACAGCCGGTACATAGGTCGGTCAGAATGGTATGCATTAGTTTACCGGAACCAATAATTGCATCGACCGGGCAGGCGCTAATGCATTTGGTACAGCCAATACATTCATCTTCACGAATTACGGCTTTGATGCGCTGAGGACGACCATCGGCTTGAACTGGCCAGACACTTTCTTCTGCCACAAGTTTAGGACGATTTAATAATCTAGCCAAAGCATCGGCAACAGGCTGTCCGCCCGGCACACATTTATTGGCATTTTCCCCCTCAGTAATCGACTGGGCATAAGGTAAACATCCGTCACGGTGACCGCAGAGTCCACACTGGGTTTGAGGGAGTAAAGCGTCAATCGATTGGACCAGAGAAATGGGCGAATTCATGTATAACCAGCGTTACTCATGGCAAGCATGAGAGAGTAAGTGAAACAAAATATGTCGATTCATCAATTTTAACATATTTTTAAACTCCTAAGTCGTGCGCAATTAAGGGTCAACTTGTGCCTTATTATTAGGCATAAATCTGAATGTAAGCCTTGATTCGATTGGCATTTCCTGACATAGAAAAAATTTTCATAATCAATATAAATATTTGTTATCAAATTAATTTTAAAGTATTTTCAAAAAAAGTATTGTAGATTAGTTACAAAAGATATTTAATATTTTGCGCCAAAATTTAACATTGATTGTAAATTTGACCAATTTTGATCCATTTTCTGCTGAGGATTAAGCGTTGAAATACAACACACTTAATGAGTTCCTAGATTACGTAAAATCACGTGATGCACATCAACCAGAATTTCTTCAAGCTGTAGAAGAAGTGATGACCAGTTTGTGGCCGTTCATTGAAAAGAACCCACAATACGCAGCACATGGTTTACTAGAACGTCTAGTTGAGCCAGAACGTGCGATCCAGTTCCGAGTTTCTTGGGTAGATGACCAAGGTCAGACTCAAGTAAACCGTGCGTTCCGCGTACAGTACAACTCAGCGATCGGTCCATTTAAAGGTGGTATGCGTTTCCACCCTTCAGTGAATCTTTCAATCCTAAAATTCTTAGGCTTTGAGCAAACATTTAAAAATGCTTTAACCACACTTCCTATGGGTGGCGGTAAAGGCGGTTCTGATTTTGACCCTAAAGGCAAATCAGAAGGCGAAATCATGCGTTTCTGCCAGGCTTTAATGATCGAGCTGTATCGTCACCTTGGTGCGAACACAGATATCCCTGCAGGTGATATTGGTGTAGGCGGTCGTGAAGTGGGCTACATGGCCGGCATGATGAAAAAATTAAGTAACGATACGGCATGTGTATTCACTGGTAAAGGTTTAACTTTCGGTGGTTCATTGGCACGTCCGGAAGCAACGGGTTACGGTACTGTGTATTTCGCTGAGGAAATGCTTAAGTCTCGTGGCGAAAGCTTCAAAGATAAAGTCGTTGCGATTTCAGGTTCTGGTAACGTTGCGCAATATGCTGCTGAAAAAGCAATGTACCTCGGTGCGAAAGTGGTTTCACTTTCTGACTCTGCCGGTACAGTTCACGTTAAAGACGGTTTCACTGAGGCGCTTCTTGCTGAAGTCATGGAACTTAAAAATGTAAAACGTGGCCGTATTTCAGAATTCGCGTCTAAACATGGTTTCGAATATCTTGAAGGACAACGTCCTTGGGGTATCAAGTGTGATATCGCATTGCCATGTGCGACTCAAAACGAACTTGATGCAGACGACGCTGCTCAGCTTCTTGCAAACGGTGTAATCTGTGTGGCTGAAGGTGCGAACATGCCTTCTACGCTTGAAGCGGTTGAGAAATTCGTTGAAGCGAAAATTCTTTATGCGCCAGGTAAAGCATCAAATGCAGGTGGTGTGGCAACTTCTGGTCTTGAAATGTCTCAAAACGCATTGCGTTTAGGCTGGACTTTCGAAGAAGTTGACGAGCGCTTACACGCGATCATGAAAGAAATTCACCGCAACTGCGTAAAATTCGGTACTAAGGAAGACGGTACTGTGAACTATGTTGACGGTGCGAACATTGCTGGCTTCGTAAAAGTTGCTGATGCAATGCTTGCTCAAGGCGTATTCTAAGTCTGACTTAGTCTAAGCTGAAAAAACCGGGGCTATTGCCCCGGTTTTTTTTATATCTGGTATTTTTAGTTTTAGAGAGCACCCTTAACTATTTCACGCTCAACCGCCATATCAAAAATATAGGCATATTTCGATTGATCAGCTGCCGGATGCTTAATTTCAAAACGTTTGACCCGAATAATCTGCCGTTCATTTGGTGAATGCCGAAAACCTTCAATCTGATCATAGAATAAAGTCCAGTCTTTATCGACCTGAGTTTTCAGGCCATTCTGATCATATTTCACTTCTTTGACTTGCAAGCAGCTTTGTTGGGTTACGCCGGTACATTGTTTGGTATCGGGGGAAATTTCCAGAAAAATTGTTTCAGCCTGTCCTTGGTATTTGGTTTCCGGAGTCATTTTCCCGATAAATTCATAGGTTTGACCATTTGCGGCCATCAACGTCAGGGTCGGCTTGTCAGGATCTGTGGTATTGAGCGTAAAAGGAATGTCACGCTTCTGTAAAAGTTGGCTGACAAAACGTTCCTGCTCCATCAATGCTGCATCACAGGCCATTTCAGTGCCTATAACTTCGCTGGTGGTGATGATATTGTTTTTGACTGACCAGGTCGTCCCGAGTCCATTACAGCCCGTCACGGCGCTCAGCCGGCCTTGAGCGTTGAAACTCAGTACAACGGGTCGTTCTAGTCCACGATTCAGTTCCCAGTAATAGGCTGGAAGAATCTGATCTGCATTTTTTTGTTGGATGGTGGCCACCGCAAGATCTCCAGCTCGTTGAATATCACTGGACTGACAGCCTGCAAAAGTTAAAGGCAATAATGCCAGCACAATAAATTTTAATTTCATGGACTTATAATGAAGTATATAAAGTTCAAACAATAATAATGGATGTATTGTAAAAAAATATGGATACATTTCGCAGCTTTGAGTTGCAAAATGTATCCATCATTAAGATTTTAGCGCTGAAGCAAGATTAATCGAAGCGGTAAATATCCATACCGAGTGAACCCATGGTGAAACTGCTATGTACCAGACTAAAACGCTGACCTGTGCCCATCGCAAAGAAAATCGGAGCAAAATGTTCCAGCGTTGGATGATTCCGTGCCATATGCGGAATATTGGACCAGTCCAGTACAGCATCATAATCATTGTGCGTCAGTTTATGCACCACAAAATTACGGAAGCCTGAGGCCCATTCGGGTACATCAGCAGCCGATCCATCCCAAGACAGTTCACGTAAATTATGGGTAATACTGCCCGAACCAATCAGCAGGATTTGCTGTTCACGTAAAGGTGCGAGACTTTGACCAATCTGATAAATCTCATCCGCACTCATCGACATGGGTAAGGAAATTTCTACCACGGGAATGTTGGCATCTGGATACATATGTAGCAGCGGCATCCATACACCATGATCACGCGGACGAGTACTGTTGGCATGTGCAGAAAAGCCGGCATTGGCCAGCAAGCCTAAGACTTTCTCGGCCAATTCAGGATTTCCCGGTGCAGGGTAGCGTAATTGATAAAGTTCAGGCGGGAAACCACGAAAATCATGCCAAGTTTCTGGGCGAATTGCGCTACTGACTTCCAACGCATCACTTTCCCAATGTGCAGACATCACAATAATCGCTTCCGGGCGTGGCAGATTTTCACTCAAACGATGCAAGGCAGGACCCACTTGCTCAGGATTCAGCGCCAGCATAGGAGAGCCATGAGAAATAAATAAGCCGGGCAACGTTTGTAAGTTCATAAGTCAAACCACATCTGGAAGATGCCTCAATAATGCATGAAAAATAGAAATAAGAGCAGAAGAGATTATTCAACAAAACGTTGCATATAAAGAACGCTTCAGCAAAATCATTAGCCTGCTCGGTGATAAGGATGGTTGTTATTGATGCTCATGGCACGATAAAGCTGCTCGATCAGCATCACACGTACCAGAGGATGCGGCAGAGTTAACTTGGAAAGTGACCAGTGCCATGCAGCAGCTTTACGCACGGCTTCTGAGTGACCATCCGGTCCACCAATTGCAAGTGCTACATCATTGCCTTCCAGCATCCAGCCTTTCATGGTTTCAGCCAGTTTCTCGGTACTGAATTCGCGTCCGCCCACTTCTAGTGCAATCAGGGTTTCATTCTGCTTGAGCGCATTTAAAATGCTGTCGCCCTCAATATTGCGGTATTTCAGAATATCCGCTTCAGAATCATTTTTCCCGCGCTTGGCCATCGGCAGTTCAATAATCTGGGTCTGTACAAAAGGCTGAATACGTTTGAAATAATCTTCAAAACCAGTCAGCACCCACGCTGGCATTTTTTGACCAATGGTCAGGATACGGATTTTCATACAGACAGATCAATAATTGGATACCTCATTATAACGATCAAACAACATGAAGTTGAGCAGGGAAACAAATTGAAATTGAAATGAGAGATTTAGTGTTGCTTTAATGTCCTTAGTTCAAGTATCCGCTTGATAAAGGAATGGAATAATAATAAATGCGGAACAGTGTCATGATAAAAGGATGTTGTACTGTGCTGCTGTTACTGATAGGCCTCATGGGGCCTAGTCTCTGTGCAGCCAATTCGAGCAAAAATGCTCAGGTCTCTCATCTGGAATTATTTTTTAGCCAGATCATGAGTGTCGATGAATACCGAAATTATAAAAATCTAAAAGAGCTGAATCGGGTATCTGCCTGGATCAAAGGGCAGATGCAGCGCTTTGGTATTCCATGCCAGTTTCAGGTTTATGTGGTCAATAACCTGAGTTACCGAAATGTCATCTGTAGCTTGGATACTCAAGCCAAAACCAAGATGGTGATGGGGGCACATTATGATGTCTTTAGTGCCCGAAACGGTGCTGATAATAATGCCTCAGGGGTAGCGGGTTTACTGGAAACGGCAAGACTACTCGCTTTGCAAAAATCCAAGCTCAAACATGATGTCGAATTTGCTTTCTATACGCTTGAAGAGCCGCCTTTTTTCAAGACAGAACATATGGGCAGTTATATGCATGCCAAGTCTTTAAAAAAGCAGAAGCAGAAAATTGAGGGCGTGGTGATTCTGGATTCGATTGGTTATTTTGATGAACATCAGGTGCAGAGCTATCCGGTGGGATTAAAATGGATTTATCCACGACATGGTAACTTTATTGCAGCCATTGGGCATTTAGCCTCAACTGGCCTGACTGGAGATTATTGTGATGCCATGCAGCGTTTTAACCGTCTGGAATGTCAACGCTTTGTCAGCCCAAGTTTTGCTCAGGATATGAATTTCTCTGGCTATCTGAATTATGCCAAATTCAACTATTCGACCATGCTGATTACCGATACTGCGAGTTATCGTAATCCTTATTACAATACCGAATTGGATACCCTCGACAAGCTTGATCTGAACAAGATGACTGATGTGATTGATGGATTGGTTACGATGGCACTACAGCCATAATTCAGTTGTTTTATTCAATAACTCAATAAAAAACCCTGCCGAAGCAGGGTTTTTTATACGAAACATCAAGTCTTAATGACGCGCTGCTTTCGCTTCTTCTTTGGTTTTCACAATTGGTGCTTTAACCAAGGCTTTTGGCAAAGAGGTCAGTGCCAGCGGTAAAATCTCATCAATCGATTTTACGGCTTTAATTTCTAGACCTTCTTTGACATTTTCTGGAATTTCCGCCAGGTCACGTACGTTTTCCTGTGGAATGAATACCAACTTGATGCCACCACGATGGGCTGCAAGCAGTTTTTCTTTCAAGCCACCGATACGCAGCGCACGACCGCCCAGACTGGTTTCACCTGTCATCGCGATATCCGGACGAATCGGGATACCCGTGAAAGCAGATACCAGTGCTGTAGTCAAAGCCAAACCTGCCGATGGACCATCTTTCGGTGTTGCGCCTTCAGGTAAATGCACATGCACGTCGGTTTCTTCAAAGCGCGAGGCTTCGATGCCGAGTTCATCCGCACGGGTACGCACTACAGTCATTGCAGCAGTAATCGATTCTTTCATGACATCGCCAAGAGAACCGGTGGTAATGAACTTGCCTTTACCTGGTACTGCTGCAACTTCAATGGTCAGTAATTCACCACCAACAGAAGTCCAAGCCAGACCATTTACACGGCCGATTTGCGCTTCTTCTTCCGCCATACCGTAGTCAAATTTATGTGGACCTAAGTATTCTGGAAGATTCGCTGCGGTCACTTCAACCTGAAGGTTTTTAGATTTCTTGCTAACAGCCTCTTTCACCACTTTACGTGCAATTTTTGACACTTCACGTTCAAGGTTACGAACACCGGCTTCACGCGTATAACGGCGCACGATGTCACGAATTGCTTCTTCATGCACGGTCAACTCTTTGGCACGTAGGCCATTGTTTTTGATGGCTTTAGGAACAAGGTAGCGGTCCGCAATATTGACTTTCTCTTCTTCGGTATAACCCGGAAGACGAATCACTTCCATACGGTCTAGCAGGGCCTCAGGAATGTTCATGCTGTTTGCGGTACAGATAAACATTACTTCAGACAGGTCCAGATCAAGATCCAGATAGTGATCGCTGAACTTGTTGTTCTGTGATGGATCAAGTACCTCAAGCATCGCAGAAGCCGGATCGCCACGGTAGTCTTGCGCCATCTTGTCGATTTCATCGAGCAAGAATAACGGGTTTTTTACGCCCACTTTAGTCAATGACTGCACAATTTTACCTGGCATCGCACCGATATAGGTACGACGGTGACCGCGAATTTCCGCTTCATCACGTACGCCGCCCAGCGCCATACGCACGAACTCACGACCAGTCGCCTTGGCAATTGATTCACCGAGTGAAGTTTTACCCACACCTGGAGGACCAACCAAGCATAGAATCGGACCACGCAATTTTTTCACACGTGACTGAACTGCCAGATATTCCACAATACGATCTTTGACATCGTCTAGACCATAGTGGTCTGCATCCAGAATTTCCTGTGCTTTGTTCAGGTTAATACTGACTTTGCTGGCTTTATTCCACGGTGTATCTAGAATGACTTCCAGATAGTTACGTACCACAGCAGCTTCACTTGAAGCAGGCTGCATCGCTTTCAGTTTACGGAATTCAGCTTCTGCTTTTTTGCGTACATGCTCAGGCAAATCTGCTTCAGCAAGACGTTTTTCAATTTCAGCGACATCATCTTCCGCGCCGCCGTTCATATCTGAAAGCTCGCGCTGAATGACTTTCATTTTTTCATTCAGGAAGTATTCGCGCTGGTTCTTTTCCATCTGACGTTTAACAGAATCATGCAGGGTTTGCTCGATCTGTTGTTCTTCAGACTGTTGCAATAGATAAGTCATCAGCTCAGTCAAATGTGCTTCGAATTCGTCATGTTCCAGGAATTTCTGTTTGACATCAATATTTAATGGAACACGGGTTGCGACGAAGAACAATAACTGTAATAGATCTTCAATTTTGTTGGCTGCGGTGATCAGTTCACGCGCATTACGAAGTTTCGCTTCTGCATATTGAGCGAAAAGCGCACGTAATTCCTGCAAGCGCACAGCTTGGGTGTCTGCATCGACGCTCACCGTCATTGGGCTGAGTTCATGCTCTGCTGTCAGATACTCAGTTTCGTCAATGATGGTTTTCAGCTTGGCACGGTGCAGGCCTTCGATCAGGACTTTAATACAGTTTTCATCATTTTCGTGATTCACAACTTGCACAATCTTCGCGACAGTACCGTATTGATATAAATTGTCGTGATCAATTTCTTCTGTAAGCGAATCTTTTTGCGCAACTACAAATACTAGATTGTCACTGTTACGAGCCACATCAACTGCATTGATCGATTTTTCACGACCGACAAACAGCGCAATTTGCATATGCGGATAAACCACCACATCACGCAGCGCCAAAAGGGGTAGTACACTTGGAACCTGAGGCTCTAAGGTTTCTTGATTCATAATAATTTCAGACATGAGCACTCCTAATGAGTGACAACGGTGTTGCCATGCTTTTAATAGTGATGGGTAATTTTAAAAATACAAGGGCAGTTAAGATTAAATTGTATGAAAAATGACTAATTATGTGATTTTAAAGTAGTTAGCAAGGGTAAAATTACAAAATTATCGTTTGAACTTTATAAAAATTGTCGGGGTGATTAAAGCATCAAGGGGCTGATCCCATGTTTCACGTTTTAACGGCTGTGCCAGCAGTTGAAAGTCATGTGCCAGCCCCAGACGAAATGGACGCCCGGGCGCAGAAGCCAAGGTTCGATCATAAAAACCACCTCCCATCCCAATCCGGGTGCCTGAAGTGTCACAGGCCAGCAGTGGCATGAGCAATAGATCCAGTTTGGAAACATGCACACCACGAGTGCTCATGGGCTCGCGCATACCCAGCCGATGATGGGCAAAGCGCTTATTATGATATTGATGCTGGCTGATCCGAATCCAGACTAGCTGTTGATTCATGTCGCAAATCGCAGGGAGATACACCTGTTTGCCCAGTTTAAAGCAGCGTTCAATAATTGCCTGGGTTTGAATCTCACCAAAAGCATGCAAATACAGGCCAATACGTTGGGCATGAATAAATTCTGGACTGCGGATTAGGCGGTTTAAAACTTTTTGTGCAGACTGCCTTTGCTCAAATTTAGAGAGATGACGACGCGTTTTACGAAGGTATCTTCTTAATTCCTGAATGGTCATAGGGCAAAAAGCATATGCAACAAAATTGTGCTCTAGTCTAAGTGGGAATTCTGGAAAAGTAAAAAATAATTATGAGCTGCAATTTTATATTATTCCGTATCTGCTTATTTAAATTCGGCTAATTTTGCCAGCAGTCTCAAAGTTCAAAAACTAAAAAGCTGTTGCATCACTGGTTTTTAAATTGTCATGAGAAAGGAGATTCAATCTGGTTGATTCACGATTTTCCAAGCAATCCATCGTTCAGTGACAAACTCTGGAAACGCATCAATTTAAGCACTTTGAAACAGCTTTCGATCAATAAAAATACAATTCTAAAGTAGGTTTATTCTGTTTTTTGGTGAAAGATAGACAAGGGATCATATGACTATTCTCGACCGATATATGAGACACATTGTACTTAGGCAGAGCGCGTAAGACCTAAATCAATGGAGATTGAACATGATGAATATTGCGAAGAACACCATCTGCCTCTGGTACGATGACGATGCCGAAGGTGCAGCACGATTTTATGCAGAAACCTTTCCAGACTCCTCAATTGGCGCGATCAACCTTGCCCCTGGAGATTATCCCTCTGGGAAAGAAGGTGATGTCATTACGGTCGAATTTACAGTAATGGGCGTTGCCTGCATCGGGTTGAACGGTGGTCCTAGTTTTCAGCATAATGAAACATTTTCATTTCAGGTGGCGACTGAAGACCAAGAGGAAACAGATCGCTACTGGAATGCCATTGTGGGCAATGGCGGTCAGGAAAGTGAGTGTGGCTGGTGCAAGGACAAGTGGGGCATTTCCTGGCAGATTACGCCAGCGGTCCTCATCAACGCCTGTAACAGTCCTGACCGTGCTGCGGCCAAGCGCGCATTTAATGCGATGATGACCATGAAGAAAATTGACATCTCCGTGATCGAAGCAGCATTTCGTGGTTAAGCGCCAAAGATATTGTCTTTCATTGCAGTTGATATTGCTGTGTAGCGCAATTTCACTCCAATTAGGATCTTCTCCTTTCTTTTGATCAACTCAAATTATCCCTCAACTCTATAAGGATACGTTACAAAAATTACAGATTAATCCAACTTGATCTGAACCTAAATCCAATTTCTTCATGATGATTCAAGGAGAATGTGCCATGAATTTTCCTCAATTACAGCTTATGGCGGGATGGGTCGCGCTGTCTGCACCTGCCGCTTTAGCCGTTGAACCGCCCATGTCGGGCAAAGCCAGCTCAGGCGCAGCTTCATCTGCTGCCGATAAGAAAGCCATTGCAAGTGCCATGACTGCTGCACCTAAGAAAGTAGCCGCTGCAGCCACGATTGTCGCTGTCGGTGCAGATGGCAAAATGCGTACCTTGCGCAAGGGCAATAATGGTTTTACCTGTATGCCGGATAATCCGACCACGCCAGGTCCAGACCCAATGTGCATGGATCAGGCCGCTCTAGAATGGGCAGAAGCCTGGATGGGACATAAACCGCCTACAGTTGGGAAAGTAGGCTTTATGTATATGCTGGCAGGGGGCACGGATGCCAGTAATGTCGATCCTTATGCCAAGAAGCCTATTACGGGCAATCATTGGGTCAAAACGGGTCACCATGTCATGATCGTCGGTGCTGAAGCTCGTTTCTATGATATGTATCCTAAGCATACGCAACCGGATACCGCTGTGCCCTATGTCATGTGGTCTGGGACGCCTTATCAGCACTTAATGATTCCTGTGAAGTAATGAATCACCACAATGACGAATGCACGCTGATTCAACCTTTCAATTCAGGTATTTAATACACTCAATTTTTATGACTGTCCTAAGCTATAAATAGAATAGTTCACTTAAAAGCTCATCAAAAGATGGGCTTTTATATCAGCATTGCAAAAGTTGAAATAATACAGATCATGCAATATGAGTTTCAGAATAATTTTTGCACTGAATTGAAAACAGGCTGAACCAAAAACAATCATCTAACGAAATTCTCCCCAATTTATACATCTTAAATTTTATTAAAATATTGAAAATAATATAGAAAATTAAACTGGCATAAGTTCTGCATAACTGTATTCAAACTTGGATACAAGATTGGATGCAGAATGCTTCATCAGAAAATGATCGGCTGGACAGTCTCAAAATGGCGCGATGCCCATCAGGAAAAACAGCTTCAACTGAATCATTTTGCTCAATGCATTACCCATGTTGAAGTGGGTGAACTTGTCTGGATTTCGGTTGCGACTTCTGCACCTCTTCAAGCAAAAATCGATGCATTTAAAAAAGCTGTATTTACGGACGGTATGCATTAAAGGCTGCGACAGAGAGCAGCGAACATAGTCGATAGCGGGTTTATATACAGCAGCTGAATCAGAAAAAAATGAAATAGATCCATTCATCAGATTCAAAAAATAGAGAGAATAATAGGGGATTCACATGTTTAAAACTGTACTGATTGCAAACCGGGGCGAAATTGCCGTTCGTGCCATTCGCACATTAAAAAAAATGGGCGTAACCAGTATAGCCGTCTATTCAGAAACGGACCGTTATGCACAGCATGTGCTTGATGCAGATATTGCAGTGTCCTTAGAAGGCACCAAACCGAGTGACACCTATTTAAGTATCGAAAAACTGATTGCTGCAGCCAAAAAAACCGGGGCTGAAGCAATTTTCCCAGGTTATGGTTTTCTGTCAGAAAGTGCTGACTTTGCCCGTGCCTGCGAAGAAAATAATATTGCCTTTATGGGGCCAACAGCTGAACAGATTCTGGAGTTTGGTTTAAAACATCGTGCCCGTGAACTTGCTGCAGCTGCCAATGTACCCATGACTCCCGGTACAGGTCTGCTAAATAGTCTGGACGAAGCTTTGGCAGAAGCTGAAAAAATTGGTTATCCAATTATGCTAAAAAGCACAGCAGGCGGTGGCGGAATTGGCTTGACCCGTTGTGATGATGCAGACGCACTTCGGGAGGCTTATGAAAGTGTAAAACGTCTGGGTGAGCAGTTCTTTAAAGATGCCGGAGTATTTCTGGAACGCTTTATCGATAAAGCCCGTCATGTCGAAGTCCAGATTTTTGGAGATGGACAGGGACAGGTGGTGGCTTTGGGCGAACGCGACTGCTCATTGCAGCGCCGTAATCAGAAGGTTGTGGAAGAAACACCAGCGGCACAGTTACCTGATGCAACCCGTCAAAAACTGCATCAGGCGGCCGTTGAACTGGGAAAATCGGTGAAATATCGCAGTGCCGGTACGGTTGAGTTTATTTACGATGCAGCACGTGACGAGTTTTATTTCCTTGAAGTGAATACCCGTTTGCAGGTAGAGCATCCGGTGACTGAAATGGTGACCGGTTTAGACCTGATTGAATGCATGTTGAAAATCGCAGCAGGCGATACTATGGATTGGAAGCATCTAAGCAGTATTCAGCCTCAGGGTGCAGCGATTGAAGTACGAATCTATGCCGAAGATCCAGTTAAGAATTTCCAGCCGAGTCCAGGGATTTTGACCGATGTCTTTTTCCCGGAAAACGTCCGGGTTGATACCTGGGTGAGTACCGGTACTGAAATTTCCCAATATTTTGACCCAATGATTGCCAAGATTATTGTGCATGCTGAAGATCGTGATATTGCCATTCGTACGCTTAAATCGGCTTTAGCTGAAACTCGCCTGAATGGTATTAGTACCAATCTGGATTATGTGCATACTGTTATTTCAGATCCACGTTTTGAGCAAATGCAAATCTGGACACGCATGCTGGATGATTTCAAATATGTGCCGAATGTGATTGAGGTGATTCAGCCGGGTACACAAAGTTCGATTCAGGATTATCCGGGTCGTGTCGGGTATTGGGATATTGGTGTGCCGCCTTCAGGCCCAATGGATGATTATGCCTTCCGGCTGGCCAATAAAATTGTTGGGAATGTCGAGGCCGCCGCCGGGTTTGAATTTACCCTGCAAGGTCCAATCCTCAAATTTCATGCAGAAAATATCATTGCTTTAACTGGCGCACCTTGTCCGGTAAGTCTGGATGATGAAGCAGTAAATTTCTGGCAGCCTATTCAGGTAAAAGCAGGCCAAACCCTAAAAATTGGACAGGTTGAATCTGGATGTCGGACCTACCTGGCTGTACGAAATGGTCTGAATGTGCCGGAATATCTGGGTAGCCGTTCTACCTTTGCTTTAGGTAATTTTGGTGGACATGCAGGCCGAGTATTACGTGCTGGTGACATGATTAAGATGGTGAATCCGGATCTGCCAGCCGATGGTCTACCTTTAGCGATTGCAGAACCTGAAGCTTTGGCAACAGCTCTGATTCCAAGTTATGGCAAGGAATGGAAAATTGGTGTGCTCTATGGCCCGCATGGCGCTCCTGATTTCTTTAAAGCTGAATATATTGAGGAGTTTTTTGCATCAAGCTGGAAAGTGCATTTTAACTCGAACCGGTTGGGTATCCGTTTAACCGGACCGACGCCAAGCTGGGCGCGTGAAAATGGCGGTGAAGCGGGTCTGCATCCATCCAATGTACATGACTGTGAATATGCCATTGGTGCAATCAACTTTACCGGTGATTTCCCCGTAATTCTTGCCAAAGATGGTCCGAGCCTGGGCGGTTTCGTTTGTCCGGTGACCATTGCCAAAGCTGAACTCTGGAAAATTGGTCAACTAAAAGCCGATGACACGATTAGCTTCTATCCAATCTCGGTAGAACAGGCCAATGCGCTGGAGCGGCAGCAAATTCAAACCCTCCAAAACTTTGCCAAGGCAGAGATGACCCATGAGGCTGAAATCGTGGCAGTTCAGGCAGAAAGTATCCTGGCATTGCGTGAAGCTACGCCAGATGCACCAAAAGCTGTATATCGTCAGGCAGGTGACAGTTATATCTTGCTGGAATATGGTGACAACGTACTGGATTTGGCCCTACGCCTGCGCGTACACCGCTTGATGCAACTGATCCGTGAGGCTGATCTTGACGGTATCCTGGAATTGTCACCTGGTGTGCGGTCCTTGCAGATTAAATATGATGGTCTGCGGTGTAGACAGCAGCAACTGATTCACTTCCTACTTGGTCTTGAAGAACAGATGGGCGATTTACGTGACATTAAAATCCCTTCAAGAATTATCCATTTACCCATGGCCTTTGAGGACTCAGCGACTCTGGGTGCTGTTGAGCGTTATCAGGAAAGTGTCTGTGCCAAAGCGCCATGGCTTCCGAATAATGTCGATTTTATTCAGCGGATTAATGGTTTAAGTCACCGCCAACAGGTCAAGGACATCATTTTTGATGCCAACTATCTGGTTTTGGGGCTAGGTGATGTATATCTGACTGCACCTTGTGCAGTGCCCATTGATCCGCGCCACCGTTTATTGAGTTCCAAATATAATCCGGCCCGTACTTTTACCGCTGAAGGGACTGTCGGGATTGGTGGCATGTATATGTGTATTTATGGCATGGACTCACCGGGTGGCTATCAGTTGATTGGCCGTACCGTGCCGATCTGGAACAAGTTTAAAAAGAACAAGCAGTTTGGCGATCAGCAATGGTTCTTACGCTTTTTTGACCAGATTAAATATTATGAGGTCACTGAGGCCGAACTGGATCAGTTCCGTGCTGATTTCGCCCATGGTCTGGCAGAAATTAAAATTGAGGAATGCGAGTTTGACTTTGCAGCATATCAGGATTTCCTTGCTACCGAACAGGACAGTATTGCTGCTTTTAAAGCACAGCAGCACGCTGCTTTTAGTGCCGAGGTGGAACGCTGGAAAGACGATTTTGATGCACCTGTAGAAATAGAAGTGGCGCAGGATGATACCGATTACAGCCAGTATGTCCCTCTCAATGCCTCTATGACCGGCAATATCTGGAAGATTTTTGTAGAAGCAGGGCAGATTGTGAAAAAAGGCGACACGGTGGCCATCATTGAAGCCATGAAAATGGAACTGCCAGTGTATGCTGACGATGATGGCATCGTTAAGGCGATTATCTGCCGTTCGGGTCAGACTGTACATAGCGGTGAGCCACTGGTCTATATGGAGTAATGGATTGAGCCATGACTATTGTTCGCAATCCAAGTACTAAAGCGACAGGAAAAAGCTCAGACAATCTATCTGAGCTGGTTTTCCAGAAAATTAAAAATGATATTTTTGACTTTAAGCTGATGCCGGGAGAGCGGTTTACCGAATCAGAGATTGCTGAAAGCTATGCCGTAAGCCGTACCCCCATTCGGCAAGCCTTATATCGTTTGCAGCAGGAAGGCTATGTCGAGGTGCAGTTTAGAAGTGGCTGGCAGGTCCGGCCACTAAACTTTAAAGCTTATGAAGAACTGTATGATCTGCGAATTTTGCTGGAATGTTATGCAGTCGAACAACTGTGTCAGATGCCCAAAGACCAGTTGAAAGCTGCTCTAGAAATTTTGATTCAAACCTGGTGTATCAAACCAGAACAGTATGTCTATGACCTCAGGCAGTTATCTGCACGAGATGAAGCATTTCATTGTCACTTGGTATTTGCAGCCGGCAATGCAGAAATAGCGAAAATTCACAGTGAGATCAGCGAGAAAATTCGGATCATACGTCGTCTGGATTTTTCCAAGGATTATCGGGTTACAGCGACCTATGCCGAGCATCAACAAATTTTAAGGGGATTACTTGCACAAGATGCAGCGTTCTGTCTCTCTATATTAGAGGCTCATATTCGACTCAGTCGTAATGAGGTGAAAAAAATTACGCTAGAAATGTTGTCCTGCCGTCCTGCGTAAGTTAGTCAGGATAAATTTATTTTTATAGCAAGATAAATATCAGACCTAACTCAAAATTGATAACCAATTCATAACCAGAAAAAACAAGAACCCGCTAGTGACATCTCAAATTGTTTTTTAAAGTAAGTCGAGGATGATAATAACAAGAGATAAAAATGCTTCATCAGCCTATTCAATTTTTACTTACGGGTGCTAGCTGTGCACTTCTCCTAACCATGACTGGATGTGCCATGCCTTCCAAGTCGCCTATCAATGACAGTTATGGTTCCCAGCCACATTTGCCCAAACCAAAATCAAGCTTGCTGCCTACGGTCAATATTGCACCTGCTAAAGGTTGGCCTGAAGGTAAAATGCCGACACCAGCGACAGGTTTAAAAGTTCAGGCCTTTGCCAAAGGACTGCGACATCCGCGCTGGCTATATGTATTGCCGAATGGTGATGTACTGGTGGCCGAAACCGATGCACCGCCTAAGCCCGATGATAGTAAAGGGATCAAAGGGAAAATCATGAAATGGGTAATGCAGCGTGCCGGGTCATCGCATCCTAGTGCCAACCGCATCAGTCTACTTCGGGATAGCAATGGAGATGGGGTGGCTGAACAAAAAACCGTATTTTTACAGAATCTCAATTCTCCATTTGGCATGGCGCTGGTCGGTAATATGTTGTCTGTGGCGAATACTGATGCCCTGATGCGTTTTCCTTATCAGAACGGTGTGACTCAAATTACAGCAGCCGGCACCAAGGTACTGGATTTACCGGCAGGTCGTTTAAATCATCACTGGACTAAAAACGCCATTGCTAATCCTGCCGGCAGCAAACTCTATATCACGGTGGGTTCCAACAGCAATGTCGCTGAAAATGGCCTGGATCAAGAACAAGGCCGGGCACTGATCATGGAATTTGACATAGCTAGTGCTCAAGCACGACCTTTTGCTACCGGACTGCGTAATCCGAATGGGATGGATTGGCAACCCCAGAGTGGCGCACTCTGGACGGTGGTAAATGAACGTGATGAACTCGGTAATGATCTGGTTCCTGATTATCTGACCTCTGTCAAAGAGGGCGCTTTTTATGGCTGGCCCTATAGTTATTATGGCCAACATGTAGATACACGGGTCAAACCGCAAAATCCTGCCCAGGTTGTGCGGGCAATTTCACCGGATTATGCATTGGGCAATCATACTGCATCATTGGGCTTGGCTTTCTATAGGGCAGATCTGATGCCTCAATATCGAAATGGGGCGCTGATTGGCCAGCATGGTTCATGGAACCGCAAACCGCATAGTGGCTATAAAGTGATTTTAGTTCCCTTTCAGAATGGGCAACCGATGGGCCCACCTCAAGATGTCTTGACTGGATTTTTAAGTGATCAGGGCGATGCATATGGGCGACCGGTCGGTGTGGCGGTAGATTCTTCAGGTGCCATTTTGGTTGCTGATGATGTCGGTGATGTGATTTGGCGAGTATCACCCTTGAGTACACTAGCTGCAGTAAGTAAATAAAGGTCTAGGGATTCAAGATTTTATTCAGATTTGAATCTATGGAAAGTAAAAGTTAAAGCAAAGACTGTTTCATTCAAACGTCAATATTTTGATTGAAAATATGCAAAGGTTAGCGGATTTAAAATAATTTTTAAGCTTCATTTAAGCTGGCTGAATTAGGCTTTCAGGATATTTTTACGCGGGATTACAGCATGTACAGAGATTCTGCTGATCCCATTAAAAATTATCTAAACCTAAGTACCAGTTTTAAGTGCGGCTAAAAACTGGATATAAAAATTTAAAATATCGCAAAAAGAGGATTTTAAAGAGTGAAATCAATTATTGCATTTATATTCCCTTGGTCATTATTTATGACCCTTCATCGGCCAGTCGAAGCGACAGTGTGCTTAATACTTCAGATTTCGATTTTAGGCTGGATTCCTGCTGCAATCTGGGCGATGCATACTTTATATCGGGATAAAATAGCCTGAAAATAGGAAAATAAATTACTGAAAGATTATTTGATTTGACGGCAGTAAAAGCTCTATATTTTTATAGCGAAAGATTATTTTCACCTTCCAGATGATGAATACATCGATAAAATGAATCTGGAAGAATGTTCGAGAGAAAGACTATAAAATTAAAATAAGAGGAAATTCAGGAAAAATTATAATTATATTTTGAAAAAGAAATTGAAGTACTCCGAAGATGCCGCTGCATGTGTCGTTACCCTGAACCCGATGAGTTCAAGGAGGATGCGACGTATACTTGCTGGGTTTCCCATACGGAGATGGGCATACACTCTAAATATACAGAACACACCCATAAGTGTTAGTATCGGCAGGGGAATAGACCCGCTGGCGAACACCTCAGAGTTAAGTTAATTATAAACAATAATCCCGGTGTGGCAACTCTATGCTGTTCATGAACTGTAAACAGTTCGGTCGAATGTCCGAAGTTTAAACAGAATTCGAGATTATTCAGTCAGTTCTTCAACTTCTTCTAAAATAGTTTGTAACAAACGCTCGCAATGCGCATATTGTTGCAGTGATCTGTTCATATTCAAGACCTCCTGCATCAGCTCAAGTGCTACCATAATAATCAGCTTGCTGGGTTCCATGCGTGGTGCTTTACGACGAAATTCATCGTATTTATCATTCAATAACTGTGCCGCGCGCTCTAATTCTTCCTGCTTGTCAGGAGTAGAGGCCAGACGGAAACTATGCCCCAATACTCTGAGATCAATTGCAATTTGTTCACTCATGATGAGGCTTCCTCAGTCACTTCAGTCGGATGGGCCAGTTGTTGGATTTCTTGTGCATGATGATCCTGCGCAGTACCGAGAATTGCCAGACGTTGAATAATCGCCTCAACTTTGGCTTTGGCATTTTCATTTTTCTGGGTTAAACGCTCAGATTCCTGATTGAGGCGCTGAATTTCCTGTTGGGCATGACGCTGCTCGATCAGCATCTTTTCCTTCAAAACCCGCAGTTCATTTCGTTCAGCCAGAATTTCCTGAAAACGGTTTTTCAGATCGGTACAGCTTTTTTCCAGACGGCCATAACGGTCTGCCAGTGCAGTTGCATCATTATTGAGCAGTTGAAACTGGGCACGAGAATCTGTCAGCTGTTCGGTCAGGTGTTCATTTTCTTGTTGTTTTTGCGCAATCACGCTGTTCTTTTGTTCAATTTGCTGTTGATGTTGCACCATGGAAGAGTCTTGCTCTTCGCGCAAACTGGAATTCTCACTTTCAAGCCGTGCGAGTCGCGTTTTTAACACGCCAATCTGCACTTGTAGACGCTGTAATTCTTCTAACATATCGAGGTCGCACAGTGTTGCAAACAGAGGTAATATATAAGCAGTATAGAGATTGGATAAACGAATGCAAGACGATATTTCAGGTTGGACCGAATGGCACCACAATTTTTCTTCAATTGAGGAAATTTCTAGCCCGAGTGAACTGCATGGTTTGCTGACCGGGATTGTTTGTGTCACCCAGGCACCGAGCAGTGAAGAATGGTTACAGATTTTAGAAACACTGGATGTGCCTGAACTGGATGCCGAAGCATTAGAACTGTTGACTGGCGAAGCTGAAGATGTTTTCCATGCATTGTCTGAAGATGAACTGGATTATTTACCTTTGCTTCCAGATGATGAGCATGTGCTCTCAGAACGTGTGCAGGCATTGGCGGACTGGTGCGCAGGCGTGGTGTTAGGTTTTGGTCTGGCTTCTGGTCATATTCGTCAGGACGAAGTAGAACTGATTGAACATTTACAAGATGTAGCCGCGGTTGAGTTTGAAGACTCAGACGATGATGCCGAAGGTGAAGAAAGCTATCAGGAATTGTATGAATTTGTGCGCCTGATTCCAGTGAGCCTGTCTTTGGGACGTAAGAAAGTGGAGGTTGAGGAAACGCCACTCTTGCAGCAATTGACACAAAAAGTGCAGCCTCAGGTTTCTGCTACAGAGGCGCAAAGCGTGGTCGAAATTTTCTCGCCTAAACGTCCAAGCTAACTAAATAGTTAGCTATGTCATCACACTGCTTGAAATCAGGCATATATTTTGCTGTTTCATTAGAATATATGTTCTGTTTTCAAGAGAATATTTCAATAAAAGCATGAATTGACAAGAAGTAAGGTGTAATGAAGAAATTAACACAAGCTGATTTTCAGGAACGTCGCAGTATTCTCGCAGGGGAAATTGGTTTACGCAGTATTGCGATTATCGCGACCAGTCCGGTGGCGATGCGTAACCGTGATGCAGATTATAAATACCGTGCAGACAGTAGTTTCTTCTATTTAACTGGATTTTCAGAACCTGAAGCTGTGGCTGTGATTGAAACCTTTGACACTGAAGAAGAAGGCTATAGCTATAGTTTATTCTGCCGGGAACGTAACCGGGAAATGGAAATCTGGAATGGCTATCGTGCAGGGATTGATGGGGCGATGCAGGATTATGATGCAGATGAAGCTTATGCGATTGATCTGCTAGATGAAGGAATTCTGGAAAAATTACAAAATAAAGACCAGTTATTTTATCGCATTGGCCACAACGCGGATTTTGATGCACGTGTAGCGAAATGGATTGCGACTGCAAGTGGTGAAAGCCGGCGTGGTACGTCTGCACCTGCTCAAGTGATTCAACTGGATCGTATTATTGACGAAATGCGTCTGCATAAAGATGACAATGAAATTGAACTGATGCAAATTGCTTCAGATATTTCGGCAGATGCACATACTCAAGCGATGCGAGCAGTACGTCCGGGCATGATGGAATATGCACTCGAAGCCGAGCTGAATTATATTTTCGGCAAGAATGGCGGTGTTCCGGCCTATAACAGTATTGTCGGTGGCGGTGAAAATGCCTGCATCCTGCACTACGTAGAAAATGATAAGGCACTGAAAGATGGTGATTTGGTACTGATTGATGCCGCGGCTGAATATCAGCTTTATGCTTCAGATATTACCCGTACCTTTCCAGTGAATGGTAAATTCAGTCCGGAACAGAAAGCCTTGTATAATGTGGTACTGGATGCCCAAATCGCTGCGATCAATGCCGTGCAAATTGGCAACTCCTATAAAGAACCGCACAATGTTGCTGTGCGCATCCTGGTGCAAGGTCTGCTTGATCTTGGCTTGATGCAAGGTGATATCGACGACATTATAGAAAAAGAAGCTTTCCGCCAGTTCTACATGCATGGCACGGGTCACTGGCTTGGTATGGATGTGCATGATGTTGGCGCGTATAAGGTCGATGGTGAATGGCGTCCGTATGAAGAAGGTATGGTGGTCACCGTTGAGCCGGGTTTATATATTGCACCTGATGATGAAACTGTGGATGCAAAATGGCGTGGCATTGGCATCCGGATTGAAGATGATGTCGTGGCCACTGCAAATGGCCCGCTGGTATTAACCGCGAAAGTCGTGAAAACGGTAGAAGACATTGAAGCATTAATGGCGAAAGCACAGGCTGCTTAATTTTAGAAGCATGAAAAGCCGATCCTTAGATCGGCTTTTTTTATGACTGCTTTAATAGATTTGAAGCCAGATCTTTTGAGAGATTGCGCAACGATAGTAAAAAAGATTTCAATTACATTTATCACGAACAAGTCAAATAAAACTCACCCAGTTAAAATTTGCAGCTTAAAAATTGACAGGAATTCAACACAGAAAATCGGTTTTTAGCATCAAAGCTACATATTAAATGCGCTTTGCTTCTCATACTTTCTCTGATCCTTAAATAAACTTAAAGAACAGCAGGAGAAGACTTATGAGACTAAATACGATTGACTGGATTGCTTACGCTTTAACAATTATTGGTGGCATCAATTGGGGTTTAATTGGTGCATTCGACTTTAATTTGGTTGCTGCAATCTTTGGTGATATGACTGCGCTTTCTCGAATTGTTTATGTACTGGTTGGTTTGTCGGCATTGTACCTGATCTATACCGGTACGAAATTAGGAAAAACAGTGCATCACACTGAGCCGCATAGCCGAGTGGTGCGTTAATACGCCAACGATTAATCTATATGACTTACATCCCTACAAGGTTGATTTTAAATAATTAAAATTCGGCTTGAGTGGATGGAATAGTTATCAATAAAACGGAGCTGAGGCTCCGTTTTTATTATGGTGATTTGAGCTAGATGACTGGCTGACAGAGATGGCATTTTGGGTGTTTGGATAGCCATAAAATAGCGGAGTTATGAGGAAAAAACGTCCATAAACAAATGATTTTTTTACCTCCAAGCTGTAGATCTTAGTTCTCCTTAAAAGCTAAGCGACGATTTAAAAAAATAAATGTTGTGCCAATTTTAGTCATACAAAACTATAAATTTAGCTGAAAGTTACAGTTCTTATCTAAAATTTAAGTCTGCATTATTTACTATCATTCTGATTCATTGCATGATCTGAATGAGTCGAAAAATTAATCTTTAAAACTACAAAAGCATATATCTGAATATCTTTGATTCTGAGTAAATAGCCCATGCTCTTAAACGCTCTACCGGTATTTAATCGAAATGTCGCGACTTTAATTGGTCTTTCTGCGGTCATCTTCTGGAGTACGAATGTTGGCTTAATTCGTAGTGTCAGTGAGAGTTTTGGAGCGGTCGCAGGTGCTGCCCTGATTTACAGTGTGGCATCCATTATTTTATTTTTTACCATCGGTCTACCCAAGCTTTCTACTATTCCAAAGCCTTATTTATGGTGGGGAAGTCTTTTATTTGTCGCTTATGAATTATGTTTTGCCCTTTCTATTGGTTATGCTCAAAATAGTCGGCAAGCCATTGAAGTAGGGATGATTAATTATCTATGGCCGACTTTTACCTTATTATTTGCAATCATTTTTAACAACGTTAAAGCCAATCTCTTAATTCTTCCTGGTTGCCTATTGGCCTTGGTTGGAATTTGTTGGGTTTTAGGCGGAGATACCGGCTTTGATCTCTTACAAATATGGAGCAATTTGAAAGCTAATCCTCTTAGTTATGGTTTAGCTTTTGCTGCAGCGGTTTTGTGGGCTGCATATTGTTCCGTGACCGTAAAAACTTCTCAAGGTAAAAACTTGGTCACGATATTCTTTGCCCTTGCTGCGGTTGTGCTCTGGATCAAATATTTCCTGATGAATGGAGCAGCGCTTAATTTTACTTATGATAATACCGTCACTTTGATTATGGCAGCCGGAGCTTTAGGTTTGGGATATGGTGCCTGGAATATTGGAATTATTTCTGGAAACATGACATTAATGGCGGGTGCTTCCTATTTTACTCCGGTGTTATCTGCTTTATTTGCAGCATTATTGCTGAGTACGTCTTTGTCTTTTGGTTTTTGGCAGGGTGTGGCAATGGTTACGGCTGGAGCAATTCTGTGCTGGTTGGCCACCCGGAAACAATAACCATCAGAGGCGAGACACGCTATTTCATTATAAAAAAGAATTTTTTTGAGCTAATATAAAATCCATCATGATTATAAGTATCTATTGACTTAGATACGACATTGAAAGGATTACAGCATGCAACAAGAAGTCATCATTGTCGGTGGTGGTATGGTGGGCTTAAGCCTCGCACTGATGTTGGCGAAAACCAATATTGCAGTCAAACTTTTGGAAGCCATCAAATATCCAGATTATGATGATGAACATCTTGCCCCGTATCATTCCAGTTTTGATGCGCGTAACAGTGCCTTGTCGCGCCGTAGTGTACAGATCTATCAGGAACTCGGCCTTTGGGATGCACTACAGCAACATGCCACACCAATTCTGGAAGTCAATATTACCGAACAAGGCAGCTTTGGTAAGGCATGCCTAAAAGCAGAACAGGAAAAAGTCGAAAGTTTCGGTCAGGTGATTGAAAATGCCTGGCTCGGCCGTGTGCTGCTGACCCAAGTGAAAAAACAGCCGCTGATTGAACTGATTGATGGTGTACAAGTCACATCGCTGACCCAAGATGCCGATTGTGCTTATATTCAGGCGCAGCGTGGTGAATCTGAGCTGACTTTACAATCTAAACTGGTCATTGCCGCAGACGGTCGTGATTCTTTCTGCCGTAAAGCATTGGGCATTGGTACTTCAGAACACGATTATAATCAGGTCGCGATCGTGACTACAGTACAAACCTCGAAGCCCCATGGTCATGTCGGTTTTGAGCGTTTCAGTCATTTAGGCCCTTTGGCGTTATTGCCATTGCCGGGTGAATATCGCCGTTCCGTTGTCTGGCCGGTAAAAAAAGGCACAGAAGGTGAATGGTTGGGCGATGAAAATGATCAGCATTTTCTTGATGCCTTGCAGGACACTTATGGTGATCGTGCCGGAAAATTCCAGAAAACCGGTCGCCGTTTTAGCTTCCCACTCTCTCAAGTCCTGGCAGAAAAACAGGCCGTTGGCCGTGTGGTATTGATGGGCAATGCTGCCCATACCATCCATCCTGTCGCCGGACAGGGCTTTAACCTGTGTATGCGCGATGCTTATGTGCTTAATCGCTATTTGGCAGAGCAGCTTGAGCAGGGTGCTGATTTAGGCAATGCAGCCATGCTACAGGACTACGAAAAATCACGCCTGAAAGATCAGCAGCGGGTCATTAAATTCTGTGATTCAGTGGTACGCGGTTTTAGTAACCAGAATCCATTCCTCAAACTGATGCGTAACACAGGCTTAATCTGCTTTGAAAATATTCCAGGCATTAAACCTTTGGTTGCGAATTATGCCATGGGATTAAAAGCATGAGCTTAAATCAAAATAACGAAATCTTGGATGTGGTCATTATTGGCGGTGGACTGGTTGGTGGACTGACTGCACTTCTGCTGGCGCAAGGTGGTGTGCAGCCTACAGTTTTAGACGCTGCCCCAATTTTAGACGCAGATAAGACATTAGATGTGGCAAATCCACGTGTTTTGGCACTGAGTCAGGCAACCATTCATCTATTAAAAATAGTCGGCGTATGGAACAAACTGGCACGTCAGCAGCCTTATACCGGTATGCAGGTCTGGAATAAAAATGGCTATGGTGACATTAATTTCGGCCAGCCTTCAGAAAAAACACCCTCAGTAGAACAGGCCTTAGGCTCGATGGTAGAGCCGAGTATCCTGAATCTGGCTATTCAGCAAAAGATGCTTGACGATGTACAGGATTACCGTACTCAGGTTAAAGTCAGCCGGGTAGAACGTGGAGTCGGTGTCTGGATCATTCATCTGGCCGATGGCACACAGCTTAAAACCAAACTGGTGATTGGTGCAGATGGTGCCAACTCCTTTGTCCGTGAGCAAGCTTTCATTGACATTGATGTGCTGGATTACCAACAGGCCGGGATCAGCTGTGCGATTCAAACTGTACAGCCACATCAGCATATGGCGCGCCAGATTTTTCTGGAAACTGGCCCTCTGGCTTTTTTACCGATGGCCAGCTTAAAAAAAGAAGAGCAGGGACATTGGCAATCCATCGTCTGGACTTTGCCGGATGATTATGCTGAAGAATATGCAGGGTTGTCAGATGCTGACTTTACACAGCTATTGACCCGTGAAAGTCATCATATGCTCGGTGAGGTCGTACAAGCGACACCACGTGCGACTTTTCCATTAAAAGCACGTGCCGCCCAACACTATGTTCAAGATGGTCTGGCTTTGATTGGTGATGCTGCCCATGTGATTCATCCGCTGGCAGGTCAAGGGGTGAATATTGGCTGTCTGGATGCTGCCGTGCTCTGTGATGTATTGCTGCATGATCAGTCACGTGGTGTTTGGGCACATGAGCAAAGCCTGAAGCGTTATGAGCACCGCCGTAAAGGACAAAACGATGCCATGATGCACAGCATGTCTGCGATTGGCTGGATGGAAACGACTTCATTTTTCCCGATGGTTTGGGCACGTAATTTCGGTCTGAAACAGGTAGAAAATCAGCCAATGTTAAAAGATGCATTTATGGCACAGGCCAATGGTCTGAGTTTACTTAAAGACACACGCTATGCAGCTTAACGTTGAAATGTAAATTTTTTAAACAAACATCCATAAAGAGTAACGATTTTGTTTAAAAAAAATACGATTTTTTAATATTTGGTACTAGGCGAATGCCACATAGATTGCTAAATTTCACTTAATTCGACACCTGGCTTTAAATACAAAGCGAGCGCTCATTTTGGGGGAGATGCAAATGACAGACATGAATGATTATGATGACGACGTTGAAGATTCAATCGTTGACGATGATGAAGCAAAAGCAGCTGAAAAAGGCGCAACAGAGAGTACAGAGGTCGTCAATGATAACGATCTTGCAGAAGCTGAAACTTTGACCGTGACTGCAAAGTTAAAGAAGCGTCAGGCACTTGAAGACGAAATTGCGGCTTTTCTCGCAAGTGGCGGCCGTATCGTTGAAGTACCGGCAGATGAGTCAGTAGCTAAAGAATAAGTCATTCCTTGACTTGGATTTATAAAAAAACACCACATCAGTTGTGGTGTTTTTTTGCAAAAATAAAAGTGATAGATAGCTAGAATATTAATCGTTGGCTGATGTCAGTTCTAAAGCACGTTGATAAGCCACTTTCTTTTTGATACCGGTTAAATCTGCTGCCAGTTGTGAAGCTGCTTTGACTGACAGATCCTGTAATAAGCGATTCAATAATTTATCCAGCTTTTCCTGATCCAGATCTTTTTCTTCGGTTGCTCCGCCAATCACCAGAACAATTTCACCTTTTTGCTGATTATGATCATTAGCAATGAATTCGACCAGTTCACCTAAAGTCATTTTCTTGATGGTTTCAAAAGTCTTGGTAATTTCACGCGCGAAGCCAACAGGACGGTCTGCTCCAAATATGCTCGCCATATCTTTAACGCATTCCAGAATCCGGTGCGGTGCTTCATAGAAAATTAAGGTCTGGGTTTCATCTTTGAGTTTTTCCAGATTCAGCAGGCGCTGACTTTGTCTGGATGGCAGAAAGCCTTCAAAACTGAAACGGTCACTCGGCAAGCCGACCGCACTTAAGGCCGCAATCGCAGCACAAGCACCGGGCACAGGAATAACACGGATATTATGCGCTTGAGCAGCCCGAACAAATTTAAAACCAGGATCGCTAATCAGGGGCGTGCCAGCATCACTGATCAGGGCCATATCTTCGCCATTGAGCAGACGCTGGATCAGCTGCTCAATTTTGTTGCTTTCATTATGTTCATGACATGCAGTCAAAGGTGTTTGAATATTAAAGTGTTTAAGCAACTGTGCCGAAGTTCGTGTATCCTCAGCAGCAATCAGACTCACCGACTTCAACACCTGAATTGCACGATAACTAATATCATCTAAGTGCCCGATTGGAGTCGCAACAACAAATAACTGAGCACTCATAGGTTTCTCCATGTGGAATAAATTGAATAATAAAAAATGGAAGATGAAAAATAAAATATTAGGCTTGTGTTTAGTCAGCTGCATCAGCAGCGTTCAAGCAGAAGTGTTGATCATTCTACCCGAATCCGGGCCTTTGGCGCGAGCTGCATCGAGTATCAAACAGGGTTTTCTCAGTGCCTATACCGCTTCAGGACACAAGATTCCGCTGAAATGGGTCAATGCCAATCAGAAAAATATCTCCCAGCTACTTAAACAGCATGTCAAGAAAAAGACCAGAATGGTGGTGGGGCCATTGGCACGTAGCGACGTGGAACAACTGCTGAACAGCAAACCCAAAGTACGTACCCTCAGCCTGAATGAAGTGGCTGATGTCTCTCCCAATGTCTGGCAGTTCAGTCTATCCAAGAAAGATGATGCCGCTGCCTTAAAAGCACTTTTATTCAAAGACGGGATTCGGCAACTGCTGATTTTACGCCAGCCGGGCAGTGAAGCGGAGCATGAACTGTTGTTGATGTCCTTGCTGAGCCAGAGTGATCTGAAATTTAAAATCGTAGATAAACCACCACGATTTTTAATGCCCAAGCAGGGATTATTGTTTCTGGGCAATGCAGAATGGATGGCTGTCATGCCTGAATTAAATCGTTCACGGATGTATACCGTAGCCAATGCCATGAGCGAACAGCACAAGCTGCCACAAGGGATCGAGTTTTGTGATGTTCCAGTGCTTTACTTAGCGGATTGGCCGGATGTGCTGCAAGCTTATGCCAAGGAACCGGTTAATCTGTCTTATCAGCGCCTGATTGCTTTTGGCGGCGATGCCTGGCAGATCACCCAGCAGTACCTGTCACAACCGCGTTCGCAGCATATTGAATTTCAGGGTAGAACTGGTCGGATTGAAATCACTGAACACAGCATTCAGCGCAGTCCACAATGTTTTCAGTACAGTGGTACAGGTGTCAAGCTACTATGAGCGAAAGAGTAATGCTACGACAGCAACTAGGTGCATGGGCAGAGCAGCAAGCAGCTCAACTGATGCAAAACCATGGATTTCAGTTCCTGACAGCCAATTATCACAGTCGCTATGGTGAGCTGGATCTGATTCTGGTACGTGAACAGGAGCTGATCTTTGTTGAAGTCAAAGCTCGTGCACACACCGGATATGCGCAAGCGATCGAGTCGGTGTCGAAAGCAAAACAGGGCAAGATGCTCAAGACGGCAATGTGCTTTATTCAGAAAAATCCACAATTTGCACACTATTACTATCGTTTTGACGTGATTTGTTTTGATTTTAAACAGCAATTTGCAAAAACCCTACAGCATGACTTTTCGCAATACCCTTATGATCTGGAATGGATTGAAAATGCTTTTACTTTTGATCAAGAGTTTATTAATCTGTGAATAAAATAAGGTCTAAAGATGCTTATATTTGCCTCAAGATCATTGTAAAGTTCAAGCAGAGTTGCCATGATCTGAGCTTAAAGACAGATTATTAGATTGAAAAAGACGTAATAAAATGAAGGAGTCTTGCTGAGTGGTTAAGCGTATTGCAATAACAATGCTGTGTGTCGCAAGTTTATCAGGTTGTGCCAGTTTTATTTCTAGCGGCACAGGTACGGCTCCTGTAGGAACTGAGAGTGGGGCGCGTACCTTGGGGCAGGTGTTTATTGATTCCTCGATTGTCCGTACTGCAAAAATTAATCTTTATAAACTAGATTCGCGCTTCAAACAGGCCCGGGTCAATATTGAAAGTTTTCATGGCAATGTCTTGCTGACCGGTCAGGTGCCCGATGCACATCTCAAGCAGCTGGCAGAAGACAATGTCAAATCCATGAGCGATGTCAAAGCGGTACATAATTTTATTACTGTAGGCAACCAGATCAGCTATAGCACCATCATGCAGGATACTGCGGTCACAGCTAATACCCGTGGCCTGATCATGAAAGCCACTGTGGTTGCGGACAGTAAAGTACATGTGCATACTGAAGATGGCGTGCTGTATGTGATGGGACGTTTGAACAGCGCAGAAATTGCTGACCTGAATCAGGTATTGCAGCAAGTGGGCAATGTCACCAAAATTGTGACCCTGATTGATAATGTTGAACAGTCTTCAAATCTGAGCAGTCAGAACTTTGCAGCACCTGCTTATGCACAGCCCGGTATCGAACAGACGCCGGTTGCGATAGATCCTGATACGGTTGAACCAACCGATGCTCCATAAGGTCGGTCATTTTAAAAACCAATTGTCGAATCAGATTCTGGAAGTCCAGCAACGCTATAAAGCATTTAGACTCTATGATTTTGGCAGTTATGCGTTGAATCGTTTAACGCCTAAACAGGGTTACACGATCGAAACTCAGCTGGCTTATGGTCTAAAATCACGGCAACGCTTTGATCTGTTCCGTAGCCAGCAGCCTTTGCCCCATCGCCCCCTGATTGTTTTTGTACATGGCGGCGCGTGGTTGCATGGGGATAAAAAGGATTATCAGTTCATTGGTGAGGCCTTTGCCAAAGAAGGCTATGATGTGGTGGTGATGAATTATCATCTGGCACCACAACATATTTTCCCAGCCTATATTCATGATCTGCATTTATTATTGAACCACTTGCAGCAGTCTGCCGGCCGGTTGGATATCTGTGCTGAAAACCTGGTTTTGATGGGACATTCGGCTGGGGCATTCAATGTCATGTCTGCACTGTATCATCCGCAATCTGCCAGCATTGACCACAGTCTAATCCGTGCGATTATTGGTCTGGCGGGGCCTTATCATTTTGATTATAAAAATGATCCGATTTGTGCTGATGCTTTTGATCAGACGGTGCCATATCAGCAGGTCATGCCTTATTATTTTGTTAAAAATAGCCCAACCCGACATTATCTGTTTATTGCCGAAAAGGACAACATCGTTGGCCATTTTAATAGTCAGGATCTAGATCGGGTATTGCGAGAAAAGGGCAATCATAGCCATTTGATTCATATTCCGAAACTTGGCCATATTACAATCGTAGGTTCATTATCTAGTTTGTTCAGTCGCTATTTCCAGACCAAAGCGCAGGTGCTTTGGGCACTCGAGGATGCATTTAGATCTCGAGACTGATAGCGGGATTTAACCCAGTAGTAAGGCATAAAAAAGAATCCAAGAGATCATCTCCCTTGGATTCTTTTTTTATTGGTTCAGCCAAACTTGAGATCAATAAGAGCTAGAGCCAGGTCTTGGTATCGTCTGCGACTGCCGTACCTTGAGTCACATGCATAATCATGGCATGGGCAATACTGCCCTTGAACGGAATTTCGGGCAGCTGATCGAATTTAAAGAATTGCGCATCGCTAATTTCTTCTTGCTGTAATTCGATTTCACCCGCGGCATATTCAGCCTTGAAGGCAATCATCAGATTACTGGGGAAAGGCCAGGGCTGGCTGGCCAGATACTGAATATTCTTGAGCTCTAAACCGACTTCTTCCAGCGTTTCACGACGTACTGCCTCTTCCAGCGTTTCGCCTACCTCAACAAAACCGGCAATCAGGCCATACATCTGGCTTTTGGTATTGCGCGCGTTTTTGGCCAGCAAAATTTCGTCTTCGTTTTTGGTAATGACGGTAATGACACAAGGCTGAACCCGTGGATACTGACGATAGTTGCAGGATGGACAGAGCATCGCATGTTCAAGCGGATGTGCTTCGGTGGCCGTACCGCAATGACTACAAAATTTGTGATTCCGGCGCCATTCTAAAAGCTGTACCGCACGGCTGGCCTGTTCGAATTGCTGGGTATTCCAGAACTGTAATAACTGGCGGATGGGTACCAGTTGCAAGCCTGCAGGAATCGGCTCATCGGGAAGCAGGTCACGGGCAATCACTTGATCACCCGTGTGGAGTAACAAATCACTTGCGAGGGCTTCAACCTGTGGAAGCTGAAAATGTTGATCGACCAGCAGTTGCTGCTGCTGAAAAATATAAGCAAGTGATAATTTGGACATTAGGCAACTATTTTGAGTTTTTCACTACTGTCCAATGCTACCTTAAACATAGCCTGTAAAACAGGCTGTTTGTTCTTTAAGTTATCAATCATCATGTCGGCACTCGCCAGAGTATCCAGAGCACGATGAATCTCTTCCGGCGTTAATGCCATTGATAGATCAATACGGTTCTTGATGAATGCTGCAGTGGTGGTGAATGCAGTACGAACATGTTCTGCATTCAGGAACAGCATCGCCCCGCCAATTTCACAGAATTGTACTGGCACAGGTTCGAGTGCAGCCAAGTCCTGATCTTGCAGATAGTTGCTCAGAATCTGGCTGGAAAGCTCGATCAGGGCCTTGGTTTCAGTGAGTAAAGCCGCATGTGCTTCATCCAGGCGGTCCAGAGAAATATTCATGTTGTTGACGCGCAGCTGCAAACGGCTCGAGGTGTGATGACGTTCCAGTACCCCAATCGAGTTCATGGCAGACAGGATCACATTCATCAACTGCTGGGCAAAACCCGGATCTTTCAGGATTTCAGTCTGGCTCAGTGAAGTAGCTTGACGGTTCAGGTCATGATAGGCTTCATTCAGGTTCAATACTTTGAAGATGTTGGCCAGATTATTGAGCTGTGCCTGCAATTCCTGAGTTTTTTCAGGACTCATGTTCTGATAGTTAAACTCGATGTCATTACGAATCTGCGCCATTTCTGTGGTCACCAGTTCGCTAATGGTATGCATGGTTTCAAAGTCTGGACCATACAGGTGGCGACTAAAGACCTGTAACTGCATATCGGTCAGCAGGTCTTCACCAATATTGAGCTGACTGCGGATATGTTGTGCAGTATCATCTTCCTGGCTAATACACAGACTCAGGACATTGGCCAGGTCTGCAAGTGAAGCCTTGAAGCTGTCCGGCGAGCCAAAATATTGTGCCATGTTGCGCTCGATACTCACCAGAGTGCGCAGACGTGGCTCATTAATCAGCAAGTGATCAATATTGCTGAATGCAACGAAAACCAGATTCCAGTACTGTTTGCTGGTGTGCGATTGAGCGAGCCCAGCCAGATAAGCCCCCACCAGTTTAATCGCCTGCAGATCCAGTTCACTTTCTTCCTGCTTAAGCAGCTTGTTCAGGGACAGCTTGTACAGGCGCTGAACATATTTGGATTTTTCCAGACCGGGTGCTTGTGGTAACTGAAAGTCAGGCGTGATCAGATCGAGCAGGGATTCAATATGCTGACCTTCACTGGTGAGCGGTTTACCCAGCGCAATTTCCAGACGGTTCAGGGTGTCGAGCAGGAACTGTGGAATTTTTACTTCACGCAGGCAGATAAATTCGATATAGCGTTTCAGCATGGTGGTGCCTTCACTCAGGGCAATGACGTCCTGCGTATTGACCTGTGCCGGGTTCCCCATAATCTTGCGCATCAGTTCTGCTGAATAATGAGCGACTTTTGCCAGGCTGGACATGTCGATGAGTGCCAGAACCTGGGCGCATTGTTCGAACTGATTTAATGCATCATCAATACCAAAAGGTAAAGTCTGGTCTTCTACCAAGGTGCTTACTGCTGATTCGACTAACTTGATCGAGTTATCAACCTCATTTTTTATTATCAGTAAAGCTGTTGGATCAAAATGTATAGAGGTTTGGTAAGACATGATCTGCACCTTTCCTGGAGTATTATCTATATATGAGCCCTGCTTTAAACTACGGGGCCTCTTTGTATTTACTATAACTGAAGAACGATAGTTTTAAACCTAAAGTATCCCCGGAAATGTAGATTTTATTTCGCGAAAAGGCAAGCAGTTCCATGTTTTTCTTCGAATTGTTTGACCCAATTCTCATGTTCCTGTAATTCCTGTTCTGACGGGAGAATCACCGGTAATTCAATTTCAACTCTGGCCATCCCTGAACGGCTGTTCTGGTCTTCAGACTGGGACAGGGCATCGATATCAAAAGACACCTGTCCACCGGTCATCGCCAGATAAACATCGGACAGGATTTCCGCATCGAGCAAGGCACCGTGGAAAGTACGGTCACGTTGTGGAATCTCGTAACGGCGCACTAAGGCATCCAGCGAATTTTTCTGCCCGGGATGCTTGGACTTGGCCAGTGCCAAGGTATCGGTGACGTCACAAACCTCGGAGAGTGCTTTAAAACCTGCACGTTTGAATTCCATATCCAGGAAGTTCATATCGAAGGTTGCGTTATGCGCAATAATTTCCGCGCCGTGTAAATAGTCAAACAGCACTTGAGAAATTTCTTCAAACAGCGGTTTGTCTTGCAGGAATTCGTCGGTGATCCCGTGGACATTCACAGAATCGCCGACCGGTGTTTTCGGATTGATATAAATATGAATCGAGCTGCCGGTCAGTTTGCGGTTAATCATTTCCAGCGCGCCGACTTCAATAATCCGGTCACCATCCTGATAATAAAAACCGGTGGTTTCAGTATCCAGAATCAGTTGTCGTGGGCCATGCAGCTGTAACTTGGCCGGTGTAATGACAATTTGCGGATGTATCTCAGTCGAGGCAGATGCGTCTGAAGATGAAGCATCTTCATTGCTGTCCGTTGCTAAAACTTCAGTCTGTACAATTTCTTCAACAGTCACTTCGATGATTTCTTCCGGCAGGTCTTCCAGCTCTTCTTCACTCTCAGCCAGATCCAGACCGAAAGGATCATCTAGCAACCAGTCGGGTTCAGATTTTTTTTTATCTTCAGACATTGAAAGGCTTTGCTTGGATTTTTTCAGGGTTTCATCAGCACCCAGATTGGCCAGCTGATCGGCCATTTCATTGCCCGGATGTCCAGCATGACCTTTGACCCAGTGCCATTCAATATCGCGTCCTTGACAGACTTCATCGAGTTTTTGCCACAGATCCGGATTTTTGACGTCTTTCCAGTTTTTCTTTTTCCAGCCGTGAATCCATTCGGTAATGCCTTGTTTGACGTACTTAGAATCGGTATAGATCACCAGTTTATCTTGCTTGTCACAGAACAGAATCCCTTCAATCGCAGCCGTCAGTTCCATACGGTTATTGGTGGTATGATCTTCACCGCCATAAATTTTGTGTTCTTGTTGGCCATTAACAATGTACGCACCCCAACCCCCTAAACCCGGGTTGCCGCGGCAGGCGCCATCAACATAAAGTGTGATAGTGTGTGACATAGATTAAATCCGATCAAAATAGAACAAGCTGGAAGGCTTATTGTATAGCGCAAATGCAGTCGATCAATCTATATGTCCGGGATTTTTTAATTTCTTGTAACATTTAACGTGAAATCGCGGTAAATTATTGGCTTGAGTCTTCGACATGCTTCACTACAATGGCATATCTAAAAAATAAATTTATATACGAGTTGTTTGGATTTCTTTATGTATAAACCAACCGCAATTTTGTGGCAGCCGACATTACCTACATTTTTAAAATATTCTGTACTGGGAACTGCGCTTGCTTCTCTAGGACTGACGGGCTGTTCATCTACACAAAGTGCGACCCAAACAGCATCAAGCAAGCAGGTTGGATCACAATATCTGGATGCCAGCAGTCTGGATGGACTCGAAGATTTACTTTCTGCAACGGATATGCGTGCAGTCGAAGGTGACCGTTTACAGATTCTGAAACATGGTGATGTCTGGAAACGCATGACCGTGGGTTTCAAGATGGACTTAAGTGTCTGGAATCCGCGGATTGATGCTCAGCGTGGCTGGTTTATTTCACGTCAGCCTTATCTGGATCGCTTAAGTGCGCGTGCATCACGTTATTTATATTACACGGTAAAAGAAGCAGAACGCCGTGGTATGCCGACCGAGTTGGCACTGTTACCGATTATTGAAAGTTCTTATGACCCGGCAGCGACCAGTAGTGCGGCGGCAGCAGGTTTATGGCAGTTTATTCCAAGTACCGGCCGCATTTATGGTCTAAAGCAGACTTCTTTATACGATGGTCGTCGTGATGTGGTGGAATCCACCCGTGCAGCCTATGAGTTTTTGGGCAGTCTGTATAACCAGTTTGGTTCCTGGGAGTTGGCGCTTGCTTCTTATAATGCAGGCCCAGGACGTATTCAGCAGGCGATTAACCGTAACAAAGCTGCAGGTCTGCCTACCGATTATTGGTCATTGAAACTACCACAAGAAACCATGAGTTACGTGCCACGTTTCTTGGCGGTTGCACAAATTATTAAAAATCCCGGCAGCTATGGGGTGAGCTTGCCACCGATTGCCAACCGTCCGCATTTCCGTGAAGTGCCAGTGGGCATTGCCAGTTTAAATGAAATTGCAGCCATCACTGGTCTAAGCCGTGCAGAACTGTATCAATTAAACCCGGGTCATCGTGGTGATCATATTGATCCTGCAAGTCCGCGCCGTATTCTGATTCCAGCTGATTTAAGTCCTTCAGTCGATGAAAAGCTGAAAAAATTATCCGGTTCAGGTGGTTTATGGGCGAGTAACACGAACAGCTTGCCGCGAAATACGACGACAGTGGTGCCCACCAGAGCTGCACCGCCAGAATTAAATACCAAAACGATTACACCTTCTAAACAGACTCCGCCAGCGGTTGTTAGTAATCAGCCTGCAACGACTGTTGCCAAAACGACGACTCCGGCTAAAGCTGCAAGTACGCCACCTGTCGTCACAGCAGCGGTAAGTACCGCGACAACGGCAAATACTGTAACGCAGACTACGAAAAAGATTTCGACGCCTAAAGGCTCATCTGCCTTGGCCAGTTTTGCGGCACAAAGTGATTTGCCGATTCCAAGTGCGCCGCGTATTCCGGTAGCTGTAACACCTGCAGCGCCAGCGAAACAGATTCAGGTCGAACCACCGATTTCGGCAGCTGAGCGTCAGCAAGTTGAGCAGGCGGTCATCGCACAGGATATTCAGAAAACTGTGGATGAAATTCTGCAGCCTGTCGCAACACCGGCAGAACAGGCCCAAGTGGTTGAAGAGCTGAAAGCATTGGCGCCGGCTGGCACAGAAATTGTTGATCCTTATGACGGCAAAATCAAGCTGACTGCCATTCAAACCAGCCTGTCTGTGGCTGAGCAGCAAGGCAAGGAACTCACCAAAGGCTTCTCTTATCCAAAAGAAGTTGCTGACAATACCACTGCGAACTCGGTTGAAGCCAAGCTAAATCAGGGCAAAAATTACGTCAAGACGGATTCTGAAGTGGTGGTGGTCGCTCCAAAAGGCAAACGCAGTACCTATAAGGTATTACCAGGTGATAATCTGGCAATGATTGCGGCCAAAAATGGCGTGAACTGGCGTGATGTAGCGAAATGGAACCAGATTGATCCAAATTCTCCGCTGTATGTGGGCACCACCATTTATCTGTATGATGCCAAACCGGTACAGGAAGCCAGCAAAGCCAAAGAAAAGCCGGAAACTTATGTCGTTCAGGCCAATGACTCTCTGACTAGCGTAGCGACCCAGTTTGGTTTTAGCGTGAAACAACTGGCTGATTTTAATGGACTGAATAGTAATAGCGGTCTGTTTGTTGGGCAAAAGCTGTCATTGAAAGATACAGGGCAGTCCAAAGCCAAAGTTGAAGACACGAAAAAAGCTGAAACTGTCAAGGTTCAGACCAAATCCTATACAGTGAAACGTGGTGAGTATCTGAAACTGATTGCCGATCGTTATGGGCTTTCAAATGCTGAACTGGCATCCTTGACTTCAAGTCTGACTGCCGGTAGCAGTCTGATGGTGGGACAGAAAATCAATGTACCACTTCAGGAAGTTGAAGGGCTAACGGCATCTAGCCAGAAAACTGAGCAGAAGTTTGAAAATGTCAAAGTCGATCAGACTGCGACTGAAAACTATCAGGTCAAACGCGGTGAAACCCTGTATAGCATTGCCAGTCAAAGCAAGCTGAGTGTTTCTGAACTGGCTGTATTGAATGGGTTGTCTGCCAATAGTGGTTTACGTATAGGTCAGACCATCAAGATTCCAGCGGGCAGTCAAACTCCTGAAAGCTATACGGTTCAATCAGGTGATACGCTGACCGGCATTGCCGCAAGATACAATCTGTCAATGGACCAAGTGGCGAGCCTGAATGGTCTATCACGTAATGCGGGTGTACGTGTCGGGCAGCGACTGAAACTGAGTGGTGAAGTTGCTGAACCGGTACGTGAAGTGGTGGCTGAAACTGCGACGAAGAATGCAAAATCGGATTCGCATGTGGTGAAATCAGGTGAAACCTTAAGCTCTATTGCGCGTCAGTATCATTTACAACTGAAATATCTGGCAGATTTAAACGGCCTGAATACCAATAGCACAGTGCGTATTGGTCAGCGTTTAAAAATTGAGGGTGACTTTCCGGCAGATAAAAAAGTTGAAGACGTGAAAGTGGCAGCTAAGCCTTTAGCTTCTAAGGCAACTGAATCCTATACGGTAAAATCAGGTGAATCCCTGAATGCAATTGCTAGCCGCGTAGGCATAAGCGTGACCGACCTGGCCCAGTTAAATAATCTGAGTTCACGCGCAGGATTGCGTGTCAGTCAAACGATCCAGATTCCAAAACTGGTGACGGATTATAAAGTCAAACGCGGTGATACCTTAATCGGTCTGGCTTCACGTTATGGTCTGAACAGCAATGAACTGGCGGAAATGAATGATCTCAAACCAAATACACAATTGCGTATTGGTGATGTGATTAAAGTGCCGAATTAATGAATGGATCATGAGATTCGCGCATTTATTTAAAACTTTCAGGTTGATCTGGCTAGCCCCGCTGCTCGTAAGTAGCAGTTGGGCAGCCCTGATCACCACCCCATATATTGCACTACATAGCCAGCCGAAATATGCCCAGGCCAAATTCCTGCCTTATGCCAATCCGCAAGCGCCTAAAGGCGGTACGCTGATTCTGGCAGCTGATGGCAGTTTCGATAATTTGAACAGCATGAATGGCAAAGGTAATGTCACTGAAGGGATCAACTATATTTTTGACAGTTTGCTGTCCAAGTCACTGGATGAGCCCGGTGTGTACTATCCCTTGCTGGCGGAAAAAGTCAGTTTTGACCCCAAAAAAACTGCCTTTATTATTTTTCATTTAAATCCCAAAGCACGGTTCAGCAATGGCCAGCCGGTGACTGCGCAAGATGTCAAATACAGTTTTGAGTTGTTTCAGACCCAGTCCAATTTTGGCCTGCAGATGTATCTGGCTGATTTAAACTGGCTGGAAGTCCTGTCACCTTTACAGGTCAAAATGCATTTTAAATCCGGACATAATCCGGAAATGGCGATGATTGTCGCACAGATGCCCATTTATTCTAAACAGGAATGGCAAAAGCGTGATTTTAAAGAATTGACGCTGAAACCGATGCTGGGTTCAGGGCCCTATGTCATTGAACACATAGATGCTGGACGTAGTATTAGCTACAAACGCAATCCCCGATATTGGGGTAAAGACTTGATGGTCAACCGCGGGCGTTATAATTTTGACCGGATCAAGTATCGTTATTATCGTAGCCCTGAAATCAAGTTCGAAGCTTTCAAGTCGGGCCAATTTACCTTGCATGAGGAAAAACAGGTCAACCGTTGGGTGAAAGACTACCAGTTTCCTGCCGTTCGGCAAGGACAGGTGCAGCGTTACCGCTTTCAGCATCACAACCCGATTCCGACCCATAGTCTGATATTCAATACCCGCCGTCAGCCTTTTGCCGATATCCGTTTCCGCCAAGCCTTGAGTTTTGCCTATGACTTTGAATGGCTGAATAAAGCCATGTTCTATGGTGAATATCAGCGCCTGAACAGCTTTTTTTCCAATAGCGAGCTTGCATCTCATAGACGGCCAAGTGTTCAAGAACTGCACATTTTGAAACCCCATTTAAAGCAGCTTGATCCGGTTCAACGTCAGGCGGTACTTGAGGACTGGAAATATCCTCAGTCAGATGCCTCCGGTTTTAACCGGAACAATCTGTTAAAGGCCCGTCAATTGCTATTAAAGGCAGGCTATCGTTATCAACAGGGGAAGTTGGTCAATGCTGCGGGTCAACCGGTACAGATTGAGTTCCTGTTACATCAGGCGGAACAGCAGCGTGATCTGATGCCATATCTACGTCATTTAAAACGCTTGGGCATTCAGGCCAGCATTCGTATGGTAGAAACCGCGCAATATTATGAACGGCTGCGGAATTATCAGTTTGATATGATTGTCGATACCATGCCGCAATCCCTGACACCGGGGCAGGAGCAGAAACAGTTCTGGGGCAGTCAGGCCGCCACGCAGCCAGGTAATTATAATTATGCCGGCATTCGAAATCCGGCCATTGATGCCGTCATTCAGCAGGTGACACAGGCTCAAAACCGTGAACAGCTGGTGAATAGTACCCGAGCATTAGACCGTTTACTGCGTGCAGGCTATTATCATATTCTGACTTATGGTACGGGTGAATACTGGTATGCTTACTGGAATATGTATCAGCAGCCGCAACGAAAACCTAAACTCTCCGCCGGGATTGATTACTGGTGGGTCGATGCAGAAAAGGCCAGACATGTGGCTGATTATTTCAAACAGCATTAAGCTCCAAGCCTATCAGGGAGTGCCATGAGCACTTATATTCTCAAACGTCTGTTGCTGATGATTCCAACCTTGCTGATCATTTTGCTGATCAATTTCATGGTGATCCAGCTGGCACCCGGTGGTCCGGTGGAGCAGGCGATTTATCAGGCGCAACAGGTCAATGGTTTGGCGCATACCGGATTGCAGTATCAGGGAAAGCAAGGCCTCACACCGGAGATGCTTGAGCAGATTAATATCCAGTACGGCTTTGACCAGCCGCTGCATATTCGATTTTGGGAAATGCTAACGCGTTATGCGCAGTTTGATCTGGGGCAGAGTTTTTTCAAAGACAAACCTGTGACTGAACTCATCTGGGAAAAATTGCCAGTATCGCTTTCTTTAGGCCTGTGGAGTACCTTGCTGATTTATCTGGTCTCCATTCCTTTAGGGATTAGAAAAGCCCGAAAACATGGCAGTCTGTTTGATCAGACTACCTCTCTAGTGTTGGCAGTAGGCTATGCCATTCCAGCCTTTATTTTTGCCATTTTACTCATCGTATTTTTTACTGGTGGGTCTTATCTGCACTGGTTTCCCTTGCAGGGAATTCGCTCTGAAAATTTTGCTGAACTCTCATTCTTTGCGAAAATTCAGGATTATTTCTGGCATATGGCCTTGCCGCTGTTGGCCATGGTGCTTGGCGGATTTGCCAGTTTGACCTATCTGGTCAAATTTTCCTTTGTAGAAGAGCTGACTAAGCAATATGTCTTGGCTGCCCGGGCCAAAGGTTTAACTGAACATGCAGTGCTGTATCGGCATGTATTCCGGAATGCCATTTTAGTGCTTATCGCAGGTTTGCCTGAAGTTCTGATCGGGGTGTTTTTTGTGGGAAACCTGTTTATCGAGATTATCTTTAATCTGGATGGGTTAGGTGTTTTAGGGTTTGAGGCAATTATCCAGCGTGACTATCCGGTGATTTTCGGTACTTTGTTTATCTTTACCTTGCTCGGCCTGCTGCTGCGCTTGCTGAGCGATTTGCTCTATCAACTGATTGATCCAAGGATTCATTTCAGTTCACGTCGAGGATCACAATAATGTCTTCCTTGATGCAAGCACGCTGGCAACGTTTTAAGCAGCATAAGCTGGGCTTTGGCTGCTTCATTATTTTCAGTGCTATTTTCATCATTTCCTTGGGTGCAGAACTGATTGCTAACGATAAGCCCTTGTTGGTGAAATATGATCATGCTTTTTATCTGCCTATCCTGAAATCCTATCCAGAAACCACGTTTGGTGGGGTATTTGAGACAGAAGCAGAATATAAAGATCCCGTTGTACAGCAACTGATTGCAGAAAAAGGCTGGGCGATCTGGCCCATCATTCCATTTTCTTATCAAACGCCAAATTTTGAACTGGCTGAACCAGTGCCTTCGCCACCGAGTGCGCAAAACTGGCTGGGAACAGATGATCAGGGCCGTGATGTTCTGGCACGGATTCTATATGGCTTAAGGATTTCATTACTGTTTGGTTTTGCTGTGACTCTATTGTCTGCAGCGTTGGGAATTTTAGTAGGGGCAATTCAGGGTTATTATGGTGGATGGATTGACCTGATCGGACAACGCATACTCGAAGTCTGGAGCGGTTTGCCGATGCTGTTTATGGTGATGGTACTGGTCAGTCTGTTTACCCCGAGTATTTACTGGCTATTTCTGATCATGCTGTTATTTGGCTGGACCACACTGGTGAGTATGGTGCGCGCTGAGTTTTTGCGCGCCAGAAATCTGGAATATGTCTGGGCAGTAAAAAGTATCGGGGCGGGGGATGGACGGATCATGTTCAAACATATTCTCCCCAATGTGATAGGTTCTAGCCTGTCACAGTTACCTTTTATGCTAACCGCCAATATTACTGCACTGACAGCGCTGGATTTTTTAGGGTATGGTCTGCCACCCGATTCGGCATCCCTCGGGGAACTCTTGCTTCAGGCCAAAAACAACTTAAATGCGCCGTGGCTGGCATTGTCGGGATTCTTTAGTTTGGCGATTGTACTGAGTTTGCTGATCTATATGGGAGAAGCGGTACGGGATGCTTTTGATCCAAGAAACTAAATCACAAAAATCTTTAACCATAAGAAAATAAGCAGATAAAAATTGTGTAAATTTGACAAGACTGATTGTCAATTGTTCTGGCTTACGTTATAAACGAGTACAAAATAAAAGTAACGTATCAGGACAGATCATGACTCAATTGGCCGATTCCATTCAAATTCGTAATACCACTTTTAAAAATCGCATCATTAAAGGTGCCATGAGTGAAGCACTGGCCAATGATGCCGGCCAGCCCAATCAGGCGCATTTCAAGTTGTATGAAGCATGGGCCGAAGGTGGCTTGGGTTGTGCTATTACGGGTAATGTCATGGTGGATTATCGTGCCAAGAATGAACCGGGCGTCGTAGTGGTAGAAACAGAACGCGATCTAGCGCAGCTCAAAGTCTGGGCCGACGTAGGCAAACAGCATGGCATGGTACAACTGGTCCAGTTGTCGCATCCGGGCCGCCAGTGTCCCAAAGGTCTGAATAAAGAAACGGTTGCACCGTCCGCAGTCCCATTTAGTCCGGCTTTGGCCATGAGCTTTGGAACCCCACGGGAATTGCGTGAAGATGAAATCCTGGATATTATCCAGCGCTTTGCCACTTCGGCTGCTATCTGTGAACAAGCAGGATTTGAGGGGGTGCAGTTGCATGGGGCACATGGTTATCTGATTAGCCAGTTTCTGTCACCGCTGACCAATAAGCGTCAGGATCAATGGGGTGGTAGTATTGAGAATCGCACCCGTTTCTTGCTGCAAACCTATCAGGCTGTTCGTGCTGCGACTTCGGAAAATTTTATTATTTCAGTCAAGCTGAATTCAGCTGATTTCCAGCGCGGTGGTATTAGCGAAGAAGATGTCATTTATGTCTTTAAGGCGATGGACGTTGCAGGCATCGATATCATTGAAGTGTCAGGTGGTAGCTATGAAGCACCTGCGATGGCCGGCGTGAAAGCAGACAAGCGCAAGGCCTCGACCATTGCCCGTGAAGCCTATTTCCTCGATTTTGCCGAAAAAATCCGCCAGGAAGTGAAGTGCCATATCATGGTCACTGGTGGATTCCGAACAGTTGAAGGCATGAATGCCGCGCTCGACAGTGGTGCTTGTGATTTTGTCGGGATTGCACGTCCCTTTGCGGTAGAACCTGATTTAGGGAATCGTCTGGTTGCAGGGCAGGATGTACGTTATGCGGTTGAGAAAATTAAAACCGGTATTCCAATGGTCGACAAGATGGCGATTATGGAAATCATCTGGTATGCCGCGCAGTTTAAGGAAATTGCCAAAGGCAAGCAGCCTAATCCGAAACTGTCACCACTAAAAGTCTTTTTGCAGTATCTGAAAGGCAATGTCAAAGCGGTGATCAAGGGACAATTAAACTCGCGAAAATCGGCTTAATCTTTATTAAAAAACCGGACACTGCAAATGTCCGGTTTTTTAATTTCTGGCACTTAGGGGTGCTTTAGGAATAATGCATCGCCTGGGTCTGAAAAGGAAATAATAACTGGCTTAACTGACGAGTCGCCCATAAACCAATTTCAGTATGATGCATATGCGGTGCAGTATAAGGAATCAGTAAATCAATTTTCTGTTCAGCACCCTCACAGCGCATGAAGCGGCTTTTTAACTGATTTAAGCGCTGCTGGTCCATACGGCTCATTGCAGGTTCAATTTTTGCTTGTGATGGGGCTGCACTACGTGAGGACAGGCGAGTTGCCAAGCCTGCACCCTGAATCCAGTCTTTAATAATCTGTTTTTCGGTCGCATTAAAGACCCCAAACATTTTACCTTCCGGATGATCGATCATTTTCCAGAAGCGACTTTGTTCTACTGGCGCATCTTTCACGATCCAGCCTTTTTCAATCATCACCTGCAAAAACTCGCTAATCTGGGCAGGATCGGATAACCAATCATTGATGGTCTTGCCACTAAACTGGCATTTCTGATTATGAATATATTGACCAATCAGCGCTTTATTCTGGAACACTTTTAAAGCCATCTGTTCAATGTCCAGTTCCTTAATAATCTGAGAAGAACTTTTGCCGATGTCATTCAGGACATAGCCTTTTTTAATCAGCTCCAGATAAGTTTCCGGGTTTTCTGCATGATTAAAATGCTGGATAAATGCTTGCAGGGATTTCTGCGCATGACCATTGTGAGCATTATCAATAGTAATGTGCACATTGAAATAATGTGGATCGATACCCAGTTCAGCCAGTTCATAATTGGTGATTAACAGATGCAGCGGTAACTGTTCATAGCCGAGATTAAAGCCAATGACCAAAGGTAGGTATTTGGCCGGGGCATAAGCCAGTGCGAGCTGTACGGCAGCCTGTTCGTAGTAACTGTCATCCAAATGCTCGGCATAACTGTTCAGCTCATAATGACTCAACAGGTCCTGATACATGGTGACATGATTGGCACGCGGATGCCCTAAACCAAGCTCTTCGAGATAGATGTAAATCAAATCTTTCAACTCGGGCTGATTACAGTTTGGCACGGTTGAATACAACCAAGCACCATCGACCAGTTTAACCGGTGCAACTTTCGCCAGGAATTCGAAAGCATGAGAAACCGTCGGAAAATATTCCCGGGGCTGTTGCTGTTTCCGGCGATTGACATAGGTCTGGAAAGTCGCACAAACCTGATGATGTTGTTCTAAAAGATGCTGTTCAACCTGTGCAGGCTGATCCAACCATCCGAGAGTATCAATATTTAAATTTTTAATCAGATCGCTCAAATAAGAGTCGGCTTTTTCGGTTTTGGTATATGTCGAAATTTCAGTATCTTGAAAAAAGTCGACCCAATCCTTAAAGCTTTTAATTTGATAATTATGATTTTTATTTGGCGATAAAGGTAAACTTAGCTCTGTGCTGACGAACATAATCTGATCCTTGCAGATTTCTCTTGATTTACCTTAACGTGCCCTCTAAAAGCAGGGTGTTGAATTTTTGTTCTAATTTATTGGTGTATTGCTTTAAATGAAAATGAACGGATATTTCTATGCATAGAAATGTTAAAACAATACAAATTGTAAAATTAAGAATGGGATGGCACCCCCCAGAAAGAGAGCTAGATTTGAACGAATGATAAAAACAGGGTTTAAAGATTCGAGAAATAAAAGTTGCAAGATAAAAAAAAGCCCGAGTCGCAATGCTCGGGCTTTTTGTTGAGATGTTGCCATCTCGAATATGGCGTCCCTACGGGGATTCGAACCCCGGTTACCGCCGTGAAAGGGCGATGTCCTAGGCCTCTAGACGATAGGGACAGTACAGAAGATAAATTTTAAAACCGCTACTTTTAGCTTGAAGTAATGGCGTCCCTACGGGGATTCGAACCCCGGTTACCGCCGTGAAAGGGCGATGTCCTAGGCCTCTAGACGATAGGGACTTAATAAAATGTACTTCTGAAAATTGGCGTCCCTACGGGGATTCGAACCCCGGTTACCGCCGTGAAAGGGCGATGTCCTAGGCCTCTAGACGATAGGGACGTTTCAGAGGTGGGCGTATAATAGGGTGAAAACAGGGGGGTGTCAAACGCATTTCCATAAAAAAAATGATTTTCTGGATTGAGTGCGTAAATTTAAAACAATCTTGTGGAAATACTTGAAAATTACATGGTTTAAGCTGGATTTTTAAGCAATTCCAGAATTGCTTCTACCACCTGCGGATGCAGTAAATAGCCGGTAATGTCATGCGGGCGGTGAATATGGGTACGAATGCCGTGGTTAATAATGGCGGGTTGAAACTGAAATGGCGGTTGTGTAAGAGGAAAGGCGGTAAGAAAATCATCAGTTGAATAGAAATTTATCCAGTCGCCTGTAATTGCAGCAGGTCGTACAATGGGTTGCGGTAAATGTGACTGGATCACCTGGAAGGCTAATGGTGATCCTAAAGTAATAAAACGCTGTACATTCAGTTCAGGATGCTGAATAAGATAATTATAGGCAATCACACTGCCCAGGGAGTGAGCAATCACAATACAAGGTTTGCGACCATTCAATTGCCGGGCAATCCGTTCACGAACTTCCTTCATGAAACTAGGATTGTCGAGATACAGATAGGTTTCAATCAAAAATTTCTGAAGCAGGCTACGATGCAGGCTGGGAAAATAATTAAGCAATAATACAAAGTCTCGCAGTGCAACATTTTTGCTTAGCGTAGTAATAAATTTGAATTTCTGTTTGAAATCCATCGGCTCATTCAGATGAAGCTGGGGAAGATCGGAAATCATGGGCTTGCGCCAGCCAGGACGTGGAACTGGTGCAGGAAGTTGAGGATGGACAGGTTGACGGAAACGAAAGCTGGGCCAGTGCTGGGGCATCAAGGTGCCAGCATTCAGGATGTTGCGAACGTTATAGTGTGAAAGCAAGTCCCCATAAAATGGAATGTGAATATGACGTCGTAAATAACTGAATCTGGCATCATGACGGTGTTTGCGAATGCCTTTTTGAAGTATATGCAGCCAGCGCTGGCGGATCGATGCAGCACTATGATGTTGCTGGTTCATTCCATGAATAAAAATAACTTTCATCGATACCTCACGGAGGTCGATCTATATATTCACAGTATAGAGAAAATTGCGGCAAGCCAAGCTGCACTTTTTGTGGCGTTAATGTGTAAATTATCTTTGATAAAACAATCATTAACAGACATATGTATATTTATAAAAAAGGCAGAAAAAGCAGTAAATTGGTAGGTCCGCATGAAAGATTTTATTGAATAGAAAAAGAAGATGAATGGAACAGTAAAAGTTGAATTTAGAGTTTGGCGTGAGTCTTAGAGTAATTCCAGGAGCGCTTTAATGACGTCCGGATGCTGAATATAACCATCAATATCATGCGGATGATAGATGGAGGTACGAATCTCCTGATTAATAATCGCCGGCTGAAACTCGAAGGGTGGTTCTGATAATGGAAAGGTAGTCAGAAAATCATCGCTAGAATAGAAATTTATCCAATCGCCTGAAATTGCAGCAGGTCGTACAATTGGTTGCGGCAGATGAGCCTGGATCACCCGAAATGCCAACGGTGATCCGAGAGTAATAAAACGCTTGATATTCAGCTCCGGATGCTGAATCAAATAATTATAGGCAATCACGCTGCCAAGCGAATGTGCCACCAGAATCTGTGGCCTGCTGCTATAAAGTTGATCATGAATGCGGCAGTGAACTTCCTGCATAAAATGTGGGTTGGCTAAATAAAGATAAGGTTCTAGCAAAAATTTATGCAAAAAGCTGGCGTGTAAGCTGGGAAAATAATTGATGAGTACCGCAAAATCCCGCAAGGCAATATCTTTGCTTAATGCTGTGATGAACTTCAGTTTCTGATTGAAATTCAGGGCATCATCAAGATTTAACTGCGGGACGTCACAAATTTGATAGGTGCACTGGTCTGGTAGCGGTGCCGGTTGCAGCTGTGCGGGATGTAAAAAAGGGAAATGCGGCCACTGTTGCGGCATCAGGGTGCTGGCATTCAAGACGTTATGAAAATGATGCCGGGAGAGTAAATCGCCATAAAAAGGGATACGGATATGCCGCTTTAAATAAGTAAAACGGGCTTGCTGTTGTGGGTTTTTCCGGAGGCCTGTTTTGAGGAGATGCAGCCAATGTTGACGTAATGAAGTCGCCGTATACTGTTGCTTGTTCATGCCGTGAATAAACACAATTTTCATCGACGCACCCTTAAGGCTGCCCATTATAGTTATAGTATAGATAAAAAAAAGAGCGGCCGAAGCCGCTCTTTTAAGCATGATGATTAAGACTTGTTGTGATAAAAGGCATAATAACTTGCATAACACGCTGCAATAAACAGCAGACATCCTACGAAGCTGATGCGCATTGATGGATCAAAGACCATACTGATACAGGTAATAAAACAGAACACAAAGCCCAGGATTGGTACAATCGGGAACAATGGTGCAGCAAAGCCCAGTTCTTTGGCCGTATGACCCTGTTTATACCATTGACGACGGAAGTTGAACTGGCTTAAGCAAATACTCATCCAGACCACCACCATGGTAAACGCTGCAACGCCCAGCAAGTTGGTAAAGATCGTCTCTGGCGCAAACTGTTCAGACAATAAACCTGGCAATGCACCTAGCATAGTCACCATGACTGCAATATACGGTACACCGCGAGCATTCAGTCTTGAGAATACGGCAGGCAACTGTTTGCTGTATGACAATGACCACATCATACGAGAAGCAGCAAATAAGCCCGAGTTGGCGGCAGACAACAATGCAGTGATAATTACAAAGCGGATGATGTCTTCAGCATATGGGATACCAATGTGCTGGAATACTGTTACGAATGGACTGCTACTCACGCCTTCAGCAGCTAAGCCTGCTTCCTGATGCGGAAGTAAGGCTGTTACCACGATAATGGTACCTACAAAGAAAATTAATAAGCGGAAAATCGCAGTATTAATTGCTTTAGGAACATTTTTCGCAGGATCTTCAGTTTCACCGGCAGCCACACCAATCAGCTCGGTACCAGAGAAGGCAAAGTTCACAATCAGCATCGTAGCAAAAATCGGGAATAGACCTTCAGGGAACCAGCCTTGTGCAGTTAGATTGGTAAATAAAGGCGCAGCTTCATAGCCTTGATAGCCCAGAACACCAAAGATGGCCAATAGACCTAAAAGAATAAAAGCAACAACCGTGACCACTTTTACCAGTGCCAGCCAGAATTCGGATTCGGCGAACCAGCGGGTCGAAATCATATTGAGACTAAATACGAATACACCAAAGATAATGGTCCATAACCACATGGAAATATCCGGGAACCATTCCTGCATCAGCAAGGCCGCTGCAGTAAATTCAGTTCCGAGAGTGACCGACCACGTCAGCCAGTATAACCAGGTGATGGTATAGCCTGTGCCTGGTCCAATATAACGTTTGGCATAAGCACCAAATGAACCAGATTCTGGCATATGAACGGCAAGTTCGCCCAAACATAGCATTACCATGTACGCGATAATACCGCCCAGGAGATAAGCGAGAATGGCACCTACAGGCCCCGTTTGTGCAATGACTTCACCCGACCCTAAGAATAGGCCTGTTCCGATTGCGCCACCAAGCGAAATCATGACCAGATGTCGAGTACTCATAGCGCGTTTTAAAGGCGCAGAATTGCCCTGATGCGTAGCATCATTCGGAGATGAGTGCATAGGAAATAAGAAATACTTCAAAGGAATGAAGCGAGCTATTGTAGTGAAAAACTACAAATCTGCAATCGAATAATGGTAATTTCGAATAAGGTCTGATCGTATGAGATCAATAGATGGCGTCCCTACGGGGATTCGAACCCCGGTTACCGCCGTGAAAGGGCGATGTCCTAGGCCTCTAGACGATAGGGACGTTGCGAGGTGATGCGTATATTAAGGATTAAGCCGGGGTTTGTCAAAAGGGTTTTTGCTAAAATTCATTTAACAGTTTAAACATTAGGCAAAACAAAAACTTTATTTTATTAAGATGTTATTTTCTGAACAGATTTCAGGACTATAAAAAATAAATATTTGAAAAGATCACTAAAACTTAGTGATCTGGAGTTTGATATTGCTCAGGCTGAGAGTTTTCAGTTGGCGTTGACACTGTTTCAGTCTCCGCAGTGTGGTTATCATCACGGTTGACGATATAGAGATATAGTGCGGATGGGGCTAAAATCAGTAAAACCAGTAAGATCTTTTTTAACATGATACAAAGGCAAAATATGAAATCGCATTAATTATAGCCTAAGCAAATTAAAAAGAGCAGCAGCATGTACCTATTCAGGCTCTAGAATTTAAAAGTAACATCCGCAATAAATTGGCGGCCGATTTCAGTCATCACACGTGGTCTATCATTTGAGGTCGAGCCTGTTGTATAGGTATTCACGCGGTTGGTTACATTGTTAATGGTTAAACCAAAAATTGCCCTTAAATCTTTTGAAATTTCCCAATCATAGGTGGTGCGCATATCCCATTTAAATTTGGGTTTAATTTCAGAGGCTAAATAGGTGTCAAGCAGTTCACCTTTATACTCGACTTTGTCATTTTTATTGGAGACTACAACCATATTATCGTAACTGTTTTTATAGCTAAAGAAGTTTGAAATACGTACAGGCAGTGTATCGAATGTAATATCCCAGTTTACTCGTGCGGTCCATGGTTGGTTAAAGTTTGGGGCAGGGCGGTCTGACCAACGGATAATTTGACCATCATAAGAGACCCATTCATCTTGAGTGGCTTGATCATAGGCTGAAGTGTAATCTACATAACTGCGGAAGACTTCACTGTAGTCAAATCCCAAGGCAAATAAATGTTGGCTATCCCCCAGTGCGATCGGTTGACGATTTTTAAGTGTTAAGGTGTAGATGTCAGCTTTGCCACTTCCATCATTGTTATATTCGTAGAAGAATTTTGATCCATCTAAAGGAGTAACTTTAGTTTTTGATATTTCATCCTGATATTTACGATTGACCCATTTTAGCCCTAGATCCCAATTCTGGATTTGTGTATTCAGGCCTAAAACAGTCTCGTCACTGAAAGGGGTATTGAGCGCTGAACTACGCGCACCGCTGGATAGTGCAGTTTGTGTTTCTACCCAAGTCGCATGTGGGTTTTCACGTGACAGTTTGTAGAGCAAATCATTTTGAATTTCATTCAGCTCTGTACCTAAAGTTTGCTGACCATAGTAGCGATTCCACCCAGCGGATAAATGCAATTGATCATTACTAAAGGGTTTGTAAGAGAGACGACTGCGAGGGGAAATATTGATATTACTACTCAAAGAGTCATAATCAGCACGAACACCAAGGCGTGTTGAAAATTGATCATTCCACTGAATATTATCTTCAATAAATATATTTAGGCGATCTTGCTGAGCTTTGATATCACCAGCTTTGTACAGAGTCCCACCAGCGATATATTGTCCATTCCAACCATTTATAGTTAGTTTCTCATCACAATATGGGTCACTTTGAAGGCAGGTAGTATCTTTGCCAAGTTCTTTTAAGTTGATCTTTGTCGCGAGTAAAACATCCTCGACTCGTTTCCACGCAACATGAGCATGGCTATAACCCGTACCTATAGTCATGTTGTGTTGGGATTGACCAAGTTTAAAAGGGTCTATATTCGCTTGTAGGTCATAGGAAAGGACGTCTTGGCGTTGTTCAATCTCTCCCATGATGGCGCCCTCTCGAACTACATCGGTATTATTCCAATCTTTACTTCCTTTGGCGTAGTACCAATGCATACTGTAGTTATTGTGAGCAATACGTTGTGTCGCCGAGTTTTGGAAATTAAGTTTGTGTACGAGAGTACCTAAGTTGAAGCGATGTTCAAGTTCCGAGAATAATGTAAGTGTTTCGGTTTCAGTGGTACTTCCCGAATCACGATTGCTGTCCACATAGCTCAAACTGTCCAGCAATCCATAATCCAAACCAAACTTCGCTTTGGTTGAGGCGTTTGGTGTATAAAATAATGTTGCACCAAGATTTGAGATATGTCGTTCTTGATCAATTGTTTTAGGTGTTTCAAAGCCACTTTTGACTGGAATAATGGACTCTCTTTGAGAAGCATAAGCATTAAAGCCCCAATCATTCGAGAGCTTCCCATAAATATTGGTGCTTACACCTTGTTTGGTATATTCCTTTTGGTAGTCATCTGTAGGTTCTTCAAATTTACTTTCTTCTAAAGGTGAAATTGAGTTGTAGCGAGCCCAATCACTTTCAGTGTAATCGTAAGTGATAGAACCGTGAATTTTACCTATCTCTGTTTGCGGTGCGCATATTTTAGCATTTATAACACCACCTGTGAATTGACCATAAGCGGCAGACACATTGCTATCTAATACTTCAAGCTCACAAAGTAGGTCAGTGTTCACTGCCATAGCTTGTGCGCCAGTCCCAATATCTTGAAACGTATTTGTGTTTGAATTTGCTGGATTAATAAGTAGGTTGTTGGAAACACCATTCACAATGAAATTGTTTTGGAAGGTTTGTGCACCATTAATTGAGATTTCGGCAGGTTTAATTTCACCTTGAGAACCTGCTGCAAGTTGTGACTGACTAAACTGCACATTCGGATTCACTTTTAAAAAATCGGTAATGTTCTTTGAGCTATTTGGCGTACTTTCTAAATCTTCTTTTGAATAAACTGTTTTTCCCACTTCATTTGCTTGCTGAGCTTCGATAATAATCGTGCTGAACTTAACCGTAGCTTCCTTGAGGATGGATTCTTGATAATTTGATTCTTCTGCAAAACTAGATGTTGATAAAGCTGTTAGAACCGCAATAGAAAGTGGGGAATAAGCAAAACGCATGAGAAGGGTTAAATCTGCGAAAGATAATGGAAGTGATTATCATTAACTTAGAGTAGGTAATCAATAGTAATGAGAATTATTTTCATTAATTAATTGATAAAAGTGTAGGACTTGAGCAGCTTAAGATGCTGATCAAAGAAATATAAAGAAGAGAAAAAATAGATGGCGTCCCTACGGGGATTCGAACCCCGGTTACCGCCGTGAAAGGGCGATGTCCTAGGCCTCTAGACGATAGGGACGTTTAGAAGATGGCGGTATCTTATTGATCCGCCACCAGAGTGTCAAGCAGGTGAGGTGCGAGTTTGTTTAAAATATAGCAAAACAGTTCAGCGGTCTTCTGCGTATCATATAATGCAGAATGGGCTTCTTTACCATCAAACTCGATTCCAGCTTGGATACAGGACTTCGCCAGTACAGTCTGACCAAACATCACCGCACTTAAAGTCACTGTATCGAAGACAGAAAAACTATGAAACGGGTTCTGGTTTTTGGTCCCGGTACGGGCAATCGCGGCCTGAAGAAAACCTAAATCGAAATGTGCATTGTGTCCGACTAAAACTGCATGGGTACAATTTTGCTGGCGACGCACTTCATTGACCGATTTGAAAATCCGCTTTAATGCAGTTTTTTCATCCTCAGCCATCGCGATTCGCATTGGATTAGAAGGATCGATCCCAATAAACTCCAGCGAACGTCGGTCGAGGTTTGCCCCTTCGAAAGGATTGATATGTGCATGGTAAGCTTGACCCGGCACAAATTGACCCTCCTCATTATAAACAATCGGAATGGCCGCAATTTCCAGCAATGCATCAGTCTGCGCATTAAAACCTGCAGTCTCGACATCGACAACTACAGGTAAGAATCCACGAAAACGTTGACCAATGATTGGGAGCGTTTCATTTGTCACACTTTTCTCCATTGAATGGTTTTACCAGCATACAGTGGGATAATCTGTTCACCATCCAGATAGTCTAAACTTTCAGGGATTACTTGATCTTCTTTAACCAGGGTAATGGTATTGGTATTACGTGGCAGGCCATAGAAGTCTGCACCAAAATGGCTGGCAAAACCTTCCAGGCGTTCAATTTTACCCACCTGATCAAATGCCTGAGCATACAGCTCAATGGCAGTCGGCGCACTATAACATCCTGCACAGCCACACGCATTTTCTTTTGCATTTTTTGAATGCGGCGCGCTATCTGTTCCCAGGAAAAATTTAGGATTACCGCTGGTTGCGACTTCCAGCAAAGTTTGCTGATGCGTTTGACGTTTTAAAATCGGCAAGCAGTAGAAATGCGGCTTGATCCCACCAACCAGCATGTCATTGCGGTTAAACAATAAATGTTGCGGCGTAATGGTTGCAGCGACATTACGGTCTTGCTCAAGTACAAAGTTTGCTGCTTCGCTGGTGGTGATGTGTTCGAGCACCAGTTTCAGCTTGGGAAATTGTCTGAGTAAGGGAGCCAGCACTTCATCCAGGAAACGCTTTTCACGGTCAAAAATATCGACATGATTATGCGTCACTTCACCATGTAGCAATAAAGGCACTTGGTGTTCTTCAAGCTGTTCAATTACGCCGTAGACTTTGCTCATATCGCTCACACCACTATCGGAGTTGGTGGTCGCACCCGCAGGATAGAGCTTGATGGCATTGACATGCGCAGATTCTTTGATCTTTTTAACTTCGCTTGCCGGGGTGTTGTCAGTGAAATACAGCACCATACGCGGGTCGAAATTTACCCCTTCAGGCACATGTGCCATGATACGTTCACGGTAGGCATTGGCTTCTTCGACAGTTTTAACGGGTGGCACCAGATTTGGCATGCAAATGGCGCGAGAAAACTGCTTGGCTAAATCGGGAACGGTACGTTGCAGAGCTAAACCATCACGCAGGTGAACGTGCCAATCATCTGGCTGGAGAATCGTAATCGTATTCAAGGCAAATTCAGTCGAACAAATAAAACAAATGATAATCCATCTATAGTAAAAATGGTAACGAGAAAGCGCTACAAAATAAGGGATATGTATAAATTAATTTTAAAAAGTATGTTATTTTAAAATTAATAAAAAAATTACATAAATACTTGGCAATGGAATACAAGTACAATCTAGCGAAATTGCAAGATGATAAAGAAGACATAGAACAACTGATTACACGGCAAAGCCAGCGTGTAGGCCCGGTCTTCCCTCAAAATCTGGAACAAGAATTCTGGACCAAAAATCTGGAACGCGCCCGCAAACATGTCGAAAAATATGTGTGGGCTGGAGTACTAGCCTATTTCCTTTTTTTGGTGGTGATGATTCCCACAGATTACTGGAGCATCAGCAAAGAATATTTCGTACATGATTTTGTCCTGTGTATGTTGGGCTTGCTCAATGGCGGCGTGTCGCTAATTATCTTTTATATGTTCTCCTGCTTACCCAAGATCAAGCGCTTTTTTCCTCAGGCTTCGATGCTGTTGGTATTCTGGGTACAGGTGTCAATTTCATGTATCACCATGTCGATTAAAACTGATGCCTTGCAGCATCAATCCATGGCGATAGTCACGATCGTGTATATCCTGGGTTATATTCTGACCGGCATTAAACCGATTCAGATGCTGGTCACCGGATTATTCGCTGCGGCAACTACTATTCTTGTATTGTTTAGCCTTTCAGTTGAATTTAATCCTATGGTTTTTGGACGGATTTTAATTGGAGGTTGCTTGCTGGGTTATGTGATTAGCCATATGATTTTTGCCCGTGAACGTGTGATTTTTCTCTATAGCATTCGCGCCAGAATCAGTGAGCAGATCCAGCGTATTCATACCAACGAATTATTACATTTGAGTCAGTATGATGAGCTGACCAAGATTTCCAATCGACGTACCTTTGATGAGACACTGGAGGTCCATTTTGAACGTGCACGCCGTGAAGAAACGGCTTTGGCGATTCTGTTTATCGATGTAGATTTCTTTAAAAATTACAACGATTTTTATGGGCATCAGAAAGGTGATGATGTCATTTCGACTATTGCCAAAACCATCAAGAATGCGATCCGACATATGGACTTTGTCGCGCGTTATGGCGGGGAGGAGTTTGTGGTGCTCTTGCCAGAAACGGATGCACATGGTGCTTATGCGGTGGCTTCAAATATCTTTAAGGCGATTGACCGTCTGGAAATTCCACATGAAAAATCCTTGGTTGCCAAACATATCACCATCAGTTTAGGCATTACCGTTTATCGTGGTGAAGATGATATTGATAAAGACGCCTTATTGGGAATCGCGGATCAGGCGCTATATCGTGCCAAACAGCTTGGACGCAACCAGATTTATTATCAGTCCATTCGTTCAGTCAATTCAGATATCGCAAATGGTTAGAGATTATTACAATCAATAAACGAACCCTCATTAAAAAACCGCTCATCAGGAGCGGTTTTTTATGAAACTAAAAAGGACTAAAACTTAGTTTTTGTCTTTTAGTTGTGGCACTGCAGATGCTGAACCAACTGCCAATAAACCAGTCTCTGTATAGATGCCCAGTTTCGCACGAGTATCCGTGATATCCAGGTTACGCATGGTCAACTGACCAATACGATCCATCGGCGAGAACATAGAATCACCTTTCTCCATAGTCAAACGCTCAGCTTCATAAGTGAGGTTCGGAGATTCAGTATTCATAATGGTGTAGTCATTACCACGACGCAATTCGATCGTTACAGTACCGGTAACTGCTTTAGCAACCCAACGCTGTGCAGTTTCACGCAGCATAAGCGCTTGAGAATCGAACCAGCGACCTTGGTAAAGCAAACGACCTAAACGTAGACCGTTAATACGGTATTGTTCAATCGTATCTTCGTTATGAATACCCGTTACCAGACGCTCATAAGCGATGTGAAGCAGCGCCATACCCGGAGCTTCATAGATACCGCGAGATTTCGCTTCGATGATCCGGTTTTCGATTTGATCCGACATACCTAGACCGTGACGGCCACCGATGCGGTTCGCTTCAAGAATAAATTCAACTGGATCTTCAATGCGTTGACCGTTGATGGCAACCGGGAAGCCTTCTTCAAAAGTAATCGATACTTCTTCAGCTTTTACTTCTACGTCATCTTTCCAGAATGCAACGCCCATGATTGGCTCAACGATTTTGATGCCTGCATTCAGGTATTCAAGATCTTTGGCTTCGTGTGTCGCACCCAGCATGTTTGAGTCAGTTGAATAGGCTTTTTCTTTTGACATTTTATAGTCAAAGCCATTGTCGATCAGGAACTGTGACATTTCCGCACGGCCGCCCAGCTCGTCAATGAAGGTTTGGTCTAACCAAGGCTTGTAAATTTTAAGCGCAGGATTGGTCAACAAGCCATAACGGTAGAAACGTTCAATGTCATTGCCTTTATAAGTCGAACCGTCACCCCAGATGTTAACGTCATCTTCTTTCATGGCAGTTACAAGCATGGTGCCAGTTACTGCACGACCCAATGGTGTCGTGTTGAAATAAGGCATACCACCTGTAGAAATATGGAACGCACCACATTGAATTGCAGCAATACCTTCTAATGCAAGCTGTAAACGGCAGTCGATTAAACGTGCTTTTACTGCGCCATAAGCTTCAGCTTTTTTTGGAATCGCATCGTAATCGTCTTCGTCTGGCTGACCCAAGTTTGCTGTGTAAGCATAAGGTTCAGCGCCTTTTTGTTTCATCCACAAAAGAGCAGCAGAAGTATCTAGACCACCAGAGAAGGCAATACCAACTTTTTTACCTACTGGGACATTCTGCAAGATAGTTGCATTATCAGACATTGTTCATCCTAATGATATGAAATAGGCACGCCAGAATTGGTGGCCTGAAAAAATACATATTGCATCAATTGTATCATTAATTTATTTAGGTTTGCTTTAGAAAAGAAAAACTCGTTTTAAAATCTCTATTCAATAGGCTTAAATAATCATAAATCGCACGATTTTCACCAGAATCCTGCTGAAAACGGAAGAAATTGGTTATATTCACCCGAATAAAGTTAAAAACCAGATAAAACAGGAATAAAAGCATGGCGACTCATATCCCACCTTTACCTAATTTAAATCCTAAAACCAAGAATGAAACACTGGCACTGTTGCATGGGATTTATGCTGGTCTGATTGGTTTTAGTACAGTGCTGTTTTTATATCTTGAATATCAGCAATCCAGTATTTCCATGCTGAGTTTAGGTGTGGTGCTGCTGCTTTTAGGCTTGCTGATGTTTTTTAATATACAGGCCAGTATCAAGGTGAAGCAGGGCAATGGTTCAGGACAGACTTTATCCAGAATAATGGCTATTCTGATGTTGCTGAGTTTTCCAATTGGTACAGTATTGGGCGTGATTGCATTATGGAAATCCAGTGCAAGGCAATGGCAGCAATAATTTAATTGCGAAGGTTCGATATAAATATGCCACCAATTGGTATTTGTGCCTGAGAATGCAGACCTGATAGTCATAAAAAGCCCCTAAAAATCAGTTAAAGTACCTTTATGAGATTAGATTTAAGCTATTAGCCAAATAAAAATCAGGGATATGTTATGACTACGACGCGCTATGCCAATATTTTAAAACCACTTCATCTGGGTTTCACTACCATTAAAAACCGGGTGGTCATGGGGTCGATGCATACTGGTCTGGAAGATCGTTTTTATAATTATCCTAAACTGGCAGCTTATTTTGGCGAACGTGCAAAGGGTGGCGTAGGTCTGCTGATTACGGGTGGAATATCGCCAAACCGTCAGGGCTGGTTATTGCCGGCAGGCGGTACCATGAATACCTTGGGGGATATTGCGCCGCATCGTCTGGTGACACATGCAGTGCATAAGCATGGTGCTAAAATTCTTTTACAAATTCTGCATGCCGGACGCTATGGCTATCAGCCTTTTGTGGTTTCGGCCAGCCCGATCAAATCACCGATTTCTCCTTTTAAACCGCGTGAAATGTCAGATAAACAGATCCTGAATACCATTCAGGATTATGTGAAAACTGCCAGCATTGCCAAAAAAGCCGGCTACGATGGCGTAGAAATTATGGGTTCAGAAGGCTATTTGCTGAATCAGTTTTTAAGCCGTCATGTCAATCAGCGTACCGACCGTTGGGGTGGCCCGATCGAAAACCGGATGCGTTTTGCCGTAGAAATTGTCAAAGCCATTCGCGAGGAAATTGGCGAAAAATTTATTATCTGTTTTCGTTTGTCGCTTCTCGATTTGGTACATGATGGCAATACCATGCAGGAAGTCATTACCGTAGCTAAAGCTTTGGAAAAGGCTGGAATTACTTTGCTCAATACCGGTATTGGCTGGCATGAAGCACGTATTCCAACCATTGTGACTTCTGTACCGCGTGCTGCTTTTGTCGATTACACTTCTGAAGTTAAGAAACATGTTTCGGTGCCGGTGATTGCCTCTAACCGGATCAATATGCCAGACACTGCCGAGGCGATTCTGGCCTCTGGTCAGGCAGATATGGTACAGATGGCACGTCCACTTTTGGCCGATGCTTTCTGGGTCAACAAAACCGCAACCAATCGTGTTGATGAAATCAATACCTGTATCGCCTGTAATCAGGCTTGCTTGGATCATACCTTTAAAAACCAGCGCGCAACCTGTCTGGTCAATCCGCGTGCCGCTTATGAGACCGAACTGGTCTATGTCAAAACCAAAAAACCGAAAAGTATTGCAGTGATTGGTGGTGGTGTTGCAGGTCTGTCAGCGGCTACTGTCGCAGCCAGTCGCGGGCATGATGTCACTTTGTTTGAGGCCAGTCATGAAGTAGGCGGGCAGTTCAATCTGGCTAAAGTGATTCCGGGGAAAGAAGAATTTCACGAAACGATTCGTTATTTTAAAGTGCAGCTAGAAAAAACCGGAGTTGATCTGCGTCTCAATACCCGAGTCAACCGCGAGCAGTTGGAGCGTGAGGGTTTTGATGAGGTGATTGTGGCTACAGGGGTTGTGCCGCGTGCCTTGAATATCGAAGGCAGTCAGGCACCACAAGTATTATCTTATGCAGAAGTGCTACGTGGCGCACCTGTCGGTGATCGTGTTGCGGTCATTGGCGCAGGCGGGATCGGTTTTGATGTGTCCGAGTTTTTATTAAAGCCACCGCATCAAATACAGCCGCAACCTGTGGATGAGTGGAAGCGTGAATGGGGTGTAGATTCTCATCCAGATTATGTGACTGAAGGCGGGTTACAGCGTGCTGAAGTAGAACCTCCAGTACGGGAAATTTATCTATTACAACGTAAAAAGACACCGCTTGGCGCAGGACTAGGCAAGACTTCAGGCTGGGTACATCGTGCCCAGTTAAAAAAACATGCCGTGCGGATGTTGCGCGGTGTGCAATATAAATCTGTCACGGATGAAGGCTTATGGATTGAGGTAGATGGCCATGCTCAATTATTGCGTGTGGATACCATTGTGGTATGTGCAGGTCAGGAATCGGTAAAAGACCTGATGCCGAGTGCTGGGGAAAATACCTTGGCGCAGTATCATATTATTGGCGGTGCAAAACTGGCTGCTGAACTCGATGCCAAGCGCGCCATTCGTGAGGGAGCGGAATTAGCAGCAAAACTGTAAGGATTTGATGAAACTATATGCAGTTGATTGCATTCACTGTAATTTTCACTTGTCAGCCGGACAAAAGCTCCGTATTATTGCGCCCATGGAAGCGTGGCAGAGCG
>NZ_DCLL01000061.1:69859-105713 GCF_002321025.1 Acinetobacter lwoffii
CAGTCGAAAGATTGGGGTTTTTTTATTTCTATGATTTTAATAAAAGATTTAAAATAAGCTGATAGCGAACAAAGTCAAAATTTTAAAATTCCATAATTAATAAATATTCTTTAATTGCCTACTTCAATTTTGATTAATGCCAACGCAATTCTTTCCACATGTTGGTAAGCCGGTTGTTCCAGTTCTTCACCAAAAATATCCGGGTCAATTTCTTCATAGGACCAGATTATATTTTGATGCTGTTTCATCAAATCTTTAAGATGCTGCAAAAACAGATTGCCATGTTCAGTCACGGTCACACCGGTATATAGAAATAAATGTCCGCCAGAATTCAGGCGCTGTAGACCTTCTTTTATAATCCTGAATGATAAATCACAGCCATCCAGCGCATTACCGCCATGACGATATTGACGTTGTTCGGGATCAATTAAATACGGTGGATTAGCAAAAATCAGATCAAATTTTCCATCAAGATTGGAAAATAAATTACTTTGAACCGGATGAATATGGTTTAAGCCGGCAAAACTGATATTAATCTGGCTATAGAGCAAGGCTTTGGGATTCAGGTCTGCAACCATAATTTCATTAACATCTGGAAAATGTCTGGCAATGCTGATCGCGGCTGCTGAAGTGCCACAACACATTTCCACGGCCCGTTTGAAAGGACGAGGCTGAGTGGCTAGATATTGCTTGAGATGATAGATAAAGCGATACGTATCCGGGCCAAAAAATACCGCATCTTGCTGAGTAGTCGGAAAAGCTGAATGAATAAAGAGTTCGCCATCGAGTGAAGAAACTCGAATCTGACTCAAGTATTGATCTTCCTGAACCTGTAGAAGCTGATGTTCTTGCAATAATGTAAAAAGGGCAGAATCAAGATCAGTTTTTTTAAAGTTTAGATTCCAGCCAAAGATATCCTGATGGGTTCTGTGCTTATAAATTTCATTCTTTTTTCGATTCAGAATTCGCTGGTGGGAAAGCGGTGTAATGGTCGTAAACTGATAATCTTGTTGTTTTAAAAAGGCTAATAAATAAAGCAAAGCTTGCTGCGGGCTGCTTTGAATCTCTAAAATTTGGTTCATACGGATATGCTCTTCTATTTATTTAACCTACATGAAAAGATTAATTCACTTTATGCCTGCAAAAGACAATATCAAACCAGTCGTGAATGATCAAAGCTATACAGCACTGGATTCCATGGAAAGGGATCAGTTTATATTCACCTAAATAATGCATTGCTTAGGTAAAAATGTGATGAGAATTGGTTGGATTTGTATAGGTCGTAGGCATAATTTTATTGGTTAAGCAGCCTTATTATGATTTTGCGAACTATTATTTTTTATTCATGATTATACGTATAAAAAATGGCTATTAATCACTGGGATCAATAGCCATTAGAGCTGAGAGCTTTAAAAGCTTAGTTGGGTACTTCCGGCAAATCAAACCAGATCACTTGCGCATCTTCGCTTACTTTAATTTCTGTATCATCTAGAAAAGCAATTGCGCCGCCAGCTTCAACTGTATGTTCAGCGATCTGGACAGTGCCAGAAACAACATGTACATAATTAATATGCTGGGTCGCTTTCACTTCCAGACTTTGGCCTTGCTGAATCACCGCAGTTTTGACTTCGGCATTCTGACGAATATGCATCGGTGCATTGTCATTCGGACCACAAATCAAATGCCACTGGTTCGGTTGCTCATGCGGGTCAAGACGGATTTGCTGATAGTTCGGCTTGGCATCACGTTCATTTGGAATAATCCAGATTTGCAGTAAATGGACCTGTTCGTCGCCTTGGTTCATTTCACTGTGCCGCACACCTGTTCCTGCACTCATCAGTTGCCATTCACCCGCAGCGATTCCGCCATGATTGCCCATGCTGTCCTGATGGGTAATGGTTCCTTTCAGCACACAGGTCAGGATTTCCATATTGTCATGTGGATGCGTTCCAAAACCCTGATGTCCATCAATCAGATCATCATTAATGACGCGTAAAGCACTGATACCCATATATTTTGGGTTATACCAGTTACCAAATGAGAAGCTGTGTTTAGACTCCAGCCAGCCCATTTTTACATGACCACGATTTTCGCTAGGATGTAGAAAAGCATTCATGATTTCATCTCGACATTATTTTTAACTTGAGATCATCATACTGTCGTTTTATAACTGAAAAAATCTCAAATAGGCGACAGATCATTGCATTTTTGCAACGACAGAGCTGAAAGTAAACATAAGGAATAAAAAAGCCCGCTCAAAAGCAGGCTATTTTTATTCAAATCGGCAGACCGATCATCATTCTAAGAAACGAACCGTTACCCCAGATTTGACTTTACGGCCAAGATCATTGGCATCCCAGTTAGTCAAACGAATACAACCATGTGACGCTGTTTTCGAAATGGTAGATGGGTTTGGTGTTCCGTGAATACCAAATGATTTCTTGCTTAAACCAATCCAGATATTCCCGACAGGACCGTTAGGACCCGGTGGTAAAGATAGTGGTTTTAAGTTTTTACCTTGTACAAAGTTAGACGGTGAATAGCTGTACCAAGGGTTTGGTGCAACACCTGTTACTTTATAGGTTCCGGTTGGAGATGGTGTATCCGCACTACCAATGGTGGCAGGGAATGACGCGATCATTTGATTTTTACTGTTAAATAAGTACAGTTGTTTCGCGCCTTTATGTGCAACAATCAAGTGAATACCTTCAGGCAAGTCATTACGTACATTACTGACCAGTAATTTTTCACCAACTTTATTAAAGTTAGCATTTGGATTGAGTTTCTTTAAGAAATTCTCATCCATATGGAATTTTTCACTCAACATTTCACTGACACGTGTGTAGTACAAGCCTTTCATTTTCGCCTGTAACGCATAATCTGAAGGAATAGACTTGGCAAATGGGCCTGCCAGATCTTTTTCAGTAATGGTGTATTCAACAAAGGCTGGCTTAGAACCCTGACGTGCAACTAGTTTATCCCAGGTTTCCTGAGTCAAAACACCTGTCGGTTTAATGCCATTCATTTGCTGGAAAGATGCAATGGCTTTTAGTGTATTTTTACCGCTGGTTCCGTCAATCGCCCCCGGTGATGCATGGGCATTATTCAGCATGACATGTGCACGTGCGTAAACTGGGAATTGACCTGCACCGATATTTTCATACCACTGGGCATTATTTAAGCCGTCTAAAGTCCACGAAGCTTTGGTCGCTGCAGAGTTAGTCGATGCTTTGGTATTTGGTGCTGCGCCAATAGAAGCAGTCTGATCTTCGGTATCCTGTAGCTCATTCAGCGCTTCAGATGCCTGTTTTAAGTCTTGTTGTTCTTGTGCGGTAATTTGCGCTTCTGCAGGTGCTGCTTGGGCCGCTGAAGCTTCAGTTGCTAATGGATCAATCGGATCTTGCACTGCAACATCAGTCACCACTTGGGGTTTTAATGGTTGTTCAGCAGTAGACGCGGCAAAAACTTGACCTGCGAAAATGCAACCTAGACTCACAGCGAGCATTGTGCGAACGAACATGTAACTCAACCTTAAGAATTATTTCTTTAACTATGTGAAAAAACACTATAAGTATTACAGAAAAAATGTGGAGATGCAGTAGTTGTTTTGTGTAAATCACTAGGTTGCCGTTCAATCCGATCGGTTTTTAAAGTTGCCAGAAGTTATTAAAACTGCGGCCTTTTTGCTATGATGTTGGCAATGTCAAAGAAAGATGGGAATGTGAATGACGACCTTAAAAAATGATCGTTTTCTGCGCGCATTGTTGCGTGAGCCTGTAGATGCTACGCCAGTATGGATGATGCGTCAGGCTGGCCGTTATTTGCCTGAGTACCGCGAAACGCGTACCAAGGCAGGAGATTTCCTTTCGCTTTGCAAGAATACTGAACTGGCCTGTGAAGTAACTTTGCAGCCTTTACGCCGTTATGATCTTGATGCCGCGATTTTATTCTCGGATATCTTGACGGTTCCGGATGCTTTGGGACTGGGGCTGTATTTTGAAGCCGGTGAAGGCCCGAAATTTCACAAGACCATCCGTACCGAACAGGATGTCGCCAATCTGCCTGCATTTAATGCCAAGTCGGATCTGGATTATGTGATGAATGCCGTTTCGACCATTCGTTCAGCCTTGGGCGGTCAGGTTCCTCTGATTGGTTTCTCGGGCAGTCCATGGACTCTGGCAACGTATATGGTCGAAGGCGGTTCAAGCAAGGATTTCCGTTTTACCAAACAGATGATGTATGCGCAGCCTGAAGTTTTGCATGCTTTACTGGATCGTCTGGCTGATGCAGTGACTGAATATTTGAATGCGCAGATCGATGCGGGTGCACAAGCGGTACAGATCTTTGATAGTTGGGGTGGGGCATTAGCACATCGTGAATATATCGAGTTCTCGCTGAACTATATGCAGAAGATTGTCGCTGGTTTGCAACGTGAGAAAGACGGCCGCAAGATTCCGGTAATTCTGTTTACCAAAGGTGGCGGTCAATGGTTGGAACCGATGATTACGACAGGCGCAGATGCATTTGGTCTGGACTGGACCACGCCATTGAATGTCGCTCGTCAAACGGTTGCTGGTCGTGCAGCACTTCAGGGTAACCTGGATCCTGCAACTTTATATGGTTCATCAGACACCATCATTAAAGCGACAAAAGCCATGCTGGATGATGCCTATGCCAATGGCGAGAAAACCGGTTATGTTGCCAATTTAGGTCATGGTATTACCCAGTGGGTTGATCCGGCGAATCCAAAAGCATTTATTGATACCGTACATGAGTATAGTGCCAAATATCTTTAGGATGTAAACCTTGATCGATCTATTCAAATCAGGGTTTGAATTTACTTATAAGGCAGCTTCGGCTGCCTTATTTGGGATTTTACTCCTGCTCGCTTTTGCGCTGACTGCTTCTATGGGCAGCGATCTCTTCTTCGGTTTTTACCGGTATGACTATCTGCTGTTTTTTGCCTTACTGATTCAGGTGGTGCTGCTTTATATCAAGCTGGAATCCTGGGCTGAAGCCAAAGTGATTGCGCTATTTCATCTCATGGCCATGGTGATGGAAATCTTCCTGACCCATCCGGCAATTGCTTCCTGGCATTACCCTCAACCCGCAATATTTAAAATCCTGACCGTGCCTTTATTTGCCGGTTTTATGTATTCTGCGGTCGGCAGTTTTTTTGCGCGCTCTTTACGTCTATATCAGGTTTCATTTGAAAAATTGCCGCGTTTTAGCCATATGCTGACATTGGCTGTCTTGTCTTATATCAACTTTATGAGCAAGTTTTTTATTCCCGATTATCGGGTGATTTTATTTGTCTGGAGCGTGCTGATGTTCTGGAAAACCAGAATTCGCTTTCAGCTGAATCGGCATACTTTTCAGTTGCCGATGTTACCCGTACTGCTGATTCTGGCGTTTATTATCTGGATTGCCGAGAACATCAGTACCTTTTACCAGATCTGGCTCTATCCAAGCCAGATTGAGCAATGGCATATGGTGGGATGGGGCAAACTGGGCTCCTGGTATTTGTTGTTATTGCTGAGTCTGGTGTTAGTACTGAAAATCTTGGGACAGCGTAATTCACAAGGCGATTGGGCGCTCAAGGAACAGTAAAATCAATCAGGTTATGTTTATGTAAAGCATACATTTTTTCAATTGCGCCAAACTTGACTTGTCGCTACTCTGCTGAGTATGTAATTTAAATTACATTATTAGAGTAATAACAAAGATTGCATGAGAATAATTGGAGAATAACTATGTTGAAAAAAATTATGCTGGCGGCGGTATTGGCGACTGGTTCAAGCATGGCGATGGCTGACCGAGATGTCGGTTGTGGTATCGGAAGCCAGGTGTGGGCGGGTCAGTCTGGTATTATTCCTAAACTCTTTGCAGGTACGACCAACGTTCTGTTCACGAATCAGTGGCTCGGGATCACTTTTGGTACTTTAGGTTGTAGCCAGGGCGGTACCGTAACCGCTCAAGTGGTGACCTTTACCAATGAAAACGCTGAAGCATTGGCGCGTGATATGGCAGTTGGAGAGGGTGAAAGCCTGAATGTTCTGGCTGAACTTTTGAATATTAAATCTGAAGATAAAGCTCGTTTCTTTAGCGTTTCCAAGCAGAATTTCTCTGAAATTTATTCCGAAGAAAACCAGAATACATTACAAGTTTTAAGCACCTTACAAACTGTGATGGCCAAAGATGAAGTATTGAAATCCTACATCTGATCCGCACCCTAAAAACCCTGCTGTTCTGGCAGGGTTTTCTTATGACTAAAAGAAATTGATGAGAATAAGTTAACTGAATGAAATATGCGTTCTTTGTGTTGGGCCTGACATTTAGCCCTTTAAGTTTTTCTAGCGAGATTAATCCAGACATTCAGCATTATATAGCTCAGGCCGAAACCCAGCGTCTGGATCAGAGCACTACCTGGCAACGTCTCATGTATGCCAATCCCCACGGTCATAGCGAGGTTAACTATTCGGGCTATTTCCTGGCAGAGCAGGGAAAAACTGATTTAAAAAAAGAAATGCAGCATAACATTCAAGCTTTATTCTTGAGCGCAGAGCCGAATCAGTCCGTCCGCTGTAAGTTTCCGGCACGCAGCAGCTGGTTAATGCAGCAATTGAATATTTCTGAGCAGCAATTACCTGCGGTTAGTTGTCCAGATCTGGATAAATGGATTGGTGAGGTCAAGCCTTATCAGGCGACCCTCATCTATGCCACGGATTTTATGGGTAATCCCAGCTCCATGTTCGGGCATACCTTATTGCGGCTGGACCCTAAAGATCAGCAACAACTCAATCTAATTTCTTATGCCGTCAACTATGCCGCAACGGTCGATGGCAATGACAACTGGTCTTTTGCCTGGAAAGGGCTGACCGGACAATATCCGGGTGAGTATTCCCTGATGCCGTATTACCGCAAGGTCAAAGAGTATGGTGACTTTGAAAGCCGGGATTTATGGGAATATGAATTAAACTTAGACCCGCAGGAAACCAGGTTTCTGGTACAGCATCTCTGGGAAATGCAAAATGTAAGTTTCCCTTATTATTTTATCAGTGATAATTGTGCTTATCGCCTGTTGGGGCTGTTTGATCTGGTACGTCCCGAGTTAAATCTACAGAAACAGTTTAATTCGACTGCGATTCCGATTGAAACACTAAAAGTAGTAGAACAGCAGGGCTTGATCAAACAGAAAGTTTACCGTCCGGCGCTTGAAACTCAATTGCTGGCACAGTCCAGACAGCATGGCAAAGCGCTGGCAAAAACTGCGCATCAGCTGGCTTATGCAGAAACAGGTGCAATGCCTTCAATCTTGCAGCCCTATCCGGCAGAAGATCAGGCCAAAATTCTGGAAATGGCCTATGATCATTTATATCTGGACTTTCTCCGACAAACAGTCGATAAATCATTTTCCCAGCCACGTTTTCGCAAGTTATTAGGCTTAAGAAGTCAGCTGAATATCGAGAAACAGCGTAAAGCGCCTGAACGTCCAAAAATAGATCCGGTACAAAGCCATCATGCACGCAATATCAGTCTTCAGGCCGGACAGGTTCAGGGAGAATCCTTTGTCCAGCTAGGACATCGGCAGGCCTATCATGATCTCATCGACCCGCAAGGCGGTTTTCGAACTGGCACACAATTGCTGTTTCTGGATGGGGCTTTGCAATATCGTGACAGTGAGCTCAAGCTGGAACATCTGGATCTATTGACTGTCAATTCATATAACCCGGTCAATCCGTTTAATACGCCATTATCTTGGGGTTTTAATCTGGGCTGGAAACAGGAGGCACTTGATGCGCATGGTCAGTTTAGTGAAGATGAGCAGCATGGCGTCGCCAGCTTAAAAACTCAGGGCGGTTATAGCTGGGCAAATGCCAGCCGTGAACATCTATGTTATGCACAAATGCAAACTCAGCTACAGGCAGGCAAGGCACTTGATCAAGGCTGGCGCGTAGGTGCAGGCCCTACTGTGGGGTGCCAGAATATCTGGAGCGATCAGATCAACAGTCTGGTGCAGGTGGAACTGCCATATTGGGAAGATTCGCATCGCTGGCAGCTGAAACTGAATACTGAACTCCAATATGCATTCAATCCACAACATGCACTTCGGCTGTCTTGGAAATATCAGCAACAGCAGTCCAAAGACTGGGATCAATGGAGTCTTGGTTTGATCCGGTATTTTTAAGATTTAGTTAAAACTGATCAACACTATTCATAAAGTGATGTGTATCCATGAGGCTACAGTTCGGTTTTCCCTTGTATAAAAAGATTGGCTGGGTTTGGTACAAATAATCTGGTCGATATTTTAGGAAAAATACCTGATATTTGTTATATTTGTCACATAATGTGAGTGCAAATTGCAAGGTTTTGGGGAACAGACAGTATGAATAATGAATGCATGGCAAGACTGGCCGAGCAATGGGAACAGATCTGTCAAAATTATTCATCTGATGACTTATTGCATGCCTTTCACTTTATTCAAGATCATTCCCTGATTCTAGTGGAAGAATTCTATAGAAACATGCTCATTGAAAAGGAATCTGCAGAATTCTTTTCCGATGACTTGATTCAACAGCGCTTGCGTGACACTTTAAATGCCTGGCTACTTGAAAGCTTTAGTGTGGGAATTAATAAACGCTATGCCGATGCCGTGCAGAAACAGGCGATGGTGGGGCATGTACATGCGCGTGTCGGAATTCCATCCTGGCTGATCATGCGCGGTGTACGTGAAATTGAGCGTAAAATGTTTGAACTGCTGGATGAGAATCCTCACCACAGTATGTTGACCACCTGCAGTTATATTGTCCAGATCATGGGATTTGCCACAGAAGTCATGTGCCGATCTTATGAAGCCAAAACAGCCATGAATCAGGAAATTAAACACAGTTATCGTGTTTTTTCAGCGATGCAGGATGTGGCCGTACAAAAAGATAAACAGCGCAGCTCATTGCTGGACTGGGAAAATGAGCTCATGTTCAAGGTTTTTTCTGAGCACGAAAAATTGAATCATCCGATGCTGTCCAAGTCGGAGTTTGGCTTATGGTTTATCCATAAAGCCTCTTATGCTTTTACCGGTTCTGATCAGGTCGATTTAATCATTGAATGAATTTATCAAGTCGATGAACTTAATCAAGAGATCATGGACTGTACGGACAAAAACAATATACTGGGACTGATCCAGCGGATCCGTGACTTAAACCGTGAGATTCAGTTGTTGGTGGACCAGTTATTTCAGGTGGCCGAATATATCGAATCCGGCAATGATTCATTGACCCAGTTATTGAATCGTCGTTATTTGAATACGATTATTTCACGTGAAATCACTTTTTCCCGTAAGAATCATACGCCTTTGTCTTTACTTGCTATCGATGCTGATTATTTCAAAAGTATCAATGATAAATTCGGACATGCAGCAGGTGATCTGGCCTTGAAATTCCTGGCTGAAGCATTGCAAAAATATAGTCAGGGCAGTGATTATGCTTTTCGGGTCGGCGGTGAAGAGTTTTTGCTGTTACTGGTGGATACTGATGAGAAACGTGCTCTCAATATTGCCGAAAGTGTGCGTAAATATATTGAAAATGGCATGATTAATTCGGCACAAGGCCAGCAGTTTAAATTTACGGTCAGTATTGGTTGTGTGCTTTATGATGGACATCCGGATTATCAGCGCTTCCTGAACGCGGCAGATTCTGCTTTGTATATGGCGAAGAATAACGGGCGTAACAAGGTCTATATGGCTCATCAGTCCTTGAACCCAACCGCACAGCCGCTCTCGGTTTAAATAAAAGGTTTTTATCCAGTTGCAGACTGCTGCTCTATAAATTCCTGAAATTTTTGTTTTTGCTGAAGATATGCGGGATGATTTTTAGCTTCATCCCATTTCTGTTTAAAAATTTTGGCAGCAGCGGCTTTAACAGGATCTTGCTGATTGCGTGGCAGCTCGGAACGGCCATGCGCGCCACTTAAACCTTTTTTGTCTTCCGGAACCGGACCGTCATACTTTTTGCCACCTTTATGATTGGCATAACGCCGGGCACGGGTAAAACCCATCTGTAAAAACTTGCGTGCCATGTCCGCACCAATAAAATCTTCTTGTTTTAAATAGTCCAAGAAAAGCTGATAGATTTTCTCGCTACTGGCTTGGGCTTTTTCTTCATCTGCAAAGCGCCAGTGTGGCAGGATTTCTGATTTATAAGGCTCAACCAGTAATACACCTTGTTCACCACGGCCAATCCGGTAGAGCTCGGGTCGTTTACGAAAATTAATCTTTGCAAAGTCCAGAGAATAATCAAAACTATTCGAAACTACACGTGACGGACGTTTTGGTGGCGCTATTTTGGCAGATGGCTTCATATTCGGCCTTTTCTGAAATTTAAAATGACTCAATATTTCAGCTAATACAAATTATAAAAACGAAAGGGAAGGATACAGAAAAGCCCCTGTCATTTAGAACTAGGGGCTTTCATTTTACTTCGATTTTTTCGAACTGGTCTTCGAGGTTTTAGCCTTGGTCTTAGAGGAGCTACTCGACTGCTTTTTAGCAGGTGCCGATTTTTTTGAAGAAGACTTTTTCACTTTAGTGTCGTCTTTACTCTTGTTACTGCTTTTCGCTTTAGCCGGTTTTTTCGCGGAAGAGGTCTTTTGGTCTTTCGCTTTATCACTGGCTTTTGAACTTGAATTTTTCTTCGCCTTCACTTTTTCATCTTTGCTGGCATTGTCTTTTTTAGAAGATGCCGCTTTAGATTTACTGCTCGCCGCTTTTTTAGTGACTTTGAGATTACTGTCTTTGTCACTGCTCTTATTCGACTTTTTCAGTTTCTCATCTTGAGTCTTTTTAGCAGTTTTTGCTGATTTTTTGCTGTCTTTCGCCTGGTTATTTTTGCTATTCGCCATGGTTACTTTCCTTATCATTAAAAATCAATCAGAAAGATATAAAGCGCTTTGCTGTATATCAACTTCAAATTACTTTAATGGGAGAGCGGCAGGATTAAAACTTTATCGTGTATCCAAGTGTAGGCTTGTTGCAAACACAAGGAGGAATTGTTTGAGTTCTAGACTGAAACATAGCAAGTTTTGGGACAGGTCTTTAAACCCTGTTACCAGGTGTTATTTATAGCAAGTGAGCTTTTGAATTAAGTATTGATATCCTCTTCCTTCAAAAGCAAAAAACCCCGAATGATCGAGGCTTTGAGTAACTTATTTTTAAGCTTTAATAATTAATAGCTTTCTGGAACCGCACTTAAAAATTCACGACGTGTTTCTTTGTCGGTTTTAAAATCACCAATAAATGATACCGTACGTGTGGTTGATTCCTGCTTGCCTACACCGCGCATCATCATGCACATGTGCGCAGAATCAATCATTACTGCAACACCGCGTGCTTTGGTGACTTCAGCCACGGCTTCTGCAATTTGCTGAGTCAGATTTTCCTGAATCTGCAAACGGCGTGCAAACATTTCAGTAATACGGGCAAATTTAGACAGGCCTAAAACATGACCTTCTGGCAAATAGGCGATATGTACGCGGCCATAAAATGGCAATAAGTGATGCTCACATAGCGAATAAAATTCGATGTTTTTGACCAGTACCATTTCACGGTTATCGGAAGGGAAGACCGCCTTGTTGGTCACTTCTTCAAGTGTCTGGCTATAACCCGAGGTTAAATATGAAAATGCTTTCGCAGCGCGCACAGGCGTATCTTTGAGACCAGGGCGATTTAGATCTTCGCCAACGGCAGTAAGAATGTTTGCGTAGGATTGCTGCATAGTCATATGACGTATTCACTTAAACTGAGAATGAACAAGGACGGCATTGTAGCAGAAAACTTTTACAATGCCTTGTTTTGAGGCTAAAACCGTTTACTGTTTGAACTTTGGATTCTTTTCTGCACGTTTGAGCAGAACCAATACCGCACCGGTACCACCTTGCTTTTCAGGTGCACTGACAAAAGCCAAAACATCGCGATGCTGACGCAGCCAGCCGTTGACATAGGTTTTTAAAATCGCTTCTGGACCTTTACCATGTACGATTTTAATCACGTTCTGGTTTTCATCTTTGGCGATCTGGATAATTTGCAGCACGGCTTGACGCGCTTCTTCTACGGTACAGCCATGCAGATCCACAGCCTCAAACCAGCGCAAGTTACCGGCTTTCAAGTCTTCAAAAACTTTATGCTGCAAGGTGGCAATGCGGTAACTCAAGTTGGCCTGACTCCCGACAGGATTGAGCATGGCCTGAGTATCTGATAAAGCCATTGCCTCTGTTTCCAGCGGGCCAGTAGCCGCTGCACGCTTTGCCAAGATTTGTGCATCCGGCTTTTTCTTGCGTGGTTTGTCCAGTTGAACCGTATTGCCCGATTCAATTTTTTGCACGCCCTGCATTTGCTTGCGGAATAATTCCAGTTCTTCTAACGCTTCTTGCTCGACAGTCTTTTCAACAGGTGCAGCAACGACCGCAGGCGTTTGCGGCTGTGTAATTTGCTTCTTAAAAGATTTCAGCAGGTTGTACTGATCTTTAGATAATGAAGAATCGTGTTTACTCATAATGTAAAAACAAGGGAGATGCGGAATTTACAAGAATTATAGTCTGAAAATAGACAAAGGAGAACTGAATTGCGTTCATGACATTGCTGAGGATTTTAAATACGCTCGAGAATCTATGATCTACTTTTCAATATTGAAAATAAAAAAGCCCAATCCTGAGATTGGGCTTTTTTAATGCTTAGGTGAGCATTTACATTTTAAACCGCTTCAGGCTCACCAAACAGATCGCGGAAAGCATGATCCGGACGTGGTTGTTTCATGAAGCTTTCGCCGACCAGAAAGGCGTGAATATCATTTTTCTGCATCATCGCAACATCCGCAGGTGTGGCAATACCACTTTCAGTCACCAGCAGGCGTGAAGGGTCTAGTAATTTTTTCAAACGTAATGATGTGTTTAAATCCACATCAAAGGTTTTTAAATTACGGTTATTTACACCGAGCAGACAACGATCAGAAAGTTTTAAAGCACGGGATAGTTCTTCTTCATCGTGAACTTCAACCAGTACATCCAGATGATGTTCAAATGCAGTTTTAGACATTTCTTCTAACTGCTGATCAGACAGGCAAGCCACAATTAGCAAGATACAGTCTGCATGCAGAGCACGTGCTTCGATAACTCCATAAGGATCGATCAGAAAGTCTTTGCGCAGTGCAGGCAGGTCGCAATGTGAACGGGCAATCTGAATGTTGTCATCGTGACCCTGGAAAAAGTCTACATCGGTCAGCACCGATAAACAGGCTGCACCTGCCTCCTGATACTGTGCTGCAATTTCCGCAGGGTTAAAGTTCTCGCGAATAATGCCCTTAGATGGCGAAGCTTTCTTAATTTCAGCAATGACACCCGGACGTTTCGACACTAAAGACTGGGCAAAACCACGCACAGGTGATGCACCTTGTGCCAGTTCTTCCAGATCTTTATAGCTGTTCTGCTTTAAACGTAGGGCAAATTCTTCTTTTTTACGGTCAACAATTTTGCCTAAAATTGTATTTGCGATATCCACCATGATCAAAATCCCTGACCGAATTAAGCTTCGTAATGTTTAATAGTTTTGGTAAATTCAGACAGTACACTCATTTTCTCAAGTGCCTGACCGCCATAGATAATGTCATGTGCCAGCGCAACACCTTGCTTATAGCTGCTGGTCAAACCGGAGACATAAATACCTGCGCCGGCATTCAGCGCGATCATATTGGCGGCTTTATCGCCGATGTCTGATTTTTTCTTGCCCAGTGCATCTTTGATTAAAGCCAGACTTTGCGCAGAATCTTCCACAATCAGTCCGGTCAGAGTTTGCGATTCAATATCGACCGATTCAGGAATAATTTCCCATTCGGTGACTTCGCCATTTTTCAGTTCAGCAACATGAGTTGAAGAGGCTATACTGATTTCATCCAGACCATCACGTGAATGTACTACCATCACATGTTCAGCACCGAGCTGTTTCATAACTTCGGCAATTGGACGGCAGAGTTCATTGGAAAATACGCCAATGACCAGACGTTGTACGCCAGCCGGATTGGTTAAAGGACCGAGCAGGTTGAAAATACTGCGAATCCCCAATTCTTTACGTGGGCCGATTGCATATTTCATGGCTTGATGATGATTCGGCGCAAACAGGAAACCGACACCGACATCACGGATACAGCGTTCAGTCTGCTGCATATTCAGGTCCAGATTAATCTCGGCCTGTTCCAGCAAATCTGACGAACCTGATTTGGTCGAAACGCCGCGGTTACCATGTTTGGCTATAGTTGCACCGGCTGCTGCGATCACGAATGCAGAGGCAGTAGAAACGTTAAACAGGTTTTGACCGTCACCGCCTGTGCCGACGATATCGACCAGATAAGGAATGTCACTGACATCAATTTTAGTGGCAAGTTCACGCATGACACGTGCAGCTGCGGTAATCTCATCAATGCTTTCGCCTTTAAGGCGTAAGCCCATCAGCAGGGCACCAATCTGGGCATCGGTCGCTTCACCTGACATGATGGCATGCATCACGTCTTGCATTTGATCCTGAGTCAGGTGAATGTTTTTAGTAATATTGCTTAAAGCTTGTTGAATATTCATAAGATGTTCTTAGGCATAAATTTCGAGAAAGTTTTTAAAGATTTGATGACCATGCTGGCTCAGAATCGATTCAGGATGGAACTGCACGCCTTCGACCGGCAATGTCTTATGTTTCACACCCATAATTTCTTCCATAGAGCCATCCGCTTCATTGGTCCAGCAGGTGACTTCCAGACATTCGGGCAAGGTAGCTTGATCAATCACCAGTGAATGATAGCGCGTTGCAGGAAATGGAGAAGGAAGATTGCTGAAAATCCCGGTATCACTGTGGTACATATCAGACAGACGGCCATGCATGACACGTTTGGCACGCACGATATCACCGCCAAATGCCTGCCCAATACTTTGATGACCAAGACAAACGCCCAGTAAAGGAATTTTGCCAGCAAAATGCTGAATGGCAGGAATAGAAATTCCTGCCTCACTTGGCGAGCACGGGCCGGGGCCAATCACTAAATACTTAGGTTGCCATCGCTCTATATCTTCCAATGTCACGGCATCATTACGGACTACTTTTACTTCTTGATTCAGTTCGCCAAAATATTGGACGATGTTATAAGTAAAGGAGTCATAGTTGTCGATCATTAAAAGCATGAGCTTAACCTATTGAAATTAATGCACTTAACTGTGCTAATGTTGTCCAGATCGTACTTTATTTATACGTGTTGCAAGCACTTGCCTGACACAACTAAATCATTGATTTCATTGTGTGAAAATAAAGCACGCTTCATCATAGCAAAAAATAGCTGCATTCGGCGCAACAATTTTGCTCAATTTATTGGCTTTAAAAACCTGTAGAAAATTAAATAAAATTTTTTATAATGATTTAAAGTAATAGGCTTACTCATAGAAAGTTTTGAATGAGTATTTTTTAGAGTAAAACTCAAAAATGAAATCAAAGAGAGGCTAAAAGTTTGATGAAAAAAACATCACTTGAATAATTAAGCTTTGTATAAACTTTTCTATTGAAAGTAGATTTAAAGAAAATGCCTCATAATGGGCATACATCCCTAAATGAATCACAAAATTTTCTTTACTGATATCTACTAAAAAACGCTCAATTTTTAGCTAAAAACAAGTAAAAACTTAACAAAAGTAAGAAAAAGCAGCATATTTGCTATAAAAAGCTATGTTTCTCATACATTTTTATAGACCCATGCACTATTTAGGTGCGCTAAAAAATAAAGCTGAAATAAAATAAATGAAGAATGCTTGAATATAGTGCATTTAGTTTTGCAGCTAGTATAATAGCCGCAAAGTATTTTTGTCACTTCATGATTTCTTATAAAGATTTCAAGATTTTATCTATACTTTTAAAAGTTGGTACGGTAATTGCTTAATAACTATCAACTGCTAACACGCACTTCACGGGTGCAACAAAAACATCGGAGCAAAATGAGCATGGCGAACAAGGTCCTTCAACTCATACAAGAAAGTGGCGCAAAATGGGTCGATTTTCGCTTTACTGATACCAAGGGTAAAGAGCAACACGTCACTTACCCAGCAGACAGTATTGATGAAGATACATTTGAAGACGGCAAAATGTTTGACGGTTCTTCAATTGCAGGTTGGAAAGGCATCGAAGCATCGGACATGATTTTACGTCCGGATGCGGCAACAGGTTTTATCGACCCGTTCTTTGCAGAGCCAACAGTTGTTGTAACTTGTGACGTAATCGAGCCATCAACTGGTCAAGGTTATGATCGTGACCCACGTTCGATTGCGCGCCGTGCAGAAGAATATTTGAAATCTACCGGTATCGGTGACACTGCATTCTTTGGCCCAGAACCAGAATTCTTCGTATTTGACGAAGTAAAATGGGAAATCGACATGTCTGGCGCGCGCCATACATTGATCGCTGAAGAAGCTGCTTGGTCAACTAACAAAGACTACGAAGGCGGTAACTCTGGTCACCGTCCACGCGTAAAAGGCGGTTACTTCCCAGTTCCTCCTGTAGATTCTTCACATGACATGCGTGCAGACATGTGTGCGCGTATCGAAGACATCATGGGTCCAGGTCGTGTAGAAGTACATCACCACGAAGTTGCTTCTTGCCAGTTAGAAATTGGTGTGAGCTTCAACACTATGGTGCGTAAAGCAGACGAAGTTCAACAGTTCAAATATGCGGTTTGGAACGTTGCGCATCAATATGCAAAAACAGCAACCTTTATGCCTAAACCAATGGTTGGCGATAATGGTTCTGGTATGCACGTGCATATGTCGATCTCTAAAGACGGCAAAAACCTGTTTGCAGGTGATGAATATGCAGGCCTTTCAGAAATGGCGTTGTACTTCATCGGTGGTGTAATTAAACATGCTCGTTCTTTAAATGCGATTACTAACCCTTCTACAAACTCGTACAAGCGTTTGGTTCCACATTTCGAAGCACCGATTATGCTTGCTTACTCAGCGCGTAACCGTTCTGCATCTATCCGTATTCCTTACGTGTCTAGCCCGAAAGGCAAGCGTATTGAAGCACGTTTCCCAGATCCAATGATGAACCCGTACCTAGGTTTCGCGGCATTGTTGATGGCTGGTCTTGACGGTATCCAAAACAAGATCCACCCGGGTGAAGCTGCTGACAAGAACTTGTACGATCTTCCACCGGAAGAAGAAGCGAAAATCCCTACAGTGGCGCATAGCCTGGATATGGCGCTTGAAGCACTTCAAGCGGATCATGATTACCTGTTAAAAGGTGGCGTGTTCACGAAAGAAATGCTTGATGCCTACATCGAGCTTAAAACTGAAGAAGTTCGTCGTCTTAACACGACTACTCACCCAGTTGAATTTGATATGTACTACAGCTTGTAATTCATCACGAATTAAAGCAAAGAAAACCCGCGCATGTCGCGGGTTTTTTTGTATCATCTATTTATAATTTTAAATGATTGATGGGCTTAAATGGCACAACGTAAAAAGCACACCAGCTTTTATCCATGGATTGATCCAAAAGATCATGACAAAGGTTTTAAGTTGAACTTCTCTGAAGTGACTTATCTTGAAGTGGGGCGGACTTCCGAGGGTTATAAGCAGGCTCAATTTGTGGCGCTGAAAAATCCTGAAATGGCGCTGGATTATGCTTATCCAGAATCATTTTATTTGAGTACTGAAGGTTTTATTTTAATTAAAACCCCACAAGGCAAATATGAAATCATTGCAAAAACAGATAACTGTTAATAATGAATAGTCGTTCTAGAAATCAAAATCAGCGTGTGTTGCTGTCAACTCTGCCTGTTGAGTTAAAACCGTGGCTGTATGCATCGGGTTCACTCACGCAACAACTGACCGATTTGGCGCAAGGACAATTCCATGTCGAGCCAATTCAAGAGCATTTTCAGCGTTTAAGCTTTGCCAATGCCAAATGGATGCAGATGTCACATCAGCATACTTCCTGGGTGCGTGAAAGTTATCTCTACGGCTCGGAACAGTCTCCTTGGGTGAAAGCCAAAAGCATCTTTCCGATTTTAAGCCTGCAAAAAAAAGCCCGAATTTTTCAGCATATTGGCACCAAACCGATTGGCTGGTTTCTGTTTCAGCGCACTAATCCACTGTGCCAGCGCCGGGTGGTACTTTTAGATGAGGGCTGGACCCGTCAGAGCTGCTATACTTGGCACGGCTGTAAATTTATCGTACAAGAAACATTTTTACCGGCATTTGAACACTTTATACAAAATTCACGGGCTTGATTTTTATGGCAACCGCACAAGCAATCACCTGGCGTGAGCGTCTTAGCGCCTATTATTATCTTTGTCGTTTTGATAAACCGATTGGGACTGAACTGGTTTTTTGGCCTACCATGTGGGCGCTGTGGATTGCAGCTCAGGGAATGCCACGTATTGAAATTTTAATTCCCATGATTTTGGGTGTGATTTTTATGCGGGCGGCAGGCTGTGCCATTAATGATTTTGCTGACCGTAAAGTCGATGCACATGTGGAGCGTACTAAAAACCGTCCGCTAGCGACTGGGATTATCAGTGCCAAAGAAGCTGTGATGGTATTTCTGGTTTTGGTGTCTGCCAGTGCCTGCCTACTATTTTTTCTGCCAATCGAAACTTTTTACTGGTCATTTGGGGCTTTATTTTTAGCGTTTATTTATCCTTTTATGAAGCGCTATACCCATTTACCTCAAGTCTTTTTGGGTGCAGCATTTTCCTGGTCGATTCCGATGGCTTATACCGCAGTTGGACAAACGCCGGATTTAACCTGCTGGCTTCTATATTTTGGTAATCTGGCCTGGACCGTAGCCTATGATACCCAATATGCAATTGCAGATCGTGAATACGATTTAAAGATTGGGGTGAAATCAACCGCGATCTTATTTGGTCGATATGATATTCAGATCATTAGCGCTTTGCAGGCCATTAGTATTCTTTTGATTGCTGTAGCACTTTGGCTAGAAAATTTACTGATTCCATTTGGTTTGGCTGCATTAATTGTTGTCGCTCTCGATTTTATTTACCAATGGTTTAAAACTCGAGATAAAAATCCACATTTGTGTTTCTGGGCGTTTAGGCATAACCGCTGGATTGGACTGATTATTTTTGCAGGAATACTACTGGCTTTGAGGTAGTGACTGTCTATCGACTGAGAAAAAAGCGTCCTATAAGGATGCTTTTGTTATTGCCTAATCTATAAGGCTTGAGCTATGACTTTATTTTGTTATATTGGGCAGTGTAATTAAATGACGAAATTAAAGCAGGTTTGTTATGTCCGAGCAGTCACAGCCCCGCAGTGTCAAAAAGCTATTGATCTTCGGTACGCTTGCACTTTGTATTCCGGTATTTTTAATTAGTATGGCATTTCTTGCAGTGAATAGTGATGCTAAAAATCAGGAAAAATACAAGCAGCAGCAGGCAGATATGATTGCGCGTATTGAAGCACGAGAAGCTGCGGAAAAGCTCAAAGCAGAGCAGGATGTTAAGGCAGATTCAACTCAAGCTGCGTCTGAAAGTAGTGCAACAGCACCTTAATCTATCTAGAATCCCTTTGCACTTGTCTAATACTGCAAATGTCTGTGTAGTAGATAGTTGCATGGGTTTCTGCAAACGATGATTTGACTGTAGATATTCGATACTTAGTAATTAGGCAAGCCGTATTCTAGAATGGAAAAATATAGCCACCCATCATCCGATCGGTGGCTATATTTAAATCATCTTAAAGCAATTCTTTGCGCAATTGTTCTGAAGATTTAATTGAAAGTAGGGCAGGTGCTACATCTAGGGCTGTTTTAGCACCATATTGCTGAGTTTGATTCAGACGGTAGCAGGCACGGGCATAAGCCACTAGAACACTTGCAGTAAACTCTGGATTGCTATTCAGCTTTAAAGAAAACTCAATCACCTGTTTTTGTGCATCACTGGTATTACCACTACGAATGACAAAACCGCCATGTGGCATATCTTGGTGATCTTTCAGTAAAGTTTCCTCACTGATAAAATTCACAGTCGTATTATAATCTGCAAAATAATCAGGCATGCTGACAATGGTTTGTTCAACTGTTGCTGCATCAGCTCCTTGTTCCAAGACCACATAACAGTCACGATGATGTTTATCTTTGGTGCTTAACTCAGGTCGTGCGCCACTGCGGACTTGTTCAATAGCATCAGTGGATGGAATAGTATATTGCACACCGGCTTTTACACCCGGTACACGGCGGATCGCATCTGAATGGCCTTGACTTAAGCCTTTACCCCAAAAGGTATAAGTTTCGCCATCTGGTAATAGCGCTTCACCAAATAAACGGTTAATCGAGAACATGCCAGGATCCCAGCCAATAGAAATCATGGCTGTTTTTTTGTTAGCAAGGGCGGGTGCATCGACTGCAGCATAGTATTCCGGAATACGTGCATGCGTATCAAAACTATCTACAGTATTGAATTTACTTGCAAAGATAGGCGCCTGTTGTGGCAAGTCATCTTTAGAGCCGCCACAAAGAATCAGCACATCAATTTTATCGCTAAACTCATTTAATAGTGCATCCATGCTATACACTTGAGTTTCTGCAAAGCAAGGAGAGACGCTGCTTGGTGAGCGGCGAGTAAAAATACCGACAAGCTGCATATCAGGATTTTTCTGGATGGCAGTTTCAACACCGCGGCCAAGATTACCGTAACCCGCGATACCAATACGAATAGAATTTTGCATAAATAAACGATCACTGAATAAAAAAACAACGCCAAAAATAAGCAAGGTGATGATGGCCAGAAATGGAACAGGCCAATCAGGTCATCTGACTTATATTTTGTTTTCGAAAGGATTATAGAGCGATAACTTAAACTTTATCACCCTAATCCTACAGAAAGGCAGGTTTAACTGAGAATGCTTGTGATGAGACGCTAAATTGGACGAAGATTGGCTAATTTTGAAGCACTAAAAGCTAACGAGAAATTAAAAGCGGAGCAGGAGGCTTTGATCAATCCAATTCAAGCTGCACCGGAAAGTACCGCAATTGCAGCTTAACTTATCTTAAATCCCTTTGCAGTTGTCTGATAGTCGGAATTTGAGTGTATCGAATCACGGTATAGCCTGCTGCAATCAGCATCGCATCGCGTTCAGCATCTTCCTGCTCTTTACCAATATGGCTCGGATCATCCAGTTCGACAATCGCCACTACATTATATTCACGATCAAGTACGACGAAGTCTGTGACTTTACGATTAAATTGATTACGCATTTTCATCTGATCGTGCGTGATCAAAGCGCTAAACGCGACTTGTGCCAGAATGTGATGATGAGGAAAGGCATCTTTCAGACGTGTAAACATCCTGCTTTCAAAAGCAGTAATGACGCGCTTGGGATAGAATTTCTTTTGACGGGTGAAGAGATGCGGAAAGAGCAGGCAAACTAATGCAAAAGTTGCCAGGCAGCCAATCACAAAAAATATAAACTGACTCAAATTAAACACAGATCACAAAAGGGGAGAATAAAAAAACCCACTTCGCAATGAGTGGGTTTCTTCAGAATCTTGGCTCTCCCACCTGGGCTCGAACCAGGGACCTGCGGATTAACAGTCCGTCGCTCTACCGACTGAGCTATGGGAGAATAGATTGGCTCTCCAACCTGGGCTCGAACCAGGGACCTGCGGATTAACAGTCCGTCGCTCTACCGACTGAGCTATTGGAGAATCTGACAGCGATTATAGAGAGATTTGAAAAGGGGTCAAGGCACTTTTAGAAAAAAGCAGCATAAATTGAATCAAGTGTTTTAAAAATAGTCGAAAAGGTTTGTAGTTCAAACTGTTATGTTTATGTAAACCGGCCCTAACAGCAAAATCGTGATCAGCCTTAATTTTGATAAGTGATCTGGAGCATAAGAAATGAGCGGTTGATCGCGCATATAAATCAATATGATCTCAATTTAAAAAATACAGCTATAAAAAAACCCACTTCGCAATGAGTGGGTTTCTTCAGAATTTTGGCTCTTCCACCTGGGCTCGAACCAGGGACCTGCGGATTAACAGTCCGTCGCTCTACCGACTGAGCTATGGAAGAATAGATGGCTCTCCAACCTGGGCTCGAACCAGGGACCTGCGGATTAACAGTCCGTCGCTCTACCGACTGAGCTATTGGAGAATCTGATCGGCATTTTAGGGATGAATAACCAGGTCGTCAATCAATTAATGTAAAGAAATGAATTGTTTGCTTTATTAATATTCATTTAGTGCCTAAAAATAAAAAAATCACCCGAAATGGGTGATTTTTTAGCAAAGAAATAAAGAATTATTTCTCAACACCTGCAGGTTGACCTGCATATTTCGCATTTGCATAATCCCAGTTTACTAGGCTTTCTAGGAAAGTAGAGATGTACTTAGGACGAGCATTACGGAAATCGATGTAGTAAGCGTGTTCCCAAACGTCAATCGTCAACACTGCAATTTTACCGTGCGCCATTGGTGTATCAGCATTTGAAGTTTTCATGATAGAAAGCTGACCGTTTACTTCGTCAGCCACTAACCAAGCCCAACCTGAACCAAATTGAGTGGTTGCAGCAGCAGCAAATTCTTCAGCAAATTTTTCATAAGAACCGAAAGCTTCGTCAATTTTTGCAGCCAAAGTACCAGTTGCTTTACCGCCGCCGTTTTTAGCCATACAGTTCCAGTAGAACGTGTGGTTCCAAACTTGAGCCGCGTTATTGAAAACACCTGCTTTAGAAGCATCACCAGCAGTTGCTGTAATAATTTCTTCTAGAGTTTTGCCTTCTAGCTCAGTACCAGCGATCAGGTTATTCAGGTTAACCACATATGTATTGTGGTGTTTGTCGTGATGGTATTCTAAAGTTTCTTTGCTGATGTGTGGAGCAAGATCTTCGTAGCCGTAAGGTAATGCTGGTAAAGTAATGGTTGTCATGTTTTCAATTCCTTGCATTTTGCTGGGTTTTAACAATAAGTGGCTTTATTGTAATAGATAATCGGGCAGAAATGGGCATCGTGTATAAATAACAATACAGAATAAAGCCTGAAAATATATGAATAAAGCCGCTGATCATAACCGTCAGTTGAATTAAATCGGATTGTTTAATTCGAAATAATCATACTCAATATTAAACTGTTCTGAAATAGCCTTGGCCAGGCGTTGCACACCGTATTTTTCAGTCGCATGATGGCCACAGGCATAATAATGCACATTCAGTTCCTGAGCTTCATAAAAGGTGCGTTCGCTTACTTCACCTGAAATATAGGCATCACAGTTCTGTAGTGCCGCTTTTTGAATATAATCCTGCGCACCGCCGGTACAGAAACCGACTTTATGGATTTGAGTTTTGTTTGCGGGTAGATGAATCGCATCAAAGCCCAGCTTTTCTGAAACATAATTTTTAAAATCTTCCGGAGTCATCGGCTGTTTTAAATAGCCAATATTGCCAATCGGACGTTTTTCACTCGGATCAAGCTGTTCGATATTTTCGAGTTCCAATAAATCCGCAATGGCGGCATTATTTCCCAAAGTCGGATGACTGTCTAAAGGCAGATGATAGCCAACCAGTGAGATATCATTTTGAATCAGGGTTTTAATACGTTTACCACGCATGCCGGTAATTGGATAGGCTTCTCCTTTCCAGAAATAACCATGATGAACCAGCAATAAATCAGCGCCTTGCTCAATTGAAGCTTCAATTGCACTTTGGGAGGCGGTCACGGCACAGAGGATTTTATTCACCTCGGATTTGCCTTCAATCTGCAAGCCATTCGGTGCATAGTCCTTAAATTCACATGCTGCCAAAGTCTGGTCACACCATTGAATAATATCGTTTAAATTCGCCATAAAATTCCTGTAAGTTTAAAAACTTGCCCATATTTATCTATAGCTTTAATTGTAACTAAAGCTGCACAAATCTCTGTGGAATTTTTTGTGTTTAGTTATGTATTTAGCATTACAATAGGACACAAATTACTTAGTCATCAACGAATTAAAATATTTTAGAGGATAGCAACGTGCGCCGCACCTTTACATGGTTACCCTGGGTGTTACTGATTTTAGTCATTATCGGTTTTTTGGGGTGGCAACAACTACAAAAACCAAAGGCACCAGTTGCGCCAGATGGCGTCAAAATGCCTGCTGAAAAAGTAGAGCCGTTGATTGATACGTCGCGCTCAGGAGGCGTGGTATCCTATAGTGCTGCTGTAAAAGTGGCAGCACCCGCTGTCGTGAATATTTTTACTACCCAAAAAGTCAAGCAACAGGCGCATCCTTTACTGACCGATCCAGTATTTCGTGAATTCTTTGGCGATCAGTTACCTGACCAGTATGGACAAAGCCCGAATGAGAACAGTTTAGGTTCGGGTGTAATTGTACGTCCAGACGGTTATATCCTGACCAATAACCACGTGATTGCACAGGCCGATCAGATTGTAGTGGCTTTGCAGGATGGTCGTCGTGCTGAAGCCAAGGTGGTCGGAACTGATCCGGATACCGATCTGGCTGTGATCAAGATTGAACTGACGCAATTGCCAGTTTTGCCATTTAAACTCAGTGGTAATGAAGTCGGTGATGTGGTTCTGGCCATTGGTAATCCTTTTGGTGTTGGGCAAACCGTGACGCAGGGGATTATCTCGGCAACGGGCCGTTCAGACTTGGGCATTAATACCTATGAAGACTTTGTGCAGACCGATGCTGCGATTAATCCAGGTAACTCGGGCGGTGCACTGATTGATGTCGCCGGTAATTTAATTGGTGTGAATACTGCAATTTTCTCGCAGTCTGGTGGTTCGCTAGGGATTGGTTTTGCCATTCCAGCCAAAATCTGTCAGCAAGTAATGAATGCGATTCTGAAAGATGGCCGTGTCGTTCGTGGCTGGTTAGGTATCAGCTTATTACCTGCAGAACGTGATGATGTCCTGCAACCCAAAGAAAAAGGTGTGACGGTCGCAGAAGTGCTACCGGATGGACCTGCTGCCAAGGCTGGAATCCAGCGTGGCGATAAGATTATGAAAGTAAATGAGGAAGAGATTAGTTCTGCCTCACATCTGATTAATTTTGTGGCCTTGCAAAAGCCAAACAGTACCATTCAGATTGAAATTGAGCGGGCAGGGAAAACCATGATGCTAGAAGTTGTTGTGACTGAACGTAAGGCACAAGACAGTGCTTCACAATATATTCCTCTGCCAGGCCAATAAGTTTGATTAAAAAAATCCCTCATCATGAGGGATTTTTTTTATGCTTTATTTCAGCCTGTTCTGATACAAAAGTGAAATATTAAGCGCTTTATAAATCATTTAGCTTAGTGAAATAAGATTAAAAGAGAAAATAAAAATGACTTTTATGACGGCAGATCAGGCCAAAATTTTATCCAATGTTGCTAACTTGGATATTGAAATGTACAAGCCACGTCTGGCGCAACTGATTGAAGATAATGCTCGGCAAGGCAATACAGCGGTACTGACAGTTTTTCCCAAACATCTGCCTTTGGAAGATATCCGTGCCTTGTCTGCCGAGTTAACAGATCTGGGCTATAACGTGCGCTTTGAAGTACAGGAATTTTATTACAGCTTTAATGTGTACTGGCTATAATTTTAACAATTGTTCAAAAGCAGTTCTGTTCAGGCATGTATTTTGCTGCACTCATCTCATAGCGAAACTATGAGAATTTTATGTCTTTATTTATTTATCCTGCAGCACGGGCCGATGCGCCTTATATAGTGCTTTCTTCTGGTTTAGGTGGACATGCAAGTTTCTGGAATCCACAAATTGAGGTTTTGCAGCAAGATTTTCATGTGGTGACCTATGATCAGGAAGGTTGTCATTCGGATTCTGAACTCTTGCCAACGCCTTATTCCGTAGATCATATGGCCCGGCAGATCCTGGATTTATTGATCAATAAGGATATTCGTGAGTTTCATTTTATGGGACATGCATTGGGTGGGCATATTGGCATGCAGCTTGCGACTTATCAGACTGATAAAGCGTTTAAGTTACTCAGCCTGACCATGTTGAATGCCTGGGGGGAACTGGATGTGCATACCCAAAAATGTTTTCAGGCAAGGACTTCTTTATTGCTGAATAGCGGGACTGAGGCCTATGTGCGCGCCCAAGCTTTATTTCTATATCCACCACACTGGATCTCGACACATCTTGACCCGTTAACCGAAGCAGAAAATAAACAGCTACTGGACTTTCCGCCAATTCAAAATGTCTTAGCTCGTATACAGGCAGTGCAGGCTTTTAAGCTAGAGGAGGCACATCAGCAGGCGCTCAAAGATGTTCTTGTACATCTGATTGCCAATCAAGATGATTTTCTGGTGCCTTATCAACGCTCGCAACAACTTCAGCAATTATTGCCGCATAGTCAGCTCAGTCTGTTTGCAACAGGAGCGCATGCTTCTACAGTGACTGAAACCGCCCAGATCAACCAAAGCATGCTGCAATTTTTAAAATCAGCCTGATATTTTCAGCAAATCACTTTGTTTGCTCAAGCCAGAACTTGTTTCTGGCTTTTTATTTTTTCTAATGAATCATTTTTATGGTTTTTACTCAAAATCTGATTCTTCCTAAAAGCGATGATGATCAATTTTAATGCACCTGAATGAAACACGATGAGCAAAATTGATTCAGGGGTGGAAATCATTATTTTACTAAAAATTCAAAAATATAAATATTAAGTATTTGAAAATAAATAACTAAAATAAATTGGCACGCGCTTTGCAATATTTTAAACATAAATAAAAAACCTGAATTGGCAACAGGATTTTGAATATTGGTTAAAAATAATGAGGTGTGAAAATGAAAATAGGTGTCTTTTGTCCAATTGGAAACAACGGCTGGTTACTCTCTGAAAATGCACCACAATATATGCCGACTTTTGAGTTAAACAAACAAATCGTGCAGCGCGCTGAACACTATGGTTTCGATTTCGCACTTTCCATGATCAAGTTGCGTGGCTTTGGTGGCAAGACCGAATTCTGGGAACATAACCTGGAAACTTTCACCCTGATGGCGGGTCTCGCAGCGGTGACCAGCAAAATTCAAATTTATGCAACAGCTGCAACTCTAGTCATGCCACCGGCAATTGTGGCACGTATGGCATCTACCATTGATTCTATTTCCAATGGTCGTTTCGGTTTGAATGTTGTGACGGGCTGGCAGCCACCTGAATATACCCAGATGGGCATGTGGCCAGGCAATGAGTATTTTGGCAAACGCTATGAATATTTGTCTGAATATGTACAAATTTTGCGTGAACTCTGGGTAACCGGAAAATCCGACTTTAAAGGTGAGCATTTCCAGATGGAAGACTGCCGTGTGAGTCCACGCCCACAAACGGATATGAAAATTATCTGTGCTGGTCAGTCGGATGCCGGTCTGGAGTTTTCTGCGCAATATGCTGACTACAACTTCGTGTTTGGTAAAGGACTGAATACACCGACCGCTTATGCAGAAATTAATGACCGCTTAAAAGAAAAAACCGATGTCACCGGCCGTGAAGTACAAACTTATGTCCTATTTATGCTGATTGCGGCAGAAACTGACGAAGAAGCTCAAGCGAAATGGCAGCATTATAACGATGGTGCCGACATGGAAGCGATTAACTGGTTGATGAATCAGGGCGGGAAAGACACGACTTCCGGTGCAGATACCAATATCCGTCAAATGGCGTCTAGTGTATCTCCAGTGAATATCAATATGGGAACCTTGGTCGGTTCTTATGAAAATGTGGCACGAATGTTAGATGAAATTGGCGAGATCAAGGGCACTGAAGGTGTACTGCTGACTTTTGATGATTTCGTTCAGGGTGTAGAAGATTTCGGTCAGAAAATCCAGCCATTGATGAAATGTCGTGACCATATTGTGATTGAGGGTGAAGCACCTGTACTGGAGAAAAGCGCATGAGTGAATTAGTGGTAAGGGCCGGTTTTACTGAAAAACTCGGTACCGGAAAATCGCTTAAAGCTGAGCCTGAAGCAATCTGCCTTGCACCTGAACAGACTGCCCTGATTGTGATCGACATGCAGAATGCCTATACCTCGCAGGGTGGCTATCTGGATCTGGCTGGTTTTGATATCTCAAAAACCAAACCCGTGGTCGAAAATATAAAAAAAGCAGTCGATGCTGCGCATGCGGCCAGTATTCAGGTCATCTATTTTAAAAATGGCTGGGATGCAGAATATAAGGAAGCGGGTGGTACGGATTCTCCGAATTTCCATAAATCCAATGCCTTAAAGACTATGCGTAAACAGCCTGAATTACAGGGGAAATTACTGGCCAAGGGCGGTTGGGATTTTGAATTGATTGATGAATTAAAGCCATTGCCACAAGATCTGGTCATTGAAAAACCTCGCTATAGCGGTTTCTTTAATACTGCACTGGACAGCATGTTGCGTGTGCGTGGTATTCGCAATCTGGTGTTTGTGGGAATTGCCACCAATGTTTGTGTGGAATCGACCTTACGTGATGGTTTTTTTCTGGAATATTTTGGTGTGGCACTTGCAGATGCATGCCATCAGGCCGGGCCAGTCGAAGCCCATGAAGCCAGTCTGTATAACATCAAGACCTTCTTTGGCTGGGTATCCGATACCGCAAATTTTGTCGAAACCTTTCAAAAAGAAAGTGAATCACTTAAAGAAACTAAATTGGCTGAAAGTGCCTAAAAAATTAAAGATCAGGATTAAGGAAAAAACAGTATGCCTAAAGAAGTCATTATTCCAGCAGGAACTTCAAAACCGTTAGCGCCGTTTGTACCGGCAACCAAGGCAGACAATATTGTCTATGTGTCAGGCACATTGGCCTTTGATGAAAATAATAACATCGTGCATGTCGGCGATGCAGCAGCACAGACTCGTCATATTCTGGAAACCATCAAGCGCGTCATTGAAGAAGCCGGTGGCAGCATGGACGATGTGACTTTCAATCATGTATTTGTCAAAGATTGGGCAGATTATGCAGCGATTAATGCCGTTTATGCAGAGTATTTCCCGGGAGATAAACCGGCACGATATTGCGTACAGACGGGTTTGGTCAAACCTCATGCGCTGGTCGAAATCGCCTCGATTGCCCATGTATAAGTCGAACCACCTGATTCAATCTCATCTATATCAGCCCTAAGTCTGTCACTGAAAACTGACTTGGGGCGGGGGGAACAGCATGAATGCCAAATTGTCTAAAATCATCACGGAAGCGGTTGCAGAAAACAGTGCATTAAATAAGGTTTTAAAGACTGAAACCGCAACTGAAGTATTTACCCAGATCGATCAGCAGATTTTCCGTCAGGGCATGTCTAATCTGGGCGCTGCGGTGAATGTGATTACCACACAAGGTGCGGCGGGAATGGCAGGATTTACAGCATCAGCGGTCTGTAGTGTGACAGATACGCCACCGACCTTGCTGGTCTGCCTGAACCGTTCATCCTCAGTTTATGAGACTTTCAAAAATAATCAGGTGTTGTGTGTGAATACCCTAGCCTCACATCAGCAGCATCTATCCAATCTGTTTGGTGGAAAAACACCGATGGCAGAGCGTTTCAGTCAGGGGGACTGGAAAACCTTGGTGACCCAGTCACCTGTACTTGAGGATGCCTTGGTCAGTTTCGACTGCGAGGTGGTCCAATATTTATCTGTAGGCAGTCATGACGTGCTGATCTGTGAAGTGAAAGCCATGTGCCAGCGTCAAGGCAATGCGTTGATGTACTTTAACCGTTCTTACTGTGAGCCACACAAAATGTGCTAAATCAATTCAGTCCTAATCAAGGAGGGGAAGCCCATGCAAGAAAAAGAAACGTGGTTTCCAAAATTTAAGCCTTATCAAGGCAATATCGATACAACGCCAGTTCAAACAGATGAATATCTGCCGGCTGGGAAAAGTATTATTCTCGGGTTACAGCATGTGTTTGCGATGTTTGGGGCAACCGTGCTGGCACCGCTTTTAATGGGGTTTGATCCCAATCTCACGATTTTTATTACCGGGATTGGTACCATTTTATTTTTCCTGATTACTGGCGGTCGGTTGCCAAGTTATCTGGGATCCAGTTTTGCCTTTATTGGCGCCGTGGTGGCGGTCACAGGCTACTCTGGGGCGGGGGCAAATGCAAATATCGGGCTGGCACTTGGGGGAACCATTGCCTGCGGTATCGTTTATGCCTTGATTGGGTTGCTGGTCATGAAAACCGGTACTGCATGGATTGAAAAGCTGATGCCACCGGTAGTCACGGGCGTCATCGTGATGATTATCGGCTTGAATCTGGCACCTGTCGCGATCAAAAGTGTTTCAGCCAACCAGTTTGATTCCTGGATGGCATTGGTCACCATTATCTGTATCAGTGTGATTGCCGTGTTTACCCGTGGGATGGTGCGCCGTTTACTGCTGTTATTGGGCTTATTATCTTCCTACCTGATTTATTTCCTCTTCACCAATGTGATGGGCTTTGGGCCTGCGATTGATTTCAGTAAAGTCAGTGAAGCGGCATGGTTTGGTCTGCCAAATTTCCAGAGTCCAGTCTTTGAAATGAATGCGATGTTGATGATTGCACCGGTGGCCATTATTCTGGTTGCGGAAAATCTGGGACACTTTAAAGCGGTATCTGCAATGACTGGTAAAAATCTGTCGCCGTATATGGGACGCGGTTTCTTTGCAGATGGTGTCTGTACTTCACTCTCTGCTTCTGTCGGCGGTACCGGGATGACCACTTATGCTGAAAATATCGGCGTGATGGCAGTGACCAAAGTGTATGCAACCACCGTGTTTATCTTTGCCGGGATATTCGCTATCTTGCTCGGACTTTCACCGAAATTTGGGGCGGTGATCAGTACGATTCCTGTAGCCTTGCTTGGCGGTGCCTCGATTGTCGTATTTGGTCTGATTACTGTGGCTGGTGCGAAAATCTGGGTGGATAACCGTGTTGATTTTACCAAGAACAGTACGCTGATTATTGGTGCAGTCTGTCTGATCATGGGCACAGGGAACTATAGCTTGCAGATCGGTGGTTTTGATCTGGGCGGTATTGGTACTGCAACTTTAGCTGCGATCTTACTCAATCTGTTCCTGAACCGTGGTGAAGATAAAGAATCGCCTGTATCTGCATCGACCGCAACAGAAGTTGAGGTTAAGCCAGTCGCTTAATATGAGGAGTATTTTTTGAGTCAAACAATTGCATTTTTAGGACTCGGGGCAATGGGGTGGCATATGGCCTCCCATTTGCCAAACCTCGGACACCCGGTTTGGGTCTGGAACCGGACTGAACATAAAGCGCTAGATCATGCTCAATCTTTCAGGACTCTGGCAGTGGGTATTGAACAGGCGGTTCAAGCCGACTTTATCTTTTCCTGTTTGCCGACCAGTCAGGATGTGGAAGCATTAATTACCGCATATCCACCTAAACCCGGTGCAATCTGGATTGACTGTACCAGCGGTGTGCCGGAATCGGCACAAAAACTGGCAAAACGATTGGAGCAACAGGGAAGTTATTATCTGGATGCTCCAGTATCCGGTCAGACTGTTGGGGCAGAAAAAGGTACTTTAACCGTGATGGTGGGAGGAAATGAAGCTGCCTTTGAACAAGCTAAACCGATCATTGCTGCTTTTGCTGGCTTGATTGAATATGTGGGAGAAAGCGGTTCTGGTTTTGCAGTGAAAGCCGTTAATAATACTTTGATGGCGACCCATTTATGGGCACTGGCTGAAGGTTTGACTGTACTGAAAGGGCGGGGAGTTGATTTAAGCAGTGCGTTGAACTGTATTAATCATTCCAGTGGTAAAAGCAGCATGTCAGAAAATATCATGGCACAGCGGGTTTTAAGCCGTGAGTTTCATAAAACCTTTGCGCTGGATTTATTGCAGAAAGATATTGGTATTGCTTTGGAACTAGTGCAACAGCAGCAACTGGATTTATCAGTGATGTCATTGGTGCAACAACAGTTCCAGCAGATTGCCAAGCCACAGGCCAGCCAGTTGGATTTCTCCGCTGCGGTACAAGGGTTGGAACAACGTACGCAAATTGAATTAAGGGGTTAAAGTCTTTCTTATAAATTGCTATTCATAGAGAAACTATTAATTTTGAATTAAATCCATAACGATAGATTTTATTATTAAAAATATGAAAAGCCGAGAATTTAAAAATTCCCGGATTTTTATTTCAATTGTTTAAAATAGCCTAAGTTAATTTTAAATTTAACTGATATCTGAGCAATTTAAATAAATAAATTTCTTTTATAAATTAGAAAATGATTGTCCATTAATATTTAATGTTCCTTCTCCCTTAGGGGTGAGGAGCATGCTCCGCAAGAGGATGAGGGGTTTTTTATAAAGAACCTCTCCCTACCCCCTCTCCTCATAGGAGAGGGAATTTTCTTAATAATTTTTAATCATTAAGAATTATTAAGGAAAGAGCTCTAATACACTGATATTTATTTCTCTTGATTTGCTTCATATTCCTGAATGACTTCAAGCGCGGCACGAAAGGCTTCCTGGGTTGCCGGTGCACCGCAGTAAGGCAGGCTATGCAACAACACTTCCTGAATTTCCTCAACCGTTGCGCCGTTATTTAGGGCACCTCGCACATGACCTTTTAGTTCAGTGGGACTTTTTTGCGCGGTTAGAAATGCAATGGTAATTAAAGAACGATATTTACGCGGTAAAATACCTTCACGTTGCCAGGTCGAACCCCAGGCATGTTCATTAATCCAGTCCTGTAATGGCTGGGTAAAAGGCACGGTATTTTCCTGAGCACGCTGCACAAAGCTTTCCCCCATTACTTCAGTACGGACTTTCAAGCCATTTTCATAATCTTGTTGTGACATGCTTTATCCTCAATTTTATTATTGCTTTAGCTTAACGCTTTTAAGCCAAAATACTATCGTGCAATAGTCGTAAAAAAAAGTGGCTGAAAAGCCACTTATGAAGCTTCCAAAGTGAGGTATTGAAACATGGCTCCACTCTGGAATTTATGACACCTTTGATCAAAAGTTTGATTTAAGGTGATACTGAGTGTGAAGGATCAGTTTGCACTGAAGTATCCGTTCCTTTGGCATCTTCCTTGATGAGATACGGATTCTCAAGCTCTAATACTTCCTGCAAATGCAGATCAAATACATCGGTCAACATGCTGTCATAACGACGCGCATTGTAGTGCAGCAATTTTTCTGCTTCCTCATCATTAATAAAACCATGTAGCTGTGCATCTGCCACATGCTCTGCAAAGCTTAAACCCTTGAACTGGTCTTTATTTTCTGCTTTTTTAAAGCGATCCCACAGCTGTTCAATGTCCAGCAACATGGTGAAAGTAGATTCCATACGACCAGTGACATCATTTTCATTGATATTATGGTAGACATGTTTTTTGAGTGACTGCCGGAAAGCATTGTTTTCCATCATGCTGTTTGCTACCTGTTGTTTCAGCTGGTCTGATGGTTTCTGTACCGGACGGCCAAATGGGAAACATAGCAGTTTGAACATGCCTGCTGCTGCACCTGCCGGAAAGTTGGCAAACAGGTCAAAAAATGCTTCTTGCGCTGTATACAGAGACTTTTCTACCGCAAGCTGTGCATGTAAACGCTCATCTTCAGTCTTTTTGCTATGCTCAAAAAACTTGAGAATTGCCGATGCAATAAACAGGTGAGCATGAATATCGGCCAGACGACCCGAAAGCATTTCCTTACGTTTGATATCCCCTGCGAGTAAACCTAGGCACATATCCGCAGTTAAAGCAAAGTTGGCACTCAGCCGATTAATGATCTTATAATAAGGCTGGGTGAAATCAACCGCACTTTGCGGCGCAGCACTTGAGCCACCTGTAAAGGCATAGGCAAAGGAGCGAGCAGTCCGGTTAAAGGTGTAACCCAAATGCTTAAACAGCAAGTTATCAAAAGGATTTAGAGCCGCTGCCGAGTCTTCTGCCTGTAAGAGCTGTAATTCTTCATATAGATAAGGATGGCAGCGCATTGAACCCTGTCCAAAAATCATCAAGGAACGACTGAGAATATTGGCGCCTTCGACGGTAATGGAGACTGGAATTGCCTGATAGTAAGGTGCCAGAAAGTTACGCGGCCCCATCTGAATGGCACGACCACCGACCACATCCATGCCGTGATTGACCACTTTACGCATGCCTTCAGTTGCATAGTATTTGGCAATCGCCGTCATTACGGCAGGCTTGCCACCCTGATTCAGACCACAGGTGACCAGATAACGGAAGGCTTCCAGCATATAGGTGTCACTGGCGATTTCACTATTGGCTTCCTGAACACCCTCAAACTTACCAACTGAAATCTTGAATTGCTGACGAATACGAGAGAAAGCACCCACATTTAAATAAGTCATTTCTGAAGTAGAAGTAGACAGCGCTGGTAGGGAAATGCCACGACCGACTGCCAAACATTCCATCAGCATGCGCCATCCTTTACCGGCATTTTTTACGCCACCAATAATCCAGTCCAGTGGAATAAAGACATCTTTACCTTCCACTGTTCCATTCATGAATGGCGGTCCCGGGTTATGCCGTGGTCCCACTATTACGCCTTCATGACTGGCAGGAAGCAGGGCACAGGTAATGCCATATTCAGTCTGTTCACCCAAAAGATGATCCGGATCATACATTTTAAAGGCCAGACCCACCACTGTCGCAATTGGTGCCAAAGTAATCCAGCGTTTGGAAAAATTCATTCTCAGACCGAGTACTTCCTGACCTTCAAACTGGCCATAGCAGACTACACCGGTATCAGGAATCGCACCAGCATCGGAACCGGCCTCCGGACTGGTCAAACCGAAACAGGGAATTTCTTCGCCTCGCGCCAGACCCGGCAGATAACGGTCTTTCTGTTCTTCGGTACCATAATGCAGTAACAGCTCGCCTGGTCCGAGTGAGTTCGGTACCATACAACTCACGGCTGTGGTCAGAGATCGCGAAGCAATCTTGCTCATCACCCGACTTTGGGCAAAGGAGCTAAAGGCACGACCGCCGTATTCTTTGGGAATAATCAGGCCTAAGAAACCATGTTCCTTAATATATTGCCAGACATGATCAGGCAGCGCTTTCTGCTCATGGATTTCCCATTCATCCAGCATGCTGCACAAGGTCTCAACCTCATTGTCCAGAAAAGCTTGTTCTTCTAGCGATAATTTGGGATAGGGATAACTGTTAAAGGTTTCCCAGTTCGGTGCACCCATAAACAGTTCTTTTTCCCACCAGCTGGTTCCGGAGTCCAGTGCTTCACGTTCTGTCGGGCTGATACTCGGCATGGCATTGGCCAGTGCTTTATAGGCCGGTTTAGAAATGAACGACATACGTAAAGGGTCGATCATCACCACAAGGCTAATCAGGATCAGCGGAATGCCGAGAATAAGTGACCATGGGCTAATAAAGGCACAGACTACTGACATGACAATTAGTGCAATTGCACCCGCGCTACGGGAGAGCTGAAAATAGAAAACCGCCCATAAACTAAGTAATAGCAGTAGTACAGCAAATATAAATAGCATTGTTATAGTTCTCCAGATTTATACAACGCTGCCTGTGCCGAGATCTCATAGAATTTTTGTCACAGTTCATTCATTTTTTTTGTCGCTTGAGGATCGGACAGGTTCAGCATTGCACGTGTGAGAATGATCGTTTTCAAGTCTTGCAACGATATTTTTAAATCTTTCATCTATTTTTGAGATTGTTTGAAAAATGCTCAGTCTTCAAGTGAGAACGCGCAAAGAAATGTGAAGATAAGTAATGACTTAATCTTATCTAAAATAAAAAATGGGGTTTAACACTCAGTAAAGATTTAAATTGAAGAGATAAAAAAGCCCTCTACAAGAGAGTAATGCCAGTCAGTTAA
>NZ_DCLL01000023.1 GCF_002321025.1 Acinetobacter lwoffii
TGGCGATTTGATTTTACTACTTCGATATTTTTTTAAGCTAACAGTGTCAACCCACCCTAGTTAATTATTAGTTTTTAACGTAACCTTTGTCTACACAGTTACCAGTGTATGTCCAAATAAGACGACCTGTAGCTGTTCGGCTACCTTCTGCACCAGCTTGTTCTACGGCAGGAGATAAAGTACAAGTATCTGCTTCCACAATTCCTTTATAGTTATTTGGTGTTGCTACGATTGCTGCAGTAGTTGCTGTGATAGTAATCGTTTTTAGAGCTTTACCAGATAAGTCTGTAGGTAAAACTTCACCAACTTTACCAGCAGTATCACAAGCAGTAAGCGATTTTTCAATTGCATAGCATGTATCTACTGCTGTTTTAATTGGTGCCATTGCAGATGTAACTTCGGTGTAAGCAGCACGCTTAATATAGTTTTGATAAGCTGGAATTGCAATCGCTGCTAAAATACCAATAATAGCGATTACAATCATCAGCTCGATCAACGTAAAGCCTTTTTGAGCGTTCATAACATTCTCCACAAATGTTTTGTTAATTTATTCATAAGCTTTGTAAGCTAATTTATAGTTTGCACAAAGTGTGCCAAAGTATATTACTAAATAATTTCTCATTAAATCAATGGATTGTTTAATAATTTAAAAATCTAAAAAATATATAAGTAAATTTATGTAACTAAGTGACAAAAAGTGTCATTTTTGTCGGTTTTGAGAGATGTAAATATAAAGATTGCTTGTAGTAGGAAAAGTTAAATTATTTACAGCTAGGTAAACAGACAACTATATTTAGCTTAGTCATGATTGCTCGTGTGGGGGTGAAAGTAATTTGAAATTGAAAGTGTTGTTCTATGTGGAATGTTTCATACATGGGGGAGTAATAGAATGAAACGGCTTAAAGACTTCAAAGTAACCGCATGAATACCTCGTCCAGCTGTAAATTTTTTTCCATGCAATTTGGTGATGACGAAGCGACTAGGCGTATTATTCTGCATCATGCAAGACGTGTGATTCTTCAGCATAAAGAAGAAATACAGAAGCTGGCTTATAAAAGTGAGTCTGGATTTTTTACTTTGTTTTTAGCTTGTCAAAATTTTAAAATATCTCACGACCAGTCTGCTTTTATCAAAATTCATCCTATCGCACTGAGTAAAAGCCATTTTCTGATATGGACAAATTGGAAAAATTTGTCTATTTAAAACGATGTCCATATGGACAAAATGAATTAATAAGTAAAATAATATAATTCAATGGTTTGATGCATGTCTATATAAGGTGACTTATGGAATGTATTGAATTAATGATTGTTGTTGCAATTATTGGTATTTTGGCTGCAGTTGCGATTCCTCAGTACCAAAATTATACAGTTAAAGCAAAAGTTGCTAATGCCTTAACAGCTGCCGAAACCTTAAAAACTGAAGTGGCTTTATGTTCCCAAGAAATAGGAACTGTCACAGGTTGTTCAAACGGTTCAAATGGTATTTCGGCTGCTAACGCATTTACTGCCACTAAAGAAGTTGCATCAGCAACCGTTGCAGATGGAGTCATTACCGTAGTTCTAGGTACAGGCATTAATGCGAATGTTGATGGTAAAAAAATTCAATATACTCCTACGGCAGGAACAACTAATTTAACATGGTGTGTTGCAACTAATAGTACTCATGCTGCGGCTGCATCTGCAATTACTAAAAATAGTGTTGGTACTTGCTCTGTAACCTGATAAATATAAAAAAACGCATCAACTATGATGCGTTTTTTTAAATCAAAATTCTCTAACAATAACGAATTCACTATTCCTAGCTGTTTTTTTATAATCCTCTTTTAACTGCTTTAATCTTACTTTTAGCTTGTTCAATCTCTCATGCAGACGAAAGAACACGTTGCCCTGCTTCCTGTGCATTTAACTCGATCGCGTCTGATGGCTTTTCTTAATCGAACTATGCTTACGTCCAGCTTCAAGTGCCATCGTGTCAATTAATAGAGAGCCTTTCGAACGTTTACTCTCCTTTTCTAGCCAAAATCGGGAAATCCAAAACTTTTAATTAATAAGATTAAATTATAAAATTACCTGCTTTTTTTGTTTATCATGTGCAAAATTTCTTTTTCCTGAAGCTCACATGAAATCCACGCTTGCCCTAATCGCGGCAATTCTTATCTCTCTTGCATGGCTCATACCAATACATTACCGTCCCTGGGTCACCTATACAGGTGAGCTGTATGCCTTTTTTGCGCTCTTTGCCATCGCTGCAATCTGCTTAAGAGATAAAGTAAGAATTCCAGCAGTGAGTCTGCCGCTATTGCTTCTTGCCAGTATGTCTTTTATCCAGTTACTCGCAGGGCAGGTGTTTTTCTTTAGTACTGCCATAATGGGCTTTATTTTCGTCTTTAGTTTTTGGCTCGCGAGTATACTAGGCTATAACCTGTCAACAGGAAGCTATAGCCGGGAAGAAACCTTTACTAATCTGAGCTATGTGTTTCTAGCATCAGGTACAGTCACAGGTATTATTGCACTTTGCCAATGGATCAATCTGGATGCAACTTTGCCAGGTATGGTGAATATCAGCGGTAATCAGCGGCCTTATGCCAACTTTGCCCAGCCCAATAATATGGCAACTTTTCTCGTCATGGCATTGATGAGCTGCCTTTATCTCTATGAAAAGAAAAAAATCCAAACCAAGTGGCTATTTGTATGTGCTGTAGTGATTGTAATCGGGGTTGCTTTAAGTCAGTCACGTACCGCTTGGGTAGCTGCGATCACGATCATGTTGTATTTAGCTTTCTATCAATATAAAGGTGTTATCCGCCTGAAGTGGTATTACAGTACCACTTTGTTCATCTTCTTTATTTCTTGTATTGTCGTTTTCCCATTGCTGAGTCAGCTTGCAGCTCAAGCAATGGATGCACAAGTTGTGCAAAGTCGTGATGTCGTGTCTCGTGCGACAGGTGATATGTCGCGTATTACAATTTGGCAGCAAATGATCGCCGCCATTCAGGCACAGCCATGGTTTGGCTATGGTTGGTATCAAACTAGCGCAGCGTTCGTTTCAATCAGCGATACCGTACAAGGCCCGGTGTGGATTCGGAGTGCGCATAATTTTATTATCGATTTCCTGCTCTGGAATGGACTGATCATCGGTCTGCCATTTCTTGCGTACTTTGGTTATTTGGGCTATCAGTTACAACGCTGGGTGAATACACCAGAATCTGTCATCGGGATCTTGATGATCGGGGTTTTTGTGACACATGCCATGTTTGAGTTTCCACAGCATTATGCCTATTTCTTGTTGCCAGTAGGTTTTATTCTGGGTACGGTTCTGGCACAAAATCCAAAAATTAAAACAGTGGTTATGCCATCAATCGGCATGCAATTCATTTTTGCTGTTGGGTTACTTTTATTGATTGTGATTTATCGCGACTATGATGTTGCGGTGCCAAAACTTGGACAAAGTATTCGTTATGAAAAGCAACCTGAAAAAATTACCAATGAAAAACCAATTTATCTGTTAACCGAGTTTAATCATCGCATTGCCTGGATTCGTCTGAATCCTTATAGCAAAGCGTCTGCTGAACAGATTCAGGAAGGTGAACAAATGGTCTTGAGTTATCCGACTAAATATAACCTGATCAAATATGCCAAACTTTTAGCTTTTAATGGATATGAGGCGGAAGCCAAGCACCAGCTGCAACGCTTAAAGACCATTCAGAAAACTGAAATGAGTTATGAAGAATTAACGCAGGATGTACCTCGCTAAATACAAAAAAGCCAGTAGATGCTGGCTTTTTCTTGTCTTAATTTTGAGTTTAGAGCTGGCTTTGGATATAGTTTTCGATACCAATACTCTCGATCAGATCGATTTGTGTCGTGGTCCAGTCTAGATAGTTTTCTTCTTTCTCTAGAATTTCCTGAACCAGATCACGCGTCACATAATCCATTTGGGTTTCAGCCAGTGCGACAGCTTTCTGGATGGCTTCAATATTCTCTTTGACTTTGCGTACATCACAATGCAGCACTTCTTGAGTATGCTGACCAATATACAGTTTGCCCAGATTTTGTAAATTCGGCAGACCTTCCAAAAATAAAATACGTTCAATAATTTTATCGGCATGTTTCATCTGAACAATGGATTCTTTATATTCTGCCGAGCCCAGTTTCTCAATGCCCCAGTCATTAAACATGCGCGAATGCAGGAAATACTGGTTAATGGCAGTTAAGTGGTGATACAACACCTGATTGAGCTGATTAATCACATCACGATTGCCTTTCATCGCATAACTCCATTTGGACCTGTTTTATCTTTCTAAGAAAGCGCTCTAATCCTGATAGTAAAGCAAGTCAGGGGCAAATGGCGAGTAATTTATCAAATCAAACGTAAAACCTCGTTTTCAAGGCAGGGATATAAATGAGTGACCTAAGCCATACGACATGAAATGTCGTTTCAAATTAACATTTTTAACTTTGGATATTCTATTGGTTATTTTCATTGATAAAATAATCGCATGAAAACACTTAAATTGCGCATTAAAGATAAACATTCCAAGATATTAGAGCAATTAGCATCTGAAGTGAATTTCGTCTGGAATTATGTCAATGATTTAAGCTTTAAACACCTTAAAAGAAAAGGTGAATTTCTCAGTGCTTACGATATTGCTGAATATACGAAAGGTACATCTAGGCTTTGTGGATTACATAGTCAAACCATTCAGGCTATTACCGAAGAATTAGTCATACGCAGAAAGCAATTCAAGAAGACCAAACTAAGATGGCGGGTCAGTCATAAGAAATCAGCCAGAAGATCACTAGGTTGGATACCCTTTAAGAAAGTAGCAATCAAGTATGCTGATGGCCATATCCAGTATGGCAAGCATCAGTTTAAAATATGGGATAGCTATGGACTGTCAAATTACAGTATCAAGACTGGTTCGTTTGTCGAGGATGCGCGTGGCCGCTGGTATGTCTGCTTAGTTGTGAATAGCCCTAAAATTGAGAAATCGACTGCGACTAATTTGATTGGGATTGATCTGGGCTTAAAGGATATAGCCACTTGTTCGGATGGTACGATAATTTCAAATCCCAAGTTCTACCGTCAATATGAACAGAAATTAGGGATTGCTCAACGAGCGAAAAATAGAAAACGGGTCCGTGCATTACACGCCAAGATTGCAAACTGTCGTAAAGACCATTTGCACAAAGCGAGTACAATGCTTATAAAGAAAAATGCACTAATTGTTGTAGGCGATCTGAGTGCGAAAAAACTGGTGAAAACCAAGATGGCGAAGTCTGTTCTGGATACCGGATTTTCAGCATTCAAGACCATGCTCAAGTATAAATGCGAGAACGCAGGAGTATGGTTTGAAGAAGTTAGTGAAAGTTTCACAACCCAAATGTGTTCATGCTGTGGTGAGGTCACTGCAAGCAGTCCGAAAGGTAGAGCAGATTTGCGAATAAGAGTATGGGAATGTGAAAACTGTTCAAGTGTTCTGGATCGGGACTTGAATAGTGCTAAGAACATACTTGCGCTTGGGCATAAGCGTCTCGCAGGAGGAATCAGCTCTATTTAGAGAGGTGAGGATGTCAAGGAACAGCAAATGAAAATCGACATCGAATCGATTCAGACTCAGATGAGTGGCAATAAAAACCCGCCAGAGTCAAAGGCGGGGGAGGAGTAATGATCAAAGATCATTGTTTTTCATTATGCTTATTGGGAGAAATCTTTCTAAATTTATGCTGCAACAGCCAGTCGAGCTGCAATTTGTGAAACCTCATCACTGATGATCATGCGGGCTTCTGGTGCGCAGCGGCCACAGCAAGTTCCCAAGTCCAACATATCGCGGACATCACGATAACTTTCAGCGCCATTTGCAATAGCATCTTTAATGTCTTGATCTGTAATGCCACGGCATAGACAAACGTACATAGGACACAACCACAGTGATTAAATAAGATAAGTAATATTATTGATAATTGTTATCGTTTGTCAATAAAAATCATTTGAAATAGCTTTTATCATGATTGATGATTTAGATAAAAAAACACCACCTGAGCGGAAATCTAAGTATTAATTAAATTTCCGCGCAAGAGCGATTCATGATTTAGAATGAGATATTGCAGGGTGGGGACTGAGTGATTTTTATAACTTATTGATTAATTATGACAATGCCATCCATTTCAACCAAGGCATCTTTAGGCAGGCCGGCCACACCTAAAGCGGCACGTGCTGGATAGGGCTGGGCAAAATACTCACCCATAATTTGATTGACCAGTTGAAAGTGAGATAAGTCGGTCAGGAAAATATTCAGTTTGGCAATATCTGCCAAAGAGCCACCAGCGGCTTCACAGACTGCTTTTAAGTTATCAAACACCCGGCGAATTTGAGCTTCAATGCCTTCAACCAGTTCCATACTATAAGGATCCAGGCCAATTTGACCTGATAGATATAAGGTATCACCCACTAAAATGGCTTGCGAATAAGTGCCAATCGCAGCAGGGGCATTTTCAGTATGGATTACTTGGCGGGACATTAATTTCTCCTTTTATCATCGACATACATCATATTCGATCAATTCGGCCGATCAAAGCACTATCGTTTTAAATGATTAACTCGCTTTAGAGGCTTCACTGAAAACGACAGGCTGAGCCAGACGGATAATTCGCGGGAAACCGAAATACATACGTAAATCGCGGATAATCTGTGCGATCTGTTTACGGTTATGCACCACGATATTGACATAGGTTTTGTCATCCTGAGTGCGCACCATTTCCACCCCGGAATGCGCTTTACGGCATTGATAGATTAGGTCGGAAATCTGCTCGTCATTCATGTTCAAGTCAATACTGAGGTAGGCGGTAAAGCTGATATCTTCTAGATCATCCGAGATCCACTGCAACAACATGATATTTTCTGGATGCTGATGCTGTTCATGCAGCAGGTTATGGCAGCGCGCACGATGCACAATCAGACCGCGACGGGTCAAATGACCCTGAATCGGATCACCCAGCACAGGATTGCAGCAATGGGCATATTTGACATCGACACCTTCTGTTCCCTGAATCAGACGGTCTGAACTGGCAATATTCTGATGCTGATCTTGGGCAAATAAATGGTTAGCCACCAGTTGCGGTAATAAATCACCGACAGCAATTTGTTCAAACAACTGTTCCTTGCTGGAAACATGGCGCCACTCCAAGAGGTTTTTCCAGTCGGCTTCAGTCAGATCGCGAATAGAACGATGAAACAGTTTCAGTGCGCGATTGAGTGCCTGTTGTCCGACCAGACGCTGTTCGTCTGGATCCTGATCGCGCAGAATATTCTGAATAGCACGACGGGCTTTTTGGGTATTGATGAAACTGAGCCAATCCGGATTCGGGGTGGCGAGGACATCAGTAATGATTTCGACCACCTGACCACTGACTAGAGGCGTTGAAAGGGGTTTGGTTTCATTGTTAATTTTTGCACCGACCGCATGGTTGCCCAGGAATAAACTCGCTGCATAAGCAAAGTCGACGGCCGTGGCGCCTTGCGGCAATTCATGTAAATGACCATGCGGGGTATAGACCCAGATTTTTTCCTGATGTAAATAGTCCAGTAATTCACTGAATGTGGTTTTGGCACATTCGCCATCCACCAGTACATTCAGATTCTGCATTGATGCCTGAATCGCAGAGCGGCAGGCTTGCGGGGCACTTTCACCGAGCACGACGCCAAAACGTGCAGCTTTGCGCATGAGTTCAGTTTGAATGGTCAAAGACAAAGTGGTCTTTTCGCCTTTTAGGCGCATCATTAAGGACTGGTTGCCTCCCGGTAATGGGCGGCGGATATGATCTTCATAACTCTGGATTTTAAAACTTTGCGTCAGAATTTCTGCCAGTCGGTCACAGTCCGCGATGCTCTGTAAAATAATTTCAAATGCATGGCTGTGCGTCAATTCCTGCAGATCGATGTCATTTTTAACAAAGTGGCGCAGTAGCTCAATATTGTTATTTTTCTTCTTAATCCGGCCTTGAATGGCATTCTGTTGCAGCAGTTCGGTCAGGTTTTTTTCCCATTTGGCCTGATATTCACAGCGTTTGGGCTTGGTTTCCAGTAGAGCGGCCTGTACATTGTTATACATGTCCAGATCTAGATTCTGATAGCACAAATGTTCCAGATTGTCGGCCATTTCATTCATACCGACAATACGTGCCATTGGCACAAAAATTTCAAAGGTTTCGCGGGCAATACGCGCGCGTTTGTCAGGGCGCAGTGCATCCAAAGTGGTCATGTTGTGATAACGGTCGGCCAGTTTCACGATAATTACACGTGGATCTTGTAGCGTCGCTTGCAGAATTTTCCGGAAAGAAGCCGCTTTATTATATTCTTTATCACTGGAATGGCTCAGTTTGGTGACGCCATCGACCAGTTCTGCGACGGTAAAACCAAAAATCTTGCTAATATCATCTTTGTTAAATTCGGTATCTTCAATCACATCGTGCAGCAGGGCGGCCATTAAGGTTTCAGTGTCCAAACGCATATGCGCCAAGATACAGCTGACCGCAATCGGATGCAGAATATAAGGTTCACCACTTTTACGCACAATCCCGTCATGTGCCATATCTGCATAATCACAGGCCGCAAGCACACGTTCGACATCGCTTTCATTTAAATACGCATCGATAATGATCTCTAACTGCTGCTTGGCTTGACTGACCTGTGGGCCTGGCATAAAACACCTTTTCAACTGAATTTTTTACAAATAAAACCTGAAAGCACTTTAGAAATGTGAATTTCCTGGTTTGATGGTTTTTGGCTGCTAGCGAGCAGAAAACCAATACAAACTTGATAGCTAACCCTTATGTTATAACCGTTCTGGCATAAATATAAAAGTCACATAACAAAAAAAGCCTAGTTTAAAACTAGGCTTTTTGAGTGACGATCTCTTATTGGAAAGAAAAACCGTCTAAGTTTAGATTATTTGCAGAAAGTGCAAGATCCAGACTTGATGTTTGATAGTCTTGATCACGTTGTTTCAAAATGTCTTTTGATACATGACCTGAAGCGATTTCACGTAAAGCAACAACAGTCGGTTTGTCATTGTCCCATTCTACAGTTGGTTCAATACCTTGACGTGCCAATTGACGCGCGCGCTTGCTTGCCACTAGTACAAGCTCAAAGCGGTTGTCTACATGGTCTAAACAATCTTCAACGGTGACGCGTGCCATAAGAATTCTCGTTTGAATAATAAATTTTAACAGACTGCACAGTATAAAAGGCTTTGTCTATAGACTCAAGTTTTAATCACTGCTCAGTCGGCGTAATCAGTTTCTGAATCAGTTTTTCATGACGGTTGGCTTGTTGAGACAGAACTAGACGATTGGCGATAATCACCGCTTCAAGGTCATGCAACGCCTTATTAAAGTCGTCATTAATAATGATATAGTCAAAGTTGCTATATTGCTGCATATCTTCTACCGCGCAGCTTAGACGATGTTCAATCACATCCACAGCATCAGTACCACGGTTAGACAGGCGTTCACGCAAGTCGAACTGGCTTGGTGGTAAGATAAAAATTTGTTTAGATTCAGGAAAAAGTCGACGAACCTGTTGCGCACCTTGCCAGTCAATTTCCAATAGCACATCATGACCTTTGGCCAGTTGCTCTTTGACTGTGGCTTGCGCAGTACCGTAGTAGTTACCAAATACTTCGGCGTATTCGATAAAACCACCTTCATTGACCAGATTTAAAAAATCTTCTTTGTTGGAGAAATGATAGTGTACGCCATCGAGTTCGCCAGGTCGTTGACCGCGTGTAGTGTGTGACACAGAAACGTGAAGATTGTTGACACGCTCAAGTAGGGCTTTAACAAGGGATGTTTTGCCTGTTCCAGACGCTGCAGAAACGACAAACAAGAGACCCGACATGATATTTTTCCTGATATGATAAAATATCTTCTCTATTTTAGAGTAGAGCGGCTTTAAACTAAATAGTTGTCAGTCGATTGTTTACATTTATTTCAATTGAACCGCTAAAAATGGTGTGAGTATTGAGGATTCTATGGAAATTGTTTTAGCCAACCCACGTGGTTTTTGTGCTGGTGTAGATCGTGCCATTGCGATCGTGAACCGTGCCTTAGAATGCTTTAACCCACCGATTTATGTGCGGCATGAAGTGGTGCATAACAAATTTGTCGTCGATGACTTACGTCAGCGTGGTGCAATTTTTGTCGATGAACTTGATGAAGTGCCCGATGACAATATTGTGATTTTTAGTGCGCATGGCGTATCTAAAGCAGTGCAACAAGAGGCGGAGCGTCGCGGCTTAAAAGTGTTTGATGCCACTTGTCCGCTGGTCACTAAAGTACATATTGAAGTCACCAAATATGCGCGTGAAGGCACAGAGGCGATTTTAATTGGTCACGAAGGACACCCAGAAGTTGAAGGGACGATGGGGCAGTACGACAAGAAAAATGGCGGTGACATTTATTTGGTCGAAGATGAAGAAGATGTGACTGCACTTGCAGTTCAGCATCCAGATAAAGTGGCTTTTGTAACACAAACCACCTTGTCGATTGATGATACTGCCAAAGTGATCGATGCCTTGCGCCAAAAATATCCGAATATACAAGGGCCACGTAAAGACGACATTTGCTACGCCACTCAAAACCGTCAGGACGCAGTGCGTGACTTAGCCAACCAGTGTGATGTGGTGTTGGTGGTGGGTTCACCAAATTCATCCAACTCTAACCGTTTACGTGAGTTGGCTGAACGTATGGGGAAACGCGCCTATTTGGTGGATAATGCAGACGAGTTGGAACAAGCATGGTTTCAACCGAATACAAAAATTGGTGTGACTGCGGGCGCATCTGCACCAGAAATTTTAATCAAACAAGTGATTCAGCGTTTGCAAGACTGGGGTGCAACCGCCCCTGAAGAGCTAGCAGGCCGCGAAGAAAATATTACCTTTAGTTTGCCCAAAGAGTTACGTATTCCTGTAACACAGGCTTAAATTGTTAACTATTTAACAATTTATTTTTTATTAAAAAATAAGCAGATAGCTATAATATGACAGTTATCTGTTTTTTTATGCCTTTTATCTGCTCTGTGTAGGTTTTGTAAAATTTATAGATATTATTTTTAATAGGGGAAAGTTTTGGGGTTGGGGAAGAGTGTGCAAAAGAATAAAGGTTTTACGTTAGTTGAGCTTATGGTGACGATTGCAGTGCTTGCAATTCTTACGACAATTGCAGCACCATCATTTGGCAATATGATAAAAAACCAAAAATTTAAGTCAAATACAAATGCCTTGATCGATAAGATCAAGCAAGCACGTACTTATGCGGTATTGAATCATCAAGGGGTTACTTTAAAGCTAAACGTTTCTGGGACAGATAATCCGCCTGTTTTTAACTGGATTAGTGAAGGCTCAGCGCGGCTAAAAAATGCGTCTGACACGGAAGTCGAATTTGATAAACAAGGTTTTTTGCGCTCTACCTTTGATGTAATTGAAGTTTGTAAGAATACGGGTAACAGTGAATCAATAAAAATTACGCTAACAGCATTGGGACAAATACATAAGGTTGAAAAGGGATCTTGTACATGATTTCAAAAGATCATCAAAAAGGTGTTGGTCTGATTGAGGTATTAGTTGCCTTAGTTGTGCTGGCAATAGGTGTGCTTGGATATGTAATGCTGCAAATGAGGGCATTAGAGGCGACAGCAGAAAGTGCTCAGCGTGTACAGGCAATTAATATTGCCCGTGATCTGGCTGAACGTATCCGTGTCAATAGAGAGGGGTGGACATTTGGCACAACCCCTACATCCTATCTTACAGAGATGTCAAATGCTGCTAAACAAATAAATAATGAAGATTCCAGAGACTGTAGTATTGAATTTTGTAGTGGTGCTGAGCTAGCAGACTATGACGTAGATGAAATTGTTACTTTTGCTCAAAATTTGGGTATGAGTATGAATTTGATGCAATGCCCAAAACAATCTGCGTCTAGTACAACCAATGGGCGTTATTGTGTATATGTTGCTTGGGGAAATACATCTGCAACAAATGATGCAGGAACAACAGATTGTACAAATGGAGCTTCATACAATACTAAATCGACCTGTGTGATTATGGAGCTTTACCAATGAAACAAACTGGTTTTACGCTCATAGAACTCATGATTGCGATGGCATTAGGTTTAATTATTGCTGCTAGCGCAACTTTATTGTTTTTATCTGGACAGAGAAATCTCGTTTTACAAAATAGTGCGAACAGTTTGCAGGATGACCAAAGTTTTGGCCTTTCCTATCTGACCTCTCATATTCGCTTGGCTAATTTGAATAATAATTTGGCGACGGTAAAGCCTGATGTCGCTAAGTCAGGCATTATTTTTAATAAAAATAATCTGCCAAGTGGGGTCACTAGTCGTGCAGATTTTAATGATAAGTACAGCTCCTTAACTACGGAAGATGAAAGCAACTTTACCAGTACGGGTGCAGTGAAAAATGATCAATTAGTTATTCAATATCGTCCTGCTGAGGTTGGTGGATTTGATTGTGCTGGTGGGAAAATTGATTCACGGAATGAATTTATTGTGGAGCGATATTTTGTAAGAGCAGACAATAGCCCTGCTAATCATGAGACTACAGCACAGGAAAAGAAAGTTTTGGCTTGTGCTGCAGGAAGATATAGCATCCCTGAAGAGGGTGCTACAGCAACTCTAGATTCAACACTTTATAACAATGGTGAAATTATTTTAAAAAGAGTTGAATTATTTAAGGTGAGATTCTTAGTTCAGGAGGGGGCTGCGAAAAAATATATGACTTTGGAAGATTATATAGATCCCACCTCAGATCAACCACGTATTTTATCGGTACAATTGGCGGTGATTTCCAGAGCTTCTGACGCTACTACAGAGAGCACAGTGCCTGTTGCGCCAACATTTAAATTATGGAGTGATTTTGAAGTAACGTTAAATTCAGGTCAGCCTAGACGTTATTTAAGGACTCCGATAGTGCAGACCGTGGCATTACGCAATGCTTTGGGGGATCGATAATGTATAAAACACAACATGGTGCTACTCTCATTGTCGTTCTCCTGCTGTTGGTGGCTATTACAGTAATAGGTGCTTTAGCAATTCGTTCTAGTACTACACAGCTTAGAGTAGCTACAGCAAGTCAGGCGCAGCAGCTCATGTTGCAAAACTCAGACGCAGCTTTATTTCAATTAGAAAATCCAAGTGAATTAAGTAGGCAAATGGCATTGAATGGCATGTTTGGCTTCATTAAGGCGGAAGACGACTCTGGTAAAGAATTGGTTTTTTGTTATAAGGCCGGTGACACTAATTTTTTTGATTTTACTAAAGCGAGTTTAATTAACTGGGATGGTAATACAGTAACCAATACCGGTTTGAGTCAACTCGGTTTTTGTAAAATTGATTCGGGATACTTCAGTACTCATCGAAAAACTGTGATGACGCAAGTTGCAATTAAAGCAGCGGATATGTCAGAAGCGGCTGCTTTCCAACATATGCAAACTGGAACAGATGTTGAAACAGCAAAAGCTGATCCAGCACAGTTGTATACGGTTGTGGCGACTACAATTTTTCCAAACCTTTCTGAAAATACTAATTTAACTAGCAGTCAGTTATCATCAGCTATAAAAAATTGTTTTAGCAATCATTTTAATGCAATTCCTGAAACTAAAGCAGAGTCACTCCAAGGTGAAATTACGGAAGATTCAACTGATGATGAAAAAGAAGCAATTCGTTTAGCAAAATTAACAGTTTCACAGTGTTTAATTGATTTAGGGGTACCTACTCATACGCAGGTAGCACGTTATTCACTCATGCAAAATATTGGTAAATAATTGGGGGCATGGCAATGAAAAATAAGACAAAACATGGCTTAGTTACAGGGTTAACGGCTTTAAGTACAGTAATGATTTGCCAAACGAGCATGACCTATGCCAGTGATATTGAGATTTATAAAGCACCCACTACGGGTGGGGCAACGCTCATGTTTGTGCTGGATCTGTCTGGTTCAATGTCTCAATCTGAGGACAAATCAGTACAAAGAGATTTTTTTGGAGGTACAAGTACTTCATGTACTAGTGAATCGAAAGTTGTACGGACTAGATTTAATAATAAGGATTTTGATTATAACGGCACATTTTGTTATATCACTCAAACGACGTACAATGACTTAAGCTCTACTCTAAGAACAAAGCTTGATCAAGAAGTTATAGCTAAAACATGTATGAAAGAGGTAAAAACTTTTAGAAAATGGCAATCTTACGGTTTGTTTGGTGGGTGGTGGGTGTATTATGAAGAGATGGCTTATAGTTGCCCTGACCGAGTAACAATGCTCGTTCGCAGCATGTTTGATCTAATTAGCGGTAACTCTTCAGTGGATGGAGGTAAAATTGCTACGACTAACACGCCTTTGCCAGATACTGCATCCATTGGTTTCACTAAGTTTTATAATGCAACACCCTCTACAGAAACATCACCTTTGACACTTACGACTGAAAACAGAGAAACTTTACTGAATTATGCAAAAAATTGGCAAGCACTAGGAGGGACTCCAATTGCACGTGCTTATTCAAGAGCTGCTGTAGATCTAGTAGATCATATGTCTAGAGTGGAAACAGCTTGTGCCGGTTATGGGATGTATTATTTAACTGATGGTGATCCATCAGGTGATAACTCAGGAACAGCAAGAACAACAGTAAACCCTAAATTAACGGAAAAGGTGACAACTTCACAATGTGATGGTACTAGTAATAGTCAATCTTGGCCTTGTGTAGAAGCTATAGCTCAAAAGCTACAAGAGAAAAAAAATACTGAAGGTGCTGAAGTTAAAACAGCCGTTGTGGGTTTCGGCACAGCATTTAATTTTGCTCATAAAACAACAGGAAATAATGTTGTTTATAATCCTGAAACTACATATACGGATACGATGCTCAGTAGTTACTTTAAAAATAATGCACTTGCCGCAGCGAAAGCGGCAGTGAAAGGAAAGGGAGGGTGGTATAGTGCCTCTAATACATCTGATATTGTAAATAGTGTACAGAATTTTGTTGAATCAATTAAAGTGCCTATTCCAGCAATCACGACAGGTACTGCTGCAATTCCTCAAGACCATCTTAATCCAATCGCGATTCAGTCTTATGCCTATTTCCCTCAATTTCAACCGAAACCTTCTGAAGACTTTGAAGCTTGGTTTGGTAATTTAAAAAAATTTAAGGTTAAAGATGGCGTGCTTGTTGGCCAGTCCAATGCAAAAGTATTTGGTGCAGATGGTGAGCTAAATACTTCAACTAAAGATTTATGGGTAAATGGTGCCTCTGCTGATTTGCAGGTTTATGGTGGTTTACTGAGTAAACTGAATTTGCAAACATTTACTGATGGTACTGATTTTGCGCGAGCTGTTTATACCAATGCTGGTGGTTCAATTCAGAAAGTTAACCTGGAATATATGCAAGAAAAAATCGCTACAGGTAATAATAAATACCTGTTGGGAGCGCTTGGTTATGATTTAACAGAAACTGAATTGGATGAGCTGGCTGCTTTAGATTCTCTAGAACTCACAAATTTAGCGAACAGGGAGCAAAACCGCTCGATAGGTGCAATCATGCACTCCACACCAGTGTTATTAACCCAATCAGGAAAAATCACTTATAGCGATACTAAAAAATCGAATGAAACTGTTGATCGCAATGACTATATCTTATTTGGAACGACACAAGGTGCATTGCACGTTGTAAAAACTGGACGAGAAGCAGAAACATATCCGAGTGGAACAACAGCTGGAAATTATGATGGCGGTAAGGAGATTTTTACATTTATTCCAGAGGAGATGTTATCGGCTCAGCCAAAAGCTTTATTAAGTGAGCCGAATACCGAAGGTAATGGTATGGATCAACTCTATTATGGTATTGATGGTGCATGGACAGCACATACAGAATATGTCTATAACACTACTTCCGATAAATTTGAGGTCAATCCTTCATCAGGTAAAAAAGGTAAACAATGGGTTTATGGCGGCATGCGAATGGGCGGTTCAAGCTATTATGCATTGGACTTAACAGACATTGATCAACCGAAAATTAAATTCCGCATAGATCCTGAATCTGGCAAAGTTTATAAAACAAATGATATATCTGGTACTGCTTATGGTGATTTAAGCAAAATGGGACAAAGTTGGTCAAAGCCAACCATTGCTTATGTACAGTGGAAAGGTCAGCGTAAACTCGTCATGTTGGTTGGTGGTGGTTATGACCCACAATATGAGGATTTTAGAGCAGGAAAGACGACTAAAGGTGCTGGTGTTTACATGTTTGATGCTGACACAGGTGACTTGTTATGGTCGACCTATGATGCATCTGGTGGAGATAAATCTCGTTTAGAATATAGTGTTGTTAGCCAAATCAAAGCAGTTGACCGTGAAGGTGATGGTGATGTAGATCATCTTTACTTTGGTGATTTGGGTGGACAGGTATTCCGTATTGATTTGAAATCTAATCATAGCTCTTCTGACGCAAAAGCAGACTTTGCTAAAATTACTCGTTTAGCGGATTTCAAAGAAACAGGGAAGTATGCACCGCGTTTTTATGAAATGCCAACGTTCAGTGTATACCGTAATGCGACAGGTATGTTTGCGGTGGTGAGTATTGGTAGTGGTAACCGTAGTACGCCGCTATTAGGTAAGGTAATTGATTCAAAATATGTGGTTAATGGCGAAAGTGGTATAGAGAATCTAAAATTATTAAACGATGCGATCTATAATATTTATGATTTAGCGGTCATGGATACAAATCCTGCGACTTCAACGAAAGGTCCATTAAGCATAACTCGAACTAACTTAAAAAAAATAACGGATAACGATCGTGAGCTAGCTTCTGAGGATGATATTGCAAGCGAGGGTTATAATGAAAACTCTGCCTATAAGGGTTGGTACTATGAATTTACTTCTTCAGCTTCAGTTAACAACCGTAAGGCTGTAGAAAAAGTTCAAAGTGATTTGGTCTTATTAGATTCTGACTTATATGTAAGTACATTTGATGCTGAAGGTGTAGGCAGTACAGAATCATGTGGTGCGGGTATTTACGGGTCAAGTCGAGCACATCGTTTCTGTATGCCATATGGACAATGTGGAGCAGGCGATACAGTTGAAGATAATACTATGACCTTAGGTAAGGGTCTGTTAGGTATAACTCTAGGCCAGAGTACTGATACGAATGGTGTCCCTTATCGTAGCATTATTGGCCCTGTTGAAAATCGAAATCCTACTAGCAACAAAATTTTAAATACATTATATCGTAATAAAATAAAGCTGACTCCTTATAGTTGGTACGAGCGAAATTAAGGAGGATATGGTGAACGAATATAAAAAGGGGTTTACACTAATTGAACTAATGATTGTAGTGGTGGTGATTGCTATCATTGCTGCAATCGCTTTTCCAAGTTATCAGAGTTATATACAGCGTTCTGATGAAGCTGTAGCAAAGCAGCGAATACAACAAATTGCAACTGAATTGGAGAAGTTCAAGGCTCGCCAATTCAATTATCTGAATTATGCTATTGAAAGTGGAATGGATTATTATCCGACTTCTACCAATGCTAAATATGCGTTTAGTGTTAAAGATGGTGATAACACAGATAATGCACTGACAGATACAGATGCAACTGGTAGAAATTGGGTGATTCTCGCCACCCCAAGTGCGAGTTATCCAAAACTGCAGCAATTTGTCATGACGAGTACGGGACTGAAGTGTAAAAAAGTACAAGGTAGTACGATTGATCTGGGCTGTAGTGGGGAAGCTTCATGGACAGATTAAGAAATGGTTTTACACTTATTGAATTAATGATCGTGGTGGCAATCGTCGGTATATTAGCTGCTATAGCTTTGCCATCCTATCAGGGTTATAAGATCAGGGTAAATCGAGTAGATACTCAAGCAGAACTCATGGAAGTTGTGAGTAAAATTAACCGTTATAAGATTGCAAATTTTCATTATAAAAAGTCAGCTACTACAACAATTAGTTTGAGTGATATTGGGGTTTCAGGGGTATCTGAAAATGGGCTTTATAATTTGAGTCTGGTTTTTCCTGCTGAGATAAAATCGGATGGTTCTACAATAGCTAATTATACACGTTGGGTATTAATTGCTGATCCGATTACGTCAGAATCGCAGCGAGGAAATGGTGCAATGTGTATTGATTATCAAGGATTCCGACATTGGTCAAAGACAACAACACCAATAAATTGTGCAGCTTCATTGATGAGCACTTCTACTTGGGACGGACGCTAACCAAATTCAAAATTGTGGATAACCAACTTTTGATCTTTCATTCAGGGCAAACTTCGCGTAAAATACTGCCCTCTATGAAAGGGGTTTGAGCTGTATCGATGGTCGGTACAAGGATAATCCGTAAAAACTATAAGGTTCTATCATGGTTGTTATTCGTCTTGCACGCGGTGGTGCTAAAAAACGTCCGTTCTATCAAATCATTGTGACTGATAGCCGTAATGCACGTGACGGTCGTTTCATCGAACGTATCGGTTTCTTCAACCCGACAGCTCAAGGTAAAGCAGAAAAGCTTCGTTTAGATGCTGACCGTTTTGCTCACTGGGTTTCTCAAGGTGCTCAACCTTCTGATCGTGTTGCTTCTTTAGCTGCTCAAGCTAAAAAAGCTGCAGTTGCTGCATAATTTTTATATAAATTAGGTAGTAGCTTGCCCATGACACCAACACAGAATGTTCCCGAAGATCGTATTCAGATTGGACAGTTGCGTTCAGCATATGGATTAAATGGGTGGCTCTGGGTCTATTCCAATACAGAACCTATGAGCAACATATTTGACTATCTGCCTTGGTACATTGAGACCAAAGCAGGTTGGCAAATTGTCGATGTAAAACGTTGGAAACCACATGGTAAAGGCCTGGTTGTTTCGCTGAAAGGTGTGAGTGATCGCACTGGTGCAGACGAACTGGTTGGCTCCAATGTCTGGATCTCTAAATCGCAACTGCCTCAAGCAGGCGTAGATGAGTACTATTGGTCTGATTTAAAAGGTCTAACTGTGTTAGGTCTGGACGATGAAGAGCAAGAAGTCAATCTCGGTCAAATTTTTGAGCTGTTTGAGACAGGTGCTAACGATGTGATGGTGGTTCGCGCAACTGCCGACAGCATCGATGGCGAAGAGCGAATGATCCCATGGCATAAAGATGTGGTGCAACGCGTTGATCTTGAAGCTGGTCGTATCTACGTCAATTGGGGCGTAGACTACTAAGAATTTTTCGGAAATACGGGAGTCTGCGATGTTTTTTGCAGTCATTACGCTTTTTCCTGAAATGTTTGAAGCGATTACAGCCTATGGGATTAGCGGGCGCGCAGCAAAACGTGAGTTGATGCAAATTCATTGCATCAATCCTCGCGATTATGCGACGGGCAACTATAAACGCGTGGATGAACGTCCATTCGGTGGTGGTCCGGGTATGGTGATGATGGCTGAGCCTCTGGCAAAAGCAATCCAGCATGCCAAAGAGCTTGCAAGGCAAGCGGGTGCAGTTCAGGTTCCTGTGGTGTATATGTCACCGCAAGGAAAAACCTTAAACGAAACTGCGGTACAGGATTTTGTCAAATATGACGGAATCATCGTACTGTGCGGACGTTATGAAGGCGTCGATGAACGTTTGATCCAGCAATACGTTGATCAGGAATGGTCAATTGGAGATTACGTCTTGTCGGGTGGTGAACTGCCTGCGATGGTTTTATTGGACAGTATTATCCGGAGACTTCCGGGTGCCATGTCTGATGAACAGTCACACGTGCAAGACTCATTTGTGGATGGTCTTCTAGATTGCCCACAATATACCAAGCCAGATCATTTTGAAGGTTTGGATGTGCCTGAGGTGTTAAAGTCCGGGCATCATACCAATATTGAAAAATGGCGGTTTTTGCAGCGATATCAGCGTACACTTGAACGCCGCCCAGAGTTGGTGGAAAAAGTCGAGTTGACCAAGCAGCAGAAAAAATGGCTAAAAGATTTGTAAGATATTGATGAGTGATCATTTCTGTCTTCAAGCAAGTACTTAAAATTATTTAAGTATTCTTTAATAGGCTCTTTATGGTTGAGATGGTCAACCATAAAGGGAAAGATAATCGGGTGTATGCGCTTTAGCCTCTATACCCAGCGATGATCAGACCTCTTCTGACTCGCACATATTGGAGATACCCCATGAGCGGTAAGCATCCTTTAGTTCAAGTAATTGAAAACGCACAATTGAAACAAAACATCCCTGCTTTTGCACCAGGTGATACAGTTATTGTTCAAGTTAAAGTAAAAGAAGGCGACCGTGAGCGTTTACAGGCGTTCGAAGGCGTTGTAATTGCTAAGAAAAACCGTGGTTTGAACTCTGCATTCACAGTACGTAAAATTTCTAGCGGTGTTGGCGTTGAGCGTGTATTCCAAACTCACTCTCCAATCGTTGCTGGTATCGAAGTGAAACGTCGTGGTGACGTTCGTCGTGCTAAACTTTACTACCTACGTGAATTGTCTGGTAAAGCTGCACGTATTCGTGAAAAATTACCAGCTCGTAAAACTAAAGCTTAATTTTAAGCTTTATACGAGTAAAAAAATGCGCCTTTGGGCGCATTTTTTATATCTGGCTATTTTTATAAAAATCATAAACTTTGTAGTTTTAAACGGTTGGCATGTTGACGATAGGCAGCAACCGGATCAGGTGCAAAGGTACCTTTGATGCCAAATAACAAGTTGATTTCATCCAGATGATTCCATGGATAATCATCACGAATCGTTTTACCAAATTTGGCACTACATACCGACACGATTCCATCGTTCGCGCCAGCCTTACTTGCAGAAAGTAGATCCAAGGCTTTCATGGCTGCATCACTGACATCTAGGGGATTAGTCACGGGTTGATTGCCCGTCATTGAATACAGTGCAATGCCTTGGTCTTTATATTTTCCCTCACCGCATGGACTCAGCGAAAGACCGAGTTTAAAGCGCTGGTTAAATTCTGCTGTGCCTTCAATCGACGTGCTGTGTCCTGCTGCAAGGGCGTTGTGTGGGAAAGCTTGACCGTCTAAGCCTTGTGCCCACATGATGACGTTGCCAAAACTACTGATCAGGGTATTGAGCAGTTCAGATGTTCCGGTCTGATTGGCAAGTCGCATGACATCAGAGGCGACAATGGTGCCTTGGTTGGCACCGCCCACAGTCATTACTGAGGCTACATGTTGCGGTATCACCCCGGCTGCATAACGCACGCTATGTGCACCATGACTATGACCAATTAAATTCAGTTTTTTGGCGCCCGTAATCGCCATGACTTCCTTGAGTTGCTCCACATATTGTTCACCTCTGATTTCGCTGGAATTGAAAGGTGAGATGCGGGTGGCAAAGGCAGTTGAACCGTTACGGGTTAAATCTGGCAAAATTTGATACCAATAATCCATGCCTAAGGCATCAAAACCAATGCGATTAAAGCCGACCATGCCATGTGCAAATACAATCGGGTATTTTGTTTTTGCATAATTGGACACGACAAATCTGGATTCTGCTTGCTGCAAATTGGAAGCCTGCACATATTGGCCCGCAAATAACACGCAGCATAAGGTTATAAAATGCGTTCTAATTTTCATAAAGTTCCATTTTGGCGGTTTAAAAATTAGAAAATCCCTGTGCATTGGGATGACAGGGATGAGATTGAATTACAGGCCTTGCAATTTGAGCCGGTTGGCATGCTGGCGATAAACATCGACTGGGTCTGGAGCAAAGATATTTTTTAATCCGAGGAACTGGTTCACTTCATCCAGATGGTTCCAGTTGTAGTTATCCCGAATGGTTTTACCGAATTTGGCACTACAGCGGGAGACCAGACCATCATTTTCCTTGCCGCCATCAATGAGTAGAGCTGTAACTGTCAAGGCTGAATCAGGATCGAGCGGATTGGTGACTTGACCTATACCGGTAAATGAATAATGACGAATATCACCGTCTTTTTCCTTACCTTCACCGCAGGCGGTGGTTGGCATACCGAGCGGATATTTCTGGTTGAATTGAGCGGATCCTGCCAGGGTCAAGCTGCGACCACCAGCCAGAGAATCATGCGGGAAACTGTTCGGATCCAACCCTTGTGCCCAGGTGATGGCCTTAGACACCAGGTTGATACCACCGACTAAAGGCCCTTGTATCGGTGTACCTTCTGCTTGCAGGATCAGGTCTCCAACCGGGGAGCCCTTATGCGGAGCACCGACAGAAGTCAGGGAAGCGACTATTCCATTCCCTGCACCTGCGACATAACGAATGGTCGGGCCGCCATGGGAATGACCGATCAGATTGACTTTCTTTGCACCGGTAATGGCCAGAATTTCATTTACCTGCTCTAAAAGTTGCTCACCCCGAATTTCCGATGAGTTAAAAGGCGAGACACGTGTTGCCCAGACATTACCGCCATTACGCGCCAGATCCGGTAAAATCTGATACCAGTAATCCAGTCCAAACTGGTCAGTACCGATCCGGATGAAACCCGCCATACCATGTGCAAAGACAATCGGATATTGGGTCTTGGCATATTGTGAACTGGCTTTTGCTGTGACCTGACTGGCCTGGGTGGATGCCTGGGTGCTGAGACATGTACCCGCCAGCAGCAGGCCGGTGATTAATATTCCGAATTTCATTATATTTTCCTCACTTTTGTTGTTTTAACGGGATGATCCTCATCCAGTTGCCTAAAGTTCCCCTATGTAGCAGGGACTCAGTTTCCTAAGTTTTTTTAATTAATAAAGATGATCTATTCATAAAATAAGTGATTTATAAGCCTTGTAGCTTGAGCCGGTTGGCATGTTGGCGATACAGTGCGACCGGATCCTGCGCGAAAGGACCCAAAATGCCAAAAAACTGGTTTACTTCATCAAAGTGGTTATGGGCATAGTCCTGACGGATGATTTGGCCATAGCGTCCGCTATACAGCGGTAGAGCACCATCATTGGCTTCTCCTTTCAGGAAACTGCTACCTAAAGTCACGACTGTAGACTCTATCGCATCCAAGGAATTGGTTGCCTGCCGGTTGCCCATCCAGGAATAGTGGTAAATTCCATTGGATGTAAGTTTGCTGCCTTGGGTCTGACAGTTTTGGGGAATGGCAGAGGAGCCATATTTCACATTGAAGGCCTGAATCGCCTCTGGATTCATGGCTTGCAGTGCCTCGATAATACTGACCGGATACTGGTTAGCTGTAACCAGATTCATGCTATGGCCCAAAATTGTACCAATGGCATGGATAAAGGGTTCAAGCAGTGGCGTCTGGCTGGCATTGACAAAAACCGGGGTGCCTTGCATCGCCCCGGCAATGGCGGTTAAAGAGGCGGCTTTATGCGGTGCAACGCCCTCGATATATTGAATCGTTGGGCCACCTTGGCTATGCCCAATCAGATTAACTTTCTTCTGACCTGTCAGTGCCAGTACCTCATCAATTTGCATCAAGAGCTGTTCACCGCGCAGTTCATTGGAGGCAACAGCAGACAATTCGGCAGAAAACACCCGTGCACCATGCCGGCTCAGGTCTTGGGGAATCTGATACCAATAATCCAAACCGATGCGATCCGTTCCAATCCGGTTAAAACCAAGACCAAAACCATGAACAAAGACCATCGGATATTTTGTCTTGGCATAACTCGAGAGGACAAAATTGCTTTTATATTCCTGTAATGCCGAGGCTTGCACAGGGCCAGTCAAGATGGAAACCAGCAGTAAAAGGTTCAAGTGATAGATTATTTTTTTCATTGCAGCTTCCCGGTCACTGATAGATCAAATGAAAAGAACCAGAAAAAAGCCTATATTTCAGCTGAAATATAGGCACCCTGGCGTTATAAACCTTCTAATTTGAGTCGGTTGGTATGCTGGCGATAGAGGGCGACCGGATCGGGTGCAAACACGCCTTTCAGACCAAACATCATATTGGCCAGGTCAGTATGATTGAGTTTGTACTGGTCATGAATGACCTTGCCCATGAAAGCGCTACAACGTGACACCATGCCATCATTGTCTTTACTGCCATAAGATAAAGGGCCGAGCTGCATCAGGATCGTATCAATATCTAGGGCATTGGTGGCTTGGGCCACACCCGTCCATGAATAATAATGAATACCTTTACTGTCTTTCTGTTTTAAATTTTTATTGCAATTTTCTGTGGACGCCAACACGCCATCTTTGACTACCTGTTGTGCCACTGTGGCATTAAAAGTATTTGAGCCGGTCTGGGTCAGGGATTTCATGGAAGCATCAAAATCAATTTCCAGTTCAGGCTTAAACTGACCCAGTGCAATCAATGGACCAATAATATAATCACCTAAAATGTTAAAGGCGGTACGCGTCAGGTTATTGTTCTGAATATCATCTGCCACTTTGGAGCCATGGTAGGTTCCTGCAACGCCAGTAATAGAGGCGATATACTGAGGCTGGGTCGCTGCAACATACAGCACTGTTGGTCCGCCATGAGAGTGACCAATCAAATTCAGTTTTTTCTTGCCGGTAATTGCCACAACCTCTTCAACCTGATGAACTAGTTGTTCACCGCGATGCGCCGTTGTATTTGCTGGAGACAATTGTGCCGCAAAGACGGTTGAGCCATTACGTGCCATATCTGGCAGAATCTGATACCAGTAATCCAGCCCGATACTATCGGTGCCAATGCGTGACCAGCCTAGCCAGCCATGCACCATCAAGATCGGATATTTGGTCTTGGCATAGTCAGACCGACTCTTTTCGATGACTTGTGTTGCACTCGCTGCAGCCTGAGTCTGTGCAGAAAAACTGAATCCCAGAGTAGTCGCTAAAGCCACAGTCAGTAACTGGGCTGTCTTGCTGAAAGTATGCATAGCTGTCCCTTTTTTAATTCCATCTTTATTCAAGCAATCATTGCTTTTTGTAGAGTGTCGCAAGCCACAAATCAGACGATGAAAATACAGTTTCGGCCTTCAGTGGCTAAGCAAATTTTCTTTTAATGAAGCGGTATTTTTTCACTTCAGAGGTCTAAAACCATGTCATTTGGGGACATGCAGGACAGGAGGAATTTACATTGTAAGTATGTGTTTTATTTGCAGATGTATTTAAATAAAAAGTCTTTGAAATAATTGAAATTTGTCTAAGTTATTTTGTGTAAATTCGAAATATTTAGAAACAACTATAAAAGATCATTTTGAGAAAAAATATAAAGTTAGCAAAAGGGCATTTATAAAAAAGCCATCAACAGGTGATGGCTTTTGGGCTTAGTCAGCAAAGGGTAGCTTGGCTCCCTGATCATGAACCTGTTCAAAGGTTTCTACCCGGAGTTGTTCTTGCGGTGTATTAAAATGTTTACTGCGAAGCTGGGCAATGGCTTGCTGTTTGGCGGTATCTGACATGCCGGACTGGGTAATCTGATCCCGTTCATCTAAATAGCCCGTCACCCGGTTTTTCCAGTCGCTGCGTTGTACATCCAGTTGTTCCAGACGCTGTGTGGCTTCAGGGCCGACTAGATTAATCCGCATCTGCCGGATTTCATCGCTGGAACCGCCACGAGCCTTAATATTAGCGGTTAGTTTGCGCAGATCTTCCAGTTTATTCAGTTGTTCCAGATTTTCCTGCCAGTCCTGTGGGAGCTGTTGAAACAGTGCTTTGAGCTTTTGGGCTTTTTTAGTCTCAGTCAAGCTTTTGTCTGCCAATACGCTCATCCGGTCCAGGGTATATTCATGATAGGCATCTTCTGTGCCAAACAAGCCTTCAATTTCATACTTGGAAAAGTACTGCTGGCGCAAATTCTGGGTACTGTTATAGATGCTACGATAATAGGCAGGATCTTCCTGATTCAGCCCAGTCGGTGCAGTGAGCTGGCCCAAACCCTGACGATACTGGATATAACGATCCCATAAATCCAGAATTTGCGAGAGTGCTGGTTCTTTATGATTCTGGCGAATATAGGCTTTAAAATCCTGCTGGATCTGCTGCAGATTTTTTTCGCCAAACTGAGTAATAAAATATTCAAAACAGTTGCGGGTCTGTTCATTCACGATCAGACGGTTGCTGGCATCTAACTGCATCTGACAATTAATTTCGGTATCTTGCTGGCTGGCACTGGGGAAGGCTGCATTGGCAGGGCCATTGACCAAGAGTGCGGTTTGCTCTGCCTGAGTTTCAGTAAAAGGTGTTTTTGTCCCGGTATCCGCCTGGTTATTTTCTTTTGGAGACAGCCATAAGATCAGCGTGAGAATGCACAGCACCAGCAACGCCAGAATGATCCATATTTTATATTTCTGCATATCCTATGCACCTATTTTCTCGTTGTTTCATTATTTTTAGATGTTCAAGCTTTTAGATATTAAAGCCGGCTCAATATGCCATAAAAATCATTAGAGACTATAGAAAAGTTGTAAATCATCTCGCAGGGTTTTACCATGGCGCCAATTTATAAAATGTCTGATTTTTTGCCATGAAAGCATCATCTCCTAAAATTCAGCGTCGTCATCTTAGTGGTGTCTTCCTGCTTAATAAGCCTTTGGGTATCAGCTCTAATGCCGCATTGCAAAGAGTCCGCTGGTTGTACCGTGCACAAAAAGCCGGCCATACCGGTGCGCTGGATCCGCTGGCATCCGGTTTATTGCCCGTGTGTTTGGGGGAGGCGACCAAGTTTTCGCATTATTTATTAGATTCGGTCAAGCGTTATCAGACGACCGTATTTTTGGGGCATAGTACCACCACGGGTGATGTGGAAGGTGAGGTGCTTCTGGAAAAAGCAGTTCCTGAACTCTCGGAAGCCTTGATTCAGGACACCTTGGCACAGTTTATCGGGGATATCCGGCAAGTGCCGCCGATGTATTCGGCACTGAAAAAAGAAGGCCGTCCTTTATACGAACTGGCGCGCAAAGGTATCGAGATTGAACGTGAAACACGTCCGATTACCATTTTAGCAATTGAGCTTTTATCCTTTACGGAAAACAGTATCACGCTGGATATTACCTGTTCTAAAGGGACTTATATCCGGGTTTTGGGGGAAGATATTGCCAAAGCGCTGGGAACTTATGGCCATCTGACTTATCTGCACCGCATCAAAACCGGCCATTTTGATTTGATTCCGAGTTATACCATTGAGTATCTGGAAAGCCTGAGCGAAGCAGAGCGTGATGCACTGTTGTTGCCGGCCTATGCACCGGTTGATCATTTTCCAAAAGTGCAGGTACCCGAAGGTCGTGCAGAATATTTTAGCCGCGGCATGGAAAGCAATATCGAACATGAAGCAGCTGAACAGGTGCTGGTTTTTGATGGCGAGAAATGTCTGGGTCTAGCAGAAATCACTGACAAAAAACGTCTGGTACCCAAACGCGTCCTGAATCTTTAATCGAGTCAATATATGGAAATTGAGATCATCATCAGTCTGGTTGTCTTTGCATTTTTTGCAGGAGCGATTGATGCTGCCGTGGGCGGTGGTGGTCTGATCCAGATCCCAGCAATTATGGGGAGTTTACCGCATTTACAGCCTGCTACGGTCTTTGGCACCAATAAACTCGCGTCCATTTGTGGCACCGCTTCTGCGGCATTTTCCTATCTACGTCAAGTAAAACTGCCCTGGTTGCTCTTGGGCGTGATTGCACTATGCAGTTTTGTCAGTTCTTTTATTGGTGCAGCCAGCGTTACGCTAATTCCAGTCGAGATCCTTAAGCCTTTTGTGCTGGTCATGTTGATCGTGATCGCCATCTATCTTTAGTGTGAAAGAGGACTCCACCCAACATTAGGGTGGAGGTGAATTTCACGACTTTTTTTTTGGTGTTTTTTTAGTGCAATATGATAGAATAATTTACATTAAGTTTCTGTATATAAATAGATTTAAGGCGAAATGAAGATCAACAAAGCGTACAAATTTAGGCTTGAGCCTAATGCGGAACAAGAGCTGGTTTTAAACAAGTTGCTTGGCTCTGCACGTTTTGTTTGGAATCAAATTTTAGCTGTATCATTTGAGATGCTTGCTAAAAATGAGCGAATCAACAAAGTTAATTTAGTCAATAAAATTCCTGAATTACGCAAAAAACCTGAATGTGCTTTTTTAGAAAAAAGCTCTAATGGTGTTTCACTCCAACAAAAAGTCCGTGATCTTGGTGATGCTTGGGCTAAATTTTTTGATAAAAAAGAACAAGCTAAGTTAAAGCAAAAACCATTTAAGCCTAAAAAACCAAGATTCTTTAAGTTGACCGATGGCAGTGAAATTCAGCTTAGACCACTCATGCCACGATTTAAAAAGAAATCTGATGGTTATGATTCAATTCGCATTGTTCAATTTGGCAGATATTGTTGGGTTAAAGGTAATCAGGTTAAGTTGCCTAATGACATTGGCGTTGTGAAATTCAGAAAATCACAAGAGATTCTTGGTGAAATCAAGAATGTCACAATCTCAAAGTATGTTGGAAAGTGGTATATCTCTTTCGGTGTTGAAAGCACAATAGATGCACCGATTCACCCATCCAAATCAGCCATTGGTGTTGATCTAGGTGTTAAAAAATTAATTACAACATCTAGTGGTCAGGTGTTCGACCCGATCAATAGTTTTAAAGCTAATCAAGTTAAATTAGCTAGGCTTCAACGCAAGTTGAAGAAGAAAACCAAGTTCAGCCAAAATTGGAAAAAGCTCAATTTAAAGATCAATAAACTACACCATCATATTGCCAATATTCGGCATGACTACTTGCATAAAGTCACTACAACTCTCAGCAAAAACCACGCAATGATCGTAGTTGAGGACTTAAAAGTAGCCAATATGTCGAAGTCAGCAAAAGGTACAATCGAGAACAAAGGAAAGAATGTGAAAGCCAAGTCAGGCTTGAACAAATCAATTCTTGATCAAGGTTGGTCAATGCTTGTCAAAATATTGGAGTATAAGCAACAATGGCGAGGTGGTTTACTCGTTAAAGTTGACCCTAGATATACAAGTCAAACTTGTAGCTCATGCGGTCATGTAGCGAAAGAGAATAGACAAACTCAATCTAAATTTGAGTGTGTTGAATGTGGCTTTAGCGAGAATGCGGATATTAACGCTTCTCGCAACATTTTAGCGGCAGGAAATGCCGTTTTGTCTGCGGATATTAACGCTTCTCGCAACATTTTAGCGGCAGGAAATGCCGTTTTGTCTGTGGAGGGTCGATGCGGTAAAGGTCGCCCTGTGAAGCAGAAAGCAAGTGAAATCCGTGAGGAAGTCACCTAAGAGCTTTTGCTTTTAGAATCCCCCCACTTGAGGTAAAATGAAAGTGAGGGGAGTATGTCAAACCTTGATGAAAAAACAGTTCGGCCAGGTGCATACCGAACAAAAACTGAATCGGAAAATGCTGATTCTGGCCGCTTTGGGCAGTCTGGCGATAGGCTTTTATGACGGTATCTTTGGTCCGGGCACCGGCAGTTTCTTTATTTTCTTTTTTATTCGCTATCTAAGCGTCGACTTCCTGCATGCATCAGCCTTATCGAAAATTGCCAATTTCACCACCAACCTAGCCGCCTTAAGCTTTTTTATTCCCAGTGGCAATGTGCTGTTTATGGTCGGGGCAATGATGGCGGTAGCCAATATTTGTGGTTCCTTGGACGAGGTGCGTTTGGCATTTAAATATGGCAGTGGCTTTATCCGGATTTTATTCCTGATTCTGGTCAGTCTGCTGATTTGCCGGATGGCATACCAGATGTTTTTTTAGATCTAAACCTGATGTAAATCATTCTCGATATTAAAGTTTCTTAACAAATCACTGTATAAACTGCGTCTGAACCTATTCTGAAAATCTTCTAGAATCAATGATATGAAAAATAAAACAATTGGAGAAATATCGGAATGACGACTATTTTTGAAGCATTAAGAGAGAGTCATGAGATTCAGCGTGATCTTGCAGAAAAACTATTACAGACTTCCGGGGATACACCAGAACGCCGCGAGCTGTTCAAGCAACTGAAAAATGAATTATTTGCCCATGAAGCTGCGGAAGACCGTTATTTTTATATTCCCTTGATGATGACCGATTCGGGCCTGAATATTACCCGCCATGCCTTGGCCGAACATCATGAAATGGATGAAATGATCGAGGAATTAACTGCAACTGAATTGAGTAATCCAGGCTGGATTGCCATGGCCAAAAAACTTTCCGAAAAAGTGCATCATCACTTAAAAGAAGAGGAACATGGTTTCTTCCAGCAAGCTGGTAAAATTCTGGATGAAGAGCAGAAGACCGCTTTAGCTGTACAATACAAGAATGAATACCAGCGTTATAAAGACATGAAAAAAGATATGCTGGTACAAAGTTAAGTTTTAAATTCAAAACTTAGAATATAAAAAAGATGGCTGTTCAGCCATCTTTTTTATAAGAGATATTTAAACTGTTTTTGCCTTTCTGGCCTGACGTGCAGCACGCAATGTGACCCCGACAGAAGCCAGCATAATACAGGCCAAAGCAATCCATTGTAATACGCCGATACGTTCACCAAGCAGGATAAAACCGGTTAAGGCTGCCAGCGCAGGAGAAAGGCTGGACAGTGTGCCATAGCTCATTTTGTTCAATTGTTTAAGTGCTTTCAGATCCAGTGCATAGGGAATCGCTGTTGCTAGAATTGCAATGGTAATGGCCTTACCCCAATGCTGGGTATCGATAATTTCCGCCGCATTGTTATATAGTCCGAATGGAAGTAAACATAGCGCAGAAATACTGATGGCAATGGTCAAGGCATGCATACCCATATTCTGCTGCACCACACGCTGACCAAAGAAAATATAAAAGGCCCAGCATAGACCAGCACCTAATGCACAGGCAGCACCCAGCAGGTCAAACTGATGATTGGCAGCTTGTCCCCATGGCACCATCAATGCAATCCCCAAAATGGCCAGAATTACCCAGATATAATCACTGCGATTTTTAATGGATAACAATGCCAGCCCTAGCGGTCCTACAAATTCCAGGCCGACTGCAATCCCTTGAGGCAGTCTGCCCAGTGACATATAAAACAGGATATTCATCAGGCCCAGTGCCGCGCTGTAGCAGAGTAAATCTTTCCATTTGAGATAGGGCAGTCGCGAGATAATTTTCCAGGAACGGAACATCACACAGACAATAATGGCGGCAAAACATAGACGCAAAATGGTTACTGTCAGCGGGTCCAGTACAGTAAATAATTGCTTCGCGAAGGTTGCACTGATCTGGTATGAAGTCATGGATAAAACCATGTACAACACAGCAAGGAGTTGGGCGTTTGGCATGGGAGTTTGATATGCCAGGCAGGCACAGAATTCAGGTCAGGGAGAAAGGCAGATTATAGCAAACTGGTTAATTTTTGATGAGTAGGCGGAGAGAATATTTTGTGAACCGTTGCCTTAAATTTAAAGCAAATGAATTTAAATTTTTAAGCTCCATAAATGACCAGAAAATTTTAAATTCAAAGTGTAAAAATCACTGCGCAAAACTTTGAATTTAAAAATTCCTACAGTAGAAAATGATCAATGATTTAAATATTTTTATTTTTGCGCTTTTGCATGGTCAATGTACAGCCAATTGAAGCGCTAATGATTGTGCCTAATGCCAGCCATTGGGTCCATAATAAAGTTTCACCCAAAAAGATAAAACCGGAAAATGCTGCAATTGCAGGTTCCAGACTCATCAAGGTTCCAAAACTCAAAGCGGTTAAATTTCTAAGTGCAATCATTTCCAGGGTAAAGGGCAATGCACTGGCCAATATTGCCAGAGCTAAAAAGTACATCAGGCTGATTGGTTCAAAAGTATGAGCTGGCATTCCTGCAAAGAGTGCAGTTGGCATCAGTACCAGCATGCCGACAAACATGCCCAAGCATACAGTATGATTGCCAGAAACGCCCGAAGGTCTTTGGCCGGCAACGATATATAAGGCCCAGCAGGCACCAGCACCCAAGGCGAATGCAATCCCGATCGGGTCAAGCGGCTGGGCAGCCTGATCAAAAGGGAATAGCAGAATCAGGCCCAGAATCGCCAGTCCGACCCAGACAAAGTCGAATTTTTGCCGCGCATAAAACAGTGCAACACTTAAGGGGCCAATAAATTCAAAAGAGACGGCAATCCCCAGCGGCAGGCAATCAATCGACAGGTAAAACAGTAGATTCATGCCAGCCAGGGCAAGGCCATAACTGATAATGGCCGGCCACTTGATCTGTCTGAAATGGATTTTCCAAATTTTAAAAATTAGTGCCAAAATCACAGCGCCCAAAAGCAGACGCATTGCGGAAACAGTCAGGATCGGAAACTGACCGAACAGATATTTGGCAAAGGAACCACTACTTTGCATACTGATCATGGCGATCAACAGAATTAGTGGCGCTTGCACAATAGGTGCAATTTTAAAATTCAGCATGACTAAATAGGTTTCGATTGCTCGAATAGCGGAAGAGCAGCATAAGCTGAAAAAGGTTTAAAAATACAAACCTTAAAAACAAAAAACCACAGCCCGAGAGCTGTGGTTTTTCTACAATATTGAATTAGAACAATACGCGTGCGCGGATTGTACCTTCAACATTCGAAAGCATATCGAGTGCTTCATGAGATGCAGCAGCATCGACATCCATCACCAGGTAACCGACATCGCCTTTAGTCATCAGTGACTGGCCAGAGATGTTGATGCCTTGTTCAGCAAACAGGTTGTTTATTTTAGACAACACGCCCGGAATATTTTGGTGGATGTGCAGTAAACGGTGTTTGCCTTCAGTCAACGGCAATGCGATTTCTGGGAAGTTCACCGCAGAAAGCGTCATACCCTTGTCAGAATAAGCCACGAATTTCTCAGCTACTTCCAGACCGATGTTCGCTTGCGCTTCCATCGTAGAACCGCCTACGTGTGGAGTCAGAATTACGTTTGGCAGGTTACGCAGTGGAGAAACAAATTCTTCACCGTTTGCTTTAGGCTCTTTCGGGAATACATCTACCGCAGCACCAGCAATGTGACCAGATTTGATCGCATCTGCCAGGTCTTCGATCACGACACAGGTACCACGTGCCGCGTTGATGAAGATTGAACCTTCTTTCATTTGCGCGAACTGATCTTTGGTCATGAAGTTACGTGTAGACGGAACATCAGGAACGTGTAGAGAAACCACATCGGCATTTGCCAAAAGTTCGCCCAAGCTACCGACTTGACGTGCATTACCTAAAGGCAATTTAGTCACTGTATCGAAATAGATCACTTTCATACCCATGCTTTCAGCAAGTACAGAAAGTTGTGAACCAATTGAACCGTAACCTACGATACCTAAAGTTTTACCACGTGTTTCGAACGAACCAACTGCAGATTTGTTCCAGCCGCCTGTGTGTGTGTCTGCTGATTTTTCAGGTACACGACGTAGAAGAAGAATTGCTTCAGCAAGTACAAGTTCAGCCACTGAACGCGTATTTGAGTAAGGTGCGTTAAAGACTGGAATACCGCGACGCATTGCAGCGTCCAGGTTCACCTGGTTGGTACCAATACAGAAACAACCGACAGCAATCAGTTTGTTCGCAGCTTCGAAGACTTCTTCAGTCAATTGAGTACGGGAACGAATACCGATGAAGTGAGCATCTTTAATCGCTTCTTTCAACGCTTCACCCTCAAGCGCAGTCTTACGATAATCGATGTTGGTATATCCAGCAGCATTTAGAGTGTCGATTGCATTCTGGTGAACGCCTTCTAACAACAAGAAACGGATTTTATCTTTAGGTAGAGATAGATGTTGGCTCATTACGGCTCCGCTACAAAGGCCAAATTTAGTCGCGGTATAATAGCACAGGAAAAGCGCACTTATACATTTCCTTAATGATGCTCACATCAGCTATTCTGGCAAGATATATTGATAATAATGATCATGGTGTTTGATTTAAATCTGCATTTTCAAAGGTATATTATCAAAATTGTCATTTTTCGCGGGAAACACCAAAAAATAGCTTATAATATTGCGCCATGCTTTTAAAGCAGCGTGATCCGGTGCTTTAATAACCATGTTTCGCCTGATTTGTATCCATGTTTTTATGCATAAAAAATGTGCAAATGAACCAGCGAAGTCTCTCTTGTTTAAATCATGCTAGGTCTGCAAACGATGAATGCTCCAGTCGCTTTAACCCCTGAGTTATTGACCCAATTGACTGCAATTGTGGGTGAAAACCGTATTAAAACCGATACGGACAGCCTCCAGAATTGGGGTCGCGATCATACGAAGCACTTTGATCCAAACCCGTCAGTCGTCGTTTTTCCGTCGTCAACTGAGCAAGTTCAAGACATCGTAAAACTGGCGAACCAATTTAATGTTGCAGTGACTCCATCGGGTGGTCGTACCGGTCTTTCTGCAGGTGCAGTCGCAGCCAATGGCGAGATCGTGGTCAGCATGGACAAGATGAACCAGATTCTGGAGTTTTTCCCGGCAGATCGTATGGTGCGCGTACAGGCAGGTGTGGTGACTGAACAGTTACAAAACTATGCTGAAGAGCAGGGCATGTATTACCCAGTTGACTTTGCTTCGGCAGGTTCATCGCAAATTGGCGGTAACATCGGGACCAATGCTGGCGGCATTAAAGTCATCAAATACGGCATGACCCGTAACTGGGTGCTTGGCCTGACGGTTGTGACGGGTAAGGGCGATGTATTGCGCCTGAACAAAGGCATGATCAAGAATGCAACCGGTTATGCGCTTCAGCATTTATTTATCGGTGGTGAAGGCACGCTGGGTCTGGTGACGGAAGCAGAAATCAAGCTTGAACGTCAACCGCAAGACCTGCAAGTGATGGTACTGGGTGTACCTGACTTTGATGCGATCATGCCGTTATTGCATGCCTTCCAGGCGAAAATTGATTTAACCGCGTTCGAGTTCTTTGGTGAACTGGCGATGCAAAAAGTCTTGGCCAATGGTCATGTACAGCGTCCATTTGAAACTGAATGTCCCTTCTATGTGTTGCTTGAGTTTGAAGCGCCGTTTGAACCGATTATGGACAAGGCGATGGAAATCTTCGAGCATTGCATGGAACAAGGTTGGGTGCTGGACGGCGTAATGAGCCAAAGCCTTGATCAAGTAGAAAGTTTATGGCGTTTACGTGAAGATATTTCTGAATCTATCGCGCCGTTTATTCCATATAAAAATGACATCTCAGTTCTGATCACGCACGTTCCTGCATTCATTAAAGAAATTGATGCGATTGTTTCAACGAATTACCCAGACTTTGAAATCTGCTGGTTCGGTCATATCGGTGACGGTAACCTGCATTTGAATATCCTGAAACCTGAAAACTTAAGCAAAGACGAATTCTTTGCCAAATGTCAGGTAGTGAATAAGTATGTCTTTGATACCGTGAAAAAATATGACGGTTCAATTTCTGCGGAACATGGTGTGGGCATGACCAAGAAGCCATATCTTGAATATTCGCGTTCTGCGGAAGAAATCGAATATATGAAAGCTCTGAAAAAAGTGTTTGATCCAAATGGCATCATGAATCCGGGTAAACTTTTCGATCTTTAATCGGTCGGAATTGAAAAAAGCGCATCGAAAGGTGCGCTTTTTTATTGCTGTGTAAAGACAGTTACAGAGTCTAAATGGTTTTGTACTAAGAAGCTCGGCATGATAGGTTGGAATAAGAATGACGATAAAGGGTTAAATAATATGTTCCGGATATTGGCAGTCGCAACTCTCGCTTTTGGTATATTGGGTTCAGGCTGTGCAACTGCTCAACAGGTCATTGCAAAGGTACAGTCATCTTCGGATACGCCTTTGGAACAGGTTTTACAATTAAGACCGGACTTGCGTAAGGAACTGGCAACAGTTGAGTTGCGCCAGTTCTTTGACAAGGTAGAGTCGCCCACGATTGGACAGGTCAAAGTCACTGAAACTGGGTTAATGGATGATTCGGTACGTTCAGTACAGACCATTTATTATTTTAAACGGGAAGATAACAGCTGGATGCTGGAAAATACCGAGAAGTTGTATCGTTGTGCACGAGGTTCAAATACCAAGACTTTCCAGAAAGCAGTCTGTTCATAATAGTGTTTGATCTTTAGACAGATTTTGGTTAAAAGCGTATCTAGAGGATGCGCTTTTTTATTTGGAAGATTATCTCTACGATCAGTTATATTTATTCAGAGCGTTTGAATATCTCATCTGCTAAAATTATTTCTTTCTATTTTAGACAAAGTTCAGTCTGTTAAAACGGGCAGACTGACAATAAAAACTCCCATGCAAAATATCCACACCCAAAAACTGACCCGTGCCACACTTATGTTCCCGCTGGCACTGGTCCTGTTTGAATTCTCAGTCTATATATGTAATGACCTGATTCAGCCGGCCATGCTGGCGATTACCCGTGATTTTGGCGTAAGTAGTTCATGGGCACCATCGTCAATGTCCTTTTTCCTGTTGGGTGGGGCATTTGTCGCAGCGATTCTGGGACCTTTGTCCGATCGTCTTGGACGTAAAATGGTACTGCTGGGTGGTGTGGCATTTTTCACGATTAGCTGTCTGGCTATTTTATTAACACCCAATATCGAAAGTTTCTTATTCCTGCGCTTTTTACAGGGCTTTGGCCTGTCCTTTATTACCGCCGTTGGTTATGCCGCCATTCAGGAAAGCTTTGAAGAACGTGATGCCATCAAAGTCATGGCACTGATGGCCAATGTGTCTTTGCTGGCACCCTTGCTAGGACCAGTGCTGGGTGCCTTTATGATTGATCATATCTCTTGGCATTGGGGTTTTATCGGCATTGCATTTCTGTCATTTCTGAGCTGGTTCGGCCTAAAAGCCAAAATGCCAAATCTGAAAGTCAGTATTCCCAGACAGCCGGTCAGCTATATTCTGGATGACTTTAAACAGGTTGTAAAAAATAAGCGCTTTGTGATTATGACTGTAGCCTTGCCTTTGGTGAGTCTGCCCTTGATGTTATGGATTGCCCTGTCACCCGTGATTCTGGTCGAGCAATTTGGATTCAGTAGCGTGCAATATGGTCTGGCGCAGTTTCCGGTCTTGGGCGGCCTGATTGCAGGTAATCTGATTCTGCTAAAAATTATCGATAAAATACCGCTGGGCAAAACCGTATTATTGGGTCTGCCACTGATGTTGCTGGGTACCGGTTTATTGATGATGGGCTTATTGATTCCAGAATATTTTATTCATTGTCTGATTATCGGCACCACTTGTATCAGTCTGGGTGAGGGTGTGAGTTTTTCGGTGCTGTATCGTTTTGCATTAATGTCTTCTGAAGTGTCCAAAGGCACGGTGGCTGCGACGGTTTCTATTATCCTGATGCTCAGCTTTTTTGTGGTGATTGAAGCAGTAAGGATGGCGTATGAAGCCTACGATATCTGGGCCTACTGTGCTGCCTCTTTGATTCTGATTGCACTCTGGTTTACTTTGCCGCGCATGCAGCTCAAACAGTTAATGCTGGAAAGACAGGAGCGTGGGGAGTTTTGATTCCTTATCGAGGGAACTTATAAATTATTGAAATCATATGTTCAGTATTGAATTTCCCTCTCCTTTTAGGAGAGGGCTAGGGTGAGGTTAAGTATTTAATAAGTTCCCTCTCTCTAACTCTCTCCCAAAGGGAGAGAAAATTTTCTTTTGACTGATCTAATTATATTAGGATTCTACAATTAAGCTTCAGCGGGCTGTTCCAGCTTCTTCAATTTCATATCAAACAGGAATGGACCGAAAGGCAGAATCGAAGCGATTAAACCCATCACAAACATGCTGAGAGACCATTTCTGTTTTTCACATACTGCGAATAACACCACCAGAAACAGCACAAACAGTACCCCATGACCCATACCGACATATTTGACCAGAATCGGATTATCCATCATATATTTCACTGGCATCGCGATAAATAACAGCAGCAGGAATGAAATCCCTTCAAGCAAACCGACCAGACGCAAAGTTTTGATGTTCATAATACATATTGATTTAACCGAATTGGTTTTGAGTGTACCGAATATCACCTGAATATTGAATCTTAATAATAAAAATATATTCAATATTTTTAATAAGTTATAACCAAGTAAGGCAGTTGGTTATTTAATCTCGGCACCTAGTAATTCATGACGTAATTTTAGTAATTCCGCTAAGGTTTCCAGCAATAAACTGATCTGTTTCAGCACCAAAAGCAGATGTGCTGACAGGTTTTCCTGGGTACTTAAGCGTTGAATTTCTGCCAGTTTATGATCGATGTCGTAGGTAGCTAAAGACTGTTGTTGCAGCAATACCCCAGTTAAGGTTTGCTGACACCAGCGCATTAAAACCAGAATTTGTGCATCAGTAACCTGCTCACGGTGACTCCCCAATGCTGCAATATAGCTGAGCTGGCTATGGCTATAAACCAGATAGCGAAAGGCACTTTTGACTAGTTGCGGATCTGGATTCGGTTCGGTACTCAGGCTTGAAATCATGCTGGATAAATCAATCTGTGCATTGTGGGCCAGACGCCGTGCAGTCCTGTAAGCAATACTGTTATCTTTACCGTTTTGATATTGCTCGACCACTGCAGCAAAATAGTCCAGTGTAGCAAGCGATGATTTTTTAATATTGCTGGAAATATTGCGAAAATTCCAGTCAGGCCAGATCCAGCTTACTGCCATCCAGGCAATCAGACAGCCCAACAGGGTATCAATAATACGTGGCAAAATGATCGCATAACCGGCACCTTTCAGGTTAAAAATCAGGAGTACCATCAAGGTCGCCATGAGGGTGGCCATGGCATATTTTTTGGAACGTAGATAGAAGAAACCGACACCAAAAATTACTGTCAGGAGTAACTGACCTTCGACACTTGGCACAAAATACAGAATGGGAACACCTAGCATGACCCCCAATAATGTTCCCAGAGTCCGCAATTTGAGCCGGCTTTTGGTGGCAAAATAACTGATCTGACAGACAAACAGGCTGGTCAGTAAAATCCAGTAGCCATTTTTCGCAAAAGGTAATAATGAAATGGCATAGCCAACTAAAAACACAATCGCAATCCGCACCGCATGCCGAAAGAGTGCCGATTGTGGACTTAAGTGCGGTTTGAGTTTCAGCCAGAGATCTGTGCTATCGCGAATATCATCATCAAACAGACTCAGGTCATCAAAATGCTGCTGATAGCGTGGCTTATACAGCGCCTGTTGATCATGCAGGTGTTGTAACTGCTCATATACACTCAGCAGATTGGCCAGAATAAGCTGTAAATTTTTAACTTCAATATTTTGTGGGTGTTGAGCAATCCAGTCCTGCATCGACTCCTGTAAATGTTTTAATGCCAGTTCATCATCTGTAGACAGGTAAAATTTCTCATTGCGCAGTACACATTCTGCCAAATGCTGACAGGCAAGGGCTTGCAGACGGATATTTTTCTGAATCCGGAAAATCAGGTCAGTGCGGCTAAAATGCTGTTCGATCTGTTCATAATGCAGATAATTCGCGGTGGCCTGTTCATGAATATCCTGCATCAAAAAATACAGATTCAGCCAGTAAATGGTATTACGATTGGCACGCGAAGCTTTGAGTCGGGTCAATAGCGAATCTTTGCTACGGTTAAAACTCTGAATGACTAAAGTATTTTTAAGTGACAACTCATAGAGCAGGGTTTCAACATTTGGATGCTGGTCTGGATCAAACAGTTTGGCTTTACTCAGCAGTAAATCCGACATGTGCTGCAAGCTTTGTGCGAGATTTTCCTGAACCTGCAAAGTAGGACGCAGCAGAAAAAATAGAATAGACGTCAGGCCGTACCATAGCGCCCCAATGACAAAATAAAGCGGCTGTTCATACCAGTGCTGATATTCGCCCAGGCCGAACATGGTATAGATTGACAGTAAAATGGTGCCAAATGAAATCATGGCATAACGTTGGCCTAATGCACCCATTAGAATAAACAGCGCACTCGACAGGGATAGCCACAGTGCAAACCAGAATTTATGTGGAGCAAGAAATTCCAGAATGCTGCTGACACTAAAAAACAGAATGATGACCAGTAACAGGTTGCGCAAACGCAGGCTTAGCCGGTCATCAAAATCAGTCAGTGCCGTGGCAATTGCCCCTAAAGTTACTGGAACGATCAAGAAGTCATAACCCAGAAATTTCAGACCGAAAGTGGTACCTAAAAACACCAGCAGGATCTGCAGGCAATAAGTCATCAGCGCACTAGACTGAAAGGGCAGCAGGACAGGTTTTATAATTTTAACAAAAGTAGCAGTCGCAGGTCGGGCAGCATTCACAAGGACAGAATCCGGGAAGTAAAAACGCAAAGTTCTGAATGCAATTTAGACGCCAAAATAAAGGAAATGTCTATAAAAAACGGGCATAGTGCCCGTTTTTCTATTGAGTCATTGGCATGAAGGTGTTTAGATCACACCACAGGCAATACGTTCACCGCCGCCGCCCAAGGGTAATGGGTTGTCTGAATAGTTGTCGCCACCGGCATGAACCATAATGGCACGACCCTGAACATCAGCCAGTTTCAGACGTGGCGCAAGCAGGGTGACACGTGCAGTTCCATCTGTATTGACTTTCAATGCGGGTAAATCACCTAAGTGACCTGTCACTGGTGTACCGTGATGCGGTGCCTGATTTGGATTGTAATGGCTACCTGCAGCCAGTGCTGCACCCATCTTGCCGTCTTTCATGGCAGGCGCGCATGAACCATTTTCATGAATATGGAAACCGCGTTCACCCGCAGGAAGTTGTTTCAGGTTGGTACGAATGACCAGACCGGCTGGGCTGTCACTGAGTAATACGGTCCCAATCTCTTGGCCCACACCTTGAGCATTTACAGCATTCACAGTCACTGCTCTGACCACTTCATTTGATGGGGAGGTTGATGCACAACCGGTAAAAAGTGCGGCGCTTAACGCGCAAAGTGTCGTAATTTTAAACAATGAAGACATGATTTTGGCATCCTGATCTTTATTCTGTTTTGTGGATTCATTTAAACAGAGCAAGATCAGAAGCTCTATATAGAATCAGTACTTAAATGTTTTGTTTTGTTTAAGTCGATTCTATCTATGCTTTAAGGTGCGTTGGGCGGTGTGTCTTGTGTTTCCGGATCAATCTCATGTGCCATGGTGGCTTTAGGCATCATTAAAGGTTCATTCAGATTACTTTCATGTAACCATTCACGCCAGATTGCAAGCAGCACAGCCAGAATCACCGGGCCAATAAACACCCCGACCAGACCAAAGCTGGCAATACCACCCAAGACTCCAAACATGATCAGCAGGAAAGGAATCTGGGTTGCGCCAGAAATCACCAGTGGACGAATCACGTTATCGGCAGTACTGACAATACAGACACCCCAGACCATGACCCCAATGGCTTCAATGGTTTGTCCTTGTGAAAACAGCCATAGCGCCACCGCACTATAGGCGAGAGGTGGGCCAAAGGGAATCAGGGCAAAAATAAAGGTCACAATGGTTAAAACCATCGGATTCGGCACACCTGCAACAAAATAGCTCAGACCAGCCAATAAGGATTGTGCAATTGCGGTCAAACCGACGCCATATACTACGGCACGTGTAGTCGCAGAAATGGTGGAAAAATAATGATGTACACGTGGACCGACCACCATTTCAAAGGCTTTACGCACCTGATTTAAAATGGTCTGACCATCACGGTAGAAGAAAAACAGCGAAAGTATCGCAAAACATAATTTAAAGATGTTTTTACTAACTTCATTCAACACCACTTTGCCGTAATTCAGATGGCCTTGAATCCAGGTCGATATCGACAGTGCAATACTCTGCGGATCAGTGTTAATTTCATTTAAGGTTCGGGTAATTTCCTTGCCGACAATCGGAAGCCCGCGAATAAAATCAGGGACATTCAGGTGACCGGAAAAGACCTGTCGCTGCAATTCAAAATACAGGTTACGACCTTCGTGCTGCAGCATGAAAATGGCGAAAATAAACGGCAGACCAAAGACCAGAATCACGGCCAAGATCATTACGGTTGCACTTAATGTCGGTCGATTGCCGCATAGGCGTAACACCGATTGATACAAGGGCCAAGTCATATAGGCAATAATGGCTGCCCAAACTACAGGAATGATGAAATACTTGAGTATATGAAAACTCAAAAAAATCAGGATAAAGAACAATCCAAATAATAAGACTTTTTGTAATGTAGGCGCGTACTGTTGCACTGAATTTAATGACTCATTTTTTAGGTCGTGTTCAGGCATATTAACTGAAAAAAAAGCGATCGAAAATGATAGCTAGCCAAGTAGCGAGATTATTTTCCCAAAGCTACACCGCGATTCAGATGATTGACTCAAAACCACTGACTCGGATCATCAATAATGGCATTCAGTACCGGTTGCCATTGAGCCTGCAGCTCCCGATAGATTTTCTGAGGTTTATCAAAGACGGACAGGCCTTCCATAGCCAGTCGGCTATAAGGGGCACGTTCCGAAATCCAGGCCACTGGCTGCTGGTCGATCTTGTCAAAAAACTGCTGTATGTCCTGATTGCTGGCTGCATTTGCTTTGGTGCGATTGGCCAAAAGTAAAATTTCAACCTTGCCCTTACGGATGCGTTTGATGTCCTGCAAATGTTTGAGAAAACGGCGGGTCGAATCGATATCAAAAAAAGAAGGCTGGATCGGGATGATAATCGCATGTGCTTCACTGATCAGCTGTTCGGCATGATCATCGGTCAAAGCACCTGGTGCATCAATAATCAGGTATTCGATCTGTTTCGGCGCATCACCAATGGACTTGCTATTGCGCCAGTCCAGACTTTGGATCTGCGCTGCCTGTGCCGGACGATGCTTGAGCCATTGCAATGTTGATTTCTGGTTGTCGGCATCGGCCAATGCCACCTTATAACCCTTTTGTGCGAGTGCTGACGCCAAACTAATGGCTGTCATGGTTTTGCCACAACCGCCTTTCTGATTCGCAACTAAAATTGTTTTCATGACTCAAGGTGATTTTATTCTGTTCCGGCCTAGCATATCATTCTTTTCAAGTATGCAAATGGCCGAATTCCTCAACTTCAGTCGAATGCGATGCTATAAAAATCAGGCAAATTAGGAAGATTGAATGTCCATATGGATGGCCATGTTGATTGGCGCATGTATCGGGGTGGTATTGACCACTATTATTTTAAGTCAGACGCGCAATGGACGGATCAAGGCCGAATATGAGCAGTATATTGCCGAGCTGGAACTAGAGCATCAGCAGTCCCTCATTGCCGCGCAAAAACGCAGCGTGAATACCAGCCGTGCAGTTCTCAAAGGAAAAATGGCGGAACAGCTCGCGCCGATCATGCCGGAATTTCAATATCTGCCGAGTGATGCCAAGTTTTTGGGTGATCCGGTGGATTATGTGGTCTTTGATGGTTATACCGATTTTCGTGATGGCGAAGGCGACGCTGAAGATATTGAAGTGGTTTTGATTGACATTAAAAGTGGCGGAGCACGTCTGACCAAAGGCCAGCAAGCCATTGCCCGTGCGGTTCAGGAAGGGCGGGTACGTTTTGAAACCATTCGGATTGATTTTCAGGATTGACCAAAATCCAGTGAAGAATAAAAAATTATGCAAAAATTACTGATCACTGCGCTGCTGTTTATGCTAGGACTCTGGGTGTGGAATGAATTTTTTCGTGCCATTCCGCATCTGCAAGAAAAGGGCGTACTTAAAAACTTTAAAGTAGAACCCGTTAAGCGCATTTCCGCGACTTATATTGTGCATGATCACCGTTTCGTAAAACCTGATCGTCGGGTGCTGCATCAGGCCAGCCCAGTGGTAGGGCATTTTAATGATCTGGCCTATCTCAGCAATATTGATGTGATATTGCTGACTCAACCGCTGCCGGCCATGCAGGCAAAACTGGAGTTTGATGAAGCAAAGCGCTGCTATCAGATTGAAGGACAAATTAGCAAAGCGGAGCGTGACTTCGTCAATACACATGTGCAGTATTTTAGTCTGATTGCTGCCACTGAAAAAATTGCCGATCAGATTCGCCGGCTAAAATCGGGGCAGAAAATCACGCTCACTGGTGATCTGGTAACAGTTCATTCAGGCACGACTGGACAAGAATTCCGGGTTGGAACAGGCTCTGAATATCGTGCTCATTGTCAGTTGCTGCAAGTAACCCACGTCCAGCAGCACTAAATACAAGAGAGTAGTGAATTAGCCTTGTGGTTTACGAAACCGTGCTAACAACATGCGTTGGCCAATCTTCGGAATACCTTCGGCATCTACATAACTTAAGCTTTCTATTTCAAAACCGGTTTCCAGCAAGGCGGTTTCAATATCTCGATTCAGATGACAGCCATCTGCGACTTTCTTTTGAATGGGAGTGAGTAAATGTTGCAGACGCTGAATATTTAAATTTTGCCGATTCAGGACATGTTCGACCACATGCAAAGTCCCACCCGGTTGTAGCACACGATAAATTTCCTGCAGGCTCTGTTCCAGCTCTGCAATACTACAAAGCGTCCAGGTCGATACAATATTTTCCACACTATTTTCGGCAAAAGGCAAAGCTTCTGCGCTGGCCTGAATATGCTCGACTTGAAAAGCGGCCTGTTGAATCCGTGATTCTGCCAGTTTGAAGATCGCCGGGTTTGGTTCTAGCGCATAGACCTTATCAACCGATTGATAAAAAGGCAGATTCAGGCCGGTACCAAAACCAATTTCCAGCACCTCACCGAAAATATCCAAAAGTAGTTCACGACGCAAGTCCATCAAGGATGGCGTTTGCATCACCTGATTCAGCAGATGCGGAAAGATATGTTGTTGATAAAGTTTATACAGCATTTGAGTTATTTTAATTTGATGGAAATACGTTCTAGCTTAACTGAAAAATAAAATGACAGGCATATCTCGAGCTGACTAAATACGTGCAGTTTGTTACCAAGTTCAACTGTTTATTCATTAAAAAATCCGTAAGATCAAGGAAGATATCCTTAAAACGTTTGATCAACTTGATTAGGATTAGATTAAAAATTATGTTCAAACACTTTAAACATTATGCTTTGCTGGCCAGCCTGTTGCTGCCTATTTCGGGCTATAGCTCGGTCGACCACAATATTGCCAAAGGGTTGCCTCCCGTCGTTAAAGGCCAGTCAATTTCGGTCTTACAGCCTTTTAAAGGTGATTTTCGTATTCTGGGTTCCAAGGTTTATAGTTCTGACCCGCAAGCCAAATTCTCTCCGATTGATTATGCCGTCAGTTGGGGGCTGTTTGCTGAGCCTGAAATTGCCCGACATATCACGGTCAATCAATATGATCGTTATCTGAACTGGAAAATGGATCGGGTGCCAGTGCCGGTAGAACAAGCCAAGCAGATGGTGTCCAATATGCATATCATTCCTGCCAATCCTGAAATTGCCAAGGCAATTAAAAAGGTAAAGCGTGGCGATCTGGTACGTATGCAAGGGGAGCTGGTTGAAGTGCGTGATAAAGATCTGGTCTGGAAATCGTCCTTAACTCCGACCGATACGGGTGATGGTGCTTGTGAGGTTTTCCGTGTCAGTTCCATTAAATGGATTGAAAAAGTCGGTAAAAGCTAAAACAGGCATCCTATACACTTCTGAGTTGCATAAAAAAACCGCTCCTTTGAGCGGTTTTTTATCTGCTTAGTACTTACTTCGCAGTTAAAGCCTGACCTTCAAAGGCAATTCCATCCCAGCCATTGAGCATAAACTGGCGGATATTCTGATGATCAGTCGCCTCTGGCGTTGCCAATACAGAAGCATAATGCTCAGCAAACAGGCTTAAGGTCTGTGCCTGATCCAGACCATTTAATTGTGCAAAAGAAAAGACTTTGGCGCTGCCCTGGTTTTCTGTGGCCGCATTATTCTGCTGGCCATTTTTAAATGCAGTCGGTGTATGCGTATAACGCGATTCGATATAAGTAATCACATCTGCAAATTTTGCTTCGCCTGCTGCCAACTGGGCCAATAAATCCTGTGCCATGCTGTTTTTCCTGTGCCATTCATGAAAATTGGATGCAATAAATATAGCAATTTTCTTGCGAAGTTCCATGGTATTTCATTGATTTTCGGTTCAAGATAACAGTGAAAATTATCCATGATGAATATGAAACTTTGGATAAAATAAACTTGATCAATAAATAGAACAGGAAAAAAATATGGGCTGGCTTTGGGTGGCAATGGGTGGGGCAATCGGTGCCAGTCTGCGTTATGCAGCCGGACTTTGGCTGTTCAAACCACAAATGCAATTTCCTTGGCCCACCTGGTGGATCAATATTCTGGGCTGTTTATGTGCCGGGATTTTTTTTGCCTGTAGCCAAAAGTATCCAGTACTCCAACAAGAAGCTCGTCTGTTTTTAATGGTGGGAATTCTCGGTGGTTTTACCACATTTTCCAGTTTCGGTCTGGAAAGCTTTTTGTTATTCAAGCAAGGTGCTATGGGCCTAGCGCTGTTATATGCATTATCCAGCTTAATTGTCGGCATTATTGTTCTGGCGCTGGGCTTTTATTTAACTTCAATCGTATTGGCACAGAGTTAAAATAAGCGCATAAAAAAGTCAGGAAATTGGAGGTCATTTCCTGACATAAACCACGATTTAAATCTTAAGATAATCGAGGGTTTTCGGTTTTAGCCCCGTTTAAAGCGGCCAAAACGTTTGTTGAAGCTTGCCACACGCCCTTCATTGCTGGTCTGACGTTGCTCACCCGTATAGAAAGGATGGGATGCACTCGAAATATCTAGTGTTACATCAGGGTATGTTTTACCTTGATATTCTTTGGTTTGGCTCGAGTTCATCGTGCTGCCAATCACGAAATAGGCATCGGCATTGGTATCATGGAATAACACTTCACGATACTCAGGATGGATATCTGAACGCATATCTAATTTCCTCATGATTCTTGATTAAATGTTATAATGTAACATTTGATATTTCAAGTAATCTAGGGTTACAGCGTGTAAGCCTATCGTCTCAACTTAACTTCGGCTCGGCACCAGTTCTTCAAATACATCACTTAAATCATCATGTACTTTGAGATGAATCAGGTTCCAGTATTGTCCTGAAACTGTCCGGTTTACCATCAAGGTATCTGGAGAAGGCTTAAACACATCCCAGTATTTTAAGGAAGGTTTCAGCAGTTCCATACCATCATGATGCGCTGAGTTTTCGGCAAAATCATAGTGAGTGACCAGAGGACGCATAAGCACTTCCAGCCATTGTTCATACAATTCTTTCGGGAATTTTCCAGTTTCAGTCAAGGAATGCAGTGCATCCAGTTGTTGCTCGATCACGGGAATATTCTTCTCGCGTGCGGCATGAATCAACTCTCTGAAATGTCCAATCACTTCAGTCGATAAGGTTTTGACACCACCATAATCATAAACAATCACAGAGCCATCTTCACGAAATGCAAAGTTGCCCGGATGCGGATCACAGTGAAAGCGTTTCAGATAGAAAATTTCCTGACCAATGGCACGGAATAAACGGCGTCCCAAAGCATTTCGGGTTTCGAGTGGCCAAGTGCTAGCGGTTTCAATACTTTCACCAAGCTCCTGGCTTAAGGTTAAAATATGTCGCGATGAATACTCATGAAACACTTTCGGAATTATAATTTTACTATCCAGAGGTTCATGGAAGGCACGGGCGATTTCCAGATTCTGCGCTTCGATTTCATAGTTCAGCTCATTGTCCAGACTATGCTGAATTTCTTTAAATAATTGATCTTGAAGTTTACGATCAATCTTTAATACACCCATCATACGCAGTGCCAGACGGACTTGTTTCAGGTCGCTTTCGCAGGCTTCATCCACACCAGGATATTGCACCTTGACCACAACTTGCTGGCCATTCGGTAGGGTGGCTTTATGCACCTGACCAATCGAGGCCGCGGCAAATGGCTGCTCATCAAACTGTTGGAAAAGCTGCTGTAAAGGTTTACCCAATTCTTTTTCCACTTGTGCCTGAATTTCTTTAAACGGCATCGGTGGCGCCTGACGTTGTAACTTGGCAATGGCTTTGGCGACTTCGGGCGGGAAAACATCTTTATATTGCGAGGCGATCTGGCCAACTTTCATGACTGCGCCTTTCATTTCCCCCAAGGTATCCGCAATCTGCACCCCAATATCCTGAAATAATTTACTACGCGCAGTATTTTTCTGCTCGTCATCGGCAGTTAAATTTTTAATGGAATTGGAGAGAGTTTTACCTGCAATACTTGCGGTCATTCCGGCAAGTTTCATAAAGCGACGACCGGGTGTGCTAGCCGTTTTTGCCATGCGAGATTCCTTGAAACCAACTATGAATGGATGTATTTGATCATAGGTGACAAAGGTTCAATTGCCTAGATTTAATTGTAGAGGTTGTGTTGTGATTTCCTTCAGCTTCTCCATGTTTAATGCATCATCTTTGATTTGATAAAAGATTTATCTTTATCTGCTTGGCTAAACTAAAAAATATGCCGGAATCCATCATCGTTTTAGATAAGGCTGAGTATTAATTCTGAATGTTGTTTTATGGCTAAAAGCTTAAAATAAACAGATTGCTGTAATGAAGAAAATTCAATGAAAGTCTATCGATATTTTACTGGGAAGGATGATGTGCATTTTTGTGCGCGGGTGACCCGTGCCTTAAATGAGGGTTATGAGTTATATGGCTCACCTACCATGACTTTTAATGGTACGGACGTGATTGTAGGGCAGGTGGTGACCAAAGATGTGGCGGATGAATCGGAGATTCCAGAAGGATTGAAGGAGGCTTTGGGAGCTAATTCTTAACTTCTACATCGAAATTACAATGCTCAAGGCTATGGTCTCATCTTTTATTGTTATGCTGTCACGTAGGTAATTCTTACTTTTGTCATGGCAAAAGTAACAAAACCGTTTCGTTGATGTGATGATACTTCCTTGTATTACAGCTCAATGGTGACATCCATGTCACTTACCCATTATTTAAGATTGTTTGAAAGTCACTAAGTTTTTACATTTTCAAGCTTAAACGTCTGTTATTGCCATAGAGTCGTGCCAGCAATAAAACACAGGCAATACTTAGACCGACAATCAGGCCGACCCAAACACCGGCTGCCCCCATCTCGGTAAAGCGTGATAAATATACCCCGACCGGGAAGGCGATGACCCAGTAAGCCAGCATGGTAATCCACATCGGCCCCTTGGTATCCTGCATGCCGCGCAGACAACCTGCTGCACTGATCTGCCAGGCATCCATCAGCTGATAGGCAATGGCAAACAGAATCAGATACACCGCAATTTGGGTCACGATCAGATCTGAGGTGTAGAGCGCCACGATTTCATTACGGAAAACCCAAAGCAGAATCATGGTCAGGATTGCTAGAATAGTGGCAGTGATCAGGCCGAGATATTGTACTTTACGCATGGCTTGCCAGTTCTGTTCACCATAGTAAGTGCCGACCCGAATGGTCAGGGCAATCGCCAGTGACATGGGAATCATGAACAGTTGTGAAGTGACGGAAATAGCAATCTGATGGGCAGCGACAATAGTTTCTCCCAAAGGACTCAGCACAATTGCCGCTGTACTGAAAATACTGACCTCAAAGAAGATCGCCAATCCAATCGGAAAACCCAGTTGCAGAATACGCTTCACCCATTCCGGGTTGATTTTTTCCCAATGGGTAAAAGGCTGGGTGCGCTGATAGGCTCTGTTTTTAAAGATATACAATGCCAGAGTCATGAGCATTAACCACTGCAAAATTGCTGTGGCAAACCCACAGCCTGCACTGCCTAGGGCCGGAACAGGGCCAAGACCATACATAAAGATATAGTTCAGCGGAACCAGCAAAACCAGGGCCAATAAACTAATCACGGTGACCGGGCGTGGATTTCCAATCGCTTCTGAGTAGCCGCGTAAGGCTGCATACATGGTTACCGCAGGCATACCAAAACCAATCGCATGCAGGAATAAACCGGCTTTAGGTTGCAAGCTTTCCGGTACACCTAAAAGTGGCAAAATAGCGGGCAGGAGTTGCAAAATCAAGCCGGCAATTACCCCGAGGATCAAAGCAACCCAAAGCGATTGACGTGCAATGGTGGCAATTTTTTCAGGTGTACGTGCGCCGTTAGCTTCGGCAACCAAAGGCGTCGTGGCAATCATAATGCCACTAAACAGCAGCATCACCGGAATCCAGAGTCCTACTCCGACGGCAATCGCGGCAAGATCGGTAGCAGACAGGTGACCGGCCATAATGGTATCAATCAGGCCCAGACCAGCCTGAGAAAATTGGGTCACCAGAATAGGCAGCATCAGATGAAAAAGTTTTTTTAATTCAAAACCAAAGGTTGTGACTGGTGAAACATTCGACACAAAAATTACTCATCGTGATCATGTGCTTAAATAGAAGGTTTAGCGTTGTAAAGTGAGAAGCACACCAATAAAAATTACCACGCCGCCTAAAAGACGTTGCCAATTAATCGGCATTTTTTCATTACCCAATAATCCCAGATGATCGACCAGCATCGACATCATCATCTGACCAAAAATAATGAGACCGCTAAGAACCAGAAAGCCAAGTTTGGGCGCTGCATAAATGCTCATACTAATCGCATATACACCCACGATTCCCCCGAGCCATAAATACCAGGGAACACTCATCAGTTCCTGTAAACCGGGTTTGGGATTGGACTGAAAAAGTACGATTACGGCGAGCACTATTGTACCAATCAAAAAGGAAAAAAATGCAGCTTGAATAGGAGAATATAAATATTCTTTTAGTTGTGTGTTAATTGCGGTCTGGAGTGTCAACAAAACACCGATTGCAAAAACTAAAGGAAGTAAAATAATAAGTTGAGAAGATATTTTCATAATTTTAACTGACTAATTCTATTTAAATTTTTAGGTATATCACACGATCAAATTTAATTTTAGCAGTGTTGCCGCCTAGTCATGTTAAAATTCCGCTATATCTTGTAATCGTTTTTGAGTAGTTCTTTGGCTGAATTGAATCCTGCTGCTGTCCCTTTGTCCTTATATATTCATATGCCTTGGTGTGTGCGCAAATGTCCTTATTGTGACTTCAATTCGCATGCGGTTCCGGATGGTCAGCTATCACTGGAATTGGAACAGGAATATTTACGAGCACTGGTGGAAGACTTTAAAACTCAGGTCGATTTTGCCCAAGGCCGGCAGATTCACAGTGTCTTTATTGGTGGGGGGACGCCGTCACTGATTTCTGCCCCAGGCTATCAATGGTTATTTGATCAGCTCAAAGCCGTTATTCCCTTTGCTGAAGGCTGTGAGATTACGCTGGAAGCCAATCCCGGTACGGTCGAACATGATCCGTTTGCCGGTTATTTGCAGGCCGGCATTAATCGTTTGTCAATTGGGGTACAGAGTTTTAATACCGAGCATCTCAAGCGTTTGGGACGGATTCACAGCAATGAAGATGCGATTTCTGCCATTGGGCTGGCACGTGAAGCTGGCTTTCAGCGCATTAACGTCGACTTGATGCATGGTTTACCGGAACAGACTTTAGAACAGGCTTTACATGATTTAAAACTGGCGGTAGAACAGGGTGCTACGCATATTTCCTGGTATCAGTTGACGATTGAACCCAATACGGTATTTTTCCGGACTCAACCGATTTTGCCTGTCGATGAAGTATTGGAAGATATTCAGGAGCAGGGTGAGCTTTATTTAAAAGCCCAGGGTTTTGTCAACTATGAAGTTTCGGCTTGGCGTAAAGAACTGCCTTCAGCGCATAATCTGAATTACTGGCAGTTTGGTGATTATCTGGCAATTGGCGCCGGAGCACATGGCAAAGTCACTCAGCCGGATGGCGTGTATCGGTTCCAGAAAACCCGTCTACCTAAGGACTACTTAGCCAAAGTACCTGCAGAACATGTGCAGTTTAAGCGCATTGAAGATGCCGACCTGTCTTTTGAATTTATGATGAATGCCTTACGTTTAAATCAGGGCGTGGAAGCCAAGCTGTATGCCGAACGTACTGGTTTGAGTCTAGATACTTTACATGAATTGCTGAGCTCTTTGCGTGATAGAAAATTAATGGTCGATGATCTAGACCGGCTTTCTTGTACCGAGCAGGGGCATATCTTTTTAAATTCGGTGCTGGAAGAATTTCTTTAACTGATTTTAATCCACTACTTATTTTTGGAAAAACCCTCATATAAATTTATGAGGGTTTTTTTTATTGCGCAGATTTCCCCAGATCAGGAATTTTTTATAGCCTAGAGGTTATCTGTTTTCAGATCTTCGATGTAATCTTTGAAAAGAAAACAGCAAACTTTAAAAATCTCAGGCACAAAAAAAGCACTCTAAGAGTGCTTTTTTTCAATATCTTGCTTCTAAATTATAGAGCAACGATATTTACAGCTGTAGGGCCTTTTTGACCTTGAGCTACGCTGAAAGAAACCTTTTGGCCTTCAACTAAAGTTTTGAAACCTGAACCAGTGATTTCGCTGAAGTGAGCAAAAACGTCTGGACCTGATTCTTGTTGAATGAAACCGAAACCTTTAGTTTCGTTGAACCATTTTACTGTACCGTTAACTGTATTAGACATAATATAACCTATTGAATCGTATGAATTTATAGCCAAAATTTCAGATGACTAACTGTAACTTTGAAAAATAAAAAGGATGGAGCTTTTTGATCTGTAATACGAAGGTTTATGACTAAAACTGCGATACTTAAAAGAAGACTAACCAAAACAAGAATTTTTCTAGTTGGGATTATCATACCGCTTATTTTCAGATATACAAGCGTTTTATTTGGCTAATTTATTAGGATGTTGAAAAATATAAAATTAAATTTGTATATTTTCTATCCAGAAAGGTTTTTTAAGTTGAAGAAGGACATCTACATCAATAAAAAGAGCGCCGAAGCGCTCTTTTTAACTCAATTTATAACTTAATAGTCAAAGCTAAAGTGTTCTGGAGCGAGTGCCGTCATGGTTTTAGACGGATTCACCATCGCTTCTGCATGACCTTGGGTGCGTGGCAGAATACGTTCAAAGTAGAAATCAGCAGTTTTGATTTTTGCTTTATAGAACTCTGGTACTTCAGCACCTTCGCCAGATGCCAGTTTGGCTGAAGCGACTGCAGCTTGCTGTGCCCAGAAGTATGCCATCATTACATAACCGGAGAACATCAAGAAATCGACTGACGCAGAAGACACGATGTCGCGGTCCTTACGTGCTGCCAGCATGATACGCACGGTTAACGCATTCCACTGTGCACATAGCTTGGTCAAATCCCAGGCAAAGCGGCGCATATATTTATTGCGTGCATGCTGACCGCAGAATTTCAGGATTTCAGCAGTGTAATCACGAATCACTTTACCTTTTGACGTCAACAGCACTTTACGGCCAATCAGATCCAGTGCCTGAACGCCTGTAGTACCTTCGTACAAGGTAGAGATACGTGAGTCACGTACGATCTGTTCCATGCCCCATTCTTTGATATAGCCATGTCCACCGAAGACTTGCATGCCGTGATTTGATGCTTCATAGCCCATTTCGGTCAGGAAGCCTTTCAGGATAGGGGTGTAGAAACCAAGATGGTCATCATGCTGTTCAAAGGCAGCAGTATCGCCACGCAGCAAAGCATCATTCATGTTATCGGCAATTTGTGCAGCATGATAAATCATGGCACGGCCACCTTCAGCAATGGCTTTTTGCGTCAACAGCATACGGCGTACATCGGCATGATGAATGATTGCATCTGCTACTTTTTCTGGGTCTTTTTTGCCAGAGAGGGCACGCATTGACATACGCTCTTTTGCATAAGGCAAAGCACCCTGGAACGACAATTCAGCATGGCAGATGCCTTGAATCGCAGTACCAATACGTGCTGTGTTCATAAAGGTAAACATGGCATGCAGGCCTTTGTTTGGTTCACCAATCAGATAGCCAGTCGCATTATCGAAATTTAGTACAGCCGTTGCTGAAGCGCGAATCCCCATTTTGTGTTCAATCGAACCGCAGTTCACTGGATTACGCTCGCCGATCCCGCCATCTGCCGCAGCAATAAATTTTGGTACGATAAATAGGGAAATCCCTTTGGTGCCTTGTGGTGCATCCGGCAGGCGTGCCAGTACAATATGCACGATATTTTCAGTCAGGTCGTGCTCACCAGCGGAAATAAAAATTTTGGTGCCTGAAATCGCATAGCTGCCATCTTCTTTCGGCTCTGCTTTGGTCTTAACTTGACCCAAGTCAGTACCACATTGCGGCTCAGTCAGACACATGGTGCCCGCCCAAGTTCCTGCAACTAAGTGAGGCAGATACGTGTTTTTCTGCTCATCGGTACCATATTGCATGATAGTGTTGATACAACCCACACTTAAACCCGGATACATCTGGAATGACCAGTTTGCAGTCCCCATCATTTCCGATTTGATCAGGTTTAAAGACATTGGCAGGTTTTGGCCACCAAATTCTTCAGGATAAGACAGACCTTGCCAGCCACCTTGTACGAACTGGTCGTAAGCTTCTTTAAAGCCTTTCGGTGTTTTTACTTCGCCATTTTCAAAATGACAGCCTTCTTCATCACCGCTTTGATTCAACGGCGACAGTATATTTTCACAGAAATCTGCAGCGCCTTCTAAGATCATATCTACCGTGTCGGCATCGGCATATTCACCATTCGACAAATTCTGGTAGTGCGCAGGGTAGTCAAGCACTTCATTCATAAGGAAGCGAATGTCGTGTAAAGGGGCTTTATATGCTGGCATGCGTTTAATCCTGATTGAAATTAGTTTTGGATTATCTGTATCGATTCTTTGATTATTCACATTCGGGATAAAAAAACATTGATGAATTCAGTGAATAAAAATGTCAGAAAAGCTAATCGATTTTTAAGGCTAATGAATGAAATCATCGAATTCCATCATTAGGTGTTTACATTACAGGAAGATTAAAAACTTGTTATATCAATGGAATTTAATGAGTTAAAAGGTGATTTGTCCAGTATATTTTTGTATGAATTGTGCTTGGATTCAGGTGGCAAAATAACTCATTTTAAAATGTCATTAAAACCAATCCATGGTTTTTCAGCTTATAAAAAGTAGTAGGAGGGAAGTAAAGGGTTGCAGTTGCAACCCGAACTGAACTCATTAGAGAGATAGGGGTTTTAAAGAAACTCTTTTAAATCCGGTTTGATACCATTCCAGATGTAAAAAGATTCAATTGCTTGACCGACCAGCATGCCAAAACCTTCAGATGTCGGTACACCGCGTGCCTTGGCTTGATCCAGAAAGGAAGAAGGTTTGCCATAGGCCATTTCATAGGCCCGTTTAAACTGTAGCGTTTCCGGTAAAACCAAGGCATCACCGCTGAGACTGGCAGAAGTGGCATTAATCATCAAATCAAATTCACCGGCTAAAGTGTCTAGTGAAATCGCCTGTAATTCGACTTGCGGTACGGCATTCTGAAGATCAGCGACCAGTTGTTCCGCCCGTGCCAAGGTACGATTGGCGATCACGATTTTTTTCGCACCTGCCTGGGCTAGGGGATAGATTACACCACGCGTGGCACCGCCTGCACCAATAATTAAAATATCTGTATTTTCCAGTGGCCAATCTAGTGCTCGAATTGCTTCAACCAGTCCCTGACCATCGGTATTGTCGCCATGCAGCACACCATTTTCCATCCATAGCGTATTCACGGCTTTGGCAATTTTGGCCCGTTCACTCAGCACCTGACAGTGGGCAAAAGCCTGTTCTTTAAAGGGTACGGTGACATTCATGCCACTACCGCCATTGCTAAAGAATTCCTGAATGTTGGCTACGAAGCCATCCAGTGGCGCCAGACGCTTGGTGTAACTCAGGTCGACACCAGTTTTAGCAGCAAAGGCGTGATGCAATTCTGGAGAACGTGATTGTTCAATCGGGTTACCAATCACGGAAAATTGTTTGCTCATTTCACAATGTCCATGTGCGGAAATGGCCATCAATATACGTGAAAAAGCGCAGAGACTAAAGCCTGCGCGATTTTAAATTGCTGTTAAGTGATCCGGGTTTTAGGAACTGCAAATATCCATAATATGTTCCGCAAACATCAGCGCCATACTGAGAACAACCCCAAACCCAGTCAGGATACTCACCAGAATAGCGGCGCCATCCAGAATCAGGTTGTGACTCAAAATTGCGGTACTCATCGCGCTGATGGCGAGAGCCAGAAAAAGCCAAAAGGCCAACACAGGTAGATTTAATTGAAGATTATGCATTGTTATTCTCACTAGACATCAAATGGAATATGATCGATGTAGCGATAGGGTGCCGCGATCAAATCAGGTATTTCTATGCAGCAGTATAGAGGATATATCTATTAAAACAGCCCTCTATTTGAGGGCCGTTTGTATCATTTCATTGCGTTGGATTTTAATTCTGTTAACCAGTTATGTGGTTTCAGGTAGTAATCTGTTAAACGTTTTTCCGGTGAGCCCTCATCCCATTCAGGGCGATATGACCATCCGGTAAGCGGGGGCAGGCTGACCAGAATCGATTCAATCCGGCCACCAGTCTGCAAGCCAAACAGGGTGCCGCGGTCATAAACCAGATTGTATTCCACATAACGGCCGCGACGGTATAACTGAAACTCGCGTTGTGCTTCGGTATAAGGCTTATCCTGATTGCGCTGGAAAATCGGCAGAATGGCTTCTAGATATCCATTGCCTACAGCCTGCATATACTGGAAACAGGTTTCAAAATCCCATTGATTCAGGTCGTCAAAAAACAAGCCGCCAACGCCACGCTGTTCATCACGATGTTTCAGATAAAAATAATCATCACACCATTGTTTATGTTCAGGATAAACCTCTTCGCCGAATGGCGCACATAGATCATGCGCCGTTTGATGCCAAGACAGTACATCTTCATCATTCGGATAAAACGGGGTCAGGTCAAAACCGCCACCAAACCACCAAATCGGATCTTGGCCTTCTTTTTCAGCCACAAATAAACGCACGTTGGCATGCGAAGTCGGTATATTCGGGTTTTTTGGATGGATGACCAGTGATACCCCCATCGCTTGCGCTTTGGCACCGGCAATATTGGGATGGCGTTCGGTCGCAGAAGCAGGTAGCTTGGAAATGTTGATGTGGGAGAACATTACCCCTCCTTTTTCAATCACCGTACCATTTTGCAAAACACGTGAACGGCCACCACCACCTTCTGGACGCTCCCAGTCATCGATGATAAATTCGGCCGTACCGCCGCCAGCACGTTCCTGCTGTTCTAATGCTGCACAAATCCGTGCCTGCAAGTCGAGGAGAAATTCACGAACGTGTTGAATATCCGTAGATGTAGGATGCTGCATCAGAGCCCTCGTAGGGAAATAAAAAACTAACGACATCAAAGCATAAAATCAGTCAAAGATTAAGGTCTAATTTGGTGATGCAATTCATCAGCCCAGACATTACATTCCACTATTCATAAGCAGAATGCATCATTAAATCCGACTAAATGGCTAGGTTGAATTCTTTTTTCAAGCTCAGCACAATAACTCACAAGCGCTCATTGGCTTGAGCATTTCTCGATGGTAATAGGTGGGTCTCATGTCGGTACAGGTCAATTCCCTGATTCAAAAATACAATGTTCCCGGGCCACGCTATACCAGTTATCCCACTGTTCCGTATTGGGAAGAGCAGAATTTCTCGCTGGAACAATGGAAGCAAACGCTAAAAAAGTCTTTTGATGAATCCAATCAAAGCGAAGGCATTAGCTTGTATATCCACCTGCCATTTTGCGAAAGCCTGTGTACCTTCTGCGGGTGTCATAAGCGCGTGACCAAACGCCATGAAGTCGAACAACCTTATATTCAGGCACTGCTGAAAGAATGGGGTCTATATTGCGAGTTATTACAAGAAAAGCCCACCATTAAAGAGATTCATTTTGGTGGAGGAACGCCGACCTTTTTTTCAATGGCACATCTGGCTCAACTAATTCAAGGCATTCTGGCCAAAGCAGACGTAGCGCCTGAGTATGAATTCAGTTTCGAAGGTCATCCCAATAATACTACGCGTGAACATTTGCAGGGATTGTATGACCTGGGTTTTCGTCGGGTCAGTTATGGTGTGCAGGATTATAACGAAACCGTGCAAAAGGCGATTCACCGGATTCAGCCTTATGAAAATGTTAAACAGGTGACCGAATGGGCGCGAGAAATTGGCTATGAATCGATTTCCCATGATCTGGTCTTTGGTCTGCCATTTCAGAGTCTGGATGATGTTTTAAATACTATTGAACAAACCAATTCGCTCTTGCCGGACCGTCTGGCTTTATATAGCTATGCACATGTGCCCTGGATTAAAGGTAATGGTCAGCGCGGTTTTAAAGATGCCGATGTGCCCAAAGATGCGATCAAACGGGAATGCTATGAAGCGGGTAAAAAGAAACTTCTGGCACATGGCTATCATGAAATCGGTATGGATCATTTTGCCTTAGAGAAAGATGCGATGTACCAGTCCTTTCAAGCGGGAACATTGCACCGCAACTTTATGGGATACACAGCCTCTAAAACCCAGGTGATGATTGGGCTAGGCATTTCTTCAATCAGTGATAGCTGGTACAGCTTTGCGCAGAATGTGAAAACCATTGAAGAATATTATGAATGCCTGGCGCGCAATGAAATTCCGGTATTTAAAGGACATGTCTTAAATCAGGAAGATTTGATCATCCGGCAACATATTCTAAATTTGATGTGCAGCTTTAGCACCTCATGGGAAAATTCCGAGATGCTTTTCCCTGAAATTGATGAGGTTTTGGAACAGCTTGACGAAATGGCACAGGATGGTTTGATTCAATTTTCAGACTCGTCAGTCACGATTCTGGAGAAAGGGAAACCATTTGTACGCAATATTTGTATGGCTTTTGATTTACGTTTAAAGCGACGCATACCGGAGAACCGGATTTTCTCGATGACGATTTAATCTTCCCCTAACCCCATTTTTAAGAAAGATAGGGAAAACCTCCCCGAGCAAGACTTAAGCATTGCTTTAAGTCGAAGCGCAAGAAAGGGAGGTTTGGAGTGGTTAAGTTAAAATAAGGTAGGACAGGGTTTTAAAAATATTAAAAATCATCCTTTTTATAAAGATGTGCCATGCGTTCGTGCTTGGTCTTGAGATATTGTTCATTAAAAGGGTTTAAACCCACAGTCAAAGGCACACGATCGATCACGTTAATTCCCTGGGCTTTTAAAGCCTCAATTTTAGAAGGGTTATTGGTCACCAGGCGTACTGCTTTCACCTGTAAATGATCCAGCATGATGCTACACATATCATACTGGCGTGCATCTGCGGGCAGGTTCAGCATTAAATTGGCATCTACGGTGTCATGTCCCTGATCTTGCAGAGCATAAGCGCGAATTTTATTGGTCAGGCCAATGCCACGACCTTCCTGACGCAAATACAGAATGACCCCGCGGCCCAATTCATTGATCAGTTTTAAAGTCGCTTGCAATTGCGGGCCACAGTCGCATTTGAGCGAAGCAAAGGCATCACCGGTTAAACATTCAGAATGCACACGCACCACTACAGGCTCATCTGATATTTCTTCAAGTCCTTTGGAAAGTGCGACATGTTCTTCGCCAGTCTCAGGGTCTTGAAATACAGTAATTTTAAATTCACCGTGAGCGGTAGGTAATCTTGACGTTGCGACAAATTCGATTGGCACAGCTGAACCCGTTAAATCCTGAAATTGGCTAAAGTATAGCGTAATGATTGAACATTGGTAGAATTGCAAAGTCGAAATTCTGCAATAGATTTTCTTTTTTGTAGAAAGCGAACGATAATAGTTGATAAATAGTAAGATTATTCAGGATAATCGTAGGCTGCAATTTTTTCACCCCGACGAGATCATTGTTTAATATTGCATCGCTAGAAGCGTAGCTGAATTGAAGCTGCTACAATTCAGCTATATGATCGGGTACTCCCCATTGACCTAGCTTTAGATTTGCCAGGCTTTAGAAGGCTTTGCCATAATATGCTGTATACAGAAATCCCAACTCAACGCCCTGTAACACCGTTGCTTGATGCGATCAATCATCCTGAGCAACTGCGTGCACTCGAGCAAAGCCAGCTAGAACAAGTGGCGGATGAGTTACGTCAATTCATTTTGTATGCTGCCGGGCAAAGTGGCGGACATTTTGGTGCCAATCTCGGTGTGATTGAACTCACCGTGGCTTTACATTATTGCTTTAATACACCGCATGACCGCCTGATCTGGGATGTAGGTCATCAGGCCTATCCGCATAAAGTGTTGACTGGTCGTCGTGAACAGCTCACCACGATTCGTGCCAAAGATGGTCTGGCTGCGTTTCCGGCTCGTGAAGAATCTGAATTTGATACCTTTGGGGTAGGGCATTCTTCGACGGCGATTTCTGCTGGCCTAGGTATGGCGCTGGCACGTCGTTATCAGAACAAGCCGTGTGAAGTGGTATCGATTATTGGCGATGGCGCCATGACGGCAGGTATGGCTTTTGAAGCTTTGAATGATGCCGTGGCACACAGTGCTGATCTGATGGTGGTGCTGAACGACAATGATATGTCGATTTCTTGCAGTACCGGTGGTTTTGCCAAACATCTGGCTGCCATTTGGGAGCGCGGTGAGTTCGTTAATGTTACCGAGCAGGGTGAGGCATATGTACAGCCACATCCAGAATGGTTGTATAACTCGCGTTTGCACAGTGCAGCAACCGATGCTGCAGATAACTTATTCCAAGCCATCGGCTTTGACTATTTTGGCCCGTACGATGGTCATGATGTCAAACAGCTGGTGCATGTCTTTAATGCGCTGAAAAAGCGTAAAGGCCCACGCCTGATTCATGTCTATACTAAAAAAGGCAAAGGCTTTGCTCCGGCAGAATCCGATCAAATCAAATATCACGCGATTAGCAAAATCAACGCCGTTGCCGCCAGCAATACTGCACCGAAATATTCGGATGTATTTGGACAATGGCTTTGCGATGAAGCAGCACAAGATGCCCGTTTGCTCGCAATCACACCTGCGATGTGCGAAGGCTCAGGCATGGTCAAATTTGCCAAAGAATATCCAGAACGTTTCTTTGATGTCGCGATTGCCGAACAGCATGCGGTTACCTTGGCTGCCGGTATGGCTTGTGAAGGCTTGAAGCCGGTGGTTGCAATTTACTCGACTTTCCTGCAACGCGGTTATGATCAACTGGTACATGACGTGGCTTTGCAGAATCTGGATGTTACTTTCGGTATTGATCGTGCCGGTCTGGTTGGTGAAGATGGCCCGACGCATGCCGGTGCATATGACTATGCCTATATGCGTACTATCCCGAATATCGTGATCATGGCGCCAAAAGATGAAAATGAATGCCGTCAAATGTTGCATACAGCGTATTTGTATCCAGGACCGGCAGCGGTACGTTATCCGCGTGGCAATGGACTGGGCGTCGAGATTCAGCAAAAGATGGTTGAGATTCCGATCGGTCAGGCGGAAATCGTAGCCAGTTTTAATGGGCAATATGACGAATATATTTCTGTGCTGGCCTTTGGTAGCCGGGTACAGGCCGCAATCGACGCTGCTGAAGCATTTGCCGTGAAACATGAGATTGGCGTGCGTGTGGTTAACATGCGTTTTGTCAAACCACTGGATACTCAAATGCTCGATGATCTCGCTTTAAGCACCAGTCTGTTTGTCACGGTGGAAGAACATGCAGTGATGGGCGGTGCAGGTAGTGCCGTGAATGAATATCTGGCAGAAGCACAGATTGTCAAACCGATGTTGAATCTGGGTCTGGATGATACGTTTATGGCGCAAGCGACCCATGCACAGATGTTGCAGCAAGCGGGTCTGGATGCGCAAGGCATTGAAAAATCGATCAATCAGGCTTGGTCCAGCCTGGGGCAAAGCGTCTTGTCATAATATCTTAAAAATTTTAGACACATTTTTCCCAAAAAAGCCCCGATATTTGCTAAGATATCGGGGCTTTTATGCATTATTCTTTATCAGTGTCTTCAAATTTGTAGTGGGTGTTCAATGGAACCTATGGTGGTGATGGCTGCGCGTGCGGCTCAGTTAGTTGGTCAAGAGCTTTTAAAAGCGCATCAGAATCGTCATAAACTCGATCTACAAGTCGAAGAAAAAGGAATTGATGGTCCGGTAACGCGTGTAGATCGTTATTTGGAACAGTTGACCATCGATACCCTACGTAAAAGCTATAAAAATCACAGTTTCCTTGGTGAAGAGTTTGGCTATCAGGAAGGTAAAGGTCATGACGCCGATTGGTGTTGGGTGATCGATCCGCTAGATGGTACTTTAAACTTCATTAACGGTTTCCCGCATTTCTGTATCTCTATCGCAGTTCAGCACAAAGGCATTACTCAACACGGGGTGATTTATGACCCGGTGAAAGATGAGCTATTCTCTGCCAGTCGTGGTCGTGGTGCCATGATGAACCAGCGCCGTATTCGTGTGAATGTTAAAGACAGCCTGGAAAATACTTTTATGGCTGTTGGTCACGCTTATCGTGCCAAGCGTAATGGCGAAGTTGTGTCTTATGCCAAGAACCATTTTCAAACCCTGTTAAACGTAACTGAAGCTGGCGCGCAATATCGTCGTTCAGGTTCTGCAGCATTGGATTTAGCCTATGTTGCTGCAGGTCGTTTCGATGGTTATTTCGAACTTGGTTTAAAGCCTTGGGATATCGCAGCTGGCGAATTGATCGTGAAAGAAGCAGGCGGTACTGTAGTTGATGCACGTGGTGGTAGCGACTCTATGGAAAATGGTCAAGTTTTGGCTTGTTCAATGAAAATGCTTAAGCCTTTAATGCAAGCAGTTGTTCCTGCTTGGGGCGAAGCAGCAAAATAATCGGGTTTAGATGAATCAGATCTAATATTGGGAAAAGGCGTCCTTCGGGATGCCTTTTTTATGCATGGGAATCTAGGTCACCAGTTACTGATATAAAGTTGTTGATCTTTGCTTGAATACTGGAAATATCAGGTGAATTGGCGAAAAGTGACTTTTTATACCACCTGTTACATTTTTTATTATATTTTAAGTATTAGAAATATATAGATAAATTAAGAATAAGGGAAATTAGTTTTAAAACTTAATGACATTGTGGAATATTCTGTTATAATTCTGCCACGCACTTAATTTCTGTTCTTTACCTGAACACTATCTTCTAATCATTGTATGCGCGTGCTGTCCATAGAGAGGACATATCCTTCGCGCCCCAATCGCTTAAGCGATTCCTTCAGGTTTGCGGCCGTAATCATGCGTGCGTTATATCCACATCGTCGTTACTCGGATCGCTGCTGAATCCTAATATTTTCAGCATTATTTGCTGTGCCGCTTTTTGCCGATGTCCATAATTGTTATTTATTAAATGGAGCACCCATTTCAGGGTGAATACTCTCTATGAGCAAAACTTTTGCTGATTTTTCCCTCGATGAATCTCTAACCCAGGCTCTCGACGCTTTAGGCTTTACTACTCCTACTCCTGTACAAGAACAAGCGATTCCAGCTGCGCTTGAAGGCAAAGACCTTCTTGTGTCAAGCCAAACAGGTTCTGGTAAAACTGCTGCATTCTTACTGCCTACGTTAAATGCGTTGGCAAACCAAGATACATTAGTACCGTTTAAAGACCGTATGAAAGCGGTTACTCAACCGAATATTTTGGTGATTTCACCAACTCGTGAATTGGCACAACAGGTATGTCAAGACGCGATTGCATTTGTACGTCACATGAAAGGCGTGCGTATTGCGGCAATCATGGGCGGTATGCCTTTCGGTAAGCAAATTCAACAGTTAAAAGGCGCGCAAGTTGTTGTTGCAACTCCAGGTCGTCTACTTGACTTGGTGAATCGTCGTCAAATCAAATTGGATAAAGTTGACGCGTTAATCGTTGATGAAGCTGACCGTATGCTTGACCTGGGTTTCTCTGAAGACTTAGAAGCAATTGGTGAGTTGGCTGCAAACCGCAAACAAACTCTTATGTTCTCTGCGACTTTTGCACCACGTATCATTACACTTGCAGAACGCATGATGAATGATCCAATGCGTATTTCGATCGAAACTGGTCACTCTACAAATACTGATATTACTCAGACTTTGCATTGGACTGACGGTTTCGAGCACAAGAAAAAACTTCTTACTCACTGGTTGAACGAAGAAGACGTTGATCAAGCAGTTGTATTTGCGTCAACTCAAGAAGACACAGATATGTTGGCTGAAGAACTTGCTGAAGCAGGTCTATCAGTTGTAGCACTTCACGGTGCTATGCCACAAACTGTTCGTAACCGTCGTTTACGTAGCATCCGTGAAGGTCGTGCGAAGATTTTGGTTGCAACTGACGTTGCAGCGCGTGGTCTTGACGTACCAACAATTTCACACGTCATCAACTTCGGTCTTCCAATGAAGAATGAAGACTATGTACACCGTATCGGTCGTACAGGTCGTGCGGGTCGTACTGGTAAAGCCATTACTTTGGCGACTTACCGTGAACGCGGTAAAATCCGTGCTTTAGAAGACTTCCTTGATGCGCGTCTAAACGTATCTGAAATTGAAGGTCTTGAGCCATCTCCACCTCCTGCACGTGGTAGCCGTGATGGCGCTGGTCGCGGTCGTGGCCGTGATGGCGGTCGTCGTGATGGCGGTCGTGGTGGTTTCGGTGGTGGTCGTCGTTTTGAAGGCGAAAGCAACTTCAAACGTCGTGAAGGCGGTGATGATCGTCCACGTCGTAGCTTCGATGACAAACCTCGTGGCGAACGTCCAGCATTTGGCGAAGATCGTCCACGTCGTGACTTCGGTGATCGTCCAGCTCCACGTCGTGAAGGCGGTTTCGGTGATCGTCCACAACGTTCGTTTGATGACCGTCCAAAGCGTGACTTTGGTGATCGTCCAGCTCCACGTCGTGAAGGCGGTTTTGGTGATCGTCCACAACGTTCGTTTGATGACCGTCCAAAGCGTGACTTTGGTGATCGTCCAGCTCCACGTCGTGAAGGTGGTTTTGGTGACCGTCCTCGCTCTAATGATGACAACCGTGGCAACCGTGTAGATTACAAACCAGCTCGTGAAGGTGGTTATGGTGATCGTCCAAAACGTGATTTTGGTGATCGTCCTGCTCCACGTCGTGAAGGTGGTTTCGGTGATCGTCCAGCGCGTTCATTTGGTGATGACCGTCCGAAACGTGATTTCGGTGATCGTCCAGTACGTCGCAACTTTGATGACAAACCACGTGGTGAACGTTCGTTCGGTGGTGAAGATCGTCCACGTCGTAAGTTTAACGACTAATTTTAATCGCTAGATGAAGATAAAAAACCGGTAGAAATACCGGTTTTTTTATGCATTGAGTTTTTTGCTTTTTAACGTAAAATGTCTACTAAATCATATTTTTTCAGGGTTATGATAACTATTCATATGAAAAGCTTAGCTCTTCGATCTCAATTGATAGAGGTGTATATGCCATATATCGCATTGACTTTGATTTTATGTAATATTATCTATTATCTATACAGTTTTTTTAATTAATCAATGTACCTAAATCAAGCTTAAGTACATATTTTTATTATAAAAAATTCGAAATAATCTATTGTTGTTATTTTTTTATGATATTAGACCATCTTTTTCAACTGCTAACATTTTGAACTTCGTTCCTTTATAGTATGCATGCTGAAAAAATGCAGGAATAAACTCAGCTATGAAAAATCAAACAGCGCGAGATACTCAATCTCTGATTGAAGTCAAGAATCTGAGCTTCAAGAGGGGTGAGCGCGTGATTTATGACGACGTGAGTTTAAATATTCGTCGTGGGCAGATTACCGCCATTATGGGGCCATCCGGTACTGGTAAAACCACTTTATTAAGACTGATTGGTGGGCAGCTGGTTCCTGAGCATGGTCAGGTTTTATTGGACGGCAAAGATATTGCCTCGATGTCACGTTCCGAACTTTTTTCAGCACGTGCACGGATGGGTATGTTGTTTCAGAGCGGTGCTTTGTTTACCGATATGAGCGTGTATGAAAATGTCGCATTTCCGATTCGGGCACATACCAAATTGCCGGAACATCTGATTAAGGAAATCGTGGCACTGAAGCTGGAATCAGTCGGTTTACGTGGTGCAGAACAGATGATGCCATCTGAACTATCCGGTGGTATGAACCGACGCGTGGCTTTGGCCCGTGCGATTGCGCTAGATCCTGAGCTGATCATGTACGATGAACCGTTTGCCGGACAAGATCCGATTGTGATGGGCGTTTTGACTCGTCTGATCCGTTCATTACGTGAAGCACTAGACTTGACCACGATTATTGTCTCGCATGATGTTGCAGAAACTTTATCGATTGCAGACTACATCTATGTGGTGGCAGAAGGCAAAATTCAGGGCGAGGGCACACCAGCAGAGCTGAAAGCGCATCCGTCTGCTTTTGTACAGCAATTCCTGACGGGTTCGGTGGAAGGTCCAGTCGATTATCAGTTTAGTCATCGGGCTTACTTAAGTGATGAGGTACGTTCATGAATGCAATTGCCGCATTAGGTAGACGCGTTATTGAACGTGTACAGGGGATTGGGGTCGCGACCCTGATGCTGTTGCAGATTTTATTTTCCATGCCGACCTGGCTTGGCGTAAAGCTGTTTATTTATCAGATGTATCGGGTTGGGGTATTGTCCCTGCTGATTATTGTGGTTTCTGGCCTGTTTATTGGTGCCGTGCTTGGTTTGCAGATGTTTAGCATCTTGTCGACCTTTGGTAGTGAGTCAATGCTAGGAACAGCGGTCGCGTTGACCTTGCTGCGTGAATTAGCACCTGTAGTCGCGGCTTTGCTATTTGCAGGACGTGCCGGTTCAGCCTTGACTGCGGAAATTGGCCTGATGAAAGCCACTGAACAATTGTCCAGTATGGAAATGATCGGTGTCGATCCATTGAAGCGGGTGATTTCGCCGCGTCTTTGGGCAGGGATTTTTAGCTTGCCAATGCTTTCCGTCATCTTTGCCGCAGTTGGCATTATGGGCGGTAAAATGGTCGGGGTAGATTTCCTGGGTGCCGATGAAGGCGCTTATTGGAGCGGCATGGAAAGCAGCGTGCAATTCTATAAAGATGTCTTGAATGGCACCATTATTAAAAGTTTTGTATTCGCATTAATGTGTACCTGGATTGCGGTGTATCAAGGCTATGCCTGTGTCCCGACATCGGAAGGTATTGCAACTTCTACAACGCGTACAGTCGTGTATTCTTCGCTGTGCGTTTTAGGCTTTGACTTTGTGTTGACTGCGGTCATGTTCGGAGGTGTTTAATGAAATCACGTACTAGTGAGCTGGCCGTTGGTGTTTTTGTTATTTTGTTTGGTATTGCCTTATTTTTCCTAGCAATGCGTGTCAGTGGTCTGGTCGGACACAATATTTCCGACAGCTATAAAATGACAGCGACTTTTGAAAATGTAAATGGGATCAAGCCACGTGCCAAAGTGGCATTAAGTGGTGTGAAAGTGGGGCAGGTGGATGACATTACCCTGGACCCTGTAACTCGTCTGGCGACCGTGCATATGACCCTGGATGGCTCATTGACCTCGTTTAATGCTGAACAGTTAAAGCAGGTTCAGCAGGAAGCACTGGAAGAGTTACGTTATAGTTCGGACTATACTGCTGCTACCCCTGCGCAACAAAAAGACATGGAAAAACAACTGTTAGCTAACATGAAATCCATCACCAATATTGATGAGGATGCTTATATTATGGTAGCGACCAATGGGTTATTGGGTGAAAAATACCTGAAAATTATTCCAGGTGGTGGTCTGAACTATTTGAAACGCGGTGATCAGATTGCCAATACCCAAGGCACCATGGAAATTGAAGATTTAGTGACGAAGTTCATTACTGGCGGTGCCGGTAAATCGTCGGATAGTCAAGAAACTGCCCCAGAACAGGCGACAGTTTCAGAATCGACTGATGCAGAACCTGCATTTGTTGAATAATAGATTGAGGAGATTTCAGTGAAGACTTTAGTAAAACAAACGCTTGCAGCAAGCATTCTTTCAACAATGGTTGCTGGTACAGTGTTTGCTGCACCGTCTGAAGCGCCACCTGCTTTTATTAAAAAAGTGGCAGATGGTTTGATTGAGCGCCTCAAAGCTGATAACGCAAAATTGCAGAACAATCCAGCGCTGGTCAAAGCGATTGTCCGCCAGAATCTGGATCCATACATTGATTCACAGTCTTTCACGCGTATTGTGATGGGGACTTATGCGACGAACCAGTATAGTACTGCTGCACAACGCGCCCAGTTTGAAAAGAATTTCCGTGAAACGCTCATTGAAAATTATGGTTCTGCATTTTCCAAGTTCAGCAATCAGACCTATAGCGTGCGTCCATACAAGGCTAGCAATAGCAAAAACCCTGTTGTAACCATCGACTTTAATAATAAAGGCGAAAAAATTCCGGTAGCGTTTCAGCTGGTGGACAAAGGCTCACAATGGAAAATCCGCAACATCAACGTATCGGGTATCGATCTAGGTTTGCAATTCCGTAACCAGTTTGCTGCGACAGTCAAACGTAATGGCGGTAACATAGATAAAGCTATTGCTAACTTCAAACCGGATGCAGAAGCTGCAATCGACAAGAAATAATCAGATAGGTGAGCCGTGATTGTATTCAAGGATCAGGAATTGCAGGTTTCAGGCAAGATTGACTATGCCAATGCGCAGGACTATTACCTAAATGGTCTGCGTGTGGTTCAATCCCAGACCAGATTTCCGCTTGTGGTCAACTTGGCTGGGCTTGAAAGTGGCAGTACTTTGGCTTTGGCGGTATTGGTGCGCTGGTTGCGCCAAACTCCTCAAGCGCAAGGACTACAGTTTAAAGCTGTTCCTGCTAAAATGATGAATATCATTCAGGCCTGTCATCTACAGGATGATTTACAGATCATTCAGTAAATAAAAAAATAAAAAAGCACCGAAAGGTGCTTTTTTTTTATTGTTGATACATTTTAAAAGTAAATTCCTTCCTTTATCAAAAGGACGTTAGGAAGGATTAAAATATGACCTCACCCTAACCCTCTCCTAAAAGGAGAGGGAACTTCCTCTCTAAATTTATGGATAGAAATGATATTTTTAAAAACTACTATCTCAATAAATATTGGAAGTCCTCTCTCCCTATGGGAGAGAGTTAGAGAGAGGGTGAAGAAATTAAATCCACTTCTTCCATCTAAAGTAAATCAATGGCCCAATCAAAAAGCCGATCAAAATGATACTGACCATAATGAAGCTCATGGTGCCTTGTGCAAAAGGCAGAACTTCGGTATTCATGCCATAAATACTGGCGATCAGCATCGGTGGCGCAAGCATACTTGGCAGGATCGAGAATCGACGAATCGTATCGTTCTGTTCCGTGTTAATGAATCCGGACGTGGTATCGAGCAGGAAGCGCACTTTCTGAAACAGGAAGGCATCATGTTCAACCAGCGAGCGGACATCTTCACTAAGTTCTCGGATATCCGCATCATAAATATGACTGCCTAAGGCGCGTGGACGAGACAGGAAAGTCAGAACACGACGTAAATCGATCAGACAGAGCTGCGCTTTACCGAGCATATCTTCCAGTTGAGCTAGTCGGGTAATCATGTCATCCAGATCAAGAATCTGCTCACGATGGCGGTTATTCAACACTTCAGTTGAATATTTCTCTAAATCTTTATGTACATCTTCCAGAATATCGGCCAGCTCATCCAGTTTGGCTTCGAGCAGGCCCAATAAAATCCAGGTCGGATCTTTATAATCGATTTCATAATCATTGCGGCGCGCACGGGCACGGAAGGCACGAAAAGCCACCAGCTTTTCGCCACGCAAGGTAAAAAGACGGTCCTTATGCAGAATGAATGCTACGGTTTGTACCGTCGCCAGCATGCTGGATTCATCTTCGTTTTCATTCTCGACCTGATAGTTTTTATTTTTGGTTAAAAAATAGGTGCTGATATGCAAAATACCGTCATCATCACGGTAAAATCGGGCACTAGAGGAGATATCTTCCAGCGATTTTAAGGTCGGTAAGTTTTGCGCATAGGCATCTAGAATCCATTGCTGCTCTTCTTGTGAAGGTGCAATCAGATCAAGCCATACTAAATCTGGATGCAGGTCGAAATCACCATTAATCGTGATATCTTCTAAGCTACCGCGCTCTGTGGCGTAAAAGGCTTCAAGCATGCTGTCTTTTCTCCCTGGCGCAGTATGTGAATTGGAATGGGTGTATTTTAGACAAGGAATTGAATAAAAACACTGATATTAAGCAGTTATTTTTGGAAAAAGCGCGCTTGCAGCGATTTCGTACAATATAGCGTCAATTGGAGAGTGAAATGATGAATTCTATTGCAATTTTTTGTGGTTCAGCACTGGGTTCGGATCCTCTCTATGCCCAGATTGCCGAAAAGGTTGGCCAAACCTTGGCAGCAAGGCATCAGACGCTGGTCTATGGCGGTGGTCGCTCCGGTTTAATGGGCATTGTTGCTGATAGTGCTTTGGCTGCTGGTGGCAAGGTGATTGGCGTAATTCCAAGACAGCTGGTCAATCGTGAGCTGGCGCATCCGCATATTACCGAGCTATTTGTGGTCGATAATATGCATGAACGTAAAACCCGCATGTCGGAACTGGCACAGGGATTTATTGCCATTCCGGGTGGTGCTGGAACCCTGGAAGAAATTTTTGAACAATGGACCTGGGCACAGTTGGGAATTCATAAAAAGCCTTGTGCTTTTTTAAATGTAGATGGTTTTTACGATGATTTACTCAAATTTATCCATATGACGACTGAGAAAGGTTTTACCAAAGCGCGCTTTAGCGATGCTTTAATTGTGAGTGATAATCTGGATGATATTTTGCGCCAGTTTGAAAGTTATCAGCCGCCTGAAGCGAAATGGGGTATGGTCGATCAGACCGATCTTGTAAAATAAGCTGTCCACAGCATGATTTGTAGAAAATAAATGAAAGTGATTACGGTGGCTGCAGCCATTATTTTAAATGAAGCGCAGCAACTGCTGGTGGTTCGTAAAAAAGGGACGTCCTGCTTTATGCAGGTTGGTGGCAAGCTGGAGCCAAATGAAGCACCAGAAGCAACGATGTTGCGTGAAATTCAGGAAGAAATTGGCACACAGGCACAGATTCAGCAATTCATTGGGCGTTTTGAAACCCAGACGGCGAATGAACCAGATCATCAACTGGTGAGTTATGTCTATTGGGTAAGTCTGGATCAAGCACCAAAAATTGAAGCGGAAATTGCCGAAATGAAATGGGTCGATCTGGATGAAAAAGAGCTACGACTCGCACCCTTGACCACTGAAATTGTGATTCCTTGGGTGAAGTCGCAGTTACTCGCCCAAGCTTAAATTTTCAGATTTGAGCACCTGCCAGACAGGCTGCATAAACTTTTTGACAGCCCAGTTGTTCAAGTGTTTGGCTCAGTGCTCGAATCGAGCTGCCGGTCGTCACCACATCATCAATAATCAGCACCCGACGGTAACGCAGCTTGGAAATGGTACTGATCTGGAATTGTGATTGGATGTCTTCAATCCGCTCCAGCCGGCTTAGGCCCTTTTGCGAGTGTTGTTTCATTCGTCGAACAGGTTGCCAGATGGGTACATTCAACTGTTTTGCCACATGTTTGGCCAGCACTAGAGATTGATTATAACCGCGCTCAGCCAGACGCTCATTCGAGATCGGCATCGGTACTATCGCACTGACTTTAGGCAGGTCTAAACTTAACAGCACACCTGCCAGTAAATTTTGCAAATGCAGCTTCTGTTCATATTTAAACAGTTGAATCAGCCGGTCCATCGGGTAAGCATAGTCGCAGGCAATCTGGAACTGCATTTCCTGCCGTTGAATGGTTTGATGTGCCCAGGGTAATTGTCGCCAGCAATCTTCACAGACTGAATGAATGGACTGATGATCGGTCAGACAGAGCTGGCAGGGCTGTAAGCGGGTCAGCCAGGATTTTCCATGTTGCAGTAATTTAAACATAGGCATAGCGCGGTGCTTCCGGTAGCCAGCGTTGCAATAATGCTTCGGCCTGATCGGGATAATCCTTGAGCATCTGCTGGGCCACATAATGTGCCTGATTGAGCAGGTGATCATCACGTTCCAGTTTGGCCACACGGAAATTCATGTCGCCAGTCTGTTTGGTCCCGAGCAGCTCACCTGGGCCACGCAATTCCAGGTCTTTCTCGGCAATCATGAAACCATTATTGGTTTCGCGCATGATTCTTAAGCGTTCCTGACCATTTTGCGAGAGCGGATGTTTATACAGTAGCGCACAGAAACTGGCTTTGGCGCCACGACCGACCCGGCCACGTAACTGATGCAATTGAGACAGGCCCAGACGCTCGGCATTTTCAATCACCATAATGGAGGCATTTGGTACATCGACGCCGACTTCGATCACGGTGGTGGCAATCAGGAGCTGTAATTCATTATTTTTAAACTGCTGCATTACCGCCTGTTTTTCATCGGCTTTCATCTTGCCATGTACCAGTCCGATATTCAACGCAGGAAAGCGCTCGCGAATTTCGGTAAAAGTCGCTTCGGCAGCTTGAGCATCCAGGGTTTCGGATTGCTCTACCAGGGTGCAGACCCAGTAGGCCTGCTTGCCTTCGGCACAGTTGCTGGCAATCCGTTGCAAGACTTCTTCGCGCCGGTCTAATGGAATGGTCACGGTCTGAATCGGGGTACGGCCCGGCGGCAGCTCGTCAATCACTGAGGTATCCAGATCACCATAGGCAGACATGGCCAGTGTGCGTGGAATCGGAGTCGCGGTCATCACCAGTTGATGCGGTGACATACCATCCAGACCTTTATTTCTGAGAGCAAGGCGCTGATCCACACCAAAGCGATGCTGTTCATCAATAATCACCAGACCCAGTTTGGCAAACTCGACATTTTCCTGAAACAGGGCATGGGTACCGATCACCAGATGGGCGCTCCCGTCCCGAATCACCTGTTCTGCTGCGGCGCGGGCTTTGCCTTTCTGCTTGCCGGAAAGCCAGGCCACATTTAAGCCCAAAGGCTCAAACCAGCGTTTAAAGTTTAGATAATGCTGCTCGGCCAGAATCTCGGTCGGTGCCATCAAGGCCACTTGCCAGCCTTCCTCTAAGGCATGGCAGGCTGCGACACCGGCCACTAGGGTTTTACCTGCACCAACATCGCCTTGCACCAGACGCAACATTGGTTTATTGCTTTTTAAATCCTGCACGATTTCTCTGGATACACGTTTTTGCGCACCGGTCATTTCAAAAGTCAGACTGGCTAGTAACTGTTTGGCATAGGTCTGACTGGGCGCAAATGAAGGCGCTTCGACCTGCTGAATAAAAGCCCGACGTGTCAATAAACTGATCTGATGCGCTACCAGCTCTTCAAAGATCAGACGCTGCTGTGCAGGATGTGAGCCTTGTGCCAGCTGCAGCATATTGGCGTTGACAGGCGGGTGATGGATATATTCCAGCGCCTGTTTCAGCGCATAACCGTTACTAAATTTTGCTGGTAGCAATTCAGGCAGATGATCGCTGTATTGAGCCAAGGCCTGCTGAATATAGGCCCGTATTTTTGGCTGGGTCAGGCCTTCAGTCGCAGGGTAAATCGCGGTGAGCTGGGTTTGAGGTAAAGGTGTGTCCTCAGTAATGACTTGCAGTTCGGGATGATACATTTCCAGACCGCGCGCACCGACCCGCACTTCACCAAAAATTCTTAAACGGTTACCTAGTTTGCAGCGGTCGGTAATGCCTTTATAAATATGATAAAAACGTAAAGTGACTTTGCCAAAATCATCATCCAGCAGCACAGCCATGGATTTGCGTTTGCCAGGTGGAAAATCCACACCTTTAACGATGCCTTCCAGCAGATAGCTGCGTCCCACGCTCAATTGATTCATAGGAATGATCGTGCTACGGTCTTCATAGTCACGTGGTAGATGAAAAAGCAAATCATCAGTATTGAAGATATTTAGTTTTTCGAGTAATGCAGCGGCGGCATTGCCAACGCCTTGTAACTGATGGACTGCAGCCATGTCCCCTCAACCAGATTTGTGATTCGGTGCTCAATGCATATTTTATTTATCGGTTATGGTAAAACATCCCGACGTGTGGCTAAACAACTATTTGAGCAAGGTCATCAAATTAGCACAATTAGCCAGAGTCCCAAAACAGATTCATTCGCAACTCATCTGATTCAGGATGTGCATCAACTGGATTTAACAGCAGTTCCTCCGATTGACTGGGTCTATGTATTACTTAGTCCAAAACAAAGTACGGTTGAAGGCTATCAGCAGACTTATCTGGATTCGGTTCAACCTATTGTGGCTGCCTTGAAACAGCATCCGGTGAAGCGGATTGTGGTGGTGTCATCGACACGAGTGTATGGGCAAAATTCCGGTGAAATCGTAGACGACGAAACTGAAATTCACCCAATTGATGCTCAGGGCAAAATCTTGCAGCAGATGGAGCAGGCTTATTTCGCTGCTTATCCTGAGCAATGTACCATCATTCGTCCGAGCGGCATTTACGGTACTTCAGTTGCACGTCTGCAAAAAATGGCCGCCTCGATGTTGAGATATCCGAATCTGCATTGGTCCAACCGGATTCATGTTGAAGATTTATCACGTTTCTTATCACATATGATTCACGTGGAACATCCTGAAAGGTCTTATATTGTGACTGATAACCGGCCAAAATTAATGCATGAAATATTGCAATGGTTCCAACAACAGATGGGACTTCCTTTGCTGCAAGTAGAAAGCGAGCAGGTGACAGGTAAGAAACTTTATGCGACTCGAATGCAGAAAATGGGATTTGAGTTAGAGCATCCAGATTGTTATGAGGATTATTTGGAGTTAATGAAAAAATAAATCCAGTAGATTGAAGTTCTTCCTCCCTCTGGGAGGAGGTTAGGAGGAGGGCTTTTTGAAATTACCTCTCCCTAACCCTCTCCTGAAAGGAGAGGGAATAAAAAGCCTTACTTCTTTTTCCGCTTCGCACGTTTCTTGGCTTGTTCAGCCGCAACTGCATCCAAAGCTTCTTTCAGTTCTTCATCCGTAAAGTCGGTGATGTGATGCAACATCTGCAACTTCACTTCATCCAATACCAAATCTGCATATTGCGCCACATTCGTCAGCTGTTCATCAAAGACAATCGCATTGTCTTCATTGGTACACAGATAACCTTTTTGGGTTAAGACTTTAATAAAGCTCTGGAACAGGGCTTTGTCAAAGAACTCAGGTGAGTTGAACTCATATAGCACAGACAGGCGTTGACCAACCAGGTAACTGAGCTCTTCGACCTGACGGGTCGAGATATTGCCAGAACCACGTTGGGTAATCAGTGCCAAAGTCATGTAGTAACGTTCCAGACTTTGGGTTACTGGTGCAGCTAGAACTTCAAGCTGATGATGTGCTTCTGTATTTGGTGCAGGTGCAATCAGGTTTTCACCATCTTGTGTAATCAGTTTTGAGGCAATTAAGCTGTCAATATGCGCATTCACCTGATCCTGAATCTCATCTTCATGCCATTTTAAAAACAGTTCAGCTTTGAGGAATGGGTACAGGGTACTGCTGATATTCACGACATCATGACGGCGAATGGTACCGTTATGTTCAACTAGGGCTGCAATCAAAGATGGCAGCACAAAAGTGTGCACAATATTATTACGGAAATACGTCAGCAGAACTGCCTGATTATCTTCAATGGCAATGATATCGCCCAGTACATGCTTGACCCGCTTGATCAGTTTCAGCTTCATCGCATAGGCAATAATTTCCTTGCCAGAAAGTGGCGTCACCTGCATGCGCTCATCATAAGGCAAGGCAGCTAGCAAGGTGCGATAGGTATCTAGCTGCTTGATACAGATCTCTTCATCCAGCGTATGTTTTGGCGTAGCCAGCAAGATTAAAGACAATAACGATACTGGATTGATCACGACCGCACTGTTGATATTTTCCAGAATGGCCTGTGCCGAGCTATTCACTGCATCAGAAACGGCTTGTGGAATCGGATCATCATTCTTTTCGATCTTGATATGTTCTGCGCCATGCTGTTTCAGAATATCATCCAGAAACACTGGGTTACCGAAGTTCAGATGTACCTTGCCAAAAATGCGTTCAATCTTGCGCAGGGTTTTCAAAATTCCAAAAATAGACTCGGCTTCTTTTGGCTTACCACTCATCTCACCGACATAGGTACCACCTTCCATTAGGCGTTCATAGCCGATATAGGTCGGTACAAACACAATCGGTTTGGACTTGCCACGTAAATGACCATGCACGGTCATTGCCAGCATCCCGGTTTTTGGCGGTAGCAAACGACCGGTACGTGAACGGCCACCTTCAATAAAGTATTCCAGCGGGGTATTACGTGACAGGACGCTATACAGATATTCTTTAAAGACCGTGGTATAGAGCGCGTTGCCGCGGAAGGTACGGCGAATAAAGAAAGCGCCACCACCGCGTAAAATCTGGCCGACAAAAGGCATATTCAGGTTGTCGCCCGCTGCGATATACGGCACCATCAAACCACGGCGATAGATCACATATGACAATAACAGATAGTCAATATGACTGCGGTGACAGGGGGTATAGACAATTTCATAATCCTTGGCCAGTTCACGCACGGTACTGAAATTATGCACTTCCACGCCGTCATAAAGCTGGGTCCATAAGCGGGTCAGTGCTTTGTCGGCAAAACGTACGGTAGAATGAGAATAGTCGGAAACGATTTCGTTCAGATAACCGATGGCACGACGTTCGGATTCCAGCATCGAGGTTTTACTGCGAATACTGTCATTGCGAATCGCCGCCTGTACATCTGGTGACTTGATCAGACCATGCATCACATTACGGCGGTCGGACAGATCCGGCCCGAGAATGACTTCACGCTGACCATCCAGGTAATCATTTAAAGTGCTGACAATATAAGTTGCTGGCGCTGAATTTGGATGCGTCTCTTTGGCAAAGTTAATCAATGCGCGTAAAGACTGCGGTTCATGGAATTCTAAATAAGACTGGCGACCATGCAGGCCGATATTGACCAGTTGCTTGACCCGGCTCGGTGTAGACCAGGTATCGGTAAACAACAGCTTAAACCAAGAATCTTCTTTTTCAGGCTCACGTCCCCAAAGTACTGTTACCGGTACCAGTTCGACATCCAGTTCAGGATGCTGTTCCAGGATTTCAATCAGGCGTAACAGGCGCGGCGGGAAAGCATGCGGTGGTGAGCTGAGCAGGTTATTTTCATCATGATGCTGTAAAAACAGCAGCGAAGCTTTTTCCTTACTATTGCCCAGTTGCATTGGATCGAGCGCAGCTGGCAACTTTAAACGGCGGGTTTCTGCATCGACGACCAACGCATTACTACGCGAATGGTTCTGTAAAACGTAACAGACCAGCTTTCGCGATTCTGCCGCGGTCTGATCAGGTTCAGGTGCTGTCACTTCACTTGGTACTTCCCCAAGAACATGAGGGGTAACCACAAGATCAAGTAGCTTACTTGAAAGCTTGCGATACATTTGACCAAAGCCATTCTTGGACATAGCTGCTCCTAATTTTACTGACCAAAACCACAGGACTTCTGAGGGGATTTATTTTTGCGGGTTTCCAAAGCGAAACCATATATCTTTTTTTAACAACTTCAACAGAAGTGCGCTAATTTTAGCGTGAAAGCAGATGCTTTTCCTAGTCACTTATGACATCAGTATGACAGAACAGTCATGCAATCTTTAGAGTTTCGGTCTGATTTTGTGGCAGAATATTCCAGATTAATTATTTAGATCTGTTTTTCCATTTTGGGATATCTCCAATATTACGTAGGTTGCTTATGAATGCCTTAACACAGGAACTGGTCGAGCTGCTCAGCTTGGAAAAGTTAGAAGAAAACATTTTTCGGGGAATCAGCCGTAATCTGGTGGGCAAGCGCGTGTTTGGTGGGCAGGTTTTAGGGCAGGCACTCCGCGCTGCGTCTTATACCACAGACCGTCCGGCACACTCGTTACATGCCTATTTTCTGTTTGGCGGAGATGTCAACGCACCGATTATTTATGAAGTGGATCGTATCCGTGACGGCAAGAGCTTTGTCAGCCGTCAAGTACGTGCGATTCAGCATGGTCGCACTATTTTTATGTGTATGGTGTCTTTTGCGCATCAGGAAGAAGGTCTCAATTACCAGATTTCAGAGCCGGAATATCCGCCAGCAGAAAGCCTGAAAAATGAAGCAGAACTGATCAAACAAATGATTGAGTTTATTCCGGAAAATGTCCGTGCGTCCTTCACCCGTGATCGTCATGTGGAAATTCGCCCGGTCAATCCGCAAAATCCATTCCAGCCTCAACCTGAAGCACCGTCTTATGCGCACTATATCCGTACGCATGACCGTATTGCTGCAGAAGTTGATCAGATCTCTTTGCATCAGGCCATTGCTGCTTTCTATTCCGACTTTACCTTGATGACCACGGCGCTTCGTCCACATGGTCTGAGCTATATCTCGCCAAGTTTACAATGTGCCAGTATTGACCATGCCATGTACTTCCATAAACCGTTCCGTGCGGATGAGTGGATGCTTTACGATATGGATGCCACCCAAAGCGCCAGTTCGCGTGGCCTGAATTTTGGCCGGATGTGGCAGAACGGTGAGCTGGTCTGCAGTACCTCTCAGGAAGGCTTGATCCGTTTACGTGAAATCGAAACACAGTAATTTTTCTTCCTGCTCAAAAAGTCGAATCCCTGATTCGGCTTTTTGTTTTTAAGCCGGATGAAAATGGCCATTTGATATCATGTCCTCACGCCGCGTTTATAAAATATTACTCGATTCTGTAGAATTCGCATGGCATAGTGCGGCTTAAGATCAATATTAAAAATGCATGAAAAGATGAGCTTAAATACGCAAATTCTAATTGCCGCCGTATTGGGGGTGCTGTTTGGATTTCTATTGACGATATTTCCGCAGACCTCATTTTTTGATATCAGCTTATATGGCATCGGTATTGTCAGCAGTATTTTTATTGGCTTGTTAAAAATGCTGTTAGTGCCGCTGATTTTTAGCTCAATCGTGGTCGGTGTATCCAATCTGCAGGCGGGTGGGCAACTGAGCCGTACCTGGAAAATTACCCTGATGTGTTGTGTGACCACCACCACCTTGGCGCTCATTTTAGGTCTGGCGTGTGCGCATCTGTTTGATGTGGGCAAAGGCGTCGATGTACTGATGTTCCAGGATGCCATGGCACAACATCAAACACCGGATACGCTCACGCCATCTTCTTTCTTTACCAACTTTATTCAAAATACCCTGATCAATCCGTTTAAAGCCTTTGCCGATGGCAATGTCTTGGCGGTGGTAGTCTTTGCGCTATTTGTTGGTGTAGCACTAGTCGCAGGTGGAGATAAATTCCGTACTGTGCGCAAGCTGAGTCACCAGTTTTTTGAAATCATGATGTTGATGATTGGCTGGGTGATGAAACTGGCACCGCTCGGTATTTTTGCCTTATTGGCTAAATTAATTGCCACTGAAGATGTTTCAGTTCTCAGTCGTCTGGCTGAATTCGCTGCGGTAGTCACCGGTACGACGATTTTTCATGGCATCGTGGTTTTGCCTTTATTGCTGTGGATTTTCGGCAAGATGGATCCGGTCACGTTCTTTAAAGGCACACGTGCTGCCTTGATTACTGCCTTTGCCACCAGTTCCAGTTCGGCCACCATGCCCTTGTCGATGAAATGCGCGCAGGAAAATTTAGGTGTGCGTCCACATACTGCAGGCTTTGTAATTCCACTCGGTACACAGTTAAATATGGATGGTACGGCGCTGTATGAAGCAGCTGCAGCTCTATTTATTGCCAATTTAATGGGGCTGGATCTCAGTCTGGGGCAGCAGCTGGTGGTCTGTGCGACGGCGATGATTGCATCCTTGGGTGCACCGGGAATTCCGAGTGCCGGTATGGTGACCATGATTATGGTCTTGCAATCGGTCGGTTTGCCTGCCGAGGCGATTGCCATTCTTTTACCGATCGACCGTTTACTGGATACCGTACGCACAGTCGTGAATGTTCAGGGAGATATGATGATCAGTGTGGTGGTAGATCGGCATACACGTGAACCCGATCTTCAAGCTACAGATAGCTAAAACATTTAAAAAATAAAAAAAGCAGGCCATTGGTCTGCTTTTTTTATAAGGTAAGTTTTAATAAATCAAGAACAATCCCAGACCATTGCGGTGATATGGATCTTAATCCGCTGAACGCTTATTCTGATTTAGCTCATCTGCCGCTTTAAGCTCGGATTGATCCTGCTCAAGCAATTTCAGTGGTTCTTCAGCTTCATTTAAAGCATGCATCGATACTTCAGTAATATGCTCTGAATCAGTTTCACTAAGCTCGAGTTCTCCAAGCGGTTCATCGGATTCATTCAAATCATGCGCTGATGCTTCAGGAATACTGTCCAGATCATATTCAGACGCTTGATCTAAGGTAAAGTTCAAACGACCACCCATGACACTGGCCAGTTCTTCTAAACCTTGTTTGTTCATGGAGGAAAACAGTTGAATCGAGAAATCCAGCTTCATCTTTTTCAATGCCGCTTTGACTTCCTGCAAGGCTTTGGATGCAGGACCACGGTTTAGTTTATCTGACTTGGTTAACAAGACATGCACGAACAACTGGCGGGAATAAGCCCATTCCAGCATCATCACATCGAAGTGTTGCAGGGGATGACGGATATCCATCAACAATACCAGGCCTTGTAAGCTCTGGCGATGAATCAGGTAGTTTTCCAGTTCTTTTTGCCAGACCAGTTTCATTTTTTCAGGCACAGCCGCATAACCATAACCGGGTAAGTCGACCAGACGCTGATCCGGATTACCCAGACTGAAAAAGTTGATCATCTGGGTGCGGCCAGGTTTTTTCGATGCACGTGCCAGCTGTTTCTGGTTAGTCAGGGCATTAATCGCACTAGACTTACCTGCATTCGAGCGGCCGGCAAAAGCAATTTCATAGCCTGTATCTTCTACACAAAGACTGAGTTTGGGTGCACTCATTAAAAATTCGGCTTTGCGTAGCCAGTTGAGTGCGCGCACAGAATATTCAGTAATGGCAGAATCAACTTTTTTCTCATAGCTGATCTTTTGCTTAGGCGCATGGGCTGTCTTACTGTTTTTGGATTTTCCTCTGCTGTGGTGCATAACTCAACTTCAATAAATGATCTACAATGAAACATTATAAAGGAAGTCGCACAGGCAAGCGAACTTTGCCGCAAGAATAAGTCACAAGACCTGACCCGCAAGACTTTAAAGATTAACTAGGCCGATCGGAGAATTTCTACTGAAACGCGCATTTCGTGGCCTAATCACATCTTTAAGCACATATTGGTCCAGACTGCTATAAAACTGTTCAACCGCATCATCTAAAATACTTTTTAAACCACAAATCGGACGTAACACGCAGGGTGGGCTATTGCATTCCACTACATTGCTGTCGCGTTGCAGGATCCGCACAATCTGTCCCAGTTGAAGGTTCAGGCTTGCCGGATTTAAACGTATGCCGCCACCTTTGCCACGTGTGGTGATCAGCCAATCCTGTTTCGCCATAAAGTGCACGATTTTCATGGCATGATTTTGTGAAACCTGCAAGCGCTCGGCAAGCTCTGCAATGGTATAAGGGAGATCACGTGGCTGTGCGACATACATCAGGATCCGAAGCGCATAGTCAGTGAATTTATTGAGTTGCATAAGATCAACAGCTAGAAAATGAAAGAATTGAATGCTAAAAGCTCCACGAATGGAGCTTTTAATCAGAATCTGATGCTAGTCTAAACCGTTTTTGCAATTAAAGCTTGAGCGGGGCAGACACTTCGACCACATCACCAACTTTGTAGTGGTTGATCAGGGTCTGTGCAACCGAGAATGCGGTTGGATTTTCTTCCGCTTTCACAGTAATTTGATATTGCTCGTTTTGAGCCTGGTCAAAGCTAAACTGTTGTGGTTGACGAATGTGCTGTTCAGGCACCTGTACACGTACTGAAATATGTTCACCCGCTTCAGCACTTGCAATCGCAGCACCATCTTTAGCTTTAAGCGTAAAGATTTTACCTGCATCGGTATCATTGACTGCTGCCACTTCAAATTCGCGCCAGCCCGCCCAGCCACCATTTTCAGAAGCTAGAGTGGCATATTTAGATTTTTCCACACCAATCAAAATATCTGCCAGTTGCATATACGCTTCTTTCCAGGCTGCGATCAGGTCTGAGTCCATGGGTACATCTAAAACTTCGCTGATCGAGTGCAACAGATTCTCACCGACAATCGCATATTGATCCGGCTGAATATCCAGGCTGACATGTTTAGTGGTAATACGTTCGATGGCTTTGGCCAAAACGCCCGGATTGGTAATGTTTTCAGCATAGGCAAGTACTGCGGCAGCCAAGGCACGTGGTTGACGGCCAGTACTTTGATGATCCATGTTGAAGGTGTTTTTTAACTCTGGATGGTTGTTCAGCATGCGGTTATAGAAATACGTGGTAAGTGCTACGCCGTTTTCACGTAAAACAGGAACAGTCGCTTGTACAAGTTCGATATGTTGTGGAGTCATGAGAGCCGTCTACAGATGTTTTTTAAAAGATGCATTTAATTTACATCTTTTAAAATGGCTTTACAATAGTGCATAGTCATAAAACCATAAAAAATTATGGGATATAAGAATATCCCATAAAAAGTGTGATGATGATCGGAAAAGGAGGGTGATTATTTGCGGCCAAACAGCGAACCCAGTAAGCCGCGCACAATTTTCTGCCCAGTACTCCCGCCCAGGCTGCGGGCAGCACTTTTGGCAAAGGTGCCGACAATATCCTGAGTCAGTTTTTCTCGTTGCTTGGCTGCGCGTTCAGCTTCTTTTTGCTGTTCTCGTGCCAGACGTTCCTGTTCTTTAATTTGCTGCTTGGCAAGAGCTTCCTGTTCCTTGCTTTGCTGTTTGGCAAGTTCGGCGGCCTGAGCCTGTTGCTGGCGTTCTGCGACCTTGTTTTGCAGCATTTCATGGGCGCTATCCCGATCGACTGGCTGCTCATAAATACCGGCGACAATACTTTGCTGCATGAGAGCCTTGCGTTCTTCAAGCGAGATCGGTGTAAAGGATGAATGCGGCGGCATGACCCAGCCACGCTCTACTATTTGCGGAATGCCTTTTTCATCCAGGCAGCTAATTAGGGCTTCACCGACAGCAAGTTCGGTAATCACCTGATCGACTTTAAATTCAGGATTGGCTCGGAAAGTCTCTGCTGCGGTTTTCACTGCTTTTTGATCTTTGGGAGTGAAAGCCCGCAAAGCATGTTGAACCCGATTGCCGAGCTGGCCTAAGACACTTTCAGGTAAGTCCAACGGATTTTGCGTGACAAAATAAATCCCTACACCTTTCGAGCGAATTAGACGCACCACCTGCTCAATTTTTTCTTGCAGGGCAGGGCTGGCATTATCAAATAAGAGATGGGCTTCATCAAAGAAAAACACCAGTTTAGGTTTGTCCAGATCGCCGACTTCGGGAAGCTGTTCAAACAGCTCGGAGAGCATCCAGAGTAAGAACGTGGCATATAGCTTAGGCGTATTCATCAGCTTGTCAGCCGCCAACAAATTGATATTGCCACGTCCTTGACTATCCGTCTGCAAAAAGTCCATCAGATCCAGCGCCGGCTCGCCAAAAAACTGGTCACCGCCTTGGTCAGCCAGTGCTAACAAATTACGTTGAATCGCACCGAGACTGGCGGGTGAAAGATTGCCATATTCAGCTTTAAAGTCAGCCGCATGCTCAGAGACATAACTCAGCATCGCTTTCAGATCTTTAAAGTCGATCAGCAATAAACCCTGATCATCGGCAATCCGAAACACGGCAGATAAAACGCCTTCCTGGGTGTCATTCAGATTCAGTATTTGCGCCAGCAGCAGCGGGCCAATTTCAGAAATGGTAGTGCGAATCGGATGACCCTGTTCGCCAAATAAATCCCAAAACACCACTGGTGAGGCTGCAAAAGGAATGGACTCGATATTGAGACTTTTAATCCGTTCATCAAACTTGGGGCTGCTTTCACCTGCTTTGGCCAGGCTGGACACATCGCCTTTGGCATCGGCGAGGAATACAGGTACACCAATTCGAGAAAAGCTCTCCGCCAATACTTTTAAAGTCACAGTCTTTCCGGTACCAGTGGCACCTGCAATCAAGCCATGTCGATTGGCAAGTTGGGAATGCAGCACAATATCCTGTGTGGTATCCGCAGTTTTTTTAGCAATAACAATTGGTCTACCCATAGCTTTTCCTGTTATTTATTATTCGTTTTTAAGTTTTTTCATTTGTTCTAGTGCATGCTGAATATCTTGAATCAAATCTTCCGGATATTCCAGTCCAATACAGAAACGAACCAGCAAGCCGTCTTTTAAGTGTGAATGTTCCAGCACACGCATGTCTTTTAAGTTATATAGCATGACCAGACTGACAGGGCCACCCCAACTAAAGCCAAGCTTAAACAGTTTTAAGCTATCACAGAAATTCCGGATATCCTGCATTACGTATGTGCTGTCAAAGATCACGCTGACCAGGCCGGCACTATCACCTTGCTTGCAAATTTCTTTCCAGTACTGATGGCCTGCGCTGTCCGGGTCAGCAGGATGCAGCACCTGTACAAACTCGGCTTGCTGTTGAAGCCATGTCATTAATGCCAGTGCACTTTTCGACTGATGTTCATAGCGAAGTTGCATCGAAGCCAGACTGCGTTGTATCTGTGCCACATCATCACCAGAAACACTAATGCCCTGAATGGCATGTGCGCGGAACAGTTTGTGATGCAGGGCCTTATCTCGCGTAACCACCGAGCCCATCAGAATATCACCCCCGCCGCTTGGATATTTGGTCAGTGCATGTACCGTCATATCTACACTTAAATGCTCTTCACTAAAATCAAAGGCATCAAAAGCCAGACCTGCGCCCCAGGTATTATCCAGCGCAGTAAGAATATTGTGTGCCTGAGCTTTTTTCACTAAACCAGCCAGATCCGGAAATTCCAAGGTGACTGAGCCAGCAGCCTCGAGCCAGATCAGTTTGGCTTTATCTGTAGGCTGAAATGTATCAAGCTCTATGGGATTGTAGACCTTAACCGTAATTCCATAACGCTTTTCCAGATTGCGTAAATGTTCCATGTTTGGACCATAGATATTGTCAGCCACCCAAACCTCATCTCCTTGGCTTAAAAAGCAAGAATTCACGAGATTAATCGCGGATAAACCACTCGGTGCGAGCAGGTGATATAAACCACCTTCGAGCTGTGCGATGTTATCGCCCAGCGTAAAGGTCGTAGGCGTGCCATGCGTGCCATAACTATAGTCATAGTCATCGGTCCAATGGCGATTAAACAGGGCATCGGTATTGTTAAAGATAATCGTCGATGCACGATAGAGGGGAGGCTGAATGGTGGAAATCGCTTGAGGAGCCTTTCGTGGTGCATGAATCAGGCGAGTTTGAGGGTCTTGTTTCACGTGAATGCGCTCAAATGTAATCAAATATTACTCTAGCTTAAGAGAATCTGTGACTCACTGCCAGTTACGTTGTGAATTGTTTAAAAACAACAAGTCTTATAAAAAGTTGGCTTCATTTTTGCAAAACCTAAATCTATATAGCTAAAAAAATAGGTTGAGGAGCATGAAATCGCATTTAAAAGTGCATTATTTTCAGCATATTGCTGGTGAAGGTTTTGGTAGTTGTTATGAATTTTTAAAGCAGCATCAGGCGCACATTACAGCGACTGAATTTTTTGCTTTACCCGTCGATCGACCTTTGGAGATCGAGGCGCTGCCTGCAGTGGAAGAAGTGGATTTGCTGATCATTATGGGTGGTACCATGAGTGTGAATGATGAAGCGAATTTCCCTTGGTTAAAAATAGAAAAACGCTGGTTGCGTCGCTATCTTTCGCATGGTAAACCAGCAATTGGCCTGTGTCTGGGTGGGCAGTTGATTGCAAATGCTTTGGGTGCAGGTGTTAGTCGCAATCCAGAACAAGAATTGGGGTGGACCACGGTGCACAGAGTGGCGAATCTACCAGAGACGTGTTTTAGCCTGCCGGAGCAGTTTAATATTCTGCAATGGCACAATGAAACATTTGAATTGCCCAAAGGTGCAGTCCATCTGGCAGAAAATGAAGCCTGTCGTAATCAGATGTACCAGTTGGGCAGAAATGTATTGGGCTTCCAGTTTCATCCTGAAATCACGCCGGAAACCCTGGCATTGTTTTTGGAAAATGAAGAAGAGCTTGCGCAATTTTCAGGAAAATATGTGCAAAATTTATTTGAATTAAAAAAAACCACGAAGCAAAAATTTATTGAAGGAAATCAGATGTTAAATCGTGCTATAGAATATGTTTTGGCAAAAACTGCCTAGTATTTAAACAATAAACTATTGTTTTAAGTCATAAATTGAAAACTTGGATAAAACCATAAAAGAGATTTGCTTATGCATTAAACAATGGCTATAATAAGCGACCCTTCAATAGGAAGGGGGTTAACTGCGAATAAAGTAGTTAACTATCGTTACAGTCGTGGCATCGATCATGACCTTAGTGATATTTCACTGCTCTTGACACTTGCCCATATAAAGTGGGGTGAGATGCGTCAAGAGTGATTCTTTATATATTTGGCTTGGAGTTTACTGGTATGTCTAACCAGAGAATTCGTATCCGTCTTAAGTCTTTTGATCATCGCCTGATTGATCAATCAGCTCAAGAAATCGTAGAAACCGCAAAACGTACTGGCGCACAAGTGTGTGGTCCAATTCCAATGCCAACACGCATTGAACGTTTTAACGTTTTAACATCACCACACGTAAACAAAGACGCGCGTGACCAGTACGAAATCCGTACTTACAAGCGTTTGATCGACATCGTTCAACCTACAGACAAAACTGTAGATGCATTGATGAAGTTAGATCTTGCAGCTGGTGTTGATGTTCAGATCGCATTGGGTTAAGGCTTTCGGGTTAATTAACACTCTAAGTTAATTAGGCCGCTTTTTTAGAGGTTTATGCACATGGCTATTGGTTTAGTCGGTCGCAAGTGCGGTATGACACGTATCTTTACAGATGCTGGTGTTTCTGTGCCTGTTACAGTGATTGAGGTTGATCCTAACCGCATCACTCAAATCAAAACGCTTGAAACTGATGGTTATCAAGCGATTCAAATCACTACTGGTGAACGTCGCGAATCTCGCGTAACTAACGCTCAGAAAGGCCACTTCGCGAAAGCGGGTGTTGCAGCTGGTCGTCTAGTTCAAGAATTCCGTGCTACAGAAGCTGATCTTGAAGGTCGTGAAGTTGGTGGTACGCTTACCGTTGAATTGTTCCAAGTTGGTCAAGTTGTTGACGTAACTGGTCAATCTAAAGGTAAAGGTTTCCAAGGTGGTGTTAAGCGTTGGAACTTCCGTACGCAAGATGCAACTCACGGTAACTCAGTTTCTCACCGTGTTTTAGGTTCTACTGGTCAAAACCAGACTCCTGGTCGCGTATTCAAAGGCAAAAAAATGGCTGGCCATTTAGGTGCTGAACGCGTAACTACACAGGGTCTTGAGATCGTTGCTATCGACACAGAACGTTCAGTTCTAGTTGTTAAAGGCGCGGTTCCTGGTGCTACTGGTGGCGACGTAATCGTTCGTCCTACGATCAAGGCCTGAGGGGAAATAACGTGAATTTAAATACTGTTTCCGGCTCTGCTGTTGAATTATCAGAAGTTGCGTTCGGTCGTGAATTTAATGAAGCTCTTGTTCACCAAGTGGTTACAGCTTATTTAGCTGGTGGCCGTCAAGGTTCAAAAGCTCAGAAATCACGTGCAGACGTTTCTGGCGGTGGTCGCAAGCCATTCCGTCAAAAAGGTACTGGCCGCGCTCGTGCTGGTTCTATTCGTAGCCCAATCTGGGTTGGCGGTGGTAAAACTTTTGCTGCTCGTCCACAAGACTGGTCTCAAAAAGTAAACCGTAAAATGTACCGCGGTGCTATGCAATGCATCCTAGCTGAACTTGTTCGTCAAGATCGCTTAGTTTTAGTTGAAGAGTTTGCTGTTGCAGCTCCAAAAACTAAAGAATTGCTTGCAAAACTTAACGACTTGAATGCGACTCGCGCATTGATCGTTACTGATGCTGTTGATGAGAACCTGTATCTTGCTGCGCGCAACATTCCACACGTTGATGTGGTTGATGCTGCTGCAATCGATCCGGTTAGCTTGATTGCGTTCGACAAAGTTGTTATGTCTGTAGCTGCTGCTAAGAAAATTGAGGTAGAACTCGGATGAACAACGAACGTATCTATCAAGTCCTGCAAGGACCTGTATTCTCAGAAAAAGCACAAGTTTTAGGTGAAACTGCTGGTGTTCAAGTGTTTAAAGTTGCATTAAATGCAAACAAGCTTGAAATCAAAAAAGCAGTGGAACAACTCTTTGGTGTGGAAGTTGTTAAAGTTAACACGACTATCACTAAAGGTAAGTCTAAACGCTTTGGTAAAACATTAGGACGTCGTTCTGATGTTAAAAAAGCATACGTCACCCTGAAAGCTGGCCAAGATGTTGAAATGGCTGACTTGGGCGATACCGCTGAAAGCACAGCGGAATAAGGACGAGAATTATGCCTATTCAAAAATGTAAGCCAACGTCTCCAGGACGTCGCTTTGTAGAGAAAGTGGTTCACGATCACCTTCACAAAGGCGCACCATACTCTCCGTTGGTTGAAGCTAAAAAACGTACTGGCGGCCGTAATAATAACGGTCACATCACGACTCGTCACGTTGGTGGCGGTCACAAGCAGCACTACCGTCTAGTTGATTTTAAACGTAACAAAGATGGTATTCCTGCAACTGTAGAGCGTATCGAATACGATCCTAACCGTACTGCACACATTGCACTTGTATTGTATGCTGATGGTGAGCGTCGTTATATCATCGCTCCTAAAGGCCTTCGCGCTGGCGATAAAGTACAGTCTGGTAACGATGCTCCAATTCGTCCAGGTAACTGCTTGCCGCTTCGCAACATGCCTATCGGTTCTACTCTTCACAACATCGAACTTAAAATCGGTAAAGGCGCGCAGTTAGCTCGTTCAGCTGGTACTTCAGTTCAGCTGTTGGGTCGTGACGGTTCTTACGCTATCGTTCGTCTGCGTTCAGGCGAGATGCGTAAAATTCACGTTGAATGCCGTGCTGTGTTAGGTGAAGTATCTAACTCAGAAAGCAACCTTCGTTCACTAGGTAAAGCTGGTGCATCACGCTGGCGTGGTGTTCGTCCTACCGTTCGTGGTATGGCGATGAACCCAGTTGACCATCCACATGGTGGTGGTGAAGGGCGT